>CAYQCP010000001.1:0-272614 GCA_964416005.1 uncultured Gemmatimonas sp.
GGGGGCGGGGGCGGGGTCGGGGCGGGTGGGCGGCGGGGGGGGGGGGGGGGGAGGGGGGGCGGGGGGCGCGGCGGGCCGGCGGGGGTGGGCGGGGGTGCGCCGGTGGGGGCGGGGGGGGGGGGGGGGGGGGGGGGGGGGGGGGGGGGGGGGCCGGGCTGTTTCATCACAGAGACACGGAGGAGCACAGAGGGCCGCAGAGGACTACAACGGCCACAACTTGGGGAACTACGAGCGCCACGCATTCATCAGCGTGTCGCGATGTCTTTAACCCAAGAAGTTGCAGTTCTCTGTGGCCCTCCGTGCTCCTCCGTGTCTCTGTGATGAAAAGCCCCGTCCCCCTATCTAACAAACCTCCGTACTCCATTCACGAGCTTCGTCACGTTGAAATTGATGAGCAGGCCGCGGGTGAAATCTCCGACGCGCAGGTACGTCAACACCTGCGAACAGTGCACCGGGAGAACGGCTTCGACTGCCTTTAGCTCGACGACGAGTTCCTGCTCGACCAATAGGTCGATGCGCAACACTCCGTCGAGTTCCGTCCCCTTGTATCGGACCGGTAGTGGGAGCTCGCTCACGAAGCCCATCCCTCGCCCAAGTAGTTCGTGTTCCATGGCGGCGAGATAGACGGACTCCAGCAAACCGGGCCCTAAATGCCGATGGACTTCGACGGCCGCGCCGATAACCCGCTCTGATAGCGGATCTGGCGTCGTGTTCAGGTCGAAGCCTGGCATGTTTGTTTGTTGCCTCGTTATGGGGTGTTTTCATCACAGAGACACGGAGGAGCACAAAGAGTAGCGGAGTACTGCACCTACTGGGGTAACGACATCGCGCAACGTGGGCCTCTGATGGGCAAGCGCAGTTCCCCCAAGACGTTGCAGTCCTCTGTGGCCCTCCGTGCTCCTCTGTGTCTCTGTGATGAAAAGCCCCGTCCCCCTAGTGAACCGTCGCCCGCTTGCGTCGTCCGAGCGGGTACCCTGAGAGCGGCCGCAGGTCGAGCAGCTTGTCGCGATGCGGACGGAGCAGCTCATCACGGAACCGCACGAGCATGGCGCGGCCGTCGTGCGCTCGCCTGAACTGCCCGGCGGTGACGCCGAGAACGGTCTTGACGTGCCGGCCAAAGCTCTGAGCCGACGAGTACTCCAGCTGGTTGGACGCGTCGGCGAGACTGAGGCCGGGGTTCTCGAGCAGCCGCGCGGCGCGCACCAGGCGCGCCCATGACAGGTATCGCTTGGGCGCGGGCAGGTTCGCTCGAAAGAACCGGCTCATCAGCGTGCTCGGCAACACATCGAGCGCCCGCGCGAGTGCGCGAATGGTGGTGACCGGCCGGGGCGCGTGGAACAGCGCCTCGAAGAACCGCCAGCAATCATCCGGAGCGCCGTCCAGTTCCTCGCGCAACATGGCGAGCGCGAGGCGGTCGATGTCTCCCACGGCCTCCTGTGCGACGAATTCGCGCAACCGGTGCCATCCGCTCGAATCCCGCACGTCGACGAGGTTCCGGATGCCGCAGTTCCCCAGGTTCAGTACGGCATGTGGCGTGGACTGATCGACCCGCGACAGGAGTGCGACCATCGGCACGCGAGGGAACTCGCGGACGAGGCGCGCCACCCGCGGCGCATGATCGGACAGCGGCCGACCCACGGACATGAAGACCGCCGCCGGGGCGGTTCGGCGCACCTGATGCCGCAGTGCGTCCACCGAATCGTGGTGCACCGCGCGGTACACGCCACTTCCCGCCGCATCCACCCGGGGACGGTCTCCCGGGTCAACCCAGGTGAACACGGCAGGAGAGGACGGGGGCGCGAAGCGAGCGGTCATGGCAGCCTCCGGGCTGGGGGTCTGCCCGCACGATGCTGGGCCGCGTCACCGGCGCGTCACACGGTCCTGCCGTTTTGTGGTGCTTCGTCACCGCGCCGAGTGGCGCCGGCACCGCACCCCCTTCCCCCAGACGCTATCTTCCGAGGGGATGTCGGTCGGTCGGGCGGTCGCGTCGCGTGAAAGCGCGCCGAGGAAAGTCCGGGCTCCATGGACACGCTGCCAGGTAACGCCTGGGCACGTCGAGAGACGTGACGGACAGTGCAACAGAAAGCAAACCGCCTTCGCGAAAGCGGAGGTAAGGGTGAAAGGGTGGGGTAAGAGCCCACCGCGCGCATGGCAACATGTGTGGCACGGCAAACCCCAGCGGGAGCAAGGCCAAATAGGCGGCGAGCAGCAGTCCTCTGCGATCGAGACGCCGCGGGTTGGTTGCTAGAGCGTACGGGCGACCGTACGCCGAGAGAAATGACCGTCCGGAACTTCGGTTCCGACAGAACCCGGCTTATAGGCCGGCCGTCGTCCCGCCCCGTTGTGGCTCCGGCTGCAACGGGGCGTTTGTTTGCGCATCTTTCGGGATCATGATGAGACTCCCGTCCTTCCTCGTGCTGGGTGCGACGTTTCTGGTGACGGGGTGTGTTCCGTCAATCATCAGGCGTCCGGCGCCGCCGGTTCCTGTACCGCCCGCGGCGCGCAGCGCGTTCAACACGGCTGGCCCATGGGCGCTCGCGACTGCACCCTCCCAGAAGGTCAGTATCGACACGCGCGCCGTGGTGACGATCGCCAGCGACACCGTGACGCGCGTGGACACCATTCAGGCAGTGCTTGGCGCCTCGTTTGTGTGGGCGTCGCCAGCGCACCAGCGGGTCAATGGCTTGCTTGCCGATTACCGCGTCAGTGTTGGCGGGGCGGCGCCGATGGCTCCTGCCGGCCTGCAGGTGAACAAGCCATTTTCTGCCGCCCGCACTCCTGGAGTGGCGGGGCTCTCCTTCACCCTGCCCGCGGAGAGTTCTGCGTGCACCGACCCGACACTCAGCGCATTGCAGGGCCTGCATGATGCGTGGCCTTCGCTGCCGGACACGTTGGTGCTCGGCCGAGAGTGGACCGATACGGTGCAGACGCTTTCGTGTCGCGATCGCATTCCGTTGCGTGGCCTGGTAGTACGGAGGTTTCGCGTGCAGCGCGCAGAGGTTGAAGGCGGTGCTCGTGTGGTGGTGACGGTTGACCGGACGAGTCGCGGACGGATCGCCGGTGCGGGCGACCAGTTTGGCGAGCCGGTCTCGCTTGAAGGAGAGTCGAGCGGAACGCTGCGCTATATCGTCGATCCCGCGCTTGGCCGCCCCCTGCGCGCGTCAGGCACGACGTCGCTCAAGCTCTCGCTCAAGAGCAGGCTGCGGAATCAATCGGTACGCCAGGAAAGCGCGCTGGCGCTGACGTTTACACCTTGATTCTTGATTGAGGATTTCTTTATCACAGAGACACAGAGGAGCACGAAGGGCCACGGAGTAGTGCAAACCCTAGAATTAACGACAGCGCGCCACTGAAGGTCTCGGGTTTATGGGTGAAGGGACTTTTCATCACAGAGACACAGAGGAGCACAAAGGGCCACAGAGTACTGCAAAACTTAGGGTTAACGACATCACGCCACGCTGAAACCAGCGTGGCGTTCGCAGTTCCTCCAGGAAGTTGTCGTCCTCCGTGGCCCTCTGTGCTCCTCTGTGTCTCTGTGATGAAGAACCCCTTCACCCAAAGACCTAATCCACAAGTCTCAATGGCATCAGCAGGCACAGATACTTGGCCGGATCGTTCCATCCTTCCGGCTCGATCGTCGCGGCTCGCTCCGGCGCCTTGAACGAGAGTTTCACCTCTTCGGTCGGCAGGAAGCGGAGGATCTCGAGCAGGTACGCGGCGTTGAAGCCGATCTCCAGCGGATCGCCGTTGTAGCGGATCGCCATTTCGTCCTGCGCCTCGCCCAGGTCAGGGGTCGAGACGTTGAACTTGAGCATCCCGGCGTTGAACGACATCCGGATGCGGTGCGTCTGGTCGGACGCCACCACCGACATGCGCTTGAGGGCGCTGATGAGCGCGGCCTTGTCGAGCGTGACGATCTTGTCGTTGTCCTTGGGGATGACCTGATCGTAGCTCGGATACGGCCCTTCGATGAGGCGCGTGAAGACCGCCGTGAACGGAGAGCGGAAGCCGAGGTGGTTCTCGCCCTGCGCCACTTCGAGCTCTTCTTCCGCGGGGAAGAGGCGGCGGATCTGCTCAAGCGCCTTTGGCGGAATGATCAGGTCGGCGTGGTCACCCGTGCCATGCACCGGGACTTCCATCTTGGCCAGGCGGTGGCCGTTCGTTGCCACCATGCGCATATGATCGGCGCGCAGCTCCCACAGCACGCCATTGAGGATAGGCCGGCTTTCCTCAGTGGACGCGGCAAACGCCGTATGCGCAATGAGCTTCTGCAGCTCGCCAGACGGAATGCGAATACTCTTGTCGAAGTTGACGGCAGGGAAGCTCGGGAACTCCGACTTCGGGAGTCCAAGCAACTTGAAGCGCGATCTTCCACATTCGAGCGAGATGCGCTGATCACCAGACGACGAGATGCGAACCGGTGCCGCCGGCAGCTCGCGCGCGATTTCTGACAGCTTCTTCGCCGGGATCGTAATTGCGCCGGCTGATTCCACGTCGGCCGTCACTTCCGTGGACACCGCGATATCGAGATCGGTGCCGGAAATGCGGATTCCCTTGTCCGTGGTCTGGACGAGGAGGTTTGCAAGAACCGGGAGCGTCGTCTTTGAGGGAACAGACGACGCCACGGCATTCAATCCTTCTTGCAGCTTCTCGCGAGAGATCGTGAACCGCATGCCAATCGGTGTGGTGAGGGTCACGTGTGGATTGGCTTGGAGCGCCTTAACCAACCCAAGGGAATTGAAAAAACGTGGCGGTAGTAGTAGTAGCGTGTGGAAAGTGGAAAATCAATACAAGTGGTTCATTTGCTTGCACTTTCCTGCCAATTGAAGACGTAGATTGGCTGTGGAAAGCAACAGGACTCGCGGGTGGAACATTTGTCACCAGCGGCCGATCTGGGCCGCCGTGTTCACCAGTGGGTATGACGGACAGTTTCCCTCACCTTTTCCACACGCACTGAAAAACCGGCGTCTTCCTTGATCATCTCGCCGACGCGTTCGAGCGAGTGAATGACCGTTGAGTGGTCCCTGCCGCCGAAGGCAGCCCCGATTTCGACCAACTGAAGACCGTGGATCTCCCTGGTCAGAAACATGGCGACCTGCCGGGGGACGGTCAGGACCTTGGTGCGCGTCTTCGAGGTCAGTCCGTCCACCGTGACCCCCCACTCGGCGGCCACAGCCTGCTGGATCTGCAGGACCTTGTCCTGGCGGGTGGTCCGGGGAGGGGCGGAGGCCTCCGAGGACCTGAGCTTGTCGCGCAAGGCCTCGCGCGCCAGCTCCACGGTGACCACGCGGTGCCGGAGGGACGAAAAGGCGAGGAGCTTGATAATGGACCCCTCAAGCTCACGCACATTGGCCTGCACGTGGTCGGCAATGAAGTGGAGCACCTCGTCAGGAATGGTGTGTTCGAGGTGATCCATCTGCGCCTTGCGGCGGAGAATGGCAATGCGGTGTTCGAGGTCCGGCGCCGAGACGTCAGCGACCATTCCCCACTCAAAGCGGCTCTTGAGGCGATCCTCGAGGCGCGGAATCTCCGAGGGCGGGCGATCAGAGGTGAGGACGATCTGCCGGCCCGCTTCGTAGAGGGCGTTGAAGGTGTGAAAGAACTCCTCTTGCGTCTGCTGCTTGCCGGCGAGCACGTGCACGTCATCCACGAGGAGCAGGTCGGACTGCCGGTAGCGACGCTTGAACTCATTCATCGAGCGGGTCTCGATGGAGTTGATGACGTCGTTGAGGAACTGCTCTGCCGTGATATACGTGACTCGCACGGACGGATTGCGCTCGAGAATCCGGTGCGCGATGGCCTGCATGAGGTGGGTCTTGCCCAGCCCGGTGGCGCCGTAGATGAAGAGCGGGTTATATGAGGTGCCAGGGGCCTCGGCGACGGCAGCCGCGGCAGCAGCCGCGAGCTCGTTGGACTTGCCGATGACAAAGTGGTCGAACGTGTAGCGTTCGTTCAACTGGCTCAATACAATCGAATTATCTACCGATACTGGCTCTATACTGGCTTCATTCTGTGGTACAAACAGGTCCATTTGTGAACGAGTTCTGCGTTCGTCCTGGACCTTCAGGTGAAGCTTGACTGGGTGGCCGAGGCAGATCGGGGCCAGCCCCTCGAGGAATGTCGCGTGTTTGGAAGCGACCCAGTCCACAGCGAACTGGTCCGGTGCGGCGAGCGTCAGCCGCTGCCCATCGAACTCAAGAGCCGCCAACGGCGCGAGCCATTGGTCGATCGTATGTGCAGGTATGTGATCGCGCGCGCGGTCCAGCAGGCGGGACCAGGCATCGCTGGGAGAAAGACTCATCTTCGGACTACAGTGTGGATACGCTAGAGCGGCTTGTGAACGCGGGGTGGAGGGGGACGGGGACGGGGTTTTTCATCACAGAGACACGGAGGAGCACGGAGGGCCACGGAGGACTGCAACAGCAACAACTTGGAGGAACTGCGATTGCCACTCAGGATCTTGCGTGGTGTGCTGTCGTTACCCCCAGTTGGTGTAGTTCTCCGTGGCCCTCCGTGCTCCTCCGTGTCTCTGTGATGAAAAGACCCGCCCCTCTTCACCATCGAAGGGAGCCGAGGTTACGGGCCCGATGTGGAAAAGTCAACGTTCGTGAGTCCAAACCAAATTAGGCGACTTGACCTATCTCCATCGCGCTACTACGTTTACAGGTCTGTCTTGTAAGTCGCCACGCATTTTGGAGTTAATATGGGCAAGCCGACCTACCGTCCACGGAACAAGCGCCGCATCAAGACGCACGGGTTCCGTGCGCGGATGGAAACCAAGTGGGGGCGCGAGGTGTTGAGCCGCCGCCGCAAGAAGGGGCGGAAGAGCCTCACCGTGAAGCTCCCGTCGAAGTACGCCGGCGCCTAATCGCCTGCGCCTCGTTCGCGCGTCGCGACTGACGCGCGAGGGAGATCTCGAGGCCGTCCGTGTTGAGGGGAAGCGAATTCGCACCGTGCAGCTCGAGGTGCGATACATCGCTTCCCCTCTGCGTCGCCCTCGTGTGGGGGTGATCGTGCCGCGGTACAGTCATTCCGCGGTGGAGCGGAACCTCGTGAAGCGCCGCCTGCGCGAACTGATTCGCACCGAGCTGCTGCCGTCGATGGAGGCGCTCGACGTGGTGGTTCGCGCGGCGCCGAGCGCTTACAAGGCGGACTTCGACACACTGCGCGGGGCACTGCGGAAAGCGAGCGAGAAGATCCGGCAGAGTACGGCAGCGCCCGGCGGAGAGAGGCCGTGATTCCCGAATGAAACTCCTGCTCGTCCTTCTCGTTCGTGGATACCAGGTGGCGCTATCGCCACTTCTGCCCGCGTCGTGTCGCTATTATCCAACCTGTTCCCACTATGCCATCGAAGCGCTGGAGAAGCATGGCGCTTTGCGTGGTGGATGGCTCGCGCTGAAACGCATCGCGCGGTGTCATCCATTCCGGCCGGGCGGCTTCGACCCGGTGCCCTGACGAGTACGCATCAGCATGATCGATAAGCGCCTCTTCCTCGCGTTCACGCTGTCGGGCCTGGTGGTCGTGGCCACGCCCTTCCTGTTTCCGCGCGCCAAAGTGCCGCCGGCACCGGCGCCTGTGGCGGTGGCTGGTGATTCACAGCGTCCCGCAGCGCCCGCATCGGCGCCCGCGGTTACGGCTGCACCGGCACCAGCGCCCGGCACTGCCGCACCAACCGCCGCGATGCCGGCCGCCGGCGCGGCTGGCGCCATCGCGGCAACCGTCGCCACGGTCTCCGCCGAGACGCTTGCGGTGAACACCAAGGTGAGCCACACGCACTTCTCGTCGCTGGGCGCCTCGCCCATCCTCGTGGAGCTTCCCGGGTTCAAGAACTTGGGCGCCACGCCGGGTGTCGTGTCGATCTACCAGAAGAACGAGCCGCTCCTGCGCTACCGACTACTGGCCGGGAATGACACGCTGGACCTGTCGAAGATGACCTTCCGCACGTCCCGGGCGACGCGCGCGACCGGTGAGCAGGAAGTGACATTCCAGGCGACGAGCGGCACGACGGACGTGACGCTGCAGTACGCGATGCAGGACACCACGTATCTGGGCACCGTGAAGGCGACGGTGCGCGGCGCCGCGGCGCCGGCCTTCCTGCTCGTGGACCTGCCGACCGGCTTCGTGTCACAGGAAGGCGACACGATGGGGGACATCACGTCGCTGGCGTACGCGGTCAAGCCACAGAAGGGCAACGCCAAGGGCATCGCGTTCACGAAGCTTGATCCCGGCGAACAGCGGCTCGAGGCGGGCCCGATGTACTGGGCAACAGCGAAGAACAAGTATTTCATCGTCGGCATGCTCGCACCGGAAAAGGCGCCGACGATCGCCGAGGTGAAGTTCGAGGGAGGCACCCGCACGTCGAAGATGGCGACGCGCGGCAAGGCGACCGCGGTGCTGCCGCTCGCGGCCGACGGGACCACCACGTTCGACCTGTACGCGGGTCCGCAGACGTGGGAACGCATGCGGGCGCTCGGGCGCGATTTTGAGAATGCCAACCCGTACGGCGGCTTCATGCAGGGGATCGTGCAGCCGTTCGCGACGATCGTGATGCGCGCGCTGTTGTGGATGAAGCGCACGACGCAGCTGAACTACGGCTGGGTGCTGGTGATCTTCGGCGTCGCGATTCGCCTGCTGATGTGGCCGCTGAACCAGAAGGCGATGCGCGCGAGCATGAAGCTGCAGGTGCTTCAGCCCGAGCTGCAGGCGGTGCAGGCGAAGTACAAGAGCGACCCGCAGAAGCAGCAGCAGGAGATCATGAAGCTGTACTCCGAGCACGGCATGAGCCCGCTGAGCCCGCTGCTCGGCTGCCTGCCGATGTTGCTGCCGATGCCGATCCTGTTCGCGCTGTTCTTTGTCTTCCAGAACACGATCGAGTTCCGGGGCGTGCCGTTCATGTGGCTCCCGGACATTTCGCTGAAGGATCCGTACTACGTCCTGCCGCTGCTGATGGGCGCCTCGATGTACGTGCTGAGCTGGATCGGCCTGCGCAACGCCCCGCCGAACCCGCAGGCCAAGATGATGGCGTACCTGATGCCGGCGATGATGACCTTCTTCCTCATCAACTTCGCGTCGGGCCTCAATCTGTACTACACGGTGCAAAACCTCGCCGCGCTGCCGCAGCAGTGGCTGATTGCAAATGAGCGACTGAAGAAATCGAAGGGGTGATGAGGGACGGGTGAGGGGCTTTTTCATCACGGAGACACAGAGAAGCACGGAGGGCCACGGAGGACTGCAACGGCCACTTCTTGGGGGAACGGCGCGCGCCACGCAAATGACTGCGTGGCGCGCTGTCTTTAACCCTGTTTGTTGTAGTCCTCTGTGGCCCTCCGTGCTTCTCCGTGTCTCTGTGATAAAGAACCCCTTCACCCCTGGCCGACAGTAAATTGAAGAATGCCACTCAGGGCTGACGACACGATTGTTGCCTGCGCCACCGCACCGGGGCGCGGGGCGATTGCCATTGTGCGGCTGAGCGGCGGCGATGCCCTGGCCATTGCGCGCCGAGTGACGACGTCGGTTCCGGCGACGGCACGCTCGGCGACACTCGCAGCGCTGCACGCACCCGACCAGCCGGACCAGCTGATCGACCACGGACTGGTGACGTGGTTCGAGGGGCCGCACTCGTACACGGGCGAGGATGTGGTGGAGTTCGCGGTGCACGGCGGGGCGCTGGTGAGCACGCTGGTGGTGGAGGCGTGCGTGGCGGCGGGAGCGCGCCCGGCGCTGGCGGGGGAGTTCACGGAGCGCGCGGTGCTGAACGGCAAGCTCGACCTGGTGCAAGCGGAGGCGGTGGCTGACGTGATTGATGCGCGGTCGCGCGCCGCGCACCGCGCCGCAGTACGGCAGCTGGACGGGGCGCTGTCGCAGCGGCTGACCGCGATGCGCGAGGCGCTGCTGCACGTGGATGCTCTGCTCGCCTATGACATCGACTTCCCGGAGGAAGACGAGGCGGCGCCAAGCCGGGCGCGGGTTCTGGCGGCATGCGATGACGCAATCGGCCAGGTGGACCGACTGCTCTCCACGCTTCCTGCGGCGGCACTGGGGCGCGAAGGCGCATTGGTGGTGTTGGCGGGGCCTCCGAACGCGGGAAAGAGCGCCCTGTTGAACACGCTGGTCGGCGAAGCGCGCGTGATCGTCAGTGAGATCCCGGGGACGACGCGCGACGCAGTGGAGGTGCTGGTGGATGACGAGCCCTTTCCGCTGCGACTGGTGGACACGGCCGGCCTGCGGGAGAGCGGGGACCGGCTGGAACGACTGGGCATTGAAGTGTCAGAGCGCTACGTGGCGCAGGCGCACGTGGTGCTGGCGTGTGCAGAAGATGCCGAGAGCCTAGAACGTACGGTCCTTGCACTCAAATCACTCACCAGCGCCGCCTTGATTCGGGTGCAAACGAAGGTGGATCTCAAGACGGCCACGCTGCACAGGGAAGATGCCCACGCCAAGGGCCTCCCCGAACACGTTGTTGTACGCGTCAGCGCGATCACGGGCGCTGGTCTCGACGACCTACGGCGCGCGATCTCTATGGCAATTGCACAGCGGGTCGAGATCCCAGGTGATGATGCGCCTCTTGTGACGCGGGCGCGTCATGAATCGGCGCTGCGCGTCGCCGCGACGGAACTACGGGCATTCCGGGAGTTGTGGGACGACGGGAAGCTGCCAGCTCCGGTCATCGCGACCCATCTCCGGGCCGCAGTGTCCGCGCTCGAGATGCTAATCGGCGCGGTGGATATCGAAGACGTTCTCGAACGGGTGTTCAGAACGTTTTGCGTCGGGAAATAGGGCACAGCTGGGGCACTGAGGAATACGACTGACTGGGCCCCGAGCCAGGTGGCGCGCGTGTGGCGCGCGCGCTCGCACTGGCGCTACGCGGTGCGGACCACCATCTCGTTGGGGGCCATACCGAGCAACTCTTGTGCCGACATGCGGAGGCACTTGGCAATACCGTGCTCGGAGATGGCGTCTTCCACCAAGCGAGCGCCAAGAAAGTAGCCGGCACGCTCGGGAATGACGTAACGATCCACTGTTCGCGCATCGTCGCTCATGCCGCCCGACAGCCAGCGCAGACGCAGGCCGAGTGCGGCGTGGTCGAGTTCCTCGGCGACCGAACGGAACAGGATGGGCTCCATCTCGCGGGTGCGCACGTACTGGCGCCGCTGGAAGCCGAAGTACTCCCACGGGGCATGGCCGGGGCTGAGCAGGCGCGAAGACTGCACGGCGAGTCCCTCGTTGACGAGGTGTTCGCGCAGGGCGACGTGCCGCCCGGTCTCCCAGTACGAGTAGTAGCCGCCCTGTTCGGCGATGAACTGGCGCATGGCGCTGCGGCTCTGGGGCGAGGTGTAGCGCACGGCGTGCGCGATCTCGTGGGAGAGCCACATGGGGAGCAGTTCGGGCTCGAGACCGAGGCCGCGTGTGGAGGCGTTGGCCACGCCCGTGAAGTGCTCGAGGCAGGCGAAGGCGATGCCCTTGCCGTTGACGACGAGTTCACCGGCGTTGGCGCCGCCGACCCCGACCATCAGGACAACATCGACTCGTGAATCCAGCGCAAAGAGGGCGGCGCACTGCTCCTCGGCCGACTTGGCGAGGGCGACGGTGTCCACGCGCTCGAGCATGGCGCGCAGGTCATCACGGTCGGCGTAGACGGCTTCGCGCACCACGTCGAGGAAATGCGGGCCGCTTGGGTCGAGCACGTAATTGTGCCAGTACGCCTCGAGCAGGGGGCGATGCGTCTCGAAGTAGCGCTGGTAAGCCGCCACCGGATCGGTGCTTTGCAGGACCGTGAAAAAGTCCGGGACGAGATTGATGAGCATCGACTGGGGTGGCGGCGCGTCGCGGTGGACTGATGGGCAGATAATTCGCGACGTGCGGCAAGATAGGACCGCACGTGAGTGCGAACAAGAGCAGATCGTATTACAGACGCTTTGTCCTACGGCTCGGTCACTTCTGCCCGGGTTGGCTTGTCTTTTTCACCACAGAGCGCCACGCGGCCTTTTTCACCACGGAGCTCACGGAGAACTGCTGGAGGGCCACGGAGGACTGCAAGAACTAGGGTTAACGACAGCGCGCCACGCTTATTCAGCGTGGCGTTCGCAGTTCCTCCAAGTAGTGGTCGTACTCCGTGGCCCTCGGTTTTCCTCCGTGTGCTCCGTGGTGAAGAAGCCTGGCGGACCCACTCGAACCGCAGCCTTACTTCGTCCCGAACAGTCGGTCACCAGCGTCGCCAAGTCCCGGCAGGATATAGCCGTTGGCGTTGAGTTCGCGGTCGAGCGCGGCGGCATAGACGGGAACATCCGGGTGGGCGCCACAGAGCCTGGCGGCACCCTCGGGCGCGGCGACGATGCACATGAAGCGCAGGCGCTTGGCACCGGCCTTCTTGAGGTTCGTGATAGCGTCCACCGCCGAGCCGCCGGTGGCGAGCATCGGGTCGAGCACAAAGACGTCGCGTTGCGCGATGTCGGACGGGACCTTGAAGTAGTACTCGACTGGCTCGAGCGTCTCATGGTCACGGTAGAGGCCAATATGTCCGACGCGGGCCGAGGGCATCAGGGCGCGGATGCCATCCACCATGCCCAGTCCCGCGCGCAGGATGGGGACAAGGACGGGCTCATAGCTCGAAAGTCGCTGGGCCACGAGGCTTTCAAGCGGGGTCTCGATGGTGATGGGTTCGAGCGGCAGGTGGCGCGTGGCCTCGAACGCCATCAGCATGGCGATCTCGTCAACCAGCTCCTTGAAGAGCTTGGTCGGCGTGGCCCGGTCGCGCAGGATCGACAGCTTGTGCTGGATCAGCGGGTGGTTGATGACCGTGAAGCTCGGGGGCGTCGGGGAGGTGACCATAGGTCGCAAAGCTAGTATCTTCGCTGGCATGAAAGAATACCAAGCGGTGATCCTTCGCATTGCCCGCAACGTGCGCGACGACGAAGACGCACTGACCGACCTGCTGAACGAACGCAGTCGCGCGGGCTGGGAGCCCGCCATGATGTCGCAGGACGACCAGCGCATTACCGTAGTGTTTCAGCGTCAGGCCACGAACGACGCCTCCTGAGCCACGGCACACGACATGCAACTGACAATCCAGGGTGCGGCCCGTGAAGTGACCGGGTCGTGCCATGTCGTGCAGGTGCACGGCAAGACGATCCTGCTCGACTGCGGGATGTTCCAGGGACGGCGCAGCGAGGTGCAGGCGAAGAACCTGAAACTGCCGGCTCCGATCGAGCAAATCGACGCGATCGTGCTCTCGCATGCGCACATCGACCACTCGGGGCGCCTGCCGCTGCTGGTGCGAAACGGCTACTCGAAGGCGATTCACGCCACGCAGGCAACGAGCGACCTGTGCGAACCGATGCTGGCCGATTCGGCGCACATCCAGGAAAAGGACGCCGAGTTCCTGGCGAAGCACAAGCGCGAGCACTTCGACCCGCTGTACGGAATGCGCGATGCCACGCGCACCGCGGAGCTCATGGTGCCGCACGATTACGGTGAACGCTTCGAAGTGGCGCCTGGGGTGTTCGTGATCTTCTCGGAGGCCGGGCATATCCTGGGCTCCGCGTCGGTGACGGTCGAGGTGACGGACGGCCCGCACACGAAGCGGCTGGTCTTCTCGGGCGACATCGGTCGGTCAGGGCTGCCGATCATCCGGGATCCGGATCCGCCGAAGAACGCGGACTGGGTGCTGATGGAATCGACGTATGGCAACCGTGACCACGGCACGGTGGAGGACGCGCGGGCGATGCTCGCGAAGGTGGTGCGTGAGACGGCGGCGCGCGGCGGTCGGGTGCTGGTGCCGGCCTTCGCCGTGGGGCGCACGCAGGAGCTGGTGTACGACCTGCACCAGCTCGCGGACGCGGGAGAGATTCCCCGGCTGCCGATCTACATCGACAGCCCGCTGGCGACCAAGGCGACCGCGGTCTTCGCGAAGAACACCGACATCTTCGACCAGACCGAACGGTTCGTGCGCAGCCACAACGGGCAGTCGCTGTTCGAGTTCCCTCTGCTCAAGTACACGCCGGACGTGCAGGACTCGAAGAAGCTGTCACAGTCCTCGGGGCCGATGGTGATCATCTCGGCGTCGGGGATGTGCGAGTCGGGGCGCATCGTGCACCACCTGCACCAGGGGGCAGGCAATCCGCGCAATACCATCCTGATCGTGGGATTCCAGGCCGAGCACACGCTGGGACGCCGCATCGTGGAGCGCCGTGACGTGATCAAGACGTTCGGCGAGGAAGTGCCGCTGAAGGCCCAGGTGGCGGTGCTGAACGGCTACAGCGCACACGCCGATCGCACCGAGCTGCACAACTGGCTGGACGCTGTGCGCAGCACCTCGCCGCGGTTAAAGGACGTCTTTCTCGTGCACGGCGAGCCCGAGGCGCAGGATGAATTCGCGACACAGCTGCGCGGGCAGGGGTATCGAGTGATGGCGCCTGGGCTGGGGGAGAAGCTGGCGCTCAGCTGACTTCGTTCGCCACGGGCTCTTCTTCACCACGGAGCACACGGAGAACGGCTGAGGGCCACGGAGTACTGCAACTTCTTGGGAGAACTGCGCGCGCCACGCAATTATCTGCGTGGCGCGCTGTCGTTACCCCAGGGGTTGTCGTACTCCGTGGCCCTCAAGGCTGTTCTCCGTGTGCTCCGCGGTGAAAAAGTCCCGCGTGTCGCAAGGAAAACCAGCCTGGGGTACCAGCCCGCCGCACGCGCGACCAACTTTCGGGATATGCGACTGCCGCTTGAATCGTATCGGCTGCCCAACGGCCTCCTGGTCACGCTCTCCGAAGACCACTCGGCTCCCGTCGTTGCCGTGAACCTCTGGTACCATGTGGGATCGGCCAATGAACGGCCGGGACGAACCGGCTTTGCCCACCTGTTCGAACACATGCTCTTCCAAGGGTCTGAGCATGTGGCAGCCAACGAGCACTTCGAGTTGGTGCAGCGCGCCGGGGGCACCCTGAACGGGTCCACGTGGCTGGAGCGCACCAACTACTTCGAGACCGTGCCGTCTCATCACCTGGAGCTTGCGTTGTGGCTCGAGGCGGATCGCATGGGCGCGCTGCTGCCGGCGATGACGCAGGAGAAGCTGGATACCCAGCGCGACGTCGTGAAGAACGAACGCCGCTGGTCGGTGGACAACCAGCCATACGGCACGTGGTGGGAACGGCTGCCGGCGCTGTGTTTTCCCCCCGAACATCCGTTCCATCACTCGCTGATCGGCTCCATGGAAGACCTGAGCGCAGCGAGCCTGGAAGACGTAGCCGAGTTCTTCCGCACGTACTACACGCCGGACAACGCGGTGCTCACGATTGCGGGCGACTTCGCTCCGTCCATTGCGAAAGCCCTCGTCGAGAAGCACTTCGGCCTGATTCCACGAGGAAACGGTCGGCCGGCGCTTCCTTCAATGGAGCTGCCACGGACATTTGGCGGATGGTCGCGCGAGGTGGTAGCCGACGATGTCGTGGTGCCGCGACTGTTCCTTGCCTTCCGTGCGCCGGCGTTCGGTACCGATGCCTACCATGCCGGCAGCGTGTGCGCCGCGGTGCTCGGACAACGCCGTGGGAGCCGGCTCTATCGGGCGCTCGTGCGGGAGCGCGAGCTGGCCAGCGACGTGAGTGCGTTCACGTGGGATCTCGCCAAGGGCGCCGACCTGTTCGTGGTCGACGCCACGGCGCGTCCGGGAACCGACGCGGCAACTCTCGAGTCGGCAGTGGTGGCAGAGGTGGACCGCGTGCGGAAGGAAGGCGTTCGCGCCGACGAAGTGGAGCGGGTCCTGGCGTTGATAGAAACGGACTTCGTCTCCTCGATGCAGACGGCCGGCGATCGCGCCGATGCGATCTCGAAGTTCGCGACCTTGCTGGGGAATCCCGGTCTCGTGAATGAGCAACTCGACCGGTATCGCGGGGTGACGGCGGCGGAAGTCACTGCCTTTGCGCGGGATTTCCTGGGCGAGGACAATCGGGCGTCGCTCGTCTACGTGCCGAGAACGGCAGAAGGAACGGCAGAAGGAACGGCAGAAGGAACGGCAGAAGGAACGGCAGGGGGTTCGCGATGAACCATCCGCGTCCGACTGCGGGCACGCCTGGGCCCTACGAGTTCCCGCACGCCACACGCTTTGTGCTGGCGAACGGACTGCGCGTGATCGTGGCGCCGATGCACCGGCTGCCACTCGTTTCCGTGATTGCGTTGGTGGATGCGGGCGCGGCGGGTGATGCGACCGGTCGAGAGGGACTCGCCATGCTCACGGCGGCAGCGCTCGCCGAAGGCACGGTGGAGCGTGACGGAACGACGCTCGTGGAGGCCTTCGAGCGGCTCGGCACGGCGGTGGACAGCGGCGCCGAGTGGGACGATGCCACGGTTCAGCTGACGGTGACGCCAGCGCGGTTCGATGACGCGATGGCACTGCTCGCCGAGGTAGTGCAGGCGCCGCGATTCGCGGAGGCGGATGTCGAGCGCCTGAAGGCAGAGCGGCTCGCCGAACTGCTGCAGCAGCAGGTGGAACCGCGCGGCCTCGCGGATGAACGTTTTGCACGGGTCGTCTATGCGCCCTCGTCGCGGTATGCGCGCGCGGCAGGCGGCTCGCCGGCAACCGTCTCCGCGCTGGACGCGTCGCTGGCGCGTGCGTGGCATGCGCTTCGATACGGCAGTACGACAACGACGCTCATCGTGGCGGGTGACGTGACGGTGGACCAGGTGAGGGCTGTCGTCGAGAGGCGCTTTGGCACCTGGTCTCGCGTGGCGGAACCGGCACCTGCCGTGCATGCTGAGATGCGCGCCACCGAACGGGCGGTGCACGTCGTCGCCAAGACGGACGCCCCGCAGTCGGAATTGCGCGTCGGACATGTGGGCCTGCCGCGCGGGCATCGCGACTACTTCAGTGTGGTGGTGATGAATGCCGTGCTGGGCGGGCTGTTCTCCTCGCGCATCAATCTCAACCTTCGCGAAGAACACGCATACACGTATGGCGCCCACTCCGGCTTCGATTGGCGCCGCGCCGCGGGGCCGTTTGTCGTGGAGACGGCGGTGAAGACCGAGGTCACCGATGCCGCGGTGCGTGAGATCCTGCTGGAGATCGACCGGATCCGCGACGCCGAGGTGACGGCGGACGAATTGGATCTCGCGATCAAGTACCTCGTCGGCGTCTTTCCCATTCGCTACGAGACCACCGGTGCGGTGGCGTCAGCGCTGGCGCTGGCCACCGTGTACGGATTGCCCGATGACTACTTCAGTACCTATCGCAACCAGATCAGCGCAGTGACTCGCGGCGATGTCCTGGCCGCGGCGCGCGCGCACCTGCATCCCGAGGCGCTTCAGGTGCTCGCCGTCGGCGACGCCGCCGCGATTACGGAGCCGCTGGCGGCGCTGAAGCTGGGGACGCCGTCGGTGACGACCGCAGACGAAGGAGAAACCGCATGACAGAACCCACCGGAACCGTCAGCAGCCAGCGCATTCACACGGGGCGCGTGGTGACGCTGAACGTGGACCAGGTGCGATTCCCGGACGGCCGCGTGGGCGAACAGGAGATCATCCGGCACAGCGGCGCGAGTGTCGTCGTGCCGTTCCTGAGCGATCCGCACGGCGGCGATCCGCAGCTGCTCCTTGTCCGGCAGTATCGGTATGCGGCCAACGGTTACCTGTACGAGCTTCCGGCCGGTCGGCCAAACCCCGGTGAGACGCCCGCCGAATGCGCCGCGCGGGAACTGCGCGAGGAAACCGGGTGCGTGGCGGAGCACCTCGAGCCGATCGTGTCGGGCTATACCACACCCGGCTTCACGGACGAGAAGCTGCACCTGTTCGTCGCCCACGGCATTACCCGCCACGAGACGGAGTTCGATGCGGACGAATTCGTGGAGCCGTTTCCCGTGACGATGTCGAAGGCGCTGGAGATGGTACGGACGGGGCAGATTGAGGATCTCAAGACGGCGTTTGGGATTCTGTTTGTGGCGGGGTTTTACTGTCGGGGGTAGGGAAGGACTGCAGGGGTTTGGTAAAGGGAGAGGAGTGGAGAGAGGAGGGATGGGACAAGAGGCGGTCATGGTTGTCCTTTTCTGAGGACGCTGCCTTCTCGTGAAACAGACAGTTCCGCCAAGGAGCAAATAAGGCAAGTCATTGTTATTAAATGACTTGCCCATTTCATTCCAATCGGTCACGTCTGGTATGATCCGTGCACCTCATGTGGGCAGACAGCGGTCTTGTCCCCCCACGGAGGAGCGAATGCGGCAGGCGGCCCTCAAGGTTCAGTCACTCAAGCCGGTCAGGCGTGCGGATCTGCAGCAGCTTGATGACAACCAGCTGGTGACAGCCCATCTGGCGGAAACGCCCTTGGCGTTCGACGTCCTGGTGGAGCGGTATCAGACGCGACTGCTGAACTTCGTGTATCGCACGGTGGGCGATCGGGAGCGCGCGGAAGACCTGGTGCAGGAGGTTTTCGTCCGCGTGCACCGCCACCTGGCTCGTTTTGACCAGTCGAAGAAGTTCTCGACGTGGATCTACACGATCGCCTCCAACCTGGCGAAGAACGAACTGCGCAACCGCGCGCGGAATCCCCTGGTGTACTTCCAGACCATGACGTCGGGTTGGGAGGATGAGGATCGTCCGCTGGAGTTTGAGGATCCGTCGGCTCGGCCGGACGACGCCTTTGAGCGCCGGCACCTGCGGGAGCTGGTCGACGCCGCCGTGCGCCGCCTCCCCTCGCACCACCGCCAGGTGTTCGTGCTTCGGGAGCTGGAAGGCCGTTCGTACGAAGAGATTGCCGAGATGACGAGCTGCAATCTGGGCACCGTGAAGTCGCGCCTGAACCGTGCCCGGGCGGCCTTTGCCGAGATCATTGGTCCGGTGCTTTGACCTAGACCTTCTTTACCACGGAGCTCACGGAGGAAAACGGAGGGCCACGGAGTACTGCAAATGCTGGGGGTAACGACGGCTCGCCACCTTGGCGTCTGAATGGCAAGCGCTGTTCCCCCGAGAAGTGGCAGTACTCCGTGGCCCTCAAGTTCCTCCTCCATGACCTCCGTGGTGAAAAAGGCCAGCTAAGCGTCATGGAACCACCGGAAAGGCGGCGGGTATCGAAGGTCGATGCCTTGCCGCCTTTCCTCTTCCTGCCGTCAATTTCAGCGCCAGCACGCGGAGTTCGTGGATGGGTGCCTGCCGGACCAGGCCCAGCGCGCCGGACGTGCGCACCTCGACGAATGTCCGGTATGCGCGCGCCATGACGTACAGATCCGACGGTCGCTGATGGCGCTGCAATCCCTGCCGATGATCGAGCCGTCGGCCGATTTCCGCGACCGCCTCTACGCGCGACTGGCCCGCGAAGAGCTGCACTACTCGCCGGTCCCCTCGCGTCACGTGCGTTGGGGGATGGCGGCCGCCATCGTCGCCGCGTCGGTCGCGCTGCTCTTCGCGGCGTCATCCCGAACGCGCCCGTCTGAGGCGTCTCGCGCCGTGCCGGTGATGGCGCACGCGCCGGCCCGTCTTGCTCCGCTGCGTCAGGCGCCAGTGCGCGCCGTAAGCCTGCCAGCCGCGAACCAATCGGGCCTGAGCGCCACCGACGCCCCCCGTTCGCGCGCCCGGTTCGAGGCTCTTCCCGGTCAGGGCGCCTCGCCCTCCGGACCGCTCCTGCCGCAGGGCACGACGGTGCGCCTGCAGACCGTCAGCTACATCGGTCAGTAGCTCGGCGGGGGAGGCGGCGTGGGGATATAATTCTCCCCGATGCCGGCCGCCACGCCACGATCCCTTCGCACCGCCTTTGACGCCGGGTCTTTCGACCCGGTGTACGTGCTTTTTGGCGACGAAGACTACATCAAGGAAGAAGTCCTTCGGCTGCTGCTGGCCCGCGCCGTCGACGTGGCGATGCGGGATTTCAACGTGGACATGCGGCGCGGTCCGGAACTCGATGCACCCGGGCTCCGCGGACTGCTTGAGCAGCTGCCCATGATGGCCGAACGCCGCGTCATCGTCGTACGCGAGGCGCAGGCGCTCAAGAAGGCGCCGCTGGCCGTCTTGGAGCAGTACCTCGCCAAACCATCGCGCGACATCGTGCTGGTGCTGATGCTGCCCGCGGAGGAAGAGCCGCCGAAGACATGGCCCGCGCGCTGCACGACCTGCGAGTGCAAGCCGCTGAGTGAAGACGGCGTGATGAAGTGGATCGCGCACCACCTGCAGGAGACGCTGCACGGGAGCATCACGCCCGACGCGGCCACGCTCCTGGTGAGCCACGTGGGCAATGACCTCGCCCAGCTGGCCAGCGAGCTCGACAAGCTGCTCAGCTACACCAATGGCGGCGAGATCACCACCGAGGCGGTGCAGGCGGTGGTGGGCATTCGCCACGGCGAGACGTTGGCCGACCTCCTCGACTGCGTCGCGGTGCGCGATGCCGCCCGTGCACTGGCGATGCTGCCGCGCGTGATGGCGCAGCCGAAGACGACGGGTGTCTCCGTGGTCATCGCACTGACGGCCCAGACCTTTGCGCTCGCCTGGGGCTCGGCTGCGCGGGCAGGCGGAATGCCGATGGGCACGCTGAGCCGCGCCTATTTTGACCTGTTGAAGGAAGGCGGCGCCTTCGTCGGCAGGCCGTGGGGTGAGGCCGTGCAGCGCTGGACAAAGGTGATTGGGCAATGGGACGCCACACGCTGTGACCGGGCGCTTGACCTGCTCCTGACGACGGACATCGCACTGAAGGACACGAGGGCGAGTTCGGAGGAACAGGTGCTTGAAACCCTTGTCTTGGCGCTCTGCGCATGAGAAAGAGAAACAACCGAGAGGCAACAGAGAAACAACAGAGAGACAACAGAGGAACTACTCTCTCGTGATGCGATTCCTGCGGGGCTTCTTCTTGCTGGCCCTCTGCGCGGCATCCGCTTCCGCGCAGGCGGGCACGGACGTCTTTGCTCGCGCGCGACGGCTGGTGGATCAGGGCGACGCCAAGGCCGGGCGCGCGCTGGTGGATTCAGCGCTCGCGGCGGCCAGCGCAGGATCTCCGGCGTATGCGGAGGCGCTCTACTGGCGCGGGGTGCTGGCGGAGGAAGGGGAGGCCGCGCGGACGGACCTCCTGCGCGTCGCCATCGAGTTTCCGCTGTCGCCGCGCGCGAGCGACGCGCTGCTCCGACTGGCGCAGCTTGAGTTCACGCGCGGTGATCGCGCCGCAGCGCAACGGCACCTGGAGCGACTGGAGCGCGAGCACTCTGGATCGTCCGCGCGCGCCGCTGGCCGCTACTGGACGGGACGGCTCCTGCTCGAGGACGCGAAGCCGGCGGATGCCTGTGTCGCACTGCGTGACGCGCGGCGCCTGACGCCGGCGAGCGACGTGGAGCTCCTCAACCAGATTGCGTACTACGCCCGCCCCTGCGATGCCATCGAGATGGACGCCAAGGCGCGCGCGGATTCAGTGGCCGCGGACTCGACGCGACGAGCCGCCGAGCGGCTTGCCGCGGCGGCCAAGGGCAAGTGGTCGGTGCAGCTTGCCGCATACGGCGACCGCACCGCGGCGCTCGCGCTGGTGAAGCGGCTCACCGCCCGGGGTGTGGATGCGCGGGTGACGCCCACCAAGCCATGGCGCGTGCGCGTGGGGCATTACGCGACGCGCGCCGAGGCGGCAGAGGAAGCGCGGAAGTTCAGCACAAAGCGGTCGAAGGCCCTAGTCGTGGAAGCGGAGGATCGGTGAGCCGGGACCAGGCCACGCCGTTGATGCAGCAGTACCGGGACATCAAGGCGCGGCATCAGCACGCCATCCTGTTCTTCCGGATGGGGGACTTCTTCGAGACGTTCTACGAGGACGCCGAGACGGCGTCGCGCGTGCTCGGCTTGACGCTGACGAGCCGCAACAACGGCGCGGCGGCGGAAGTGCCGCTGGCCGGCGTGCCGGCGAAGGCCGTGAACGAGTACGTGCGGCGGCTGGTGCAGCAGGGCTATCGCGTAGCGATCTGCGAGCAGGTGGAAGACCCCAAGCTCGCAAAAGGTATTGTGAAGCGCGAAGTGATCGAGACGATCACGCCCGGCGCCGCGTTCAGCGACGACCTGCTGGACGGCGCCCGCAACAACTTCCTGTGTGCCGTGCGCGTGGATGGTCAACGGCTCGGCATCGCCGCGGCCGACCTCTCGACGGGCGAATTCCGGCTGGTCTGCGGCGCCCGTGGCGACGCCGGGGCGATGCTGGGGCGTCTGTCACCTCGCGAGGTGCTCGTGGTGGCCGGTGACCACGACTCACAGCAGACCCTGCACGGCCTCGACGTCCTTCTCACCGAGCGCGACGCGTGGGAGTTCGATGCGGCCATGGCAGGCGATGCCCTGGCCCAGCACTTCCGGGTGCAGTCGATGGAAGGACTGGGCATTGGCGCCGGCGACGTCGTGGCCGTAGGCGCTGCCGGGGCACTGCTGCGCTACCTGCGCGAGTTGCAGCCCGGCGGGGTCCCGCATCTGGCGCGGCCGGTGGTCGAGCGGCCGGGTGGGACGATGCCGCTGGACGACATGACGCGGCGCAACCTCGAACTCGTGGAATCACTGCGCGGCGGCGATGCGAGCGGCACGCTGCTGAGTGTTCTCGACCGGACGCAAACGCCAATGGGCGCCCGCCTGTTGCGGCAGTGGATCCTGGCGCCGCTGACCGAGCGGTCGGCGATTGACGCGCGGCTCGACGCCGTGGGGGCGTTGGTGCACGACGCATCAACGCGCGCCGCGCTCCGTACGGCGCTCGATGGGGTGCGTGACGTGGAACGGCTGTCGGGCAAAACGGCGGCCGGCCGCGCGTCGCCGCGCGACGTGCGCGCCCTGGGCGATTCGCTCGCGCAGCTGCCGGCGGTGCACGCGGCGTTGATGCGCACGTCGGCCGCCGGACTGCTGCAGGTCCTTCTCGACGGATGGGACAACGCGACGTCGGTGATGACG
Organism: uncultured Gemmatimonas sp.; assembly: GCA_964416005.1. GTDB lineage: Bacteria > Gemmatimonadota > Gemmatimonadetes > Gemmatimonadales > Gemmatimonadaceae > PNKL01. The sequence goes on from CAYQCP010000001.1 coordinate 22,855, forward strand.
GCGATCACGACGACCCTCGTCGCGCGGCCGCCCGTCGCCATCGGCGACGGCGAAACGATCGCCCCGGGTGTGGACGCGGGACTGGATGAACTACGCGCGATCATGGCCGGCGGCAAGGACGCCATCGCCAACCTGCAGGCGGAAGAACGGGCCCGCACGGGCATCGGGTCGCTCAAGGTCGGCTACAATCGCGTCTTCGGGTACTACATCGAGATCACGAACGCGAACAAGCACCTGGTTCCCGCGGACTACCAGCGCCGGCAGACACTGACGGGCGCCGAGCGCTATGTGACGCCGGCGCTGAAGGAGTTTGAGGAGAAGGTCCTGCACGCGACGGAGCGCACCGAGGAACGGGAGCGGGAGCGGTTCGAGGCGTTGCGGGCCGCGGTGGCCGCAGAGATCGGCCGGTTGCAGGGTGTGGCTGCCACGCTGGCGCAGCTGGATGTGCTGGCCGGGCTGGCTGACGTCGCCGCGCGCGAAGGGTACGTGCGACCGACGGTGAGCGACGACTTTGCGCTGGACATCGTCGGCGGGCGCCACCCGGTGGTGGAGCGCATGATGCCGCGCGACCAGTTCATCCCGAACGATGTGTCACTGACCGCCGACGCGCGGATGATCATCCTGACCGGCCCGAACATGGCCGGCAAGAGCACCATCCTGCGCCAGATCGGGCTCATCGCGCTGATGGCGCAGATGGGGAGCTGGGTCCCCGCCACCCGCGCGCACGTAGGCATCGCCGACCGCGTGTTCACGCGCGTCGGGGCGAGCGACAACCTGGTGCGCGGGCAGTCCACGTTCATGGTGGAGATGTCCGAGACCAGTGCGATCCTGCACACCGCCACGGCGCGCAGCCTGGTGCTGCTGGACGAGATCGGTCGCGGCACGTCCACGTGGGACGGGGTGAGCATCGCCTGGGCGGTCAGCGAGCACCTGCACGACCGCGTGGGATGCAAGACGGTCTTCGCGACGCACTATCACGAGCTGACGCAGCTCGCGGATGAATTAGTAGCAGTGCGCAACTATAATGTGGCCGTGAAGGAAGCGGGGGACGAGATCCTGTTCCTGCACCGGCTGCAGCCGGGCGGCGCCGACCGGTCGTACGGCATCGAAGTAGGGCGGCTGGCCGGCCTGCCGGCGCCGGTCATCGCCCGGGCGCGGGCGCTGCTGCGCCTGCTGGAAGGTGAAGACCTGGCCGCCGCCCTTGCCGGCGGAGCGCCGAAGCCGGTGCGGGCGGCGCGCGACGACACGCCGCAACTTGGCCTGTTCGCGCCGCCGCCGCATCCGCTGCTCGCGCAGCTGGCGGCGCTGGAACCGAATGAGATGACGCCACTTGAGGCGCTCGCGCGACTGGCTACGCTGGTGGCGGATGCGCAGAAGGTCGTTGACCTACGGCCGCCGGCGGCGCGATGAGGCGGACGTTGGCAAAGGCGGGTGTCGTGTTGGCGCTGACGGGTTGCATTGACCAGTCTGGCGCACAGCGCGCGATCGACGCAATGCTGCCAAGCGGTGCGCGCCCTGAAGTGATGCCGCGCTTGCTCAACCGTGTGCCGCCGTTCGTGTATCCGCGCGCGTTGTACGATGTCGGGGCGACAGGCAACGTGCTGCTTCGCCTGTGGATCGACACGAGTGGTACGCCCGTGCGCGATTCGACGACGATTCAGGAACACGCGGCGCACGCGGCATTCGACACGGCGGCGCTCCTCGGCGCTCGCCGGCTTCGATTCTCGCCGGCGATGGAGCATGGCCGGCCGATCGCGGCCTTGGTGCTGTTGCCGGTACAGTTCAGGCGGAAATGACTTGAAGTTTGACAACGTGCGACAGTTTACGATAGTTCGCGGCAACATCTCATCTTAGGCATCTTGACATGACTTCACACGAACGGCACCGCGCGCCATACGACAACGTCCTCGACACGATCGGATGGACGCCGCTGATTCGGCTGACCCGCGTGACCAAGGGGATCGTCACCCCGGTCTACGGCAAGGCAGAATTCTTCAATCCGGGCGGCTCGGTGAAAGATCGAATCGGTCTGCCGATCATCGAGGCGGCGGAGCGGTCGGGGGCGCTTAAGCCCGGCGGCACGATTGTCGAAGGCACCAGCGGCAACACCGGCGTGGGGCTGGCGCTGGCCGCCGCCCTGAAGGGCTATCGCTGCATCTTCACGATGCCCGACAAGATGTCGCAGGAAAAAGTGCGTCTGCTCAAGGCCTTCGGCGCGGAAGTGATCATCACGCCGACGGCGGTGCCGCCGGACCATCCCGACAACTACGTGGTGATGGCCAAGCGGATCGCGAAGGAGACGCCGAACGCGATCTTCGCCAACCAGTTCTACAATGAGGCCAACCCGGACGCGCATTTCGCGACCACCGGCCCCGAGTTGTGGGAACAGACGAGCGGGCGGATCACGCATTTCGTGGGCGCCGCGGGCACGGGCGGCACCTTGACCGGCACCGGGCGCTACCTGAAGTCGAAGAACCCGAAGGTGCAGATTATCGGCGGCGATCCGCAGGGGTCGATCCTCGCCGAGCACTGGCGCAGCCAGGGCGCCACGGTGCCCGAGGGTGCGCCGTACAAGGTGGAGGGCATCGGACAAGACAAGGTGCCGGGAACGCTCGACATGAGCGTCATCGACGAGTACCAGGCCGTAAGCGACCGCGATGCGTTTGCCATGGCGCGGCGGCTCACGCGCGAGGAAGGGATGTTCGTCGGCGGGTCCGCCGGCCTCATCACGCACGTGGCGCTGAACGTGGCACGTCGCGTCAACGACCCGAGTGCGCTGGTGGTCACCTTCCTCTGCGACACGGGCGAGCGCTACCTGTCGAAGCTGTACAACGACGAGTGGATGCGTGAAAACCAGATGCTTGATAGCGAGAAGGCGACGCTGGGACAGCTGCTCGGCGCCAAGTCGGGCGATACCCCGATGGTCGTGAGCGTTGCTGCCGGCGCCACGGTGCGGCAGGCGCTGCGGCTGATGAGCCAGCACGACGTGTCGCAGCTCCCCGTACTCGACGGCAGCAGTTGCGTGGGGTCGGTCAGCGAAAGTGTTCTCGCATCGCGCGGACTCGAGGACTCGAAGGTGCTCGATCGAACCGTCGGCGATGTGATGGAGGCGCCGTTCCCGGTCGTGGATGACGGCGTGGCCGTGGACCAGGTGGTGAAGCTGGTGACCAAGAGCAACCCGGCCGTGCTGGTGCGGCACAACGGCACGTTCGCCGGCATCCTCACGCGGTCCGACCTGCTGCATTTTCTCATGGCACGGTGACCGCATGAACATCACGGTGATGATGGGCGGCACGTCCGCCGAGCGCGACGTATCACTGGCCTCCGGGGTGCGCATCGTCCACGCGTTGCGCAGCAGGGGGCATGTGGTGACGCCCATGGACCCAGCCGTCGGCGTGCTGAGTGAAAGGACGTTCGAGGAACTCACGCACGGTGCCATGAAGCGTGAGCCACCGACGCTGGAGCAGCTGCGCTCGCTCGAGCGGACCGAGTTGAGCCCGGTGCTGGTGACCCTGCCGGTCGTCCGCGAAGCGGATGTGGTCTTTCTTGCGTTGCATGGGGGGCTCGGCGAGGACGGCACCGTTCAGGCGATGCTCGACGCGGCGCATGTCTGCTATACGGGCAGCGGCCACCTGGCCAGTGCGCTGGCGATGGACAAGGACCTGTCGAAGACCCTGTTCCGCTCGGCGGGCGTGACGACGGCAGACTGGCTGATGGCACCGGCGACGGTGGAGCAGGTCGAGGCGGTGATGGGATGGCCGGTCATCGTGAAGCCGTCAAAGCAGGGTTCCACCGTGGGGCTGACCAAGGTCACTTCGCCCGACGGATTGGCCGCCGCGGTCCAGGAGGCCCTGCTCTATGACGACGAAGTGATGATCGAACGGTTCATTCCGGGGCGCGAATTGACCGTCGGCATCCTCGGCGACGAGGCCCTGCCGGTGGGCGAGATCATCCCGAAGCACGAGCTGTACGACTACGAGTGCAAGTACACGGCTGGCATGGCAACCGAGATTTTCCCGGCCAAGCTGACCAAGTCGCAGTGCGCGTCGGTCCAGACGCAGGCGCGGCGCGCGTTCCGGGCGCTGAAGCTGAGCGGGTACGCCCGCATTGACTTCCGTATGACGGAAGACGGTACATTCTATTGTCTGGAGGCGAACACGCTTCCAGGAATGACCGAGCTGAGCCTGATTCCACAGGCGGCAGCCGCGGCAGGCGTTTCGTTCGCGGAGCTCTGCGAACGAATCGTGCAGCTAGCCACGGACGCAAAGGGAGGCAAGCGGTGATGACACCACCACGGATGCCGGCGGCTGCGCTGGCGGGAGTTCCGGCAGGCGTGCAGGCACAGGGCGTCTGGGCCGGACGTCGGCAGCTGTTCGTGCGCTTTGCGGGCGAGGCCGAAACAGCGACGATGTACACGTCCACGGCGATGCTGAAGGAGATTGATCGCCAGCTGGGGCGAACGAAGGTCCACTCCATCGTGATCGGCGGCCGGGATCCGCTGGGGAACCTCGAGTTCCTGACCGCGGCGTTTGCCTCCGGCGGTCCGCCGCTTCCGGTGCCCCTGATGCTCGACAGCGACGGGCAGCGCCCCGAGGCGCTGGCCATGATCGCCCCGTACCTGGCGCTGACCCAGGTGACGGTGGAGTTCGTGGGGCCCGAGGCGACGCGCTCCAGCGCCATCGAGACGCTCGCCGCCGCCTCCGGCGCGGGCTGCGCGCATGCACTCGTGCTTTGTCCGCGTGAGGACACGAGCGACCCCCAGCTGCTCCGGTTGATCGAGCAGGCCCACGCGACGAGCGCGGAAACCGAAGTCGTGATTCATCCGTTGCTCACAGGGGAGCCGCCGGTGCTCGACCGCCGCTGGGCGACGTTGCTCGAGCAGGCAGTGGCGCTGCATGCAGACACCCGACTCGCCTTGCGTCTTCCCCCTCCTGCCGGCCTTCGCTGACGACACTCCGACAATGCCACACGCCACCCCCACTGCCGTGAACGAACAACCGCCTCGCCAGCTCGGCATGGCGGTTGCGTGGCTGCTGGGCATCAACATCGCCGTGTACTTCCTGCAGGTCACGGTAGCGAGCCCGAGCGACATGATCGCGGCGCTGGGCTTCCACTCGCGGGATCTAGGGGCACTCGGCCGTGCCTGGTGGACGATCGGCACGTACATGTTCGTGCACGGGGGGATCTGGCACCTGGCGCTGAACCTGTACACGCTCTGGCTGTTCGGTCCGCGCGTCGAAGCGGCATGGACGCCGGGCGAGTTTACCCGCTTCTACCTGTTTTGCGGCCTCGGCGGCTGGTTCCTGCACCTCTTCATGGCCGGCGACTCCGTGCTCATTGGCGCATCGGCCGCGGTGATGGGCGTGATGCTGGCGTACGCCGCACTCTGGCCGCACGACACCGTGTACCTGTTCGGCCTGGTGCCCATGACGGTGCGCTGGCTCATGGTGCTGGTGGTGCTGATGAACCTGCTGGGCGGCATGGCCTCGATGCCTGAGAGCGGCATCGCGTACCTGGCGCACCTGGGGGGGCTTGGCGCCGCGTGGCTGTATCTGCGCACGTCGGCACGTGTCAGCCTGGCGGGCGTCCGGCGTCATGTTGAACCAGTGCCTGATCTTCCCGACGAAGACCTGCCGCATGCGGTTCCGAAGTCGCACCGGCCGCCGCGTGAACCCAACGCCGACGATGCCGTCGCGCGCAGCAAGGCGATGACGGCGCGCCGCCACGCCACGCCACGGCCGGAGCAGGCCAAGGCGCCATCGCTGACCGAAACCGACGCCGCACGGCTCAACCGTGTACTCGACAAGATTTCCGCGTCCGGGCTCGACAGCCTGACGACGGACGAACGCCAGCTGCTCGACGATGCGTCGAAGCGGCGCCGCCAGGACTGACATGCCGCGAGCTGACCTGCTGGAGACCTTCGACAACCCGTTCCCGGGTCGCGACTACGAAGTGCACATGACGTGCAACGAATTCACATCGTTGTGCCCGCTGGGCGGCATTGAATCGGACGCGGCCGAACTGGACCTGCTGAAGGGCGGCGCCCCGGACTTCGGAACGATTCACATCACCTACACGCCCGGCGCGAAGTGCCTGGAGCTGAAGAGCCTGAAGCTCTACCTGTGGAGCTTCCGCAATGACGGCATCTTCTACGAGCGCGCGGTCAACCGGATCCTGGACGACCTCGCCGCAGCGTGCGCGCCGGTGGCCATGACGGTGGTGGGCGACTTCAACGTGCGCGGTGGGATCAAGTCGGTGATTACCGCCCGGCATTCGGTTAAGCGTTAAGTCGTTCTTTCATCACAGAGACACAGAGGGGCGCAGAGGGCCACAGAGGACTACAACGACAACTTCTTGGAAGAACTGCGAGCGCCACGCTGATTTCAGCGTGGCGCGATGTCTTTACCCAAAGAAGTTGCTATTCTCTGTGGCTCTTCGTGCTTCTCTGTGTCTCTGTGATGAAGAGAAACGAAACAACGACACACTACGGAATCAGGGGCACAGACCCGGAGCGCCAGCCGATGGAACCGCGCCGGCCAGGGTTCCATCGAGGGAACGTCCCGAGAATGCGCAGCTTGCGGGCAGCCGTGGTCATCTCGTTAAGGACGACATCCACGACAGGTTCTCCGTACGCGTGGTCGAACTCGAGAAAGAAGAGATAGGACCACGGCTCTCCGGTGGGGCGTGACTCGAGCCTCCGAATGTCCATACCGTGCCGGGCCAACGGCTCCATGACATGCAGGAGCGCGCCGGGGCGGTCTTCGTGCGTGATGATCACGCACGTGCGCACCGGGACCCCGAGCGGCCACGTTTCCGGCGTGCGCGAGATGACGAGGAACCGCGTCTGATTGTCGGTGCGGTCCTCGATGTCCGGCACGAGCACCGAGAGCTTGTATCGCGTGGCCGCGTTGCGGCTGGCGACGGCGGCAATCTCGGGGTCGCCGACATTCGAGACATCGAGAGCTGCACCGCCGGTGTCATAGACAGCGTGCACTTCGAGGCGCGGATGCGTCGCGAAGAAATTACCGCACTGCGCCAGTGCCACCGGATGACTCAAGACCATCTTCACGCCGTCGAACGTCGCGCCCGGCGGGCCGAGCAGGCAGTGGTGCACGTTCACCACGGTTTCGGCGACGACATGGATATCCAGCGCCGCCGTAATGGCGTCATGTGCGGCAGAAATGCCGCCCACGATCGTGTTCTCAATGGGGATCACGCCTCGATCCGCGGCGCCGGACTGCACGGCGCGAATGACGTCGCTGAAATCGCGGTGTGGCAGCGGTTCAGCGCCGCCCAGCCAGAGCTGCTGGATGGCCTCCTCCGAGAAGGCCCCCAGCTCGCCCTGGAAGGCGACGCGAATCGCAGGAGCACTCATTTCAGCGCGCGATCTGGCGGACGTCGAGCATGGTAATGCTGCCGAGCTTCAGCGCCTCGATGCCGTCGCGAATCTTGGCAACGTCACCGACGACGACGAGCGTGGCGGTGCCGGCCGGCAGGTACTGCCGGGCGACGCGCTGCACGTCGGCGGCCGTGACGAGGTTGACCTTGGCCACGAAGTCGCCGATGGACGCCAATGGAAGCCCGAACGTGCCGAGGTCCACGAGCTGTCCGGCGATCTGCGCATTAGTCTCGAGGCGCTGCGGCACGCCAAGCGCGACGTACGCCTTGGCGCGCTCAAGCTCCGTCGCATCCACCGGCAGGTCGCGCAGCATCTTCATCTCCTTCAAGATCTCGACCAGTGCGCTGTCGGTCACGTTGGTGCGGACGCCGCTCGAGATGGCGAATGGCCCGGCCATGGGCGCCCACGAGAAGCGCGACGAGATGCCGTATGTATAACCCTTGGTCTCGCGCAGGTTGGACATGAGGCGCGACGAAAACGAGCCGCCGAGGATGGTGTTCATCACCATCAGCGCCGGATAGTCCGCGCTGAGGCGTTCCGCGCCCGGAGCGCCAAGGTAGATCACCGACTGCGCCGCATTGGGCTTGTCGACGAGGTAGATCTTCACGGCCGTGTTGCTGACCGGCTTGGTCGTCACCGCGGCCATCGTACGGGCCGGCGCGCCGCGCGTCCACGCGTCAAACCGCTTGGCGAGCAGCCCGCGCATCTCAGGCACGGTGACGTCACCCACGACGATGAACTTGGCGCGCTCCGGCACAAACGTCTGCTGGTAGAATGCGCGCACCATGGCGGAGTCGAGCATCGCCGTGGTCGCGGAGTCCCCATCCGTCGGCTGGTGATACGGATGTCCGGCCGGGAAGACCAGCTGGCTGAAGGCAAGTCCGGCGAGAATGTTGGCGTTGTCGCGGCGCTGGAGGATGCTGGCCAGCCGAAGGTCGCGCTGGCGACGCACATCCGCGGCGCGGAACGTCGGACGGAGCACGACGTCGGCAAGCAGGTCAAGCGCCTCGCCCAGCGTGCGCTTGGGGACGTTCAGCGAAATGGTGAAGGCGTCGGTGCCCGCGTTGGCGAAGAGCTGTGCGCCGAGGAAGGCGAGTTCGCCCTGCAGGGCATTGGCGTCGCGTGTGCCGGCCCCTTCGGTGAGCATGCGCGTCATGAACGACGCGAGTCCCGGCTGCTGCGCGTCGAGCTTGGTGCCGCCGCTGATGACCAGGGTGATCTGCACGAGCGGAAGCTCATGCTGTCGGACCAACTGCAGCGTGACGCCGTTGGGCAGCGACCCACGCTCGAGGGCAGGGAGCTTGAGCACCGGCGGCTTGTCGAGCGCCGGCACCTGCGAACGATCGAATTGCTGGGCGAACACCGCCTGTGGTGCGCACAGCAGCAGGAGAAGCGTGGAGCGTTTCACTGGATCACCGCCTTCTTGGCCGCGAGTTCGGGCTTGCCCTGCGGGACGACAGAGGCCATCACGCGGTTGGTGCGGAGGTATTGCCGGACGACCCGCTGGACGTCGGCGGCCGACACCGCCTTGTAGCGGTCGAGATCGGCCTGAAAGGAGTCCGGATTGCCGGTCTGGTAGTAGTAGGCATTGAGGCGATCGGCCTTGCCGGCCACCTGCTGAATGCCGCGCAGGAACGATGCCTCGATGGAGTTCTTGGCTTCGTCGAGCTCGCGGGCCGTTGGTCCGTCCTTGGCGAGGCGGGCCAGCTCGGCGTCCACGACGGCACGCAGGGTGTCGAGTCCGCGACCCGGACGCGCCGTGGTCACGATGGAGAAGTCGCCATCGAGCCGCTTACCGTCCTGATACGCCTGCACGGAGGTGGCGATCTCCCCAACATAGACCAGCGCCTGCGTCAGCCGGCTGGTGCGCGACCCCGCGAGGACATACGACGCGATGTCCAGCGCGGCGTCATCGGCGTGCCAGCCCTTCACCGTGTGCCAGTTGAGATACAGCCGTGGCAGCTGCACGCGATCCTCGAGCACGATGGCCGTGTCCTTCACCGTGAAGGGGGCAGGCACCGGTCGTTCAATTGCGGGACCGCGAGGGATATCGGAGAAGTACTTCCGGACGAGGGCGCGCACGTCGTCGGGCTTCACGTCGCCGGCAACCACGAGCGTGGCGTTGTTCGGGGCGTAGTAGCGGCGGAAGAAGTCCTTGACGTCCTCGAGCGAAGCCGCGGAGAGGTCGGCCATCGAACCGATCACCGGCCACGAGTACGGATGCCCCGACGGATAGAGTAGCTTGGGGAGGTGGTCGGCGACCAGGCCGTACGGCTGGTTCTCATAGCTTTGCCGGCGCTCGTTCTGCACCACGTCACGCTGGAGATCGACCTTCGGCTTGTCCATCGGGGGCAGCAGCCACCCCATGCGGTCGGCCTCGAGCCAGAGCATGAGCGGGAGGGCGGAGACCGGTCCGTCCTCGTAGTAGTTGGTGCGATCCTCGGTGGTGGATCCATTGTTGTTGGCTCCGGCCGCCTCGAGGAGGCGATCGAACTGCGGGTAGGGCGCGTTCTGCGAACCCATGAACATCAGGTGCTCGAAGAGGTGCGCGAACCCTGTTCGACCGGGTTTTTCATCGCCGGACCCGACGTGGAACCAGACGTTGGCGGTGACGATTGGGACGGAGTGATCCTCATGGATGATGAGGGTCAGTCCGTTCGGGAGCGTATCAACTGAAGTGGGCACGCGCAACGGCGCGCCTTGGGCGTGGCCAAGCGCCGGCGAAGCGGCGAGGGCGCAAATGAGAAGAAAGTGTCGCATTCCTTGATAATACGGCGAAGTGAACACTGGTGCAGGGGAAGGGAGCAGAGTGTGGTGCAGGGATTGGGGGAACTACACCCACCCTCCCCCTTGGCTCAAGGCCTTGGGGCGACTACAATTACGGACTGCGGCCAGGTAGCTCAGTTGGTAGAGCAGCAGACTGAAAATCTGCGTGTCGGCAGTTCGATTCTGCCCCTGGCCATGTAGATACAGACGGTAGACAGTTGACGGTGGACGGTAGATGACGACAGGGCGCCCGGGCCGGTTTGGTCTGGGCGTTTTGTCTTTCTGGTTGGAGCTGGGAAGGTCGCAGGATATGCGGCACCGAAGCCCAAGGGAGACGCCGAGCAACTCTTGGTCGTCCATTGGTGTCAGATTCGGAGTGGCGGCGACGGGCATCCTGGGATCCATGCCGTCGGTGTAAGTGTTTAAGTCCGTTTAAATAGAAAGACTTACAACGTCGCAGCCGCATCTCTCCCCACTTCGCGCACGAGGCTCCAATGTCCCACGGCCGCTCCCTGCTGGCGTTCGGAGCTCTTCTTCTGTCCTTGTTCGTGGCCGCTCCGCTTACCGCCCAAGATGATCGAGTCACCGCTCCCGACACGGTGCAGAACCTGGCATTGCGGGCCTATCTTGACTGTCAGGAATGGGGATGTGATCGCGACTTCCTTGTCACCGAGATGAAGTGGGTGAACTGGATGCGCGATCGAACGGACGCGGCCATACACCTGCTTGTAACCTCGGAAGCGACTGGCTCGGGAGGACGCCGCTATACCGTCGTGGCCATCGGACAGAAGGAGTATGCGGGCCGGGCTGATACGCTCACGTGGACCGCGAACTCCAACGACTCCGACGACCTACGCCGGCGAGGTCTGTTACGGGTCATGAGTCAGTTGTTGCTCCCGTATGCCGCAAAGACTCCGCTCGCTCCACGGCTGTCCGTGAGCTTCGCGGCGCCAACTGGTGCCGCGGGACCGGCCGCCGCGGCGCGCGACAAGTGGAACTTCTGGACGTACAGCATCTCCGCCAATGCGTATGCCAACGGCGAGAAACGGCAGTCCTCGGGGAGCTACTTCAGCAATCTCGAAGCGAACCGCACGACCGAAGCCTGGAAGATCCGGCTCAACGGCAACTTCTCGTACGACCAGAGCGAATACTCGTTCAGCGACGGCACGACGTATACCTCGCTGCAGCGCAGCTTCGGGCTTGGCGCGATGGCGGTGAAGAGCATGGGAGCGCACTGGTCCGCCGGCGGCCGTCTCTCGGCCCGCCGATCCGACTACTACAACACCGACGCCGACGTGACGCTGAGTGGCGGGGTCGAATGGGATTACTTCCCGTACGAGCAGTTCACCCGGCGCAAGTTCACCGTGCTCTACTCCGCGGGCATGCAGCACTACCGGTACCGCGAGACCACGATCTACGACAAGGACCGCGAGACGCGCCCCCTGCACTCGCTCAGCGTGGGCATCGCGCGTCGTCAGCCGTGGGGCTCGGCGAACATCTCGATCAACGGGTCGCAGTACTTAGATGCGCTCAAGTACTACAACGCCGGGGTCTTCGGCGGCGTGGACGTGCGCGTCGGCAAGGGCTTCAGTGTGAGCCTGTCGGGCAGCGTGTCACGCGTGCGCGACCAGCTCTACCTGCCGCGCGGCGAGGCGACGGACGAGGAGGTCATCGCCCGTCAGCAGGCGCTGTCCACCAACTTCCGCTACTTCGTGTTCACGGGCATTCGCTACCAGTTCGGTTCGATGTTCAACTCGGTCGTGAACCCGCGGTTCGGAAGCATGGGAGGGGGCGGGACCACGATATCCATGAGTTTCTAAGAGAGACAACAGAGGGGCCGCGCTCTTGCGGCCCCTCTGTGTTCCTTGGCTACCGGTGCAGGCGGAACTGCAGGGGGAACTGCACCAGCTGGCGCACCTTGCGCTCGCCGATGCGGGCAGGAGCGAAGCGCATCTGCGGAAGCACGGCCTGCACGGCGAGCGCGAAGGCGGGGTGCGTGGTCTGCACGACTTGCACGGTGCCCTGCTCGACGCGACCGAGCGTGTCGACCACGAAGCGCAGGAGCGTTTCGCCCTCGACACCGGCATCTCGCAGGAGCTGCGGGTAACGCGGCATCGGCGAGCGCGCATCGAGTGCCACCTGCACCTCGACCTGACTGTCGAGCAGCGCCATGCCGGGATCATGCACCGCCGAGGGCGCAGTCGTCCCGGCGCGCGACGGCACGCCAATGCGGAAGATGAATGGTTCATCGACGTTGATGGCCGCGCGCAGGAGGTCTATCGGGGGGATGGCATCAGGGACGGTCACGGGGACGTTGATGACGCTGGGCACCGTGGCGATCGGTGCGGCCCCGGGCGGCATCGGCGTGGCCGGGCGAGGGCGCACCACGGGCGCCACATATGTCATGACCACCTGGGCGTGCGGTGCGCGCGGCATCGGCCCCTGCGACGTAAGGAGCACGGCGCCGGTGACGATGATGCCGTGCAGGGCGATGCTGGCCGCGAAGCCGGCGGGAGAGCGGCGCTGCGTGACTCGCGAGGCGATCAACTGCGCGAACATGACGTCCTCCATGTTGGTGTCTGATGCGATCGTACCCGCAGTGCATTGAGGCGCGCTGACGGGCGCATTACGGAATCGTGAAGGCGGGGTGAGGAGTCGATGGCATCGACGGCACCGCGCAACCGGCGGGGTTGCCTCGCCGCGTTCCTGTTGGCACGTTCCGCGCACGAGGATTTTCACCATGACAACGTCTGCACTGCCACACGACCCGGCGCTCGACGCGCTGTGGATGCCATTCACCGCCAACAAGGCGTTCAAGGCCCGCCCTCGCCTGCTGGTGAGCGCCAAGGACATGCACTACCAGTCGGACGACGGCCGTCAGATCCTGGACGGCACCGCGGGACTCTGGTGCGTGAACGCCGGCCACTCGCGCGCCCCTATCGTCGAAGCGATCAGCCGCGCAGCCGCCACGCTCGATTTTGCCCCCGGGTTCCAGATGGGTCACCCGGCGAGCTTCCAGCTGGCCACCAAGCTCAAGGGCATCCTGCCCAAGGGCATCGACCATGTGTTCTTCTCGAACTCCGGGTCGGAGGCCGTGGACAGCGCGTTGAAGATCGCGATGGCGTACCACATCGCGCGCGGCGAGCCGCAGCGCACGCGCTTTGTGGGCCGCCTGCGCGGATACCACGGCGTGGGCTTCGGCGGCATCTCCGTTGGGGGCATCGAGCCGAACAAGAAGCCGTTCGCCGCGCAGCTGCTGCCGCAGGTGGATCACCTGCCGCACACGCACGACCTCGCGCACAACGCCTTCGCCAAGGGGCAGCCCGCGTGGGGGGCGCACCTGGCCGACGCCCTCGAGCAGATCGTCGCCGACCGCGGCGCCGGGACGATCGCGGCGGTGATCGTGGAACCGATGGCGGGTTCCACGGGTGTGCTGATTCCGCCGGTGGGCTACCTCGAGCGACTGCGCGCGCTGTGCGACCAGCACGGCATCCTGCTGATCTTCGACGAGGTGATCACGGGGTTCGGGCGCCTGGGCACGCCGTTCGCCGCGCAGTACTTCAACGTGACGCCCGACATGATCACGGTGGCGAAGGGGGTGACGAATGCGGCGGTGCCGATGGGCGCCACCTGCGTGCAGGGAAAGATCTACGATACGGTGATCAACGCCACCGAGCAGGGCATCGAGTTCTTCCACGGCTACACCTACAGCGGCCATCCGCTGGCCGCCGCGGCCGGCCTCGCGACGCTGGACCTATATGCGGCCGAAGGAACGTTCACCCGCGCGGCCGCCATGGCGCCGGTGTGGGAGCAGGCAGTCCACTCGCTGCGCGGGGCGCCCCACGTGATCGACGTGCGCAACCTCGGGCTCGTGGCGGGCATCGAGCTCGAGGCGCGCGCCGGCCGGCCAGGCACGCGCGCGTATGACGCCTTCGTCGACTGCTTCTTCAACCAGAACCTGCTGGTGCGCACGACCGGGGATATCATTGCCCTGTCGCCGCCGCTGATCATCAGCGGGTCACAGATCGACGAACTGGTGTCGAAGCTGCGGCGGGCGCTGGAAGCGACAGATTAGTAGCATATAGATACTAAACTACGGTGATGGGGTTTTTCATCACAGAGACACGGAGGGCCACAGAGGACTGCAGAACTTGGCGTTAACGACATCGCGCCACGCAGACATTTGCGTGGCGCGCGCAGTTCCCTCAAGCAGTCGCAGTCCTCCGTGGCCCTCCGTGCTCCTCCGTGTCTCTGTGATGAAGGCTGTTGATGTTATCTCAACAACGGCATCGTGAACGATGCGGCGTCGGCACTCGCGGGCCAGCGCGACGTGACGGTCTTGAGCCGCGTGAAAAACCGCACGCCATCCATACCGTGCTGGTTGTGGTCGCCAAACGCCGACTCCTTCCAGCCGCCGAACGAATAGAGCGCGAGGGGCACCGGAATCGGGACGTTGATCCCGACCATGCCGCACTGCACGCGGTGCGCGAACTCGCGCGCCGCCCCGCCGCTGCGCGTGAAGATGGCGACGCCGTTTCCGTAGCGATGTGCGTTGCAGAGTGCCAGCGCTTCGTCCGCCGTGGCGACGCGCACGACGCAGAGCACCGGTCCGAAGATCTCCTCGCGGTAGATGTCCATCGCCGGCGTGACGTGATCGAAGAGCGAGCCGCCCAGGAAGAACCCGTCACCGCTGCTGCGCGGGTGCGTACGACCGTCCACGACGAGGCGCGCGCCTTCACGCACGCCGACGTCGATGAACCCGCGCACGCGGTCGCGGTGGGCCGCCGTGACGAGCGGCCCCATCTCGCTGGACGCATCCGATGGAAGGCCGACGCGGAGGGCGTGCACGCGATCGGCCAGCCTTGGCACGAGCGCCTCAGCGGTCGCGTCGCCCACGACCACGGCAACGGAGATCGCCATGCAGCGCTCGCCCGCCGATCCGTAGGCGGCCCCCATGAGCGATTCGACCACCTGGTCGAGGTCGGCATCGGGAAGGACGACCAGGTGGTTCTTGGCGCCTCCCATGGCCTGTACCCGCTTGCCGTGACGCGCGGCCGTCCCATACACATGCCGCGCGACGGGCGTTGACCCGACGAAACTGACCGCTTGCACGCGCGCATCGGTGAGCAATGCGTTCACGGCCTCGGCGTCGCCGTTGAGGACATTGAAGACGCCCGGCGGGCCGCCTGCCTCGACGAAGAGCTCCGCCAGACGGAGCGGGCAGGATGGGTCGCGCTCCGACGGCTTGAGCACCACCGCGTTGCCGCACGCCAGTGCGGGGGCGAGCATCCAGAGCGGGACCATGGCCGGGAAGTTGAACGGCGTGATGGCCGCCACGACGCCCAGTGGCTGGCGGAGGGCGTGCATATCGATGCCGGTGGACACGCCGTCGCTGAACTCGCCCTTCATGAGGTGTGGTATGCCGACGGCAAACTCCACCACCTCGAGTCCGCGCTGGAGTTCTCCGCGCGCATCGGCCAGCACCTTGCCGTGTTCGCCGCTGATCAGGGCCGAGAGTTCGTCCGCGTGCGCGAGGCACAGTTCGCGGAACTTGAACAGGACGCGCGCCCGGTCGAGCGCGGATCGTTCTCCCCAGGACGGCGCAGCGGCATGCGCGTTGGCGATGACGCGCTCAATGTCCGCGGCGTCGGCGAGCGGCACGTCCGCGGTGTGTCGCCCCGACGCCGGGTCGAATACGGGCGAGGTGCGCGTGGCGTGCGCGTCAACGCGCGCGCCGCCAGCGAAGTGCGAAAGCCGTGTGGGTGACATCGCTAGCACCCGCCCATGACATCGAGAGGAGGGTCAACCTTCGAGTTCTGAGTGGACATGACGCCTCAGGCCTGCTGCCGGAGCCCCAGGCGCAGGATGCGTTCGAGGAGGTCGGGATAGGGCACGCCCGCATGACGCGCCGAGGAGGCGAATTCCTCGCGTTCGGCGATCTCCGGATTCGGATTGGCCTCGAGGAAATACAGGTCGCCGTGCGCGTCGAGCCGGAAGTCGAGCCGGGCATAGCCGCTGAGTTCCAGGATCCGGTAGATGCGCTTGCTGACGTGCGCCGCTTCAGCGACGAGTTCGGGGGGAAGGTCGGCGGGCCGGATGTCGATCCCGTGGCGCTCCTGGTACTCGAGATCGTGCTTGGCGCGCGCGGTGGCGATGAGGGGTTCGTCGGCGGGCCGCTTCTCCGCCACGAGTTCGAACGCCGGAAACGCGACGAGGCGTTCATTGCCCATGACGCTCACGTAGAGCTCACGCCCATCGATGAACTGCTCGGCGATGGCGTCGGTGCCGATACGTTCGTGCACGAACCGGACCCGCTCAGCGAGTTTCTCGTCGGAATCCACAACGGACGCCTTGGCGATGCCGACCGAGGAGTGCTCGATGAGCGACTTCACAATGAGCGGGTAAGCCAGGTGCGCGGGGCGACGCACCTTGCGGCCCATTGGAAAGACGCCGAACTCGGGCACCCGGATGCGATGATAAGCGCAGAGCTTCTTGGAGAGCGCCTTGCCGCGCGAGAGGATCATGCCGCGCGGGTTGCATCCCGTGTACGGGATCTTGAGCAGTTCGAGATAGCTGACGACGTTGTGGTCGAAGACCACCTCGCCGTGGAATTCCTCGAGCAGGTTGAAGACAACGTGGGGCTGGAACTGCTCCGCGGCCTCGCGCACCGGCGCCAGCTCGTACTGGACGCCAAGCGGGCGCACCTCGTGGCCGCAGCCACGCAGGTGGCTGACGACGTCGAACTCCGTTTTCCAGCTGTTGATGTCCTTCTCGCTCTGTCCCTCGAGCGAATCGGGCGGCACGAGCTGCGGATGCATCAAGGCGAGCACGCGGAGCTTCTTCATACGGCGATCCAGTCGCGCCGGCCATGCTTGGAGAGGAACTCCATGGTCCGGGCCGTCAGCAAGACCATGAAGTCCATGAGGAGCTGCCGCTCACGACCGACCACGCGCAGCTTGAGTTCGCGGCAGCGGCCGATCATGTCGTGCAGGACCTGGTCGAGGGTGAACTGGTACTCGCCCGTCCAGCGCGAGACGACCCGGCGGATCTCCTTGCGGTGCCGGCGCAGGAACAGGCCGGCGGCCTCGTGGTCGCGGTCGCGCGGGGCATCGGAGAAGAGGCGCAGCAGGTCCTCGTCATAGGTCGTGGGATGTTCCACGGAATACAGCGCACGCCGGTAAGTGTAATGCTCAAAGAGCGTCCGGGTCAGCGTGCGCGCCGGGTCGATGACGGCGCGCGTGGTGACGCGCGGCTTGTTGGCGGCAAGCTCCTCCATCAAGCGGTCCACGTACTGGAGTTTCTGCAGCGCCGGCCAACCGGCGTACCGGCGGCGCCAGTCGGAGCGCGGGGCAAGCCAGACAGCGAAGGTCTCGGCGAAGTCCTCATCCGGATGACTCTGTGCGTACCAGCGGCGCAGATGCTGCACGTACTTCTTGCTGGCCGGATTGGGCCGGTACGACTCCGGATACTTGGTGGACGACTTGCCGAAGAGCCGCTGCCATTCGCGCCGCCGGTGCACCTGGTACGCATGCTGCACCGCGTGCCCGCATTCATGCCGCAGGATCTGCATGCACTCGGTGTACGTGCCGCCCTCGACCTCGAGCAGCTGCGAGCGCTCGAGTTTCATCAGCCGTGGATGCGCGAGGTAGAACGGAATGGCGATGCCGGGCACGTTGCCCGGAGAGAACCACTCGTCGCTGATCCAGACGTGCGGCCGCACGCGCAGCTTGCGCGCGTCGAGCTCGGCGTAAAGGTCGTTGACGCACCCCTCCAGCCAGGTGCCCTCGATGCTGACACCGAGGTCCTTGATGCGCAGCTGGAGCAGTTCCTTCGTGGGCCATGTGGCCCACGGGAAGCGGCGGGAGCGGAAAGGCATGCGGGGCAGAGCGTACGGCGCCGACCCTCAGAGTGCAAGGGAAGGGATCGTGCCGAAGTGCAGGGGACAGGGAGCAAGGTGTAGGGCGGGGGAGAGAGTGCGGAGTATGGTGCAGGGGAACGCGAGGGGCGGCTATTCTTCTCGCATGTCCGCCACTCCCGCCGGCCCGTACGCCGCGCTGCAGCACCCGAACTTCCGGCGCTACATCGTGGGGCTCTTCGCTTTTACGATGGCGGTGCAGATCCAGGGGACCGTCGTGGGGTGGCAGATATACGAGCTCACCCACGACAAGCTGGCACTGGGGCTCATCGGGCTGGCGGAGGCGCTGCCCTTCATTGGGTTTGCGCTGTATGCCGGCCATGTGGCCGATCGCCATGATCGTCAGCGGATCGCCGTCACGGCGCTGGTGGTGCTCGTGCTGTGTTCATTGGCGCTGCTGATCCTGCCATTGGTACTGCCGCACGCGCCCGGCCGGGTGACGACGCTGATCTACGTCACGATCGTCGTGAGCGGCGTGGCGCGCAGCTTCCTGCAGCCGGCGCGCCAGGCGCTCGGGCAGGAGCTGGTGCCGCGCGCCCTGTTCCACAACGCTGTCACCTGGCGCAGCGGTGCGTGGCAGCTGGCGGCCGTCATCGGCCCAGCCCTCGGTGGAGCGCTCTATGCCCTCGGCGGCACGCTGTACGCGTACGCCGGCGACGCGCTCCTTGTGGTCATCGGACTCCTGGCCATCGCGTCCATCGACCACCGCAGCACGATTACCCGCGCACATACCGAGGATATCGGTGAGAGCCTGGCTGGGGGACTGCGGTTCGTCTTCCAGCAGCCGATCCTGCTGAGCGCACTGTCCCTCGACCTCTTCTCGGTGTTCTTCGGCGGGGCCACCGCGCTTCTCCCGGTCTTCGCAGCCGAGATCCTGCACGTCGGACCACAGGGACTTGGCCTGCTGCGCGCGGCGCCGGCGGTCGGCGCGGTGGTGACTTCCCTCATCATCGTCCATCGGCCGCCGTTCGACCGGGCGGGCCGCACGCTGGCGCTGGCCGTCTGCGGATTCGGGGTCTTTACGATCGGCTTTGGACTTTCCACGTCATTCTGGCTCTCGGTGGCGATGCTGGCGCTGGCAGGCGCCTCCGACATGGTGAGCGTGTCGATTCGCTCGAACCTGCTGCAGACGGTCACACCGGCGCACCTCTTCGGGCGCGTGTCGTCGGTGAACAGCGTCTTCGTCGGGTCCTCGAACGAGATGGGGATGTTCGAGTCGGGCGTCACGGCGCAGTTGCTGGGCACCGTGAGGTCGGTGGTCCTCGGTGGCGTCGCGACGCTCGGCGTGGTCGCCGTGATCTTCCGCCGCAATCGCGCCCTGTGGCACCTGGGACGCATCCACGAACTGGGGGAACTGCGAACGGAGGCGCCACGTCCCGCGACGCCTCCGTCATGACGTTCGTGCCCGCCTAGCGAATCAGCTTCTTGACCGCCTCGCCGATGCGCCCTGCGGTCATTCCATACTCCGCGTAGAGCCTGGGGGCCGGCGCAGACGCTCCGAAGGTCTCGATGCCGAGAACGGTCCCGTGGTCGCCGACCCAACGGTACCAGCTCATGGGATGTCCGGCCTCGATCGCGACGCGTGGAATTCCCGGCGGGAGCACGGCATCGCGCCATTTCTGGTCCTGCTCCGCAAAGAGTTCGAGCGATGGCGCGCTGACGACGCGAGTGGCGATGCCCTCCTCGGCGAGCTGTTGCTGCGCGGCGAGCGCGAGGGCCACCTCCGATCCCGTCGCGAGGATGATGGCCTTCGGGATCGTGCCGTCAAGCGTGTTGCCCAGCACGTACGCGCCGCGTGCGACGTGGACGGCGGCGCTTCGCGACGCGCGGTCGATGAACGGCAGCTTCTGGCGGGAGAGAATGAGCGCCACGGGACCCGTCTTATGCTCGAGCGCGACGCGCCACGCCTCCGCAACCTCACTGGCGTCGGCAGGGCGAAGCACAAGCACATTCGGAATCATGCGCAACGCGGAGATGTGCTCGATGGGCTGGTGCGTGGGACCGTCTTCCCCTAGGCCGATGGAGTCGTGGGTGAAGACGTAGATCACGTGCTGCTTCATGAGCGCCGCGAGCCGGATGGCGGGGCGCATGTAGTCGGCGAAGACGAGGAACGTGCCACCGTACGGGATGAAGCCGCCGTGCAGCGCCATGCCGTTCATGATGGCGCCCATGGCATGCTCACGAATGCCGAAATAGAGATTGCGTCCCGCCGGGTGCTCGGCCGAACAGGCCTCGGCTCCCTTCACGATGGTCAGGTTGGAACCGGCGAGATCGGCCGATCCCCCAAGGAGCTCCGGAATGTGCGGAGCGAGGGCATTGATGACCACGCCGCTGGCGGCGCGGCTCGCCACGGCGCCGTTGGTGGCATCGAAGGTGGGCAGATGGCTGGCCCAATTGGCGGGCAAATCTCCATGCCAACGGCGGCCGAGTTCCTTGGCGGCGTCCGGATTGGCCTTGGTGAAGGCCATGAACCGCTGCATCCACTCCTTCTGTGCTGCCTCGCCGTACGCAACCACCTGCGTACGCCAGTGTGCCAAGGCCTCCGGGGGTACGACAAACGGTTCCGTGTGCGTCCAGCCAAGCGCCTGCTTGGTGAGCGCGATCTCCTCCTTGCCGAGCGGCTCTCCGTGTGCCTTGGCGGTGCCGGCGCGATTGGGCGAGCCGAACCCGATCACGCTCTTGGTGACGACGAGCGTGGGGCGCTGCGTGTCGGCCTTGGCTTCGGCGACGGCGCGATCAATGGCGGTCAGGTCGTTGACGTCGGCGATGTGGAGGACCTGCCACCCGTATGACTCGAACCGCTTCGTGACATCGTCGCCGCAGGTGAGGCTGGTGCGCCCATCGATGGTGATACTGTTGTCGTCGAAGAACCCGATCAGCTTGCCGAGCTTCTGGTGGCCGGCAAAGGAGGCCGCCTCGTGCGAGATGCCCTCCATCAGGCATCCATCGCCAGCGATGAACCACGTGTAGTGGTCGATGACCTTGTGGTCCGGCGTGTTGAACGCGGCTGCCAGGCTCCGTTCGGCGAGTGCGAGGCCGACGGCATTGGCGACACCCTGGCCCAGCGGGCCCGTCGTGGTTTCCACGCCCGGCGTATGCCCGACTTCGGGATGCCCGGGCGTCTTGCTGTTCCATTGCCGGAACTGCCGGAGGTCGTCGAGGGTGAGTTCGTACCCTGACATGGACAGCGTGCCGTACAGGAGCATCGAGGCGTGTCCGGCGGACAGTACAAACCGGTCACGGTCCTGCCAGTGCGGATTGGACGGTGCGTGCCGCACGTGTCGGGTGAACAGCGCGTAGGTCAGCGGCGCGAGCGCCATGGGCGTTCCAGGGTGCCCGGAATCAGCGGCCTGGACGGCGTCCATGGCGAGGGTGCGGACCGTGTTTATGGCAAGGAGGTCGAGGGCGTCAGAAGCGGCCACGTGCCGAAACTCGAGATGTGTGAGGTGAGGGCGCGCGACAGGACGTGGCGCGCCGTCTAAAACTAGTCCGGCGCGACGTGCGGTGCGATGCGGGCGCGCGCGCGATGCGATGCGTGGAGCGGCGGGGCGAGTCCTTCCACCCCTCCGAGCGGGTGGCCATATTCCGGACGTGATGAGCCGCCTCACGACGGTTGGCGAATCCGCCGCCCTCTCCCGCGAGTTGTCAGACTTCCTGATCGAGTTCTCGATCGGTCTGCACAAGAACGCGATCTATCCGCCCGGGCATCCGCTGCGCGAGTCGGCGGCCGACCTGATCGCCCGTCGGCTCGACGCCCTGCTGATCGAGCGGCCGACGCTGTCACTGGGCGTCGCGCGCCACCAGCTGATCATCGAAGGCGTGGCCACCGAGGCAGCCAATCCCGTGCTGCGGGACCTGGCCCTGCGCCTCCACCGGCACCACCTGGGTGCCGTGAAATTCAGCCAGGGCGTCACGACGACGGAAATCTCCGACGTGCTTGCCACCCTGGCGGTGGAAGCCGGGCGTCGTCCGCGGCCACTGGGGCTCGAAGATGACGACGTGCTGGCGCAATGGCCGCACACCCGGCTCTATCCCCTGACCTTTGAGCAGCTGCAGCTGCTCGAGGAAGAGACGCAGGAGGATGACAAGGCCGAGATGCGCGGGAGTCGCAGCCGGGCGGCGCAGCTCTGGATCGGCCTCGCGCGCGCCGCCCTGGCAAGCGACCTGGACGAGGACTTGGACCTCGAGGCGGCCGACTCCACCGACCCGATCGTGGTGGCGAAGGCCATCGACGACCACAAGCGCGATGCGGCGTACGACCAGGTGGTGGTCGGCTACCTCCTGCAGATCGCCGAGGAGCTGAAGGCCAAGGGCGGCAAGGAAGCGGCCGCGTTGCAGAAGCGCATCTCCCGACTGGTATCGACGCTGCAGCCGGAGACGCTGCACAACCTGATGCAGATGGGCGGCAACGTCATTCAGCGGCGCAAGTTCGTGCTCGATGCGACACAGGGCATGGCGGTGGACGCCGTGGTGGATCTGGTGCAGGCGGCGGCGGACTCGTCGAACCAGACCATCTCGCACTCACTGGTGCGCATGCTGTCGAAACTTGCGGTGCACGCGGACGACGGATCGCCGTTGGCACGTCCGGCCGCGGACAGCGCGCTACGCGACCAGGTGCACCGGCTCGTGAGCGGGTGGAATCTCGAGGATCCGAATCCGGACAACTACCGGCGGGCCCTCGAGAAGATGTCGCAAATGGCGCCGACGTTCCGGGGCGAGGACAGCTTCCCGGCAGAGCCTGAACGACTGCTCGCCATGGGCCTCGAAATCGAGATTCTCGGCGAGCCGGTCTGGCGAGCCCTCGACCAGATGACGGCGCGTCCGGACCTCAATCCACTGCTTGACCTGCTGGACGCGGCGCCGGACGGATGGATGAAGACGGCGTTGTGGACTCACGTGGCGACCCCGGAGCGGCTCGAGGAGCAGCTCGCGGGGTACCCCGTGAACGCGCGCGTCGTGGAGCGGCTCGTCGCGCGCATGGGGCTGGCGGCGGCGGAGCCGCTGATCGCCGCGTTCGGCCGCGTGGGTGAGGCCGCGGTCGGACCCCTCGTGGAGTTGCTTGCATCCATCGGTCCTGAAGTGGGGCCGCTGATCCTGGCCCGCCTCGGCGTCTCGCGATGGCCGGTCGTGCGCCAACTGCTGGCAACGATCAACCGGCTCGAGGCCTGGCCCGATGGGTTTGATGCGCGGGAGTATTCGCGCTCCCCGGACGCTGCCGTGCGACGCGAGGCGGTGCGCCTGCTGATCAAGCAGCCGGCGTATCGCGAACAGGCCATCACCGCGGCGCTAGCTGACCCGGATGAGCGCAACGTCCGCCTCGCCCTCGGCGCCGTGATGCAGGGATGCACGGCGGCGCAGGCCGCGGTGCTGATGGCGCGCGCAAACGACGAGACCCTGTCGCCGGACCTGCGGGCGCTCGGCATTCGCGCACTCGCTGGGCACCGGTCCATGGAAACGCTCAATTGGCTGCTGAGCCGCGTGGCGGGGAGCAAGGTCCTGATGTTCCGCCGCACACTGGCCTCGAAGTCGCCGGAGATGCTCGCGGCGCTGGCCGGACTGGCGGCCCACTGGAGCTCGGAACCGGCCGTCAAGGAAGTCCTCGCACAGGCGAGCAAGCATTCGGATCCTGAGATCAGCGACGCCGCCTCGCGTCGTGGAGGCACGCGGTGAGCGAACCAGCACGCTTCTTGACGTCATTGGCGCAGGGGCTGTCCACGATGACGCTGTACGCGGACGGCCATCCGGCGCGCACGCGTGCCATCGATCAGGCGTTTGAGCACCTGCGCGTGCTGCAGTCCACCGATGCGCATCCACAGTTCTCGTTCCTCGGATACGATGTCGTATACGGCAACATCGCGCTGCGCGAGTTGAAGGAGTGGGACTGGGGCGCGCGGCTGGCCAACGCGGGCATCCAGCGACTCGAGTTCGGCTACGACGTGACGCGCGAGGATTTCGAGGTCTTCCTGGACGAGTGCCTGGCGCGCCTCACGCTGCAGTCCATCGATTCCGCGACGCGAAGCCCCGAACGCAAGACCGCCATCAAGTTCGGCGCCATCGGCGTGCGTGGCGCCGAGGGGGCGATCCGCGCGGAAGACCTGCTGCCGACGGCGACGATCGCCTACTCCCTGCAGGAGGAGGCCGACACGATCCGCTGGCTGCACGATGAAGTGCAGGTGCGGGGCGAGCTGCCGCTCCTCGAGGCGGAGTCCGTCGTGAAGTCGCTGTCGGTGGCGATGCACGGGGATCGCGAGATCGTGATTCCCCTGCTGCAGCTGAAGGAGTTCGATCAGTACACCACGACGCACTCGCTCAACGTGTCGGTGCTGGCGATGGCGCTGTCCGAGTACATGGGCATGGGACCGAAGGACGTCCGGGGATTCGGCGTGGCCGGGCTGCTGCACGACCTGGGCAAGGTGCGCATTCCCAAGGAAGTGCTGACCAAGCCGGGCAAGCTGACGGACGAGGAGTGGGTGATCATGCGGCGCCACCCGGTGGACGGCGCCAAGATCATCTACGAAAGCGACCGCCAGCTCGACCTGGCTTCGGCTGTGGCGTACGAGCACCACATCATGATCAACGGCGGCGGATACCCGAACCGTCACTTCCAGCGCGAGTGCCACAAGGCGAGCAAGCTGGTGCACATCTGCGACGTCTATGATGCGTTGCGCACGACGCGTCCCTACCGCGAGGCGTGGGAGCCGGACCGCATCCTGCAGCAGATCGAGAAGGGAATTGGCTGGGACTTCGACGAGGAGATCTCGCGCGCGTTCATCCAGATGATGGGCCAGTGGGAACGTCGCGTCGCGGTGGTGGACGACAAGACCGCCCTGCCGCAGTATGCCGCCGCCATGCTGGAGGCAAACCGGGAAAGCAGTGCGGCTGCCGTATCCGCCGCCGCCACGGCGGCTGCGTCGGCTGATGCCTCGTCTCCCGCCGCGCCGCCGCCGGTGCCAGATTCTCCGTCAGCACCGGCACCATGAAGACCCCCGCAGAACCCTCGCCCCGCTTCAGGTCGCTGAAGCACCACGGCGCGCTGACCGCGCTGATGGAGAACCTGCGCGAGGCGTTTTACATCACGAGCGCCCGCGGGGTCGTGGTCGACGCCAACCCGGCCTTCCTGACGATGCTCGGCGTCCGGTCCATGAACGACCTGCGGTCGTATTCGCTGTCGGACATGATCGCCGACCCGAAAAGGCGCATGGAAGAGCTGGACGTTCTCGACAAGAAAGGGGCGGTGCGCGATTTCGAGATCGAAATCGTGCGCCCGGACGGGGCCGTGCGCACGGTGCTCGACAGCTGCTATGTCTGTGTCGACGAGGCAACGGGCGAGACGTTCTATCACGGTGTGCTGGTGGACATCACCGATCGCAAACGTCAGGAAGACGCCCTGCGCGAGCAGAGCGTCCGGGACCCGCTCACCGGCTGCTACAACCGCCGCTACCTCGAGCAGATCGAACCCGAGCTGGAGAGCGCCGAGTCGCCCTTCGGCTGCATCTTCATCGACATCGATCACTTCAAGCAGTACAACGACGTGCACGGCCATGCGATGGGTGACACGACCCTCGTGCGCATGAGCCGCTTCCTGATGCGGCAGGTGCGCGCCGAAGAGCCGGTGATTCGATTGGGCGGTGACGAGTTCCTGCTCGTGCTGAACCCGGCGGACGAAGACGCGGTAGAGATGGTGGCACGCCGCCTGCAGCTGGCGGCCATCCGCACGGCGCCGGTGCCGTTCTCGCTGGGCTGGAGCGCGCGGCGACCCGGCGAAACCGTGCAGGACACGGTCAACCGCGCGGACCAGCGGCTGCTCTCGGTTCGGGTCATGGAACGCTCAGGAACGCGGAATCCAGGCGCCGCGGAATAGCCCCCGATTTGACCGCCCGGATGGGCGGTGTGCAAGAAAAGCGGCGGCAGGCGTCTCCCCGGTAACCAACACCGGGAGGAGATCGTGCGTCGCCTCGTGCTTTCACTAGCCTTCAGCCTGCCGCTCACGGCGGCCGCCACGCCACAGATCGATCGCATTGAGCGGCCGGTCCCGTGCGTGGACTGCGCAACCTGCCCACCGCGGACGCCATGCGTGCGCGCCGCGCACATTGTGCGCACGTCAAGCCGCGCCGTCCTCACCATCGATGGGCGCGTCGTGCGCTACGAGATCACCGAGCGCTTCGTGAATCGTGGCGGCACGGTGGGGGAGACCGACTACCTGCTGCCACTACCGGCGCGTGCGGCCTTCGAGGATCTCGCGCTGTCCATCGATGGCGAGATGGTGACGGGCGAGACCATGCGCGCTGACCGCGCGCGCGCCATCTACGAGGAAATCGTGCGCCGCCAGCGCGATCCGGCGCTCGTGGAATGGATGGGGCAGGGTCTGCTGCGCACGCGCATCTTTCCGATCGCACCCGGCGAGGAGAAGACAGTGATCGTGCGATTCCGGGCGATTGCCGATCGTGAGGGCGATGCCCTGCGCCTGGATTACCGTCCGCCCGTGCGCACCGGGGACGACGGGGCGCGCAGCACGCTGGAGGTGCGATACGCCGCGCGCGGTGAA
The DNA here is from genome assembly GCA_964416005.1 of uncultured Gemmatimonas sp. Classification (GTDB taxonomy): domain Bacteria; phylum Gemmatimonadota; class Gemmatimonadetes; order Gemmatimonadales; family Gemmatimonadaceae; genus PNKL01. Next base: position 49,480 of record CAYQCP010000001.1, read on the forward strand.
TTCGGGCGGGCCTTCTCTCCGACGCACGACCTGGAGATCGGCGAGCAGGGAAGCCTGCGCTATGCACGGGCCAAGCGGGTGCGCGGCGTCGCCACGGTGCTGGTGCCCGTGCGCGCCGAACGCGCGGCGACGGTGCACATGCTGACCCACGCCAAGGGCGGCGAGGACGGGTTTGTGATGATCACCCTCGCCCCGCCGGTGCTGAGCCGCACGGTCACCCCGCGGGACGTGACATTCGTACTGGACGTGTCGGGTTCAATGGCCGGCGCGAAGATCGAACAGGCGCGCCAGGCGGGGCGTGCCCTGCTGGCCGGTCTCAACCCCGTGGACCGGTTCCGCGTGATCGCCTTCAGCAGCGAAGTCAGCGCCTTTCGCGACGGATGGCAGGCGGCCACTGCGCCGAACGTGCGTGCGGCCCATCGGTACCTTGATGCCCTGAAGGCGGACGGATCGACGAACATCTCCGGGGCGCTGGAAGCGGCACTGGCAGAGTCAAACGCCGCGGGCCGCCTGGCGGTGGTCCTCTTTCTGACCGACGGCGCGCCGACCGTAGGCGAGCGCAATCCGGACCGCATCGCCGCGCTGGCCCAGCGCCTTCGCGGTCGCCAGCGGCTCTTCACGTTCGGGGTAGGCGTCGACGTCAACGCGTCGCTTCTTGAACAACTGGCGCTGAGCGGTCGCGGCACCGCGCAGTTCGTACGGCCGGAAGAGGACGTAGAGCGTGCGGTGAGTGTCGTCGCCAGACGCCTGACGAACCCGGTGGCCACGGACCTGCGGGTCCGCGTGAACGGCGTGCGCCTCGAGCGCATGCAGCCGACCGATGCGGTTGACCTCTTTGCCGGACAGGAAGTCACGCTGTTCGCGCGCTATCGCGGCACTGCACGCACCGCGACGTTGACGGTGGAAGGATCCAGTGTTGATGGCCCCGTGCGCTGGACGACCACGGGCGAGTTTGCCTCGCATGCGCCGGACAATGCCTTCATCGCGCGGCTCTGGGCGGTGCAGCGCGTCGGCTGGCTCAGCGCCGAACGCCGGCGCAATGGTGCCACGGCAGAGCTCGACGAAGAACTGAGAACCCTCGGCACGCGCTACGGCATTCCCACCGAGTTGACCTCCTACCTCGTGGTCGAACCCGGCATGCAAGCGGGACAGCCGGGCAACATGCCACGCCGGGAGCTCAGGACGCCTGCCGGCTCGTCCATCGGTGGCGTAGCGGCGGCCGCTCCGGCGCCGGTACAAATGTTTGAGGCGGCAAAGGCCGCCGCGGACCAGCGTGCGGTGCAGAACGTGTCGCAGCTCGACGCCGCCCAGCAGGGGCTCGCCGGCCGTCAGCAGTTCGCGATGGGACGGATGTTCACCCAGGTGGACGGTGAGTGGCAGGATGCGGCGCCAACGGGACAGGCTACGCGCGTCGTGCGGGTGGCGCCCTTCTCGGCCGCGTACTTTGCGCTGCTGGATCGGCTGCCGTCGCTCAAGGAGGCCTTTGGGATGGGCGAGCGCGTGGCGGTGCAGGGACGGGCCGTCCGTTTGGTGCTCGACGCCAAGGGTGACACCACGCTGACCGCGGGCACGCTCGACACGATCGTGCGAGATTGGTAATCACGATGTCCGACACCGAGCGTCTCTTCACGACCTTCCATGCCGCCCTCGTGCGCTATCTCACGCGGCGGCTGGGAGATCGTGACTGGGCGGAGGATATCGCCCAGGAGACGTTCGTGCGGGCGCTGCGACAGGAGCACCTGGTGAACGAACGGTCATGGCTGTTTGCCGTGGCGAGCAACCTCGTGCGGGACGAGGGGCGCAAGGAGATCCGGCGCCGCCGGCACCTGGAGCTGCTCGCCGCGGAACAGCGGGAGGCCCACGTCGAGGCGCCGGACACGGCGCTCGAGCGCGCGCAGGACGCGGCGGATGCGCGGCGCGCGCTCGACTCGCTCGCCGAGCGCGACCGCCAGGCCCTCCTGTTGAGGGAAGAGGGACTCGACTATCCAGAGATTGCGGAGATACTCGGCATCGCCGTGGGCTCCGTGGGAACGACACTTTCGCGCGCACGCCGGCGTCTGGCGGAATCATACGAAGCGCAGACGACGGCGCGCGCACAACGGGGGCATCATGCCGCGTCCTGATGAAGGGCTGATCCACGCGTGGCTCGATGGGCAGCTGCCGCCCGACGACGCGGCGCGCATTGAGGAACTGGCGGCGACCGATCCCGAGTGGGCGGCGGCCGTGGCCGAGGCACGCGGGCTCGTGGCTGCATCGTCCCGCATTCTCTCGGCGCTCGATCATGTACCGGCGGGCGTGGTGCCCAAGCGCACCGCCGTTCGCAGCGGGCAGCGCCTGCCATGGTGGACGAAGATCGCCGCCGCGGTGGTGGTGGTGGCCGGTGGAAGTGTCGTGGTGATGCAGAACGCGCCTGACGGACGCCCGTCCGTGGCTTCTGCCGAGAAAGGGTCGGCGCAGTCCGCGCCGGACACGCAGACCGTCGTCGCCACGGCACCTGTCACCACGCCGCCGATTCCGGCGACGGCCACACCTGACGCAAGGGCAGGGGTGCCGGTGGCCACCGGCGCAGGTACTCCCACCGGAACCGTAATCGGGAGCGACAACACCCCCGCGCCGCGCCGAGAAGCGCTCGCTGCGCAGCCGACTGCTCCTGTTGCAGCGCCCGCGCTGCCGCCCAGAGCGGACGTCGCGGCGGAGCAGCGAACTGCCCAAGACGCGGCGCGAGCGATGGCGGAACTGTCGGCGCCGAAATCAATGGCGGCGAAGGCCGCGCCGAGCATCGCACCGGGCGCCGCGCAGGGCGTCGCGCAGAACGTCGCACCGAGTGCCGCGCCGCAGGCGCAGCAAGCATCCCTGCAGGACGTTGCACAGGCGCAGAACACGGCGCGTGCGCGGCGTGCACTGGGTGAAGTTGCTGCGTTGCGGGGGGTGCAAGAAAAGCAGGAAATGCTGTGCTACCGACTTGTGCCGGACAGCGCGCGCGCCGGCGTTGCCGTCATCATGCGTGTCGTGCGCAGGACGAGTGATACGCTGTATCTCGCATCGCTGGAGGCAGGCCCGGAGCGGCGTGCCTGGCTCGCAGTGCGTGACAGAATGAAGGGGGTCATGACGGCGAGCGCTGATCAGCGGAGCACCGTCGGGGTCGCGGCAACACCGACCGCCTGTCCCGCACCCTAGACCTCAGCCGCCGTCAATCCGACTCGTCGGGAAAATGCGTGGGGACGGTGCGGGCGCAGGCGATGAGCGCCTTCGCCGCGCCCGCGTGCAGCATGAGCGTGGTCAGCGAACCGTGCAGGGTCACGTGGCGAAGGGCGACGGCCATCACCGGATCGAGTGCGCCGCGCACGATACGCTTCCAAGCCGCGTATTGTCCGCGCAACACGAACGGCGCCGTTGTGGCGGAGGGATCGAGTATGCGCACCGCCGTGCATGCGCCCCTGTCGAGGTCGAACTCGATGGCGGTGTCCACGGGGTAGCCAAGCGCCGGTGCGGCTTCAAGCACCAGCGCCACGGGCCAGGTCCACGTTCGCGCGGCGTTGCGATACGCCTGGTCGGCGTTGATCGCATCGCGGAGGGCGTCAGCCCACGGTTGGGTGAAGGGCGTTGGGTGTTTCACGACGGGACGGTTTGACCCTGATGACGACGCGTCACGACTGGCGACCAGGCGACAAGCTATCGGGCGCGCGCAAGTTCAAGCAACGGGATCCGGCGCGTTCCGGGATACGGGACGGCCTGCCCCTTGATCGTGCGCCACAGAATGTGGTTGAACAACTCCTCTTCGGCGACATCCTCGAAGCGCAGGTCGAGGCGTGCCGACTCCCGGGCCTCGCGCGTGTTGGCCGGGTTCACCTCGTCGAGATTCACTGCGGGCACGAGCGCCACGTACGGCCGCAGGTCGGGCTCCTTGCGCCAGATTTCGCGCAACGGCTGGCCGAAGTAATCGAACTGCGAGAGCGATGCGAGGCCGAGGATCTCCTCGATGGTCAGGAGCACGTCGGTGGTGTTCGCGAAGCGGTGCACCACACCACCGGCGGAATAGGGCGAGATCACGAACAGCGGCGACCGGTGCGAGTCCACATGGTCGGGGCCGTTCTGCGCATCATCCTCGAGCACGAAGACGGCGGTGCTCTTCCAGAACGGCGACTTGGACAGCGCCTCGATGATGCGGCCGAAAGCGAGGTCGTTGTCGGCCATGTGCGCCCGCGGAGTGGGGGCGCCGGCGCGGGCGCCGGACGTGTGATCGTTGGGCAGCCGCATGATCTGCAGCCGCGGCATGCTGCCGCGACGCACCCATTCGTTGAACTCGGCGAGCCATGCGTCCGCGCGCACCTGGTCGCGGATCTTGAGGTCGTAGGACGGAAACACCGAACTCGTATGGGCGCGCAGGAATGGCTTGTTGCCCTTGTAGCCGGCGGGCATGGGATCGTTGGGGTCCACCTCGGCGGGAATCACGAACTCGCCGAAGTTCCGAAACGAGATGCCCGCACGCTGGGCGAGGTTCCAGAGATAGCCGTTGGCGGGCTCGGACACGTCGTCATCGTCCACCGGCTCGCGGCCGCGATTCGTGCCCTCGTAGTCGTAGGTGCGGCCACGATTCGAGTAGTTGGACGGCACCGTCTTCTGCAGGTAATCCGTGGTATAGGCGGCCACCGACCAGTTGTGCCCGTCCGGGCTCACGTCGGCGTTCACGAAGAAGCGATCGAACAGGCCGAAACGTTCGGCCAGGGCGTGGTGATTGGGCGAGACTGGGCGGGGGAAGAAGAGCAGCGAGGTGTCACCGTCGCCCTGGGGCAGGTCGCTGAGGATCTGGTCGTACGTGCGGTTTTCCTTGATGATGTAGATGACGTGCTCGATGGGCGGGTAGGCGAATCTCTCGCGAGCTGCTCCCCACCGATTGGCGCGCGCAACGCGGGCCGACAAAGGGGCGAGTTCTGCCGCGCCGGCGCGTGCCGTGAGCGTGGTGACGATGGACCCGGTCGTCTGGCCCAGCGTGTACTGATGCGGGTCAAACCCCGCGTCAGCCCGACCTCGCCCTGGCGTCGGACCCTGAATGTTGGGCCCCGTACCACGCCCCTTGCCGGTCAGCGCGATCAGCGTGTCGCCTCGAGCGATCACGGACGTGGGGTACCATTCCACCGGCACGCGGCCCGTCACGACATCACTTCCCGCAGCTCCCGGCACACCGGCGGTCTCCGCCGTGAGATCCACGATGGCGACCGCGTTGTTGTCTGCTTCGGCGATGAAGAGCCGGCGGCCGTCCTCGGAGAGCGCGAGTGCGTTCGGCGTGGACCCTTCGCCGGGGCCACCAGGCGGCGTCACCACGATACTGGTGACGACACGCCGGCGGCGTGGGTCGAGCACCGTGACCCGATCGGTGGATCCCGACGTGACAAAGAGACGCGAGCCGTCATGGTTCAGGAGCATGGCCGACGGGTGTCGCCCACCCGCCATGCGGCCGGCCGGAGCAAGTCCGTTGTCGGTGGGCGTGAACGAAGCGACCGTAGAGCCACCCCACGACGAGACGTACACGGCGCCCCGTCCATCCACGACCACTCCGTACGGGTACCGCTGCACGCCGAACCGCTGCACGACACGCGCAGCCGCAACATCCACCACGGCAAGCGAGTCGGTCAGGTTCTCGGCGACATACAGCCGCGCCCCATCGGGAGAGAGCGCCAGCCCCGCGGGGTACCGCTTGCCATTCTTTCCGGGTGCCTTGGGTTCGATGACGATGGAGTCGGTGAGCGATGCACGACCGTCGGACCAGGCATAGCGGTAGATCACGTCCTGGTTGCCGCCACTGACGAACAACGTCCGGCCGTCAGGCGAAAACGCGAGGCCGAGGAAGGCCGCCTCCTGCTGCAGCGTCTGCAGGATGCGTCCCGAGGCGCGGTCAACCACCTGCACGCCCTGTTCACGCCAGCCGTTGAGGAGGACAACGATTTCCCGTCCACTCGGTGAGAGGGTCATGTTGAGCGGCATGGATCCCACGGGCCAGACGGTCCCTGCGGGATCGAGCGTGCGTCCAGTGGGCAGTCGCCGTGGCCCCGTGTCGAGAGAGGTGGCGGCGGGCTGCGAACTTGGCGCTCTCCCGCAGGCCAGGAGCACGACGGTCGCAGCGAACGTGAACACCGGGGAACGGAAGGAATGCATGGAAATGGCGTGAGTGGGCGGTAGGGGACTCTCGCCGACGGCGGCGCGAGCGACCAACTTTCCTGAATGTACGATGACCCGCCGAGATGCGCTGTCACGCGCATGGCTCGGGCCGTCAGGACCGACTCTCGAGAGGTATTCATGTCGTCGCTCTCCCGCCGGATGATCACCGCGTTCGCCCTGTGCCTGCTGCCGGCGCTGTCGGCTGCACAGTCGTTTGACACATCGGCCTTCGCCGCGCTGCGATGGCGCGAGATCGGGCCCTATCGCGGCGGCCGTTCCGTCGCGGTGGCCGGCTCGAACAAGCGTCCGTACGAGTACTGGATGGGAACCACCGGTGGCGGCGTCTTCAAGACCATTGACGGTGGCATGAGCTGGCAGCCGGCGACCGACCAGTACTTCGGCGGCACCATCGGCGCGCTGGCGGTGGCAGAGTCGAATCCGGACATCGTGTGGGTCGCGGGCGGCGAGACGCCCATCCGCGGCAACACCGCGCCCGGCGACGGCGTCTGGCTGTCTCGCGACGCCGGAAAGACATGGACGCGCATCACGTTCTTCGACCCGAAGAACCATGCGGGACGCATTCGCATCCATCCCACCAATCCGGATGTCGTGTGGATCGGCGTACTTGGCCATGCCTTTGGCCGCAACGAACAGCGCGGCGTCTTCAAGACCACGGACGGCGGCCAAACGTGGCGCAAGGTGCTGTATCGCGACGCGTCCACCGGCATCTCGGACCTGATGGTCGATCCCAATGACCCAAACGTGCTGTATGCCGCGTTCTGGCATGCGTACCGGACGCCGTGGTCCCTGAACTCCGGCGGTCCCAGCGGCGGCATCTTCAAGAGCACCGACGGCGGCGAGTCATGGACGGAGCTGACCGCCAATCCGGGATTGCCGAAGGGCGTGCTTGGCAAGATCGGCCTCGCCGTGTCCGGTGCCAAGTCGAGCCGCGTCTGGGCGCTCATCGAAGCCGAAGATGGCGGCGTGTACCGCTCCGACGACGGTGGTGCGACGTGGGCGCGGCTGAATGACGAGCGCAAGCTTCGCCAGCGTGCGTGGTACTACTCGCGCATCGTGGCTGACCCCAAGGATTCCAACGTCGTGTATGCGCTGAACGTGCAGTGGTTCCGGTCGCGCGACGGCGGCAAGACCTTCCCGCAGAACATCCCGGTTCCGCACGGCGACAACCACGATCTCTGGATCGCGTCGAATGACCCGAACCGCATGATCGAAGGAAACGACGGCGGGGCCAACGTGTCGTTCAACGGCGGCCGGTCCTGGACCAACCAGGCGTACGCCACGGCGCAGATGTACCACGTCACGACGACCAATCACTTTCCGTATCAGGTGTGCGGGGCGCAGCAGGACAACTCGACGCTATGTGGCCCGTCGCGCAAGGAAGGCGGGATGACCATCGCCGATTTCAAGGAGGCCGCCGGCGGTGAGTCCGGCTATCTCGCGGCGAATCCGGCCAAGCCCGACATCATCTTCGGCGGCAGCTACGGCGGCCTGCTGACGCGCAAGGACATGGCCACCGACCTCGAGCGCAACGTCAGCCCGTGGCCGGACAACCCCATGGGCTACTCGTCGGAGGACATCCAGTACCGCTTCCAGTGGACCTTCCCGATCGTCTTCTCGCCGCACAACGCCGGAGTCTTGTACGCCGCCGGGAGCCAGCTCTTTAAGACGACCACCGAGGGTGAGAGCTGGACGATCATCTCCCCGCCGCTTGCGCGCCGCGACCCGAAGACGATGGGCGCGTCGGGTGGCCCGATCACGAAGGACCAGACGGGCGTCGAGACGTATGGCGTGATCTTCGCGCTCAGCGAGTCACCCATCACACCGGGGCTCATCTGGGCCGGGACCGACGACGGGCTCGTCTGGGTGACGCGCAACGGTGGTGCCAACTGGACGAACGTGACGCCGCCGGGCATTGGCGACTTCACCCGGGTTGCGATGATCGACGCCGGCCACTTCAACGCCGGCACCGCCTACGTGGCGGCGAATCGCTTCCAGCAGGACGATTTCTCGCCGATCCTCTACAAGACGGCCGACTACGGCAAGACGTGGACGAAGATCGTGGCGGGGATTCCCGCCGAGGAGTTCACCCGCGCGATCCGCGAGGATCCCAAGAAGGCGGGGCTGCTGTACGCCACGACGGAACGAGGAGTCTGGGTATCGTTTGACGACGGCGGCCACTGGCAGTCGCTGCGGCGCAACATGCCGGCCGTGCCGGTGCACGATCTCGTCGTGAAGGACAACGACCTCGTGCTGGGGACGCACGGCCGCTCGTTCTGGATCATGGACGACATCGCCCCGCTGCGGCAGCTCGCGGCGTCCGTGGCCGCAAAGCCGGCGCACCTCTACAAGCCGTCCGACGCGTATCGCATCGACTGGGGCGGCGGCTTCCAGATCCCCGGTGCCGGCTATGGCGGCGCCACGCCCGTGGGACAGAATCCTCCCTCGGGCGCCATCATCTACTATCACCTCAAGGACCCCAACACCCGCGTGACGCTCGAGTTCCTCGATGCCAAGGGGAACCTCATCAAGTCGTACACGAGCGATTCCGCAGCGGCGCCGGCGGCTGCCGCGGGCGGCGACGGCGGGCGCGGTGCACCGCGCGTCCTCCGCGCTCCGAACAAGGCCGGCCTGAACCAGTTCAACTGGAACCTCCGCTACCCGGATGCCACGCGGTTCGATGGCATGATCTTCTGGGCCGGTAATGTCACGGGGCCGCTCGCGCTGCCGGGCACGTATACCGTAAAACTGACTGCCAACGGTGAGACGCAGAACCAGACGTTCACGGTGAAGGCCGATCCCCGGTGGAAGGTGCCGATGGCCGACCTCGTAGCCCAGTTCGACTTCCTGATCCAGGTGCGCGACCGCGTGAGCGAAGCCAATGAAGCCGTGATCACCGCGCGCGACGTGAAGGCGCAGGTCGATGACCGCCTCAAGCAGGCGCCGCAGCTGGGCGACCAGGGGAAGGCGCTCAATGGCAAGGTGACGAGCGTCGAAGGGGAGATCTACCAGATCAAGAACCAGAGCTCACAGGATCCGCTCAACTATCCCATCAAGCTGAACAACAAGATCGCCGCCCTGCTCGGGATGGCCGGGTCGTCACCGGGACGTCCGCCGGCACAAGCCGTTCAGGTGTTCAAGGAACTGAGCGGCAAGCTCGAGGTGCAGACCAAGCGCATGGACAAGGTCTACGCCGAGGACCTCAAGGCGTTCAATGAGCAGCTCAAGAAGCTGGGGTTGCCCGAGGTCACGCCGAAGAAGAAGGCGCCGAAGGTCGCGGCGGATTAGCGCCGCCATTGCGGCATGACGCATGTGCGAAGGGAGCGGCCAGGGCCGCTCCCTTCGTCGTTTTCACCGGTCTACTTGGCGCCCTTGGTCTTTGCGGGCTGGTCTGGCTTCAGGTAATCCTCGAGGATCACCCACTGGGTGAGGTCCTTGCGGGCACGCCACGTGGCCGCATAGCGACCGCGCTCGAGCACCGAGTCTCTTTCCGAACGCCGCAGGACCATGACATAGGTGCCGCTGTCCAACAGCGTCGAGTCATCCAGGATGCGCGTGCCAATCGAACGCCGCTGGAAATCGGCCAGCGACTTTGACTGGGCAAGCGACAGGAGTTTGCGCACGACCGCCGGCATTCCCGTGACCGTGGAATCCGGAACTCGCAGCACGGCATTCGGGGCGTAGACCTGACCGAGCATCCGGGGGTCGTTCATGATCATGGTTGCGGCCGCGAGACTGTAGCCGCCGGTGACAGGAACCATGCGCTGGGCGATATCCTCGGGGATGATCGCGGATTTCGGGGCCCCCTCCGGGACGGCGGGAGTAGTGGTCTGCGCCCTCGACGGCATGCTGACGACGCCCGGCTCCAACGCGGGCGCATTCCGGTCCTGTGGGACTGCATCCTGCTTGGCTGGTGCGCCGCACGCAGCGATTCCAATGAAAACAGCGAGAGGCAAATACAAACGTCGCATGGGCTTCTATTACGTCCGTGACGTGAGGTCGGGGAAATTCGGGGGCATGGCGACCGCCATACCCATGGCGTTGTACCCCTTGTCCACATACGTGGTGGAGCCGGTGATGCCACTGCTCAACGGCGAGCAGAGGAAAGCGGCGGCGAAGGCGACCTCGGTGGCAGTAAGCGCTTCGGGAAGGGGCGAGTTGAGCTTGTAGTAGTCGACCAGGGTTTCGACGATGCCGATGGCGCTCGCGGCACGCGAGGCCAATGGTCCGGCGGAGATGGTGTTCACGCGCACGCCGAACCGGCGGCCCGCCTCGAAGGCCAGTGTACGGGTGTCGCTCTCGAGCGCACCCTTGGCGGTGGACATGCCACCGCCGTAACCCGGGATGACCCGTTGGCCAGCGAGGTAGGACAAGGAGATCACGGCCCCCTCGCGGCGCATCATCGGCCCGAGCTTGGCCAGCATGGACACCAGCGAGTACGACGATACACTCAGTGCCGCGAGGTAGCCGGCGCGGCTCGTATCGAGCAGCTGCCGCTTCACCTCAGGACCATTGGCCAGGGAATGCACCAGGATGTCGAGCGACTGGTCGCCAAAGTCGGCGCGCCATGCGTCGGCGAGGCCGTTGACGGAGAAGTCGCCGCAGTCCTTGTAGCGCTTGCTGGTGCGCAGTTCCTCGGGGGCCTCCTCCAGCGTGTCGAACGCCGCGTCGAGCGCATAGATGCGCTCGAATGTCAGCATCGATCCGTCGCTTAACTGGCGGGCCTCGTCGAGCTTCCCGCGATCCAGCAGGTTGCGGAAGATGGTCAGCGCCGGTGGCCACGTGGCCACGCTGACCGTGGCGCCCGCTTCCGCGAGCGCCTTGGCAATGGCGAACCCGAACCCGTGGTCGTCCGACACGCCCGCCACGAGCGCCCGCTTCCCCCGAAGGTCAATGTTCAGCATGAAAGGAACAGTAGGGGCGCCCAACGGTCCCTACAAGAGTTCCGTGACCTTCCTGACCAGTTCAAAGGCGTCGGCGACGTACAGAACGTCCGCCTTGCCCTGGGCCCACCCGCAGTTGGTGTCAAGGTTGATGGCGCGCCGTTCGCCGATGAAGCGCCAGCCCACCACGTGCGGCTCCTCGCCGTGGCAGCAGGTCGAAAGCCCCTTGGGGTGCCGCGGCGTTGAACCGGTCTGGCCAACCTGATTCAGGTGGCTCATGAAGGAGAAGACGTTGTGCCCCTCGCTCGACTGGTCCACCAGCGACTTGCTGCTGCCCAGCGAGGCGCCGGACTTGTCGAGGAAGGCCATGATGAGTTTCGCGGCATCATCGAGGTGCACCTGTCCATCCGCCTGCTTCTTGGTCCAACCCACCCCGGCCACGAAGAGCAGCTTGGCGTCGGGGCGAATCGTCTGCGCATTGGCCTGCGGCGCCCGGTAGCCCACCACGCGCGTCTTCCCACGATCATTGCCATAGGGGACGCTGAGTGTGGTCACCTGCACGTTCGCGGGCGCGCCATTCCACGGCCCGAAGACACCGGTATCGAGCGTCAAGAACCAGGGACGCGCAGCGCGTGTCAGCGTGGCGATCATCCGCTGGCGGTAATAGCCGCGCTGGATCCGGAGCTCTGCCCCGTTCACGAGGAATCCGCCCACGTGCGTGTCGATGCGTCCGCCGAGACGCTGGGCGACGCCGGGAATGACCCGGTTGAACCGCGAGGTGGCAGGCGCCACCACGACCGTGGCGCCGGACGCTCGGCAGATGGCCTCGAGTGCCACGACATCGGAGGCGTAGCGGGAGACGGCGAAGTCAGGGCCCGAGACGGCATAGAAACTGGCGGCGCCGCACCCGGACGCCGTGGCAATCGCGGGCGTGACGTCTCCACCAACCAGGCCGACAGCAAACGTGGCGTCAGGAAGCTGCCGGTGCAGTTCCAACGCGCCGGTCAGCGCTTCGAGCGCCGCGCGGGTCAGCGATCCGTCGTCCTCGGTGTGCGCAAGAAAGAGCAGGGTTTCCATGATCATCGTCCTCAGCTCTTGATCCAATCGGCGATTTCCCGGGCCATCTCATCCAGGGGCACATCCTTCACGATCCGCGTGCGGCGCTCCTGCTTGGGGAGCTCGACGCTCTGGAAGACGGTGCCCTGCGCGGCGAACTGAATGGCCGGCGCCTTCTGCAAGGCAGGCATGATGGTGCGCATGTTCATCATGCCGACCTGCGGGTTGTTGGGCGGCTCCGGAAGATTCCCGGTCGCCCATGCAATGGTGCAGGGCGGACCAGTCACTTCGGACACGAGATAGCGGCCGCCTTCCACCCGTTCGAGAATCGTCAGGACGCCGTCCGCCCCGACGGTCAGTTCGTCGGCGGCGAGGAACTGGTCGCTGATGCCCAGTCGCTCGCCGACGAGTTGCACGGTCACGCCGGCGTCGCGCGACGCCGAGGCGCAGCCGCCGAACAGGAGCAGGCGCGAGCGATCGAGGGACGGAATCTTCTCGATGGCGCCCGCCAGTGCCTCCGCGACGTCCACCGGATCGGTAAAGCCGCTCGCCGATCCGTCCACGGCCACCAACTCGAACGGCACCTTCTGGGCGATGCTCATCATGAGCTGCTGCAGCTTCGCCTTTGGCCCGAGGCTGACGAGCCACACCTTGCTCCCTGGTGTGACGGCCGCCACATGCGCCGCCTCGAAGAGTGCGTGCGCCGCCCATGGGTCGAGCACCGCGGGGAGCATCAGCTCGTTCTTGAGCGCAGGACCCGACGGCCCCTGCACTGGCTCGAGCGTCTGCAGGAGATCGGGAACGAGGCTGCCCAGAACAACGACATGGAAACCCGTAGACATCGCGACGCGCTCCGGCTGGGGCGGTTTCTAGTTGATGGGTGAATGCAGGCCGCCTGATCCAGCGGCAAACAGGACATTAGTGCGCTCAGGATCAGCGGCGTGAGGCTTGGAACAGTTCCACAGGCAGACGCCACAGTGGATGCACTTCTCGCGGTCGAACTGGGGAACGCCATCGGGACCCGGCATGATCGCCTGCCCCGAACAGCCATCAATGCACACCTGTTCGGCGCACCCGGCGCAGGTGCCGGTGTCGAGGAAGGTGACGTGATCGGCGAATCCGGCAGCGGCCTGCACCTTGCCGCCCATGAGCAGGGCGTCCTGATGCGAGACGAGCAGCGCTCCATCGAACTCGATCTTCGGCCAGCCCGAACGGTCCATGAGGGCGTCGTGCAGGGGCAATCCGGCGGCCTGGCACTGGCGGCGGATCTCGCGGATCTCCGGGAGCGGGATACGATCGCCGAAGTATCGTTCGATGGACGGCAGTCGCTCATGTGTACGCCGCATGCGTCCCGGCATGTTGAGGAGGCCGCGCGTCATCCCCGTGACACCCATGCCAACAAGGCCGCGAACAAAGCTCTCGTTGAACCCGTCGCGCGCCTTCTCGGCGATCTTCGCCTCCTGCTCCACCCAGCTCGCGCGACGACGCGCAACGTAGGTCGCGTCGAGGTTGGCCTTCGTGAATGGCTTGCCGGCCTTTGCCAGTTCGATCACGGCCTCCGCGAGCTGCACGCCCGTGGCCCAGGCCTCGTCGACACCGGATCCGGTGAGCACGTTCGTGCTGCCGGACCCTTCGCCGATGCGCGCATAGCCGTCGCCCACGAGATGCGGCTCGCCACGCCGGCCACTCTCCTGCAGTGTCTTGGCCCCCCACGAGCGCAGCGTGCTTCCCTTGAGATGCTTCCAGAGCCGCGGGTGCATCATCCAGTGCTGCAGGTAGCGATAGGCCGTGCGCGCGGGATTGTCGAACCATGACGGAATGAAGATGCCCGCCGACGCCATCCGGTCCGGATGCACATAGAGGAATCCGAAGATCTCCGGTTCGGGATAACCGAAGGTGTGCAGCACCGCACCGGGTTCGAGGCCGCAATCCGGGGCCAGCTCCACCACGGCCTTCATGCCGATGGCCCACTCCTGCTGGTGATGCCCGTCGGGCAGGCCAAACCGCTGGTTCAGCTTCTGCCCCACGGGGCCAATCGGACCGTCGCCAACCACCGTCAACGCGGCGTGCACGTCCATGCCCGGCATGTAGGCACTGCTCGGAGCGCCGTCCTTGTCCACGCCCTGATCCACCAGCCGCACGCCGATCACTGCGTCGCCATCGAACAGCGGTTTGCTCACCGGCATGCCGGGCCACACCTGCACGAGGCCCGTGGCCATGAGCTGCTGACCGACCCACTGATTCAACTGACCGATGGAGAAGACCATGCCGTCGTGTTTCTGCAGGAACGGCGGAATCCACGGGAGCTCCACGGCGTGGTCGCTCCAGGGCAGCGCCGCCTTGAGCGCATCCACGACGGCATCGAGCGCACGCACGCCGGTGGACCGGCGGCTCGCGCCAATAGGATCCTGCAGGTACAGGACCTCCTCGTGCGTGACCGGCGTGGCCATGGGCACTTCCGCCAGCTGCTCCGCCGAAAACGACTCTCGAATGCTCCGCGCCTTGGTCACCACGCCCGAGACGCCGAACGAGATGTCGTCCGCCCGCTCGTAGCACAGCACCTGCAGTGGCATGCCAGGCATCACGCGGCTTTCCAGCACCGTGTTGCCATCGGCATCCACGATGGCGCGCGACAACGTCGTCAAGAACCCGCCGACGGCGGGGCCGAACCCCACGCAGACGATGTCGGTCTCCATCGTGCTCCGCAGGTCAGTCATCGCGGCGCTCCGGCGCTCATACCGGATAGTCCAGCACTTCCGGGATCATCACGTGCGACAACGACTCGGCGGCACGATCCTTGGCGAGCTTCGATCCGGCAAGCGAGGCGTCCACCCTCGTGCGCAGGGCGTTGAACGGCGCCACGTCCTTGAACGGGTCGGCGGGGCTGGCCATCACCTCAAGTGCGGGATCAGACTCGGCGCGATACCCGAAGACGAGTTCGGCGCAGATCTTGGTGGCCTCGCCGGCCGCCGTGGCCGCGTGGATGTGCGTAAGGTCCGTGTAGAAGTTGACCAGCCCCTCGATGCCCTCGGCGAGCGCTGGGTTCTCCGGCCCCTTCCGCTTGAGCTCCAGCACGTCGAGCACCAGGTGGTACGTTGCCACGAGCCACGCCAGGGCATCGGCAAGCGGATAGGTCACGCCGTGCCGCTGGTTGGAGTACAGATCGCGGCCGTAGGCGTCCTTGGCCGTCGAGAGGTGCTCGCGCGACCAGAACCACAGCTCCATGGCGGAGGCGAGCGTGCCAGCTCCCATCCCCGGGTGCTCCTTGGAGATCAGGTTCAGGTGCTCAATCCACACCTGGAACTGCCGCAGGAAGATTGGCCGTGACATGGTCACGGAGAGCTGCCGGCGCTGGACGACCTCCGGCCCCTCGTAGGTGGCCTCGAGCTGGCCGTCGATCCACTTGAGCCCGAGGAATCCTGGGCAATCTTCGGTGATCCCGTAGCCGCCCATCATGCTGACGGCTTCGCGCATCATGTTCACGCCATGGCCGGTGTTCCAGAGCTTGGCCGAGGGAATGAGCACGCTCGAGAGGGACTCGGTCACGATGAACTTGACCACGGGGTCCGCATCAAGCGCCGCCAACCGTGCCGATTCCTCAGGGCTCGGCGACCGTTTGGCCGCCAAGGCCACGTACTCGATCGCGTCCTTTTCGCGCGCACGCAGCGCCTTGAGTTCCGCCCGTCCGCCGGCGATGCCCTGTTGCGCGAGTGTCTCAGACTTGGCTTTCTCGATGGCGTCGTAGGTATCGAGCAGCCGTGCCGTCTCAAATCCCAGGGATGCCCCCGCCTCGCCGGCAGCCCAGACGTCGAGGAGGCGGTGCAGCGCATCCTCCTTCTGCTGCAGCCCCATGTCGAAGCGCGGCGTTCCCTCGTTGATTCCCGCGGCGCCGCGGAACCGCCGCCGATGATAGCGAATGACGGGCTCAACGGCAGACAACAGCTTGGCCGAAGTCATGATCGCCGGCGTCGCACGCGTGCGCGTAAAGACCGCCTCGATGACCTCAGCGTGGCTGTAATTCGGGATGATCACGCCGTCCTTCACCGTGTAGCCGCCAATGATGCGGTTGGCCGGCACCTGCAGGCTGAAGACCGGATCGCGCGTGGAGGAGAGCTGGTGAGCCAGCTTCTTGGTGGGGATGCCGCGATCGAAAGTGCCGGGATCCGTCTCCTCGAGGATCACCATGCAGCTGCCCTTGATGCGGGGATCACCCGAATCGACGGCTGCCGTAACGAAGTTCGCCGAGCCCATGTTGGTGATGAACCGGCCGCGCTTGTCGACGTGGAGGATAGGCTCCTCGCCTTCGCGCCATTCCGCCACCCGCACGCGCCCGCTCAGCACGCCGGTGTCCACGCCCACGTACGGAATGGACTCGGTCAGGGCAAACGCGCCGCGCCAGATCTTGCGAGTGTCACCCGGCATCGGCGGAACGGAGCGCGACATGTAGGTCTGTTTCTGCTCGGGCGTTCCGCGCTCGTGGATGGGTGCAAGCGCGAGCGTATTGGCCATGCTGGAGGTGCCGGCGCCGGCGTCCACCCATGCCAGCTCGAACGCCAGCAATCCGAGCACGAAGTTCTTCGGCCCCTCGATGTAGCCGCCGTATTCGGGATCGACAGCCGCCGAGGTAATGCCGGCCGCGTCGAACTCGTGCAGCAGGGACGCCTTGTCCTCGGTCCACTCGTGCGAGTTCCGTGCGCCCTTCGCCACCGCGCGCGCGACGGGACCCCGCGCCACGGCCCGTGCCGACTGGACCACCATCTGGTAGTCGAAGCGATCGGCAAAGCGCCACATGATCTGTCGAACATCATCGCCAGGCAGCGTGCTGAGAAGCGCCGGATGGTTCTTTGACGAGGCGTCCTGCTCCATAGGTGCCGGTCCCTTGGTGAGGTGCGTTGGTCCAGGCACAGACAGCTTCCGCTGGACACGACGACGGGCAGCGGCGCCGTGACTGTGCTGGACGTTCGGTGGGGGGCGGCGATGCACTGCGAGCGGTGCGGCAGGAAAGATGCCGTAGGGGCACGCTCCGAGCCAGCGGTATGCGGTTTACTTCCGGCCTGCAGCATACGCACCTTCCTAGGACATGCCGACTCCCCCCGAACCGCCCAGCTATCCCCAGCTGCCATCGACCGCAGGACCGTCTGCGGCCGTGAGCTTTGCGCGTGGGCTGTGGCGGGTGGCCGCGGCCGATGTGTCGGCGGGCAACCGTCCGTTGCTCCTGCGCGACGGCGCAGCCGCATTTGACGCCATGATCGCGGTCATCGACGGGGCCCACCACACGCTGGATTTCGAGTGCTACATCTTCCGCGGCGGCGACGAGGTAGGGCAGCGGTTCGTACGGGCCCTGCTTGGCGCGGCGCAGCGGGGGGTCCGTGTGCGCCTGCTGGTGGACTGGATCGGCGGGCGCGGCACGCCGCGCCACGTCTGGCGCACCCTCCGTGCCGGCGGCGTGGACGTGCGCATCTTCAGTCCGCCGGGCTTTCGCGCCTGGCTTGGCCTGCTGCCCCGCGATCACCGCAAGCTGCTGGTCGCCGACGGCAAGGTGGGCATTACCGGCGGCATCGGCATTGGTCAAGAGTGGCGCCTCGGCTCGCTGGGCCCCAAGCGCAGGCCGTGGCGCGACACCGCAGTGCAGATTCACGGGCCCGCCGCGGAGGCCATGGAACGGGCGTTCGACGCAATGTGGCTGCGCGCCGCGGGGCAGGGCCCCACGCGCTGGGAGCAGCGCCGCATGGTGCGTGCCGCGCGCAATTCATGGATTGACTTCGCTGATGCGCCGCCGGCGCTGGTCGGCATCGTGGAAGGCGAGCCGGCACGTTTCCGCATTTCGCGCGCGCTCGAAGTGCAGGCCGCCGCGGCCCGCGAGCGGCTCTGGATCGCCACCGCCTACTTCATCCCGGCCTTCGGCGTGGTCGAGTCGCTGAAAGGCGCGGCGCGCGATGGGGTGGACGTGCGGATCCTGGTGCCGGGACGCAACGACCATCCGTGGGTGAACCGCTACACCGCGAGCTACTACCCGGCGCTGCTGCGCAACGGCATTCGCGTCTGGGAATGGCAAGGCGAGATGATGCACGCCAAGTCCACGGTGATGGACGGCGTGATCACCCGTATTGGTTCAACTGATTTCAACCCGCTTGGCGCCGCCATCAACTACGAGCTTGACGCGATCGTCGGTGATCGCGCCTTTGGCACGCAGGCCGAGGAGATGTTCCTGGCCGACCTCGAGCATTCGCGCGAGGTGACGCGCAAGCCGCCGCGGTCTATCCGCGCTCCGGCGGGTGCGCCGCCCGTCGCAGGCGGTCGTTGACACCCGCCCACTCCGGGGCATCCGGCGGCAGCTCGATGCACGCGACATCACAGTCCGCGTCATCCACTGCGTGCATCGCGGCATACAGTCCGTGGGCATAACCGGCAGCGTCAGCAGGTAGCCGCTGCAGTGCGGCCGCGCCGATGCCATCCGCGTGAATGACAATTGCGCCAACGCGCTGACCAGCGGCTGTTTCACGCGTCACCACGGCTGCCACGTCCGGTGCCCCTGCCAACACCACGCGGGCACGCGGGGCGTAATGGCGATCCATCATCCCGGGCGCCAACCGCGCCTCGGTGGGATGCGCGACCGGCGCCGGGTCAGCCAACGACGTGCCGAGCACGCGCTCAAGGGCAACGCGAGAGAGCATGCCGGGCCGCAACAGTACGGGGACCGGCGCCGAGAGATCCACGACCGTGCTTTCGATGCCCACCAGCGTGGACCCACTGTCGAGGATCATGTCCACGCGCGCGCCGAGCCCCCGCTCCACATGATCGGCGGTGGTTGGACTGAGTTCGGTGAATCGATTGGCGCTCGGCGCGGCAATCGGGCGATCCGCGGCCCGGATCAGCGCGAGGGCCACAGGATGCGCCGGCATGCGCACCGCCACAGTGTCGCGTCCGGCGGTGAGCGCCAGCGGGACGTGCGCCGCCTTCGGCAGGACGAGTGTCAGCGGACCGGGCCAGAATGTCGCCGCGAGTTGTGCCGCGGCATCCGGCCACTGCGTCACGAGGGCCTGTGCGTGGGCGACGCTCGCGACGTGCGCGATGATCGGGTTGTATGACGGACGCCCCTTGGCGGCGAAAATGCCGAGCACGGCCGCCTCGCTGAGCGCATCGGCGCCGAGTCCATAGACGGTTTCGGTGGGGAAGGCGACCAGCCCTCCGCGCCGGATCACTTCAGCGGCGGCGGCGATGACCTGCGGCGATGGATGCTCGGGATCAACCCGGTGGCGAATCACGCGCGGCTCGCCACCCGGGCGCACTCGGCGAGCACCGCCGCGCCAACGAACAAGGACGCTTCCGCCGGCTGGAAGCGCGGCGAATGCGCGGCAATCACGTCGCCACCCGGCTCGCGGGCGCCGATGCGCAGGAAGCAGCCCGGAAGGCGCTCGAGATAGAACGCGAAATCCTCGCCGCCCATGTTGGTGGTGCCCAGTGGGACCACCGCATCGGCGCCCAGGACGTGCGTTGCGGCGGCGACCGCCCACTGCGCACCGTCAGGCGAATTGACCACGGGCGGTGTCCGCTCGCCCCACTCCACGACCGCTTCAAGGCGATAGGCGGCCGCGACGCCGAAGGCGAGGCGGTCCACCTCGCCGACGATGAGGTCGCGGGCGGCGGCGGTGGTGGCGCGCACCGTGCCGCGAAGCGTCGCAGACTCTGGAATGATGTTGGGTGCGGTGCCAGCGTGCACCATGCCGACGGTGACAACGCCGGGCTGCGCCGGATCGAGGCGTCGCGACACGATGGTCTGGAGGGCGGTGACGAGCGCGGCGAGACCGACCACGGGATCGGCCGCCTCGTGCGGACGCGCGCCATGCGCGCCGGCGCCGGTGAGCGAGATGGTGAATGAATCCGTGGAGGCGGCGAGCGGCCCCGGCTGGGCGACGACCTGGCCGACGGCAAAGCGCCGATCGACGTGCGCGCCGAAGATGGCCCGTGCCCCTTCGAGCGCACCGCTGTCGAGCACCCGCGACGCGCCCTGCCCGACTTCTTCGGCCGGCTGGAGCACGATGAGCACGTCACCCTGCGCCGGCGTGCGATGCAGGAGCAGCGCCGCACCCACGGCCCACGACGCGTGCACGTCGTGGCCGCAGGCATGCATCACGCCGTCGTGATGCGACGCGTACGGCAGGCCCGTTGCTTCGTGGATCGGCAGGGCGTCCATGTCGGCGCGGAGCGCGATGACCGGAGCTCCGGGCACGGTGCCGGGAATGCGCGCAACGAGCCCCGTCTCTGCGACCCGGCGGATTTCGGTGATGCCGGCGCCGCGCAGCGCGTCCTCGAGCCGCGCCTGGGTGCGCACTTCGTTCCACGAGAGCTCAGGATGGGCGTGCAGGTCGCGGCGCAGCTCGACGAGCAACGCGGCTTCGGCCTCCGTGAACAACGCGCGCACCGCCGCGGGCACCGAGGAAGTGCTCACGAGGGCAGCCTCATGACGGCGCGGCGCACGGTGAGCGCATCGACGCGTGCCATGTCGACCTCCACGCCGATACCCGGGCGGTCGAGCGGCACTGCCATGGTGCCGTCCGGTGCCATGGTCCACTCCGGTGCCACGATGTCCTGCTCCCAGTAACGCCGGCTCGGCGAGAGGTCGCCGGGAAGGATGAAGTTGGGAAGTGAAGCGAGGGCCACGTTATACGCGCGGCCGATGCCGCTCTCAAGCATGCCGCCGCACCAGACGGGAATGCCCTGCTGCTGGCAGTGATCGTGGATGGCCAGCGACGACGCGAATCCACCAACACGTCCCGGCTTGATGTTGATGATGCGCCCGGCGCCGAGCGTGACCATGTCCTGCGCCCGCTCGAGCGACGTGATGGACTCGTCGAGGCAGATTGCGGTGCGCAGCGATTTCTGCAGCTGGGCATGCCGCACCAGGTCATCGTGCGCGAGCGGCTGCTCGATCATCATGAGGTTGAGCTCGTCGAGCTCGGCCAGCACCGGGGCATCGGCGAGCGTGTACGCATTGTTCGCGTCCGCCATCAGCTCGGCGCTTGGCAGCGCCTCGCGGGCGGCGCGCACGAAGTCGATGTCGCGTCCCGGTTCGATCTTGATCTTGACCTTGTGGTAGCCCTCGGCGAAGGCGGCGGTGGCGCGATCGGCGAGCGCCTGCGGCGATGGCTGGATGCCGAGCGAAATGCCGACGGGAATGCGGTCGCGCACGCCGCCGATCAGCTGGGCCAGCGGCACGCCTTCCTGCGCGGCGGCGACGCCCCAGATGCCCATCTCCACCGCGGCCTTGGCCATCTGGTGTCCGCGGAAATCGCGCTCGAGCGCGGCATGCACCGCGCCGGGGGCGTCAAAGCGAACGCCGAGCACACGCGGCACCACGTACGCCTCGATGGCGAGCCAGGCGGTGTCGATGGTCTCGGACGAGTAGTTGGGCCATTCGCCGGCGACACACTCGCTCCAGGCCACGGCGCCGCTGGCGTCGTGCAGTTCGAGCAGGCAGATGCGGCGCTGGGAAACGGTGCCGGACGAAATGCGGAAGGGTTCACGCAGGGGGAGATGAATCTCGCGCAGGGTGAGCTGGTCGAGGCGGATCATGATAGGGGCCTCGTAAGCACGTAGGACCCGTCGCCGCCGGGCGCCGGGTGGAAGGAACTGATTTGGTAGCCAAGTGCGAAATAATGCAGGAACGCCGCGTGCGAGTGGCGGCGGTACGCCGCCGCCGCGGCCGGGTCGTGGCCCAGCAGCGCGGGGAAGTCGCGTGGGATGTCGACGCGCACCGCGGGCGCATCGGGCCACATCGAAGGCGGCGGTGCCGCCGGCCCGCCGGCGACGAGCGGCAGCGTCTGCAGCAACGGGGCGTCGTTGGCGCGCGCATTGAGGCGCCGAGCGATGGTGACGTGGTCGAGTTCCCACGCCGCCACGAAGCGATCCGTGGGGAGGGCGCCCATGAGCGTGCTGTCGGTGACGCCGTACATGTTCTCCACGAACTCGTCGACGCGAGCGCCCAGCTTGTTGAGGTTCAGGTGCGAGTTGCGCGAGACGAGCGGATCCCACGTCCAGTAGATGACCCGGACGCCCATCTCCTCGCAGCGCGCGCGCTGCCAGGCCTTGAGCCGTCCGCCCAGCCCGCTGCCGCGCAGCTCGGGTACGACGGCCAGCATGTCGCTCCAGTGGGCGAGCACGCCGTGCCGAATGCCCGTGAGCCCGAAGACGAAGCCGACGAGCCGACCGGACGGATCGAAGGCCCCAGCAGTGATGCCGCCAATCTTCGGACCGACCTGGAGGATGGCTGACGGGACCAGCTCGGTGAATCCGACCCCCCAGGTCGCTTCCTGCAAGGCGACACACTGCCGACGATCCTCGTGGCTGACGAGGTCGCGAATGAGCAAGTTGGCAGTGGGCGCGGCCGTGGCGGGGTCCATATCCTTAATCTGATGCCAGACCTCCGTCATTACCAACGCAGCGTGCTTCTCGCCGCGAGCGTTTTGGTGGCCTCCGCCCTTCCTGCGCAGGAGACGGAGCCGTCGGCACAGGTATCCTCGCCCGTGTCGTGGACGGACGCGCGGCGGCTCGGCGTGTTCGCGCTGGCTGCCGCCGCAGCGATGCCGCTCGACCGGGACGGACAGCGACTGATGCAGCGACGGTGGGTGCAGGACTCGCCCGTTTTCGCGTCAACGGCGGATCTCTTCAATGCCTTCGGAAGTCCCGGGGTCTTGGCGGGTTCGGCGGCGCTGTACGCTGCCGGATGGGCCTCGCGCCGCCCCGACCTGGCGCGCCTCGGCCTGCGGGCGGGCGAGTCGATCGCCTTGAGCGGCATGCTGACCGGCGGCATCAAGGGATTTGCGGGGCGTGGACGACCATATGCCAGCCCACTGGAGCCCGGCGACTTTCGGCTGATGTCGGGCGTGAACGACGGCGCACGGCAGTCCTTCCCGTCGGGTCACACGACGGCGGCGTTCGCGTTCGCGGCTGCCATGGAGCGTGAACTCCGTCGGTCACACCCGAAGGCGGCGCGCTGGGCAGGCCCGTCGCTGTACACGGCGGCCGCGCTCACCGGCCTCGCGCGCATGCACGCGGACAAGCACTGGGCAAGCGACGTCGTCATGGGCGCCGGCATCGGCACGGTGTCGGGCCTGATGGTGGCGCGCTTCCACGCCGACCGACCAAAGCACTGGATCGACCGGCGGTTCCTCCCGCGCGCGCGCCGATGAGCACCAACGGGATCTTCATCACCGCCGAGCTCACGGGACCCGTGTGCGCGCAAGTGCGCGACCTCCAGCGCCGGTTCGATCCGAAGCTGGCCAATGAACTGCCGCCGCACATCACGTTGCTCGGGTCCTCTGGCGCCGGACCGATCGCGCCGGATACGCCGGTGGCTACGCTGCGCACCGCGCTCGAGAAAGTTGTGGCGACCTCACCGCCGCTGCTTCTCACCTTCCAGCCGCCGATGCGCTTCATCGGACGCGAACTCGTGGTGCTTCCCATCGATCCGCATGGGCCGGTGCGCGCGCTGCACGAGCGGCTGAAGACGGCGGGGCTTTCGTACGCGGTCGCCCGCTACCCGTTCACGCCGCACTGTACGCTGAGCTTCTACCCGCAGCTGACGGTGGAAGCCCTGCGGGTGCTGCTCGCGGTGCGCATCGAGGAGCCGTTCCTGAT
This sequence comes from uncultured Gemmatimonas sp., assembly GCA_964416005.1. Taxonomy (GTDB): domain Bacteria; phylum Gemmatimonadota; class Gemmatimonadetes; order Gemmatimonadales; family Gemmatimonadaceae; genus PNKL01. The sequence goes on from CAYQCP010000001.1 coordinate 73,230, forward strand.
TGAGCGGCTGCGCGTCTACCACACGCGGGCGCCGCAGGCGCCGGTGCACTTGTTCGACCTGCCGCTCAGCGGGGCGCATTGAGGCGAAGCAGCACGGGCCTGCACGCGCGCGCCGCGTGACACGCGTGCGACGCTAGCGTTCCGGCGGCGGCGACTCGGCGACGGGCAGGTCGGTGCGCAGCCGCTCAACGAAGCTGCGGGCATGCCGCCAGAAATGCGCGCTGTCCTGCAGGAAGGCGTTCATGTGTCCGCCGCGGAGTCTCACCCAGTCCTTGGGTGCGCTCGCGGCGGCATAGAGCCGCTGCCCGTGGACGTACGGCACAATTTCATCGTCCATGGCGTGCATGACCATCTTGGGCATCGCCACTTTTCCGATCTTCTCGATGTTTTCGAAGCGCTGCCGAGAGATCAGACGCACAGGCATCCAGGGGTAGATCTCCGCGCCGCGGTCGGGGACGGACGTGAATGCCCCCTCGATGATCAATCCCGCCGCCTGCACGCGCAGCGCGAGCTCGGTGGCAATGCCGGCGCCGAGCGAATGGCCGTAGAGGACGATGCGCTCTGGCGGCACGCCACGCGTCGTGCGAAGCCATTCGTAGGCAGCACGCGCGTCGGCGTACGTGCCTTTCTCATCCGGCGTGCGCGACTCGCTCTCTCCGAAGCCACGATAGTCGATGGCCATGATGTTCACGCCAAGCGCATGCCAGCGGGCATAGAAGTGGGGCAGCACCGATGACGTGACGTTGCCGGCGTTGCCGTGCAGGTAGAGCAGCCACTGCGCTGTGCTGTCTACCGCCGGGATGACGATCCCGCTGATCATCGCACCATCGCCGCTGGCGAACGACACGCGATTCGCGACGAGTCCAAGCGAGTCGGGGAGCGGCGTGACCACACGCCCGCCGAACTGATCCGGCTGGAAGACCATGCGCCGTTCGTTCGCCATCAGGTACACGACCGGAGTGAGGTATCCCACCCCGGCCAGCACGGCGACGGCCATCAGTCCACGGCGCACAGCCTTGCTCATTACATCGCCTTCTTGATGGCTGCGTCGATATCCTGGTCGCTGCCCAGTCCGGTGTAGACCACCGTGCCCGCCTTGTTCACGACCACGACAAAACCAGTAGCCGGCACCTCATAGGCATCCACCGCCTTGCCGCGCCGGTCAAAGAAGTGTGTCATCCGGGGCGAGTGCTTGGCGCTGTAGGCCTGCACGGCGCGCGGACTCTGGTTCACGCTCACCGCCATGCCCACAAACGCCACCTTGCCGGCGTACTTCTGCTGTGCGGCCTGCATGGCGGGCTCGAGCGCCTTGCACGTGGGGCACCATGTCGCCCAGAACTGGATGACGACCGGGACCTTTCCGAAGACCGTCGAGAGTTCCACCGGTGCGCCGTCGAGCGACTCGACGGCGGCCGTCGGCGCCTTCGAGCCCACCTCGATGCCGCTATCCTGCGCCCGTGCCTGTGCACCTGGCGCGGCCAACGCAATCAGTGCCGCCGCGACTGCCAGCCGCGCCCCGTATTTCAGAACCATCCCTGACCTGCCTTGATGAGGTAGTACTCGGCCACGCCAACCATCGCGAGGGCGAAGAAGCGCTTGACCCAGAGCATCCAGGCGCCGGCGCGCGGCAGGCGGCTCACGGAGCCGCTGAAGAGGCCGACGACGACGAGCAGGGTGCACATGCCGAGCGAGAAGACGAACAAGTAGGTAAACCCCAACGCCGCCGACTTCGTTCGCGAAACCCAGGTGAGCACCGCCGCCATCACCGGGGCGGAGCAGGGGGCCGCGACGAGCCCCGAGGCGGCGCCCATCAGGAAGGCGCCCCCGGCCCGGCCGCCCTCACCGACACTCGCGGATTTCGCGGCGAGTGAGGCGGGGAGGCGCACCGGAATGACGTCGAGCATCGCCAAGGCGGCCACCAGCAGCAGGTTGGCCATGCCGAAGGCGAGCCACGGGTTGGCACTGACCGTGCCGAAAAGCGTCCCCGACAGTCCGGCGAGCAGGCCGAGCAGGGAGTAGACCAGCGCGAGCCCGATGACGTAGGAAAACGTCAATAAGACCGTACGTCCCCGCTTGGGCGGGGCCCCGGTGGCTGATCCCCCGACGATGGCCGCCGTGATGGGGATCATCGGGTAAATGCACGGCGTGAGACTCGTGAGCACACCAGCGGCAAAGAGCACCGGTATGGCGGTCACGGGGCTCTGGGAGAGGCGGTCGGCGATGCCGGAGAAGTCCACGGTGTGCTGGGTGCGGGGAACAGGGTGTGGTGCGGGGTGCGGAGTGCGGGGGTCCCTGTACGGTAAGGCCCAACGAGGCAATTACGCGAGCGCGAAAGGGTTATTTTTCATGATTCTCCCTGCACCCCCCATTCGCTGAGCGTACGCCCGTGGCTCCACAGTTCATCTACGTAATGAAAGGACTGCGCAAGGTGGTTCCCCCTTCGCGCATCATCCTCGACGATATCTGGCTCTCGTTCTATCCCGGGGCGAAGATCGGCGTCATCGGCCCCAACGGATCCGGCAAGTCATCGTTGCTGAAGATCATGGCCGGCCTCGACCAGGAGTTCCAGGGCGAAGCGTGGCCGCACAAGGGGACGCGCATCGGCTACCTGCCACAGGAGCCGCAGCTGGATGAAACGCTCGACGTGCGCGGCAATGTGGAGCTGGCGCTCCAGGAACAGCGCGCCAAGCTCGACCGCTTCAACGCCATCGCCATGGAGTTCGCCGAACCCATGGACGACGACAAGATGAACGCGCTGCTCGAGGAGCAGGGGAAGCTGCAGGAGTACATCGACCACCACGACCTGTGGAACCTCGACAACAAGATCGAGGTGGCCATGGATGCGCTGCGCCTGCCGCCGCCCGATGCCGACGTGAAGGTGCTGTCAGGCGGTGAGAAGCGCCGCGTGGCGCTCTGCCGCATCCTGCTGGAAGAGCCCGACATGCTCCTGCTCGACGAGCCCACCAACCATCTCGACGCCGAGTCGGTGGCGTGGCTCGAGCATCATCTGGAGCGCTACACCGGCACCGTGGTGGCCATCACCCACGACCGGTACTTCCTCGACAACGTCGCCAAGTGGATCCTCGAGCTCGACCGCGGCAAGGGCGTGCCGTACGAGGGCAACTACAGCGGCTGGCTGGAGCAGAAGCGCGCGCGCCTGGCGATCGAGGAGAAGCAGGCCAGCTCGCGGCAGAAGACGCTGGACAAGGAACTCGAGTGGGTGCGCATGTCGCCCAAGGCGCGGCAGGCCAAGAACAAGGCCCGCCTGCAGAACTACGAGGAGATGCTGAGCGAGGCGCAGCAGGAGAAGATCACCCAGAACGAGATCGTCATCCCGCCGGCGCCGCGCCTCGGCAACGACGTGGTGATCGCCAAGAAGCTCAAGAAGGGCTACGGCGACAAGCTGCTGTTCGAGGACATGTCGTTCGACCTGCCGCGCGCCGGCATCGTGGGCATCATCGGGCCCAACGGCGCGGGCAAGACGACGCTCTTCCGGATGATCAACCACGTCGAGACGCCCGACGCGGGCGAGTTGAAGATTGGCGAGACCGTGCAGATCTCCTATCAGGACCAGGACCGCACGCTCGAGGGCAAGCGCACGGTCTGGGACGAGATGACCGGCGGGCGCGAGATGCTCCAGGTGGGCAAGAAGGAGATCAACTCGCGCGGCTACTGCTCGGCGTTCGGCTTCAAGGGGGCCGACCAGCAGAAGCTCGTCGCCAACCTCTCGGGCGGCGAACGCAACCGCCTGCATCTTGCCAAGACGCTGATGCAGGGCGGCAACCTGCTGCTCCTCGACGAACCGACGAACGATCTCGACGTGGACACGCTGCGCGCGCTGGAAGAGGCGGTGCTCGACTTCAGCGGGTGCGCGGTGATCATCTCGCACGACCGCTGGTTCCTCGACCGCGTGGCGACGCACATCCTGGCGTTCGAGAGCGATTCGGAAGTGGTCTGGTTCGAGGGGAACTTTGCCGCGTACATCGAGGACCTGAAGAAGCGGAAGGGTCCGGATGCCGACCAGCCGCACCGCATCAAGTACAAGAAGCTGGTGCGCTGAACAGTCAGCAATGGCGGAACATCGACTGACCCATCGGTTGGCGGGACGCGGCGATCTCGAGGCGCTGCGCGCCCTGATGGACGCCGCCATCAGTGAACTGCAGAAGCCGTTCCTGGACGCCCAACAGATCATGTCGAGCCGCACCATCATGGGGCTCGACACGCAGCTCATTGACGACGGCACGTATTTCGTCGTCGAGGCGGACGGCGAGATTGCCGGGTGCGGTGGATGGAGCCGCCGAGCGACGCTTTACGGTGGCGACCAGACGCCGGGGCGGAGCGCGGCGCTGCTCGATCCGGCCACGGACGCCGCACGCACGCGGGCGATGTACACGCATCCGAACCACACCCGCAAAGGGGTGGGCCGGCTCATCCTGTCGCTGTGCGAAGCGGCGGCGAAGTCCGAGGGCTTCACGCGGATGGAACTCATGGCGACGATGGCGGGCGTGCCGCTGTACCGCGCCTGCGGTTATGAGCCGCTGGAAGAGGTCATGGATGACCGCGGTGGCGTGGGCGTCCCGCTGCTGCGGATGGGCAAGTCGTTGTGAGCGGACGCCGCGCATCATGAATCCCGGCAGTGGAGGCGCCCGTAATTAGGCTACCCCAAGATTCAGGCCCCCAAATGATCGCGTACACCGTGACCTCCACCGCGCGCATCCATGCGCCGGCTTCCGTTGCCTACGGCATTATCGCCGACTACCGCAACGGGCATCCACACATTCTCCCGCCGAAGTACTTCCGCAACCTGCGCGTCGAGGCGGGCGGCGTCGGTGCCGGCACGCGCATCCGCTTCGAGATGGGCGCCATGGGGACGTGGCGGGAATCCGGCGCGGTGGTGTCGGAGCCGGAACCAGGCCGCCTGCTGCACGAACAGGTCACGACGGCGCCCATCGAGACGACGTTCACCGTCGAGCCGGTCAGTGCCGGCGTCTGCGACGTGACCATCGCGACGCAGATGGTGCACCGCGGCGGCATCAGCGGCGGACTCGAGCGGCTGGCCACCACGGCGTTCCTGCGGCGCGTCTATCGCGCGGAACTCGCATTGCTTGACCAGGTCGCGCGGAGCCGCGCCTAGCGGTCGCGCCAGCCCAGGGCAGCGCGACGCGGCAGACGCCGCCGCCACTCCGGCGCTCGCGATTCTCGGCTGAGCACGTGATATTCCCCCGACGCCAGAACGGCGTCGGACGCGGGGATTCTCATGGGCTGGCAATGACGGCACGCCGCAACATCGCGGGCGCATCGGCGATCATCGTCGTGATGATCGCTAGCGGCATCGTGCGTGTTGATGCGCAGGCCCCTGCGCCCGGATGGCGAACGACCCCGCGAACGACAGCGACCGAATCGCTCCCGGCACAGGCGCGCGGCGCTCCCTCCAGCGCGAGTCGCGCGCAAGCCGCGCTTCGGCTCGCCGAATCGATGCGCGGAACAGCCACTGACCCTGAACTGCTGGCGGCGTTCGAGAAGGCCGTGGCACTCGGGCATGCGGCACCGGATTCCGCGACGTTGGCCGGCGCACTGCACTCACTTGGCCTCTTCTACTGGAGCAGAAACCGGTATGACAGCGCCTTGGTGCACTTGGAACGGGCGCGAGATGTTCGCCAGCAAACCGGTGACCGGTTTGGACTGGGGCAGGAGCTCAACAGTATTGGCGCGACGTATTACCAGCTTGGCATCTACGAGCAGGCATTGGATGCGTACCTGCAGGCGCTTGACCTCCGGCGGGACGTGGCGGACACGGCCGGCATGGCCCGAACACTCACCAACATCGGCAAGACCTACCACGACTGGGGACACTACGACCGCGCCCGCCGCATCTTCGAGGAAGCCGCTGACCTCGCGGCGGCCACCGACAGCGGGGCGATTCTCGGCTACCTGCGCAATAGCCAGGCGATGTTGCACATCGATCTCCGCGACTATGCGGGCGCGCGGAAGTACCTCAAGCAGTCCATCGCAGCCTACTCGGGACCGCGATCCGTGACGGTGGCCGACTCGGTCAGCGGGTGGTCGCTGAACACCGCGGCGGAAGGGCTGCTGCTGATTCGCGAGGGGCGACCCGGCAAGGCCGTGAAGGTGCTGGATTCCCTGCTTGCCGCGGGCATCCGACGAGGCTCGGTACGGGGCCAGGCGCGAGCCAATCTCTACCTTGGCGAGGCGCATCGTGCCCTCAACAATCTCTCACGCGCCCGGGCGGCGTTTACCCGGTCGCTCGAGTTCGCCCGCCCGGCGAGCCAGCGCATGATCGCCTTGGAGGCATTGCGAGAGCTCGTGGAAGTCGAGGAGTCGTCCGGCAACACGGCCGCGGCTTTGCGGTACCTGCGCGGACACATGCTCCTGCGCGACTCGCTATTCAGCCAGGTGGCGGCGCGGCGCATCGCGACGATGGATCAGCGCAGGGAATCCGAGCGTGAGGCGCACGAGATGGCGCGCCTCCGCGAGAACGATCGAATCCAGGCTGCCGTGATTGCCCGCCAGCGGGCCATTGTCACGCTGGTTTCGTTGGTGCTCATGCTTGCCGTGGCGCTGCTCGGCCTCGTCGCCTACTACCACCGTGCCGAGCGCGCCCGTTCAGCGGAGGTGGCGAAAGCCAACGCCAGTCTCGAGACAATCAACCTGCAACTGCGCACCGCACTGGCGGACGTTCGCACGCTGACCGGATTGATCCCGATCTGCGCATCGTGCAAGAAGATCCGCGATGACCAGGGATACTGGAACAGCGTGGAGAGCTACATCTCCAGCCATTCCGACGCCACGTTCAGTCACGGGATTTGCCATTCATGCGCGATGGAGCTCTACGGCGAGGAGATGGCAAACGAGATGCTCACGCCACAGGCGGCAGGCGCCCGAGAAGCGCCTCCGGCGCCGCGGCTGGAGTTGCCTCTCTAGAGAATCCGCTCCCCCAGCGCGCTGGCGACCAGCCCAACCGCCAGTTCGGCGGTTCGATTGGAGACGTCGAGAATCGGATTCACCTCGACGAGGTCGAGCCCGACGAGCCGGCCGGCGTCGGCGATCATCTCCATCACGAGATGTCCCTCGCGCCAGGAGAAGCCGCCAGCCACCGGCGTGCCGACGCCCGGTGCGTGCACGGGATCCTGGACGTCCACGTCGTACGACACCCAGACCCCCGCCGTGCCGACGCTGGCAAAGACCAGGGCCTCCTCCATCACGTCCGACAATCCGCGTCGGTCGATGTCGTGCATGGTGAAGGCGTGCACGCCGTAGGCGCGCAGGTGCGCCCGCTCGCCGGGATCAAGGTCGCGAAGCCCCACGAGCACCGTATGCTCGGCGCGCACCGCGGCGCGTTCGGTGAAGTGAAGCCGAGGATCGCCGTACCCGAGCAGATGCGCGACCGGCATGCCATGCACGTTCCCAGAAGGGCTCGTCTCGGGCGTGTTGATGTCGCCGTGCGCGTCCACCCAGACGAGCCCCATCTGTTCGCCACGCGCCTGCAGGGCACGCGCGGCACCCGCCACCGAACCTGCAGAGAGGGAGTGATCACCGCCGAGTATGACCGGGAAACGCCGCGCGCGCACCGATTCCTCGGTGCGCGCGGCGAGCTCCGCGCACACCTCGGCAATCGTCGGAAGAAAATCGATGCCGCGCGCGTCCGGCGGGAAGGTGCCGCGGTCCGGCACCGTGAGGTTGCCGTGATCGAGCACCTCGTGGTTGAGGGCAAGCAGCGCGTCCCGCAAGCCAGCGGCCCGCACCGCATACGGGCCCATGTCAACGCCGCGACGACTTGCGCCGAGGTCGAGGGGAACGCCAAAGAGGTCAATCTGAGTCATGAGGGCGGGTGCAGGGGTGCATGAATTGAGGCGCCCGGCCCACCGAATGACAAGCGGCAGACGCTGCGAGTAGATGCGTCGTTCCTGCATGGCGATGCGCGCGCCATGGCAGCGCGCGCATCCGGCGTTATGCAGTCCTACTCGCCCGTGCCGAATTGCCGCGTGAACTTGAACGTCAGCGAGCGCGCCACGGGACGCTGCCAGTTGAAAAACCCGTCCGCCTGCTCGCCGTCGTTGAGCACGATGAAGAGCCCCGTGGCGGCCGTGTTCAGCCAGCCGAACCGCACGTTGGCCGTCCAGGCCTGCGCCTGCTGGTTGAACTGGGCGAGCGACTGGATGAAGACCCGCGGCGTGAACGAATAGCCAAGGCGCGCGCCGACGATCGACCGAATGAAGTTCCCCTCGTCGAGGCGCACGTCGTTGTAGTCCACGAGGAGCGCTGACGTGATGGATGCCCCGCGGCGATACGTGACGGTGATGGTGCCGCCGCTGCGCGTGCCGTTGTAGAACGCGCCGACATCGCTGCGCACCAGCATGGACAGCGGCGCGCTCGGGTTCGTCTGCCAGTCGAGCCCCCAGGTGGGCCAGTCATACGAGCCCACGGGAAGCACCACGTTCTTCGCGATCTGGAACGGACGCTGCAAGCCCTCGTGATAGAGGTTGAGCTCCGGCCCGAATCGAGCGGCGGAATTGAATGTCACCTCGGTAAAGTCGAGGTGCAGCTGGCCGGACTGGTAGAAGCCGTCGAGGCCGTAGTACTGGCGCCACGTGACGTGGGGGTTCCACTCGCGCACGCGCGTCCAGTTGGGATTGCGCACCATCCGCATGAACTGCAGCTCGTGATGGCGGTACCCGGGCGTCCGCGCGAGGAAGCCGACTTCCGGATTGAAGGCCCCGCCGATGCGCATCAGGCGCACGCTGTTGCTCCAGTCGTGCGTCAGGAACGTTCCGCGCAGGCTGGCCGCCGCGTTGTCGCCCGCACGACCGGGCGTTTCGGTCAGCGCGCTCCACCAGTCGAAGGTCCACGTCTCGCCAAGGCCGAGGCGGCCGTCCACGCCGAGGGTGCGGTTGGCGTCGTCCGGGCGGGCGCCGCCGCAGAGCGTGGGCGAGGCGCACGCGTCCAATGCGCGGTCGCCGATGCCAAGGCGCTGCACGCCGATGACGCCGATGCGCGAGCGGCGTCCGACTTCACGAAGGGCGCGCGCCACCGTGAACGACTGCGCGCCAACCACCCCCTCGTTCTCGCCGGTGAAGATCTGCAGCATGCCGATCGTCGTGCCGCCGACGCGTCCGGTCAGGCGCCCGCCGCCGCGGATCTGGACGGGCTGGCCCACAGTGTCGATGCCGATGCGGCGCGTGAAAAAGAGATCTGCCGCCTGCGGCGTGCCGGCGGCAAAGACACCGGCGTTCTCAAGGAAAAAGGGGCGTTTCTCAGGGAAGAAGAGCGGAAAGCGCGTGAGGTTGGTGCGCTGCTCGTCCACCTCCACCTGCGCGAAGTCAGTGTTGTATGTGAGGTCGAGCGTGAGGCTCGGCGTCAGGCCGTACTTGGCGTCAACGCCGAACTCCTTGGGATATGTGGCGTCGGTGCCGGCGGCGTAGTTGCGCGTCGCCGAGCCCAGCACGTACGGCGTCACAGTGGCGACGCGTCGCGCGGGAACCTGCAGGCCTGTCAGCTCACCGGCCATCGAGAACCGATAGAGGTTGAACTGGCGGGGAATCGGAGACCAGAAGGACTCCTCATTGCGCCGGCGGATCATGCGCACGAGGTTGAGGCCCCAATCCTGCCTGGCGCCGCCGCCGTAGCGGAGCGTAGAGAACGGGATGCGGAACTCGGCGTACCATCCCGCCGAGTCGCGCGACGTCGCCACTTTCCAGCTGCCATCCCAGTTCAGGTTGAAGCCGCCCATCGCACCGGCCTGCGCGCGGTTCTGCCCTTGCTGCACCACGCCGCCGCCCTCCCCTTCGCGAATGACCTGGCCGTCGTATTCCACGCCCGCAGGCGTGGTGGCGAAGAGAAAGCCGTTCTGCCGGTCGCGATACGTGTCGAGCAGGATGCCGAAGTAGTCGCTGTTGGTGAGCGTGACGTCGCGGATCTTCTCGCCGGGAACGATCGCCGCTGCATCGCGATCGTAGAGCCAGGCGCCGATGTACAGCGCCTCGCCGTCCGTGAGCAGCCGCACCTCGGTGCGTTCGCTGACGGCGCTCCCCTCCTGCGGGTCGCGCTGGACGAAGTCGGTGAACGGAACGGCGGCGCGCCACGCGTCATCAGTGAGGCGGCCGTCAATGACGGGTGGGGTGTCCGTGACGGTCGCCGTGCCGACCCGAGCGGTGCCGGTCCGGATAGCTCCGGCGCGAGTGGAGGGCAGCTGGGCCTGCAAGGCAACAGGGACACAGGCGAGCGCGAACGTCAGCGCACGCGACAGCGTGAGGATCTTCATCGGGAACCGGGGTGGGGATGATGCGTCGCGGGTCCGGCCACCGGCCGGACCCGCGCAATCTATCAGGGGACCGGAACGCTTGACGACAGCAGCCGCGTGAGCTGGTACAGGAATTCCTGCGCCTTGAAGTACCACTCGATGCGCACCCGCTCATCGCGGCCGTGTGCGCGCGCGTCCACCGTGGGGTCGCTGAACAACCCCGACACGCCGAACGCCGGAATGCCCAGCGCGCGGAAGTAGCGCGAATCAGTGGCGCCCGTGGACATGGTCGGCACGACGGGAATGTCGCCGAACATCTCGCGGGTGAGCTTCTCCACGGCGCCGATCACCTCGGGGCGCATCTCGGACGGCGGGGAGGCACGGTCCTCGGTGGTCGTGTCGAAGACGGCGATGGCCGAGTCGTTCAGCACCTTCACGAGCGTCGCCTGCACCGAGGCCTTGGCCGCGGTTGGCGCCATGCGGCAGTTCACATTGGCTTCGGCCAGCTGTGGCAGTGCGTTCGGCGCATGCCCACCCTTGAGCAGGGTGGCGACGCACGTCGTGCGCATCATCGAGTTGTAGCGCGGGTCCTTCGCGATCACCGCCGCGGCGGCCCCATCAGCGGGATCCCTGGCCAGTGCCGTCATTGCCGCCGCCGTCTCGGGCTTCTCCCCCTTGGCCGTCTGCTCGAAGAACGCGCGCGACACAGGGTTGAGCTCCACCGGGAACTGGAACTTCGACAACCTCACCAGCCCCTCGGCGAGCTGATAGATGGCGTTGTCGGCGCGCGGCACGGACGAATGCCCGCCGGCATTGATGACGCGAAGCGTGAAGTCGGCGTAGACCTTCTCGGCGGCCTGCACCGATTGCAGCAACGGCTTGCCGTCGCGCAGCGAACCGCCGCCCCCCTCGTTGATCACCCACGCCGCGTCCACGAGGTCGCGGTGGTTCTTGAGCAGCCAGTCCACGCCGTTGTAGTCGCCGCCCTCTTCATCGGCGGTCAGCGCGATGATGATGTCGCGTTGCGGCACGTAGCCTTCCTGCTTCAACCGGATGGCGGCGGTCACGAAGAGCGAGGCCATTGCCTTGTCGTCGGCCGTGCCGCGGCCGTAGTAGAAGCCGTCCCGTTCGGTGAACTTGAACGGGTCGAGGTCGTCGGACCAATCGGCCTTCAGCGCCTCGACGACATCGAGGTGCGCGAGCAGCAGCACCGGCTTGGGCGCGCCGGGTCCGCCCCGGCCGCGGTAGCGCAGCACGACGTTGTGCTTCTTCTCCGTCGGTCCGCCGACGAAAATGTCCTTCGCGGGGAAGCCGGCGTCGCGAAACCGCCTGGCCATGGCATTCGCGGCGGGGGTGATGTTCCCCGTGCGCACCGACGTGTTGATCTCGACGAGTTCCTTGTAGATGTCGCGGGCGAGCTGCTGGTGGGGCGTCAGCGGCTTCTGCTGGGCACCGAGCGCGGCGGCGACCACAAGTGACGAGACGAGAAGCCCGGCGGCGTGGCGAAACGGCGTGGTCATGCGAAGCACTCTCCGAATGGGCCGAACACGCGTCCGCGGAAAAAGGGGGTCGTCCGCGGCGCATGTTGTACGATCCTCTACGATAAGCGAGCGCGGTTCGTTCAGCAGATGCGTGAGCACCCTCGTACGAATCCAGTGTGTCGCGCGTCAATGACTTGGGGTGCAGGTGTCTACGGAAAGCCCGGGCGCCGGCGAGCAACGCGCTCGCCGACGCCCGGGCTTTGGTCCCTACTTACGACCACCGCATGGCATCACGGCAGGCGATCGGTGCATCCCTTGAAGTTCGGGTTGTTCCGCTCGTCCGTCACCACTGGCAGGTTCAGGTCCTTGCCGTAGCTGCCGCCCTTGTAGTGCACGCCCTGCGGGAAGGTGTTCGCTTCGGTGCGACCATACTGCCTGATCAGCCGCCGCATGTCGCCCAGTCGCTGCCCGCGGCCAAAGGTCCAGAACGCCTTCTCGCGGAAGTGCAGCGAGACCCGTCCTTCCGTCGTGCCCGGCTCGACCAACGCCGGCATCGCGATCGGCTGGATCTCGCCCAGCTTGGGCGGTGCGGCGCGCAGTGCATTGTGAATGGCGAGCCAGCTCGTCACGTTGCCGGCCTTCAGCGCGACTTCAGCTTCGATCATCCGTGCGTCGATGCCGTTGACGACGTCCACGGGCGTAAGCTGCTGCCACAGGGTTGTCGTCCGCGTATATGTCAGGCCATCCTGGCCGTTGATGGCGCCTGACGTGGGAATGGTCACCGGCAGCCGCGGGTCCTTCGCCGACGAGAACGGAATCGCATTGGCGACAAGGATGTCGCGCTTGTTGCCCTCAAGGCTGTCCCCCACGCTGTACCGGCGCGCGCTCAGCCCCTGCCCCCACAGGGTGTTGTTGCTCGTCGTGAGCGAAAACGTGTGGGTGTAAGCGAATGCCGTCGGAAGCCCGGTGACCATCGTGCCGGCGGTGGTGTAGTCATTGAGCGCCAGCGCGACGCGCGCCCGTACCACCTTGGCGGAGCGATTCATGAGCACGCTTTGCGCGTCCGTGCCATTCGCAAACAGGATGGCAGAATCGAGCGAGGCGGCCGCCATGGTGAAGATCTGTACGTTTGACAGCGGCGGACCGTCCACCGGTGGCAGGGCGTTGCCGTTGCTGATCGGAATGCCGTTGCAGAAGTCCGACGCCAACTGGTACTCCGCGAACCCGCGCGCCAGGTACATCTCGGCAATCAGCGCCCGGAGCGTCGGCTGGGCGATGTTGAGGGCAGTGATCGACTCATTGGCCCGCGTGCGCACGCGATACAGGTTGCGCAGCATCGTCGTCACGCTGCCGTTGTCTTCCTTGATCACACGCTGATCGGTCTCGTCGTTCTGGATGAACGTCGAGCTGGTACTCCATTCGTCGGCCAGGAGACCGCCGAACATCCAGCTGCTCTCGCCGCCGCCCGTGATCAAACGGAAGGTGTTTATCGTGCCGTTGGCGAGAGCCTGTGCGGCCGCCGCCGACACGACGTCCTTGGGATTGATAATGTCCGGATCGGTGACGGCCAGTAGCCGGTCGCTGGCCGAGTCACACGCAGCGGACGCCATCGTGAGTGCGACAACGAGGGTAGCGCCCAGACGCCGCGGCGAGCAGGAGCGACCCATGGTGTAGTTCATCGTCATGGCCGGATCTCCTAGAAGCCGAGGATGAAGCGGAACACGAATGCACTGGGCGGGCCAACGGTCTGGAACTCGTTGGGCGCTTCCGTGCCTTCCGTGGTGTTGAATCCGGACTCAGGATCGGTGCCGCGGTACTTCGTCCACAGCTTCAGGTTGCGTCCAGACACGATCATCGAGAGCGACTGGGCGCGCACGAGCTTCTGTGCCATGGCCTTGGAGAACGTGTACTGCAGTGAAGCCTCGCGCAGACGTACGAATGCCCCGGGCTGGAAGTAGCCGTCCAGCGTGCGGGCCGGATGCTCGTTGGCCGCGATGTTCGTGGCCTGGTCGACGAGCTTCGCATGCTGGTTCATGCGGCCGGAGCAGTTCGGGCGGGTGCACCGAATGCGTTCCGTGTTGTTGTAGTAGCGGTTGCCGCCGCGATAGTCGAACATCGTGGTGAACCGCAGCGCCTTGCCGAGGAAATCGAGACCGTTGGCCAGCGTCATCTGGTAGGGCGATGACGCATAGCCGCGGAAGATCACCGAGTCGCCGACGAACACCTCATTCTTGGCCGTGTCGGCCCAATAGGTGAGCAGGCCGTCGCCATTCTTGTCCTTGTAACCCTTGATTGGGCGCGCCCAGAGCCCGGCGATGGGATAGCCGGCGACCGTACGCGAGGTCGTGCCGATCTGCCCGGGCGTATTGCCCATCGAGACGACCTTGTTGGCGTTCGCCGAGCCCGAGAGATTCACGTCCCATGCCACGTACTTCGACTCGAGGAGCTGGGCGTTGATGGACGCTTCCACGCCGGCATTCTTGACCGCCCCGATGTTGCGCAGTTGGTTCGCCACGGATCCGTACGACGGCGGGAGCACGGCGCTGATCAGCGCGTCCTTCGTCAGCTTGCTGTAGTATGTGAAGTCGATGCTGAGGCGCTGGTCGAACATCGTCAGCTCAAACCCGGTTTCGTGCTCTGCGGACCGTTCGGGCTTGAGATCCGGGTTGCCCAGCGCGGCCTGGGTGACCGTCGGCTGGTCGGCGCCGGCAATGCTGGTCGTGGAAGCGGTGTAGAACCGGAGCGCGTCGTTCGGGCCAGGCTGCACGCCCGACTGACCGTAGGCGTAGCGCACGCGCACCGAGTTCACGAACGCTGGCGCCTTCCACCAATCCTCCTGCGAAATCAGGTAGGACAGTGACGCCTTCGGATAAACGATGCTCTGGAAATTGGTGCCGAACGCCGAGTTCTGATCGCTGCGGACGGCGGCGGTGACAAACAGGCGATCACGCCACGCCACCGCCTGTTCAATGAACGTGCCGAACGTCTTCTGCATCGTGGTCCCTTCGCCGACGACGAGCGCCGTGCCCGACCCGACGTTCTGCGAACCCGGGGCAAGCTGCGTCGACCCAGTCTGCGCCCCGGCAAAGCGGTAGTCGACGTACTGGATGCCGAGGGTGGTCTTCAGGGCGAAGTTCTGGCGATAGGAGTACTGCGCCGTGGATGCCGCATCGACCGAGAAATTCCGGATGTTGACACTGTTGATGCCGCGAGAGCCAAGACGCGTGTTCGCAGTGAGCGGCGGTCCCTCGCCCCGATACAGGAGATTCTCGTCCACGCGACCGGTCCAGTCATTGCCGACCGTCAGGCGATTCGCCAGCCAGCCGACAGGACGATAATCCGCCTGCAGTGTCCAGATAAAACGGTTCACGGACTGCGCCGACTTCTCCGACCAGGAGTAGTACGGCGTCCACGCCCGGTATCCCATGAGCGGCGTGCCGACGCCACTGACGGTGCCGTTTGCGGTGGTGCCCGGTCCGCCGAAGACCTGAGAGCCGAGCCCGGCCGTGGAATTGGACTCCAGTGAGAACCGCTGGGCCACGTTGATGAAGTTCGAGGTCAACCCCACGTCGAGCTTCGGCGTCACCGCCGAGTTGAGGTTCATGCGCAGGGACTTGCGGTCCATCGCGTTCGGCCGGTCGGTCCACGACCGCAGGGGGAGCTTGAGCGAGTCGAGGCGCTCGCGCTCAAACTTCGGCAGCGAAAGCACGCCCACCTCGCTCTCGGTCTCCACGCCGAGATAATACCGCAGCAGATCGGTGCCGCCCGACACCTGCAGGCCCAGCTTCTGCCGTTCGCCCGTGCCGAGCGGCGTGAGGTCAGGCTCCTTGAACAGGTTGAGCGAACTGGTGGAATCGGCAGCGCACTCGCCGGTCGCGACGCGCTGCAGGTTGCAGAAGCCGCGCGAAGAGACGGCTTCGCCGGGGCGCTTGCCCCAGAGCGTATAGGCCGCAGGATAGTAGTTGCGGTCCTTCAGGAGGCCGCTTTCGCCGTTGATCGTCCAGCGTGCTGCGCCGGCACGTCCGCGCTTGGTCGTCACGAGAATCACGCCGTTTGCGGCGTCGGTGCCGTAGAGCGTGGCGGCCGACGGTCCCTTCACGACCTCGATGTTCTCGATGTCGTCGGGATTCAGGTCGCCGATGCGGCTGGCGTTGTTGCCGCCCGTGTTGCCCGACGCGCCGTTGCCCGTGACCGTGGAGAACGACGAGTTGTTGCTGGTCATGCGAATGCCGTCGATGATCCAGATCGGCTCGTTCGACAGGCTGACGGAGTTCATGCCGCGCACGCGAATACGCGCGCCGGTGCCCGTCTGCGTACCGCTTGTCACCGAGACGCCCGGTGCGCGCGAGTTCAGCACGTCATTCAGGCTGGCCACCGGTGCCGTCTGCAGCACCTTGGCGGTCTGGATGTCCGTGGTCGCATTGCCGATTTCCACTCGACGCTGTTCGCCGGTGGCGGTAGTGACCACCGCCGCGAGGTTGACCGCCGCGGCAGTCATTGCGACGTCGAGGGTCACGGTGCGGCCGGCGGTGACGGTGACCGGCCGCGTCTGTTCCTGATAACCGATGCGCAGGACGCGCAGCGTGTAGTTCGTGGCGGGCACGCCACGAATTGTCGCCTTGCCTTCGGCAGTGGTGCCACCGCCAAAGTTGGTGCCGACCAGGAATACCCGGGCGGCTTCGACCGGACGCTTGGTCGCGGCATCGGTGATGGTCACCGTGATCGTGCCCGTCGTCGTCTGCTGCGCAGGCAACAGCGAACCTGGGCTTATCATTCCAAGGACTACCGCAGCCGCCGCGGCACAGCGTGCATGCCAGCGATGAAGCATGAAGGTGTCTCCTTCAGGAGAGAGGAAAGGGCGCCGCACATCGGAGCTCGACGCACGCTTGCGTGCGTCGGGGTAGAGCCTCCGGGGGGCGCTGCGCTGTTGAGGTCGCTCGGCGTTTGACGCGACGGAACGGGCGCGGCGGAAGATCCTCCTTGCGCCAAATCGTAGCATCTTCCGATCCGCGCCGCAATTCGGTGTGCCGCAGTATGGCGACAGCCACGCGCGCAAGTCGCGGATGCCGCCACTCGCGGCCGAGGAGACGCTGGCCTGGCTAGATTTCCGGTGTGACCACTCCTGACCCGACCCCCGCATCGCCCGCGGCGCCAGCACGCTCGCGCCTTCGCCGCTGGCTCACGCCCTGGAACCTCGTCACGCTCCTCGTGGTGCTCTGGTTGGGGCCGCGGTTCCTTCCGCACATCGGCGCCGTCATTGGCGTCGAGAGTGGAGACCGCCAGCAGCCGGCGTTCTCCGTCACGACGCTCGACGGTCGCCCGATGAGCGACAGCACGCTGCGTGGCCGGGTGGTGCTGGTGAATTTCTGGGCCACGTGGTGCCTCCCGTGCCGAGCGGAGATGCCGCTCCTGCAGGCCATGGCGTACCGACATGACTCGGCGGGGCTCACGGTCCTTGGCCTGTCGGTGGACCGCTCCGGTCCGGACGCGGTGCGCCAGTTCCTGACCGAGCGCAGCATCACCTATCCGGTGGCGATCGTCGGACGCGAGACGGAAACCGCCTTCGGCGGCATGCAGGGCTACCCGACCTCGGTGCTGCTGGATCGCACCGGCCGCGTGCGGTACAAGGTGCTCGGCCCACTGGCGATGGCGTCACTCGAGCCGGCCGTGCGCCGGCTGCTCAACGAGGCGCCCGCCGCGCCGCGCTGATCGGCGGGCGGCGGGGTTGGTCGCCTACTTCTTGAACGTCATCCGGAACGGGCTCGTCTCGGCGACGAGCCCCATCATCATCTGGTCGACGCGCAGCGTGGACGCCGTGCCCACGGGGTACGGGCTCTTCGTGACGATCGACCAGGTGAAAACCTCGCCCTCTTGCTCGGCGAGCACCTTGGCGGTGTTGCCCTGCGATGCACGCACCTTCTCCCACGCCGGCTTCTTGAACGCGCGAATGACCAGCAGCAGGCGCGGTGGCACGCCGGACGCCGTGTCGGCCGTGTAGTGGAACTCGATCGCCTGATGGCCGCCAAACGTCGTGTCCGGCCGGTCGATCATGCGATAGCCGTACTTCCACGCCCCGGGCAGCGTGAGCTCCGCCTTCATGGACGCCAGCTCCTGTTGAAACGGTGGCAGCACCGTCGCGGGTGCGGCCGTCACGCTCACCTCCGCTTTTTGCTCGGGGGTGCCGCAGCCGGCCGTGGACACGAAGGCAACGAACACGAGGCGAGCGGCACGGCGCGTAATGACAGGCATCTAATGAATTGGGCCAAGGGGAGACGGAGGTACAACGGTCACCTCGCCTTGAAGATAACCTCGCACACAAGCGTCATTTCCACGTCGCGGATGATCCCACGAAGGGCGAGTCTCCGAAACGGCCGAATGGCACCTGCGCCTTGCCGGCCACCGTCGGTGGACAGGCGATGGGTGCCTAATTACATTTTACCTTACATAAAATCAGGCAATTGACGGCTTGGTTCTGCCACGGAACATTGTGAGCATTCGTGTCAGCGCGAGGCGTCTCTTCGCTTCACGACGTGTCGCATCACTCGAACCACGAAGGACTCCCGATGAAGAGACTATCGTTCGTCGCCGCTGCCGTCGGCACGGTACTTGCGCTCGGATTCACTGCCGCACGTGCCGAGGCTCAGGGACAACCGATGGGTGGCATGGTGGGGCATCAAGGCATGAACCATCAGGCCATGACACCGCAGGGCATGTCGACGGCGTTGATGGCCCAGATGCAGACCATGATGCAGCGCACCGACCTGATGGTGCAGCGGACGCAGCAAATGACGCAGTATTCGCAGACTATGCCGATGAGTGCTCCCGGTGTGCATATGATGCACATGATGACGGAGAACCTTTCGGCGATGTCTGGGCAGATGAAAGGGCTGACGTCCCAGATGCATGACCTGATGATGAACGAGTCGCTGATGGCGAGCGGAACGATGCGCCGTGAGATGGGTACGATGCAGAAGTCGCTCACGGAAATGCTCGGCAACATGGATCGTATGATGCAGTCGATGGAGAAGATGCAGCAGAGCGTGCCGACTCCGCCCAAGCCGTAGCACACCGCGCTCGTGAGACGCCCTCTGCTCCTACTCGTGTTCGCCGGCGGCATCGCGACAACGGGGTCCGCCCAGGACTCCTTTGCGGTGTTTGGCGGCTCCCAGTTCACCGCTGGTCGTTATGGTGGCGACCGCGCGGTGAGCACGGCGAGCGTCTCAGTAGGCGCGATGGCCACCGTCGGGCGGTGGCGCTGGTGGGCCGCGATGCCGTACGTCTTCCAGGACGCGGCGACCGTCCGGGCTGTCGGGGCCGGCATGATGCCCGTCGGCGGAGTAGCGCATTATGAACGCGGCGGCACCTCCAGCGGAATGATGGGCAACTACAGAATGCCAGGGATGAACAACGGGGGCTCCGGCATGACCGGCCATGTGGGACACGGCGATCCCGTGCTGCGTGTGGATGCCACCGTGTGGGGATCGGCTACGTCCTCGGCGAACCTGGCGTTCTATTCGTCGGTGAAGGTTCCCCTCTCGCGTGCGACTAACGGATTTGGAACCGGGAAGTGGGACGAAGCGGTGGGTACGACGCTCGCGCGGCGTTCGACCGCATGGGCGGTTCTCACCGATGTTGCGTACTGGCGCGTGGGACGGTCGTCAGGTGATCCGTATCGCGATGTCATGACCGGCACGATTACGGCTGCACGGCCAACGGGGCGGATCGGGCAACACGTCTATGCTTCGCTGTTCGCTGCGACTCCGTTTGTCTCCGGCGCGGACGGTCCTGTGCAGCTGGGGGCGGGATGGAGCCGCGTCGGTGCAAGCCGCCGAACGCTCTCCGTGACCGCAAGCATTGGCGTGACACCGACGGCGCCGGCGTTCTCTCTTTCTGCCGGTTGGTCGTGGGGGCTGCGGTGACGTCGCGCCAACTGCTCGCGCCTGTGCGGGCGCTGATTGCGGCCTTGATCGCGTGCGCGCTTTCGGCGATGCCGCTCGACGCACAGCAGTGCGCGGAACATTCGGCAAAGCCGGCCTTGGTCTCAGAGACGGCTTTCGCGACGAATCCGGTTCGCAGCACCGACGCAGTTGCGACGATCGCCATCCCACGGCTCGCACGGCCGCCGATGCATCATCAGACGATGACCGGCGGTCACCACGCGAATGGGCGTCAGCCGGTCACGGAGCCCCTCGCGGCCGCCCAGGCGACGGTCGGGAGCGCCGACTGCTGCACCGCTCCTGACGGGAAGACCCCGTCATGTCCGTCCTGTCCTGCCGGCATGGGGTGCGCGGGCACCGCCCCCCCGGCCGTCGTCGCACCGGTGGTGGCTACGCCGATGCCCGACATTATCGCGACTTCGCTGCCGCGCAGTGGCTCCACGCCACCTGCCGAGTGGTCGCGTTCGCTTGACACGCCGCCTCCGAAAGACTGAGTCTCGTACATCGACGCGCCGCGTCGATCTATGACCGTGTGGCCCACCCGACGGCGAGTCGTTCGCCGCGTGGCTCCCTTTCCGTCTCTCGAGGACGCTCGTGTTCCAACACAATTCGCTCATGCCGCATGGCGGTGTGGAGCTCGCATCAAGGCGTGTTCACGCATCGCGACATCGCTTTGCGCCTTCGTTGTGGCTTTATCGCGTCTCCGTTCTGGCCGGCTTCGCAGCGCTCGGCACGCCGGGCGCGGCGCAGGTCGCGTCACCCACACCGCTTAGGCTTACCCTTGGCGAACTCTACGCTGCGGCGGATCGTGCCAATCCCCGGCTGTCAGCGGCGCAGGCGCTGGTGGTCGCCGCCGAAGCGCGGGTGCCTGGCACGCGACGGCCCCCCGATCCACAAGTGCAACTGAGTTTCATGAACCGATCCTTGCCCGGGCTCGGTCCCATGGATCCCCTCGGCATGACGCAACTGCAGGTCATGCAGATGCTGCCGACCGCAGGGAAGCTGCGCTTCGCCGGGGCGGCGGCTGGCGCGAGGGTTGGAGGTGCCCGCGCACGGGCGGCGGATCTCCGATGGGAAGTGCGGAGCCAGGTCGCGGCAGCCTTCTACGAGGTGTACCGCACGGAACGCAGCATTGAGATCGCCATCCGCACGCGTCGATTGATGGAAGATGTGGCGGCGACGTCGGAAGCGATGTATCGCGTCGGCGAAACGGCGCAGGCCGATGTGCTGAAGGCGCAGGTGGAGATCGGCCGCATGACGGAGGACATCACCGCGATGCGCGCGATGCGCGCGATGAATCTCGCGCGCCTGGGCGGGCTGCTCAACCAGCCGGTGGATTCCACTCAGGTGGCGATGTTACCCGTCTTTCCGGCGCGGCTGGCACCGCTCGACAGCCTGATGGGGCAGGCCGAGACAGCACGTCCGATGGTACGGGCAGGGGAGGCGGAGGTGGCGGCGGCGGTGGCAGATGCGCAACTCGCCAGGCGCGAGATCTGGCCAGACCTGCAAGTGGGCGTGCAATACGGACAGCGCGGCGGCATGGGTGGTGTCGAGCGCATGGGCAGCCTGATGCTCGGTGCGAATGTCCCGATCTTCGCCAAGAGCCGTCAGTACCGCATGCGGGACGAGACGGAGGCGATGCGGGCGATGGCCGCGGCCGACCTGGCCGCGATGAAGTCCGACACGCGCGCCCAGGTCGGTATCGCCTACGCGGAATGGACACGTGCTCGCAACCTTCGCGCGCTCTATCTGACGTCGGTTCTGCCCCAGGCTCGTGCCGCGGTGACCGCTGCGGTTGCCGCGTATCGCGTCGGCCAAGTGAATCTCATGACGCTGCTGGACAACCAGGCCACCGTGAACCGCTACGAGCAGGAACTGGTGGCGCTGGACGCCGCCGAAGGCATGGCCCTGGCCGACCTGGAAATGTTGCTTGGCCGCGAACTCTTTGACTCCAATGCCGGCCGTGCGACGCCGGGAGGTAACCGATAATGCGCGACGAACAGCAGAATGCTTCGAATGGCCCGAGCGACACGTCAATGTTCGGCGCTCGTGCCACCAGCGCGCGTAGCCGGCTTGGTGCGATAGTCCTTGGCGTTGCTGTCATCGGCGGGGCTGTTGGGGTGGCCGTCTACGCGTCGCGTGGCAAGGCGCCCGCCACAGACACGGCCGGTCATAACCACGGCGCGGCGGCCGCAGCCGACGCGGCACAGCCGGTGATGTTGACGGCTGAACAGGCACGACGCATTGGCGTCACGTACGCAAGGGTGGAACGCAGCGCGTTGAACCCAGAGGTGCGAGCGGTTGCACAAGTCACGTTCGACGAGACACGCGTGCGTTCCGTGTCGCTGAAGTTCGATGGTTGGATTGACCGGCTTTTCGTCGATTTTACTGGCCGCGAGGTTCACGCCGGGGAGCCGCTCGTCTCGATGTATGCTCCGATGTTGTTGAGTGCCGAAGAGGAACTGGTGATCGCTGCCAAACTCGCAAGGGATGTCGGCGACAAGGATGCGGCGGCGGCAAATGCGCAGTCGCTCCTTCGCGCGGCACGCCAACGGTTGCGTAACTGGGACGTTCCCGCTGCAGAGGTCGAGCGGGTGGAGCGCACGGGTGAGGCGCAGCAATCGCTGCTGATTCGCGCTCCCTACAGCGGAGTGGTCGTTGACAAGTTCGTCGTGCAGGGACAGCGCGTCATGGCGGGCGACGCACTACTCCGCCTCGCCGATCTCTCGGTGGTGTGGGTCGAAGGAGAGGTCTTCGAACAGGACTTGCCCTCCGTGCGACTCGGCCAATCGGTCGACGTCGCCTTGGAGGCGCTTCCGGGCAGCGTGCGGCGTGGACGCATCGTCTTTCTGCAACCCACGGTGAGCAGCGAGACACGCACCGTGCGCGTGCGCGTGGAGCTGAACAACGCCGAGGGCCAACTGAAGCCCGGGATGTACGCGACGGTTCTCATTGGAACAACCGGCCGTGCGGCAGTGCTCCATGTACCGCGGTCCGCCGTCCTTTCAACCGGGCGACGGGACTTGGTGTTCGTCCAGCGCGCCGACGGTATGCTGGAGCCTCGGGACATCGTGCGTGGCATCGCCACCGATGACCGCGTGGAGGTGAAGTCTGGATTGCGTCTGGGGGAAGTCGTCGTGGCGTCCGCCACATTCCTCGTGGATGCGGAGTCAAACCTCGGTTCAATGCTGGGCGGCATGGCTGGAATGCCAGGGATGGATATGTCGGCGTCGGCCACGGTCAAAACTCCGGCTGCATCGGGCGCTTCGGCAGCGCCGATGGATCCGGCGATGGACCACTCGAAGATGCCAGGTATGGCGATGCCGGCAGCTCCCGCTGAGGCGAAGAAGGGGCAGAAGCCGGCGAAGCCGGATTCGACGCCGCCGATGGCCGGCATGAAACACAACAACGACTGAGGAACCCTTCCATGCTCAAGCACGTCATTGCGTGGTCGGCAACGAACAAGTTCCTCGTCATCCTGTTCACGGTGGCGGCCATGCTGGCGGGCGTCATCGCGGTGCGTAACACTCCGCTGGAAGCGCTGCCGGACCTCTCTGATGTACAGGTTATTGTACAGACGGAGTACAACGAGCAGGCCCCGCGCATCGTCGAGGATCAGGTCACCTATCCGATTGCGGCGGAGATGCTCAAGGTGCCCGGTGCGCGCACCGTGCGCGGCTACTCGTACTTCGGCGTCTCGTTTGTCTACGTCATCTTTGATGACGGGACAGACCTGTACTGGGCGCGCAGTCGCGTGCTCGAGTATCTCAACGGCCTCAAAGGTCGACTGCCGGAGAGCGTATCGCCGACGCTCGGTCCCGACGCGACGGGCTTAGGCTGGGTGTATCAGTACGCGCTCGAGGATACCACCGGCAAGATGAGCCTGGCGGACCTCCGGTCGCTTCAGGACTGGTATCTCCGCTACCAGTTGACCTCGGTATCCGGCGTCTCCGAGGTCGCGACCATCGGCGGATTCGAGAAGCAGTACCAAATCGACATTGATCCGGCGAAGCTCCTCGCTTATCGCATCCCCGTCACGCGGGTGATGCAGGCGGTGCAGAACGCCAATGCCGATATCGGCGCCATGGTGGTGGAGCTTTCCGAGCGGGAATACATGGTCCGTGGGCTTGGCTACCTGAAGTCCATCGAGGACATCGAGAACGTGGTGGTCGGGGCAACCGCGGCTGGCACCCCCATCCGGGTAGCAGAACTCGGCCGGGTAAATGTCGGCCCCGCCATTCGACGCGGCATCGCCGAACTTGACGGGCGCGGTGATGCCGTCGGGGCCATCGTCGTCATGCGATTCGGACAGAACGCACTGACGACCATCGATCGGGTCAAGGACCGACTGAAGCAGATTGCGCCAGGGCTCCCGCCCGGCGTGGTCATTCGCCCCGTGTACGACCGCAGCGACCTGATCGAGCGTGCCATCGAAACGCTGCGCACCAAGCTGCTTGAAGAAAGCCTCGTCGTG
Source organism: uncultured Gemmatimonas sp. (assembly GCA_964416005.1). Lineage (GTDB taxonomy): Bacteria > Gemmatimonadota > Gemmatimonadetes > Gemmatimonadales > Gemmatimonadaceae > PNKL01. The sequence continues at coordinate 97,380 of CAYQCP010000001.1, forward strand.
GCGCTGGTCTGCATCGTCTTCCTGCTGCATGCGCGCTCAGCGCTTGTTGCGATTCTCACGCTGCCCATCGGCATTCTCATGGCGTTTGTGGCCATGCGCGGTGTGCGGGTTGGGGCGGACATCATGTCACTGGGTGGCATCGCGATTGCCATCGGGGCCATGATCGATGCGGCGATCGTGATGATTGAGAACCTGCACAAGCATTTGGAGCGCGCCATCACCGCAAAGGAGCGCGCCGCCGGCAGGGACGTCGGGTCGTCGCGATGGCTCGATACGCAAGTTCTCTCTCCGGGCGAACGGTGGCGCGTCGTCGTCGAGGCCGCACAGGAAGTGGGCCCCGCCCTCTTCTTCTCACTTCTGATTATCACTGTTTCCTTCCTGCCGGTCTTCGCGCTTGAAGGACAGGAGGGACGTCTCTTCCGCCCGCTTGCGTTCACCAAGACATTCGCGATGGCGGCCGCGAGCCTCCTCTCGGTCACCCTGGTGCCGGTGACCATGGGCCTGTTCGTGCGCGGGCGGATCTTCCGGGAATCGGCGAATCCTGTCAATCGGGTGCTCATCCGCTGGTACCGGCCGATGATCACGTTCGTGTTGCGGCACCGGTGGCCGGTGATCGCGGCATCGGTGGTTGTGGTGATCCTGACCTGGGTGCCGTGGTCGCGCATTGGCAGCGAGTTCATGCCACCGCTCGGTGAAGGCACGATTCTCTACATGCCGACCACGCTGCCAGGCGTCAGTATCGCGCGTGCCCGCGAGATGCTACGCGGACAGGACCAGATCTTGAAGCAGTTCCCGGAAGTGGATCATGTCTGGGGCAAGGGCGGTCGCGCCAACACCGCCACCGATCCGGCGGGGCTCGACATGTTCGAGACAACCATCACGCTGAAGCCGCAGGCGATGTGGCGACCTGGCATGACGTACGATCGACTCGTTGCCGAGATGGATTCGGCGGTGCGCATGCCGGGAGTTACGAACGCATGGACGATGCCGATCAAGGGGCGCAACGACATGCTGGCGACGGGCATTCGTACGCCCGTCGGCATCAAGGTCTTCGGCCCAGACCTCGCGGAACTGGAGCGCATTGGGCGCGAGGTGGAACGTGCGGTGCAGATGGTGCCGGGTACGCGCAGCGCGTTCGCCGAGCGTGCGGTGAGCGGCTATTACCTCGACATCGACATCGACCGAAAGGCCGCGGCGCGGCATGGACTGAATGTGGGTGATGTGCAGGCCGTGATTGCCACGGCGATCGGTGGCATGACCATCACGCAGACGGTTGAAGGGCGCCAGCGGTTCGGCGTGCGCATTCGCTATCCGCAGGAACTGCGAGACACGCCCGAACGCCTGGCGTCGGTGCTGGTACCTGTGTCGCACGCAGGTGCCACTGCCGGCGCGTCGGCAGGCATGGGCGGAATGGGCGGGGGCGGCTCCGCCCTCAGCGGCAACGCGGCACAAGTGCCCCTTGGGCAGATCGCGACGATTCGCTCGGTCGCGGGTCCGATGGTGGTTCGCACGGAAGGGGCGATGCCCACGGCGTGGGTCTACGTGGACGTTGCGGGTCGTGACATCGGAGGGTATGTCGCCGACGCGCAGCGGGAGGTCGCCGCGCGCGTGACGATGCCGCCGGGCTACTCCATTGTGTGGAGCGGTCAGTACGAGTACATGCAGCGGGCCAAGGAAACGATGAAGCTCGTCATTCCGGCCACGTTGGCGCTGATCTTCCTGTTGCTCTACTTCAATTTCAAGAGCGTTGGTGAGACGCTGATCGTGATGCTCTCGCTGCCGTTCGCGCTGGTTGGCGGCATCTGGTTCCTCTGGGCCCTCAGCTTCAACTGGTCCGTGGCGGTGGCCATCGGCTTCATTGCCTTGGGTGGCGTGGCCGCAGAAACCGGCGTGGTCATGCTCATCTACCTCGATCACGCCTGGGCGGCGCGCTGTGCCGAGGGGCGCCGGCCCACGCTGCGTGATCTTTATGAAGCGGTGATGGAAGGCGCCGTGGAGCGGGTGCGCCCCAAGATGATGACGGTGATCGCCATCATGGCCGGCCTGCTGCCGCTGCTGTGGGGCAGCGGTGCCGGCGCGAGCGTGATGCGCCGCATCGCCGCGCCGATGATTGGTGGCATGGTCTCGAGCACAGTGCTCACGCTGCTGGTCATCCCGGCGATCTACTCGCTATGGAAGGAGCGGACGCTGGCGCTTGCACCCGACGCCACGCCCGCGGACACGATCGCGGCCCCAAATGCCTAATCAACCGCCGGCCACGGCCGGCTTGGAGTGTCAATGACATACAAGACCTGCAACTCGCGCCACAGCGACTCTCTCGCCCCACGACTGAACGGGGACGCGCATGTCCTCCAGGCACCGCTGTCACGGCGGAACTGGGTGCGCATGGCGTCGGGCGGTTCCGCGGTGCTGGCGGGGCTTTCCGTGCTGGGAGGCACCGGCTGCGCGAAGGCGGCAGCCCAGTCTATCAATGTCACACTGTACGCAAGCGAAGACTGCGGTTGCTGCCACAAGTGGGCCGACCACATGACCACCGCGGGCTTCAAAGTGGAGAAGCAGCTGATGCCGGACGTCAGTGCGAAGAAGGATGCGCTCCAGGTGCCCGAGGAGTTGCGATCGTGCCACACGGCCGAGATCGGGGGATACGTCTTCGAGGGCCACGTGCCGGCAGCCCAGATCAAACGGTTCCTTGCCGAACGCCCGGACTTCCGTGGGCTTGCCGCGCCCGGAATGCCCGGGGGCTCGCCGGGCATGGAGGATACACCCAAGGTGGCGTACGAGGTGGTGGCCTTCCGCGCCGACGGCACTACGCGCGTGTACGCGCGCGTCTAGGAAGCCGAGATGCCGTCCCGACAGACCGGTCACGCCTCACGCGGACGGCGCGGGATAGTGCTCGCAGCACTCATCACGGGAGTCGCGCTGCTGCACTACGGCGTTCCGACGACGTCGCATGGCTGGCACCAACTGCACATCGTGCTGCGGAAGGCGTACATCCTTCCGCCGGTACTGGCGGCTGTCTGGTTCGGTTTTCGTGGTGCCCTGCGGACGACCGCCGCGATCAGCGTACTCTTCCTTGGACATGCGGTGCTGGACTGGCCCGGCAACTACATGGAGCAGGCCAATCAGATGGGTGAATTGGCCGGCTTCTGGGTTGTCGGCCTGCTGGCCGGTCATTGGTTCGACCGGCAGCGCAGCCTCCTTGACGGGCTCGCGACGGCCCACGAAGAGACAGTGAATGGTCTCGTGTCCGCGCTGGACCTGCGCGAGCACAACACCGGCATGCACTCGCAGCGAGTGCGGGAATACACACTCCTTCTGGCCGATCAACTTGGCGTAAGCGAGCAGTCGCGACGCGACATCGCGTACGGCGCACTGCTGCACGACGTCGGAAAGATCGCCGTGCCGGACCACATCCTGCGCAAGCCGGGGCGCCTGACCGACGACGAGTGGACGGAGGTCCGGAAGCACCCGGAAGAAGGTTATCGGATCATTCGGCGCGTGCCGTTTCTGCGGAACGCCGCAGATATCGTCCGCACCCATCATGAGCATGTGGACGGGAGTGGATATCCCCGCGGTCTCGAGGGCGGCCAGATCCCGCTTGGCGCGCGGTTGTTCGCGGTCGCTGATGTATATGACGCGTTGACGTCAGACCGTCCGTATCACGCGGCGAGCACCTACGAACAGGCGGCGGCGGAAATCTGGGCCGGCCTTGGATCGCACTTCGCTCCGACCGCCGTCGCCGCGTTCTTCGCGGTGCCGCGTGCGGAGCTGGAGGCGGTCGCAAGTCGGTGGAAAGACGTCGCAGTCGCTTCCCACGCGGCGGCGAAGCTATGACTGTCACCACGACACCCTGACGCCGTTGGCTGCTGCCGACGGGAGAGTCTATGAAAGCGAAGCTGATGGCTGTGCTACTGATTCCGCTCCTGGCCAGCGGATGCATGATAGCCGGGATGGCTGCGATGGGTGGTGGCGGTCACATGACGGGCGGCGGTGCACTCCACCGCGGAATTGCCGATTCTGCACGCCAGCCGACCGTCATCAAAGAGGTGATGTCTGGCTCACTGCGCGTGACGGCCGAGTTCCCGTTCTTCACCTCGGGGGATTCGTTGCGTTACGTCGCCACAATTGAAGATCGCGACGGGCGAGCACGCACGGAGAACGCCATTGTCTTCCTCGAGGTGTCGTCTGCGACGGGGAAGGTCGTCGCGACACCAGCACCGACGCATGCCGGACATCCGTCGATGATCGTGAACGCTTCGTCGGCCGGCATCGAACGCACGAGACTTGCTCCTGTCGAGCGTGCGGGAGGACGGTACGTCTTTCGGCCCACAATCCCGACTGAAGGCGTCTATCGCCTGGCCATCGTCGTGGAGCGGGTGGGAGATGTTGTCCTTGATCCGTCGGTCGTGGTGGATCACACCACACAGATTGCACGCGCCCGGAGCCACGCCCAATGGAGGGGTGGTGTGACGCCCCTCCTATTCCTGGGCGCCGCGTTCATGGCCGTCATGATGGTGGTAGCGATCCGATGAGCCCTGCGACGGTTGGCCTCATCCGTGCGGCGAACGGTTCGCGGCTCATCTGGCTCGCGGGGCTCGGCGGGGCTGTCGCCGGCGTCGCCGTCATACATCCGCTCAGCATGGTGATGTACTGGTTCGAGTTTCATCCGGAGTTCACGATGGACTCCACTGTGTGGGCGTTCATGGCGTTCCGGCTGCGGGCGGGCTTCTCCCCAACCATGTGGCCGATGACCGGGATCTTCGCGGCGATCGGGGCGGGGCTCGGTCTGTCGGCCGGCTGGACGATGCGCACCCTGGTCCGCCGACAATGGCAGATCAACAAGCAGCGGCGCGAACTGCGAACGCTCAGGCAATTGTTGCCGATTTGCTCCTGGTGCAAGAAGGTGCGCGACGACCAGGGATACTGGCAACAGGTGGAGGGCTACCTCGCCAAACGCGGCGTCGCGCAGTTCACGCACGGAATCTGTCCATCCTGCGAGGAAAGGGTGCTTGCGGAGGATGTCTTACGCGCAGCGATGCGTGAGGCGATGGGTGAGGTGATGCGTGATAAGAACAAGAGGTGGAGCTGATGGTGGGGAAAGGAGCAGGTGAACGCTCGACACACGGCGGAGCCGCGATCACTGCCTGAGGCAACCACTCTTCACTGCTGGGACCGAAGTTCCGGCTCATATCGCGTCTTGAGGTGCGTCCATGGACAGCCGCTCGGCGCTGGAGGCTCAGATGACGAAACGTGCGAGAAGGCGGGATATCCCGGCAGCTGCGGCAACTGTCGGCGTGAACGACATGTCGCCGCGAATAAGCCGGCGACAGTGGCTAGGGATCGCGGCAGGAGGGACTGTGCTCATGCTGGGCGCCACACGCTGGACGCTGGGACGCATGCCGTGGACTGCCGATCCCAACGCCACCAGAATCGTTGTCTACGCGTCTCCGACCTGTGACTGCTGTCGCGCGTGGGTGCGGCACCTCACGAGCAACGGGTTCGCGGTGACGAAGGAGTTGATGAACGACGTGACGCCGATGAAGCAGCGCCACGGCGTCCCGGAAGACCTCTGGTCCTGTCACACGGCCCTCGTGGAAGGCTACGCCGTCGAGGGACATGTCCCGGCGGACCTGATTCAGCAGATGCTGCGTGAACGTCGTGCCATCGCTGGTCTCGCCGCGCCGGGTATGCCGAACGGCTCACCGGGAATGGAAGGGCCGACACGCGAGCGCTATGAAGTCATCGCGTTCAGTCGCAGCGGCGCCACCGAAGTATATGCCATTCGAGGACTGATCTAATGTGCCAATGTCATCAACTGCCCGATGTGCGCGATCAGAAGCGCCCGCCCGTGCATGCGTCCCCATCCACTCTGCAGTCTCGCACGAAACGGGGTGCGGCAGAACTCATGTACGAGGAAGTCCGGCTGTCGAGATGGAGGCGATGGAAGCGCCTCATCCTCGGCGCGCTGAGCAGCGTTGTGATCGGCTGCAGCGGCTCGTCCTCAACGACAACCGACCACGCACCCAAGATGGCGTCGATGGAGGTGATGCCAGACGCGGTGCAGAGCGCGGCTGCCGTGACCCAGGAGGCGTATCAGTTCGCTGTGGCGAATCCGGAGATTCTGCAGGGAATCCCCTGCTACTGCGGATGCGGCGGCATGGGCCACACGTCGAACTACTCGTGCTACGTCCAGCGTGTCAGCAGCTCTGGCACGCCGGTCTTCGACACGCACGCGATAGGTTGCTCGATCTGCGTGGACATCACGCTCGACGCGATGCGGCTATCGAAGCAAGGAAAGCACCTGCCGGAGATCAAGGCATATGTACACGACACGTATGCACGCTTCGGTCCCTCGAACATGTAGCGTCAGACCGCACCGGAGCGTCACAGGGAGCCCTCTTACGGCCCCCCTGGCGTTGCACGGTGCGCCGCAGGCGGTGAGACCATGAAACGAAGTCGCGTCATCACAACCGTAGTGTTTCTCGCGCTCGGCGCAGGCGTCATCGCCTTCGCTCCGCTACCGGGCGCGCCGGCGAAGCCCGCGAACCGCCATTTTCGCGTCGAAGCCAGCAGCTTCAAGTACACCCCGGCCACGATACGAGTAAACGCCGGTGACCACGTCACCATCGATCTTGTGTCCACCGATGTAGTGCATGGACTCTATGTCGACGGGTACGACGTCAGCGTCACCGCCGATCCTGGGCGTACCGCCTCACTGTCCTTTGTGGCGAATCGCACGGGGATGTTCCGTCTGCGCTGTTCGGTCACGTGCGGTGCGATGCACCCGTTCATGATTGGCAAGCTGCACGTCGGCAGAAACGACTTGCTCTGGCGTGCGTTGGTGCTCACCCTGTTTGCCGGACTGGCGGGGATATCGCTGACGCGGGTGCGAGAAGTGCGGCAATGACCGAGCAAGGCGTCGTTAGATCAGAGCGGGCCGTCGGGACTGCCTCGGGGGGCGTGGGCTCATCCGGCCGTCGGCGGGCTGACCTGCCGCAACTCCCCACAGCGTCGCCGACGGGACGTGCCCCGGACCTGCTGCGTTGGCCCGTATTGACCACGGTGCTTCGCAGTCGCTGGCCGCAACTGCTCGTGCGTGTGGCAGCGCTTGTTGGGTTTCTCGTCGCCGTCCTCACCGGATTGCTCGGCACCCCGGTCGGCAATCACAACATGGGCATCGTGCTGGTGTGGATCGCGTGGTGGACGCTCATGATGCTCGTCGCGTTGCCGTTCTTCGGACGGGGCTGGTGCAGCATCTGCCCGATTCCGATGCCCGGTGAGTGGCTGCAGCACGGGGCGCTCCTCACCCCGCGGCGGAACGGGGCGGGTCTGCGAAAGGCATGGCCGGCGCGTTTCAAGAACATCTGGCTGCAGAATGGCGCTTTTTCCGCCGTTGCGGTCTGCAGCGCCGTCGTGCTGACACAGCCGCGTATCACAGCGGTTGTCCTGCTTGCATTCCTCTTTGTCGCCATCGGTACCAGCCTCGTCTACGAACGCCGCACCTTCTGCCGGTACCTCTGTCCGGTGGGCGGGTTCATTGGCTTGTACGCGCAGCTTGCGCCCGTGGCAATTCGCGTCAAGAACAAGGCCACCTGTGCCGCGCACACCGAGAAGAGCTGCTATCGCGGCAACGCAGACGGCGCCGGGTGCCCGTGGATGCTGTACCCCGGGGCACTCGCGAAGAACACCTACTGCGGCATGTGCATGGAGTGCGTGCGAACCTGCCCGCACGACAACATCGCGGTGACGCTCCGGCCCTTCGGTGCGGATCTCCGCTCACCGGCAGGGCGTCGGCTGGATGAGGCGTTCAAGGGTTTCATCATGCTGGGCGCAGCCATGGTTTACTCGGCGGTCATGCTGGGGCCTTGGGGAGACCTGAAGATGGCCGCCTACGACATCGGCGCGGCGCGGTGGTTCGCATACGCACTTGCGGTGATCGTGTTCATCAATGGCGTGCTGCCCGGGGTGTTTCTGGCCGCTGTCAGCGCTGGTCGCGCGCTCTCCCGGTCAACACAATCCGTCAAACGGTCGTTCATTGCGTTCTCGTACGCGCTGGTGCCCCTGGGCCTGATGGCCTGGATCGCGTTCAGTCTCTCGTTTGTATTCGCCAGCATCTCGTACCTCTGGCCGACGATGAGCGATCCGTTCGGCGTTGGCTGGAACCTCTTCGGAACTGCGCACGTAAGCTGGCAGCCGTACCTGACGCGCAGTGTCCCGACGATGCAGGCCCTCGTGCTGGTCGCCGGTTTCACGTGGTCCGCCGTGACCGCGCACCGTATCGCCGCCGAGGAGCACGAACCGCGAGCGGCGTTGCGGCAGGCCGCACCCGTGATCGCCTTTTGTCTTCTCATCACCGTCGGTCTGATGGGGCTATTGATCGCATGAGAGCCGAATGGGGGGCACGTCTGCTTGTCGTGTTCGGTACGGTCGCCCTGGCCGTACTGACCGTGGTTGCTGTACGGGGGCCAGCCAGCGCGGTCGAGCTGCGCGGACGCCTGCCGGATGACGGCGGGTGGACGCCGGGCGCTATCACCGCGCGGGTGGGAGAACCGCTCACACTGCGCATGACCTCGGACGATGTGGTGCATGGCTTTGCGATCGGTCAGAGCGTCCGACCGGCGGTGGACCTCCTGCCCGGCAAGTGGATGACGACGACGGTGGTCTTTGATAAGCCGGGCAAGTACACGTATTACTGCACGCGCTGGTGCGGGCCGAATCACTGGCGGATGCGCGGCACGATTGAAGTCACGGGTTCAGGCGCGCGCGTGCTGGCGGACTCGGTGCCGCTGTTTCTGCGCCTCAAGCTCGATCTCGATCAGGCCCATCCGAGTGACGTTCTGCCCGCGGAGACGCCGACTGCGGCGCGTGCCGTTGGTCTGCCGACCCCTGTGGCTCCAGACGGTGGAGACCAGCGGATGCAGAGTCCGGCACAGGTATGGCGCGCGCTGCGGAAGCACCCGGTGAATGCCCGCCTGACTGATCAGCAGCTGTGGGATGAAGTCGCGGCTATCTGGCGAGCGGCGACCTCGCGAGAGCGTCTTGCCGAGGGACGCCAACTGTACCGGGACAACTGCGCAGCGTGCCACGGAGAGACGGGCCGCGGTGATGGCGTAATGGCGAAGACGCTGGTGGCCGGCCCCGCGGCCGACCCCTCGGGCGGCGAGCACACCGGCATGCCCGGAATGTCGGGGCACGGAACCGTGGCTCCAACCGATTTCACCGACAAGCGAAACATGCTGGGGGCGAGCGCCGCGTTCCTGCAGGGCAAGATCATTCGCGGCGGCATGGGCACGGGCATGCCGTACTGGGGGCCCATTTTCACCGAGGCGCAGACTTGGGCGCTCGTCGACTACCTCTGGAGCTTCCAGTTTGCCTATGAACGTGTGCCAAGCTTTCCTCGCGCACTTCGCACGACACGCGACAGCGCGCCGAATCCGGCGCTGCGATCCCACTGACCAGCACATCTCACGCTCTCGCTCCGAGGAGCAGGCACCATGAACACGGATCCATCCCTTGATGTGACGTCGACGAGAAAGCGTCCGCAGAGAATCTGGCGACTATGGAGCGCCGGACTCGCCGTGCTCGCGATTGGCGGTGTGGCGCTTGGCGTCAGTCGGACCCCGATGCCCATCGTCGCCGCGCGACCGCACGACAGCGCACCTCGTCTGGTGATCGACAAGGAAGTAATCGACTTCGGCGCGGTGCCGTATCGCAAGATGATCGAGGCGAAGTTCGAAATCACGAATGGCGGTAAGGAGGTGCTCGAGTTCACCCAGGCGCCGTACATCGAGGTCGTGAAGGGGTGCTGTCCCCCGTCGCCAGTACTCGGCAAGAGGTCGCTCAAGCCGGGAGAACAGACGGCCATGTCCGTCTCGTTCATGATGTACCAAGGCATGGGTGGCCCGCACGACTTTCGAGTGCATTTACACACCAACGACCCCAGTAGACCAGACAGGACGGTGCAGATTCTGTCCGACTGGAAGTAATTCGAAACGTCCTGTTGCGGTGTCACGTGGCTCGCGCCTGCCCGTCCGGCAATTACATCGAGGGCGCGTGTGCACCGGGCGGCATGACACCAGCGAATCGAGGAGCGAGCGCGGAACGTCAGTGAACCGCGTCAGCCATCCGGAGCGTCTCCTGCAATTGGCATCGGCAAGGCAGCCGCCGATGCGCCGCGCATGTCGATGCCCTGTACGACCTATTCGGCACGCACGCCGTTCACGAGCGTATCCAGCCCCTTCGCACTCCGCTCCGTGCCCCCGGGGGTTGGCAAGCTCTGCGGCTGTACCACGGGCGGTCGAAGGTAGCTTGCTGGCCGACCGTGGCGCTTCACGCAATTGATGGGATACGGGCTTCAGCCGGCACCTCGGCGAGGGGATCATCGGCGTCAGTGACTGCCGGCGAACGATCTCCGAACAGCCAGTACAGCGCCGGCAGGACCACCATGTTCAGCGCCGTGGCCGAGACGAGTCCGCCGAGAATGACGATCGCCATCGGGGTCTGGAGTTCGTTTCCCGGCTCGCCTCCGCCCAGCGCCAGCGGAACGAGTGCGAGGCCCGCAGTCAGCGCCGTCATGAGAATTGGCGAGAGCCGTTCGAGCGATCCACGCACGATGGCCTCCCTGAACGGCACGCCTTCGCGCAGCAGGTGCTGGTAATGCGCCACGAGGAGGATTCCATTGCGTGTGGCGATGCCGAAGAGCGAGACGAAGCCGACCAGCGATGCAATGCTCACAACGCGACCCGTGAACAGCACGGCGCCAATGCCGCCAATGAGCGCCAGCGGCAGGTTCGCCATCACGAGACCGGCCGTGCGCGCCGAGCGGAACTCGGCGAACAGGATGAGGAAGATCGCCGCCAGAGATAGCAACGAGAGAAAGCCGAGGATGCGCGTGGATTCTGCCTGCGCCTCGAACTGTCCTCCGTATTCCACATGATAGCCGGCCGGCAATTGAACGCGCGCGGCCACCGCTTTCCGAATGTCGGCGACCGTGCTGCCGAGGTCACGGCCAGCGACATTCGCCTGCACGACGATCTTCCGCTGCACATTCTCTCGGGAGATTGCATTGGGGCCGCGGCTCACACTCACCTGTGCCAGCTGCGAGAGCGGGACGCGCTCTCCGGTAGGCGTATCGAACATCACCGCGCCGACGGCCGTTGCGTTGGCGCGCGCGGCATCCGGAAAGCGCACGACGAGGTCGAAGCTCTTCCCATCCTCGAGCACCCGCGACACTTCTTCGCCGTTGAACGCCACGTCAATTGCCGTGGCGAGCTGACCGACGCTCATGCCAACGCGGGCGAGGGCGCCGCGATCGGCCTGGATGCGGAGCTGCGGCACGTCCATCTGCTGCTCGAGTTGCAGGTCGGCGACGCCAGACACGGACTGCATTGCATCGCGGACGTCGCCTCCCACCTCGCGAAGCCGGTACAAATCGGGGCCGAACACCTTCACGGCGATGTTGGCACGCGTGCCGGAGAGCATGTGGTCGATGCGGTGGCCAATCGGCTGGCCCACCGTGACGCTGGTGCCGGGAATCGCGGCGAACTCGCGCCGGAGCGCCTCGAACAGCACCTCCTTCTCGACATCGTCGTGCAGCGTCACGTCGATCTCCGCCGCATTCACCCCCTGTGCATGCTCGTCGAGCTCGGCGCGGCCCTGACGGCGGTCGGTGTTCTTCACGGCCTTGTTGGCGAGCAGGATCTGCTCCACCCGCTTGCCGATCGCATTCGCCTCCTCGAGCGAGGTGCCCGGCACCGTCACCACGGCCACCGTCAGTGCGCCCTCGTTGAACTCGGGCAGGAACGCCGTGCCGAGCAGCGGGATGGCCGCAACCGCCATCAGCAGCGCCGCCGCCGCGCCTCCGAGCACGCGCTTCGGGTGCGCCAGCACCCGTTCGATCGTGCGGGCGTACCGCGCCTTCAGCCACGTCACCACGCGGCTCTCCTGCTCCTGCTGCACCGATCGGGAGTCTGGCAACAAGTACGCGCAGAGCACCGGCGTGACGGTCACGGCGACGAGCAGCGACGCGAGGATCGCCACAACGTACGCAAAGCCGAGCGGCTGCAGCAGCCGTCCTTCCACCCCGCCGAGGAAGAACAGCGGGAGGAACACGACGATGATGATGAGCGTCGCATTCACGATCGACGCCCGGATTTCCCTTGACGCGGTGTAGACGACCCACAGCGCGGACCGCTGTTGCGCCGCCGGAAGGTGGTGGTTCTCCTTCAGTCGCCGGAAGACGTTCTCCACGTCAATGATGGCGTCGTCCACGAGCGCGCCGATCGCGATCGCCATGCCGCCAAGCGTCATCGTGTTGATCGTGATGCCCAGAAGCTGCATGGCGAAGATCGCGACGACGAGCGAGAGCGGGATGGCGAGGATCGAGATCGCGGTCGCGCGCATGTTCCCGAGGAAGAGGAACAGGATGATCACGACGAGGATCGCGCCGTCGCGAAGCGCCGCGACGACGTTGTTCACTGCCACGGTGATGAAGTCGGCTTGCCGGAACAGTTCCGAGTGGACCGCCATGCCCTTTGGGAGCGCCGCCTGAATGTCCCCCAGCTCCCGCTCGATGCGCTCGGTTAACTCGAGCGTGTTTGCTCCAGGCTGTTTCTGCACGGCAAGCACCACGCCGGGCTCTGCATTCACGGAGCCATCGCCAAACTTCGGCGCCGCGCCGATGCGCACGTCCGCCACCTGGCTCAGCAGCACCGGGATGCCGCCGCGCACGGCGACCACTGTGGAGGCGATGTCATCCGACGAGCGAATGCGCCCGATGCCGCGGATGACATACTCCTGCCCGCGGTCCATGTACACGCCGCCCGAGGCGTTCTCGTTCGAGCCTTCGGCCGCCCGCAGCACCTCGTCGAGCGTCACGCCCGTCGCCAGCATGCGCGCCGGATCAGCCAGCACCTGGTACTGCTTCACCTCCCCGCCGATTGGAATGATCTGGGACACCCCCGGCACCGCGAGCAGGCGTCGACGGATGGTCCAGTCTGCCACGGTGCGAAGCTCCATCGGCGGCTGCGGGCCGGTGAGTCCGATCATCATGATCTCGCCCATGACGCTCGAGACCGGCGCGAGCACGGGCGGCGAGATGCCGGGCGGCAACTGGGAGGCGAGCGTCTGCAGTTTCTCGGCAACGATCTGCCGGGCGCGGAAGATGTCCGTTCCCCAGTCAAACTCCACCCAGACCACCGAGATGCCCTGGGCCGTGGATGAACGGACGCGGCGCACACCGGTCGAGCCGTTCACGGCCGTCTCGATCAGGAACGTGACAAGCGACTCCACCTCTTCCGGCGCCATGCCGTGCGCTTCCGTCAGCACCGTCACCGTCGGCGCCGTGAGGTCGGGAAAGACATCCACCGGCATGCGCAACGCGGTAGTGGCGCCGGCCACCAGCATCACGGCGGCGATACCGAGGACGACAACGCGATTGCGCAGCGACCAGCCAATCAATTGGTTCAACATGCGTATCGCTCCCCGGTCAGTGCGCGTGCCCCTCGAGGGGCACGCTGGTGGAGAGCGAGGCGAGCCGCACCTGGTAGGCGGCCCCCGTCACGACGCGGTCGCCGGATTTGATCCCATTCAGCACGAGCACGCGCTCGCCATCCCGACCGCCGAGCGTGAGTTCGCGCTTTGCGAAGGACTCGCCTTCGGTCTGCACGTATGCGATCGAGCGCCCGTCCTCATCGAGCACGGCCGACGCGGGAATGACGACGCCGGTGACGCGACGGCCCGTGCGTATGGCGACACGCGCGGTGGATCCGACGCGGATGAGCCCGTTCGCATTTGATACTTCATAGATGAGCGGGAGCGTCCGCGACTGCGGGTCAATCACGCTGCCGACGGACACTGTGCGGCGCGTCTGGAACCGCAGTTCGTCACCTTCGAGCGCGAAACTGGCGCCGGAACTGACGCCGATGCGTGAACCCAATGCGGCGGGGACGTTCACCGTGAGCCAAACGACCGACGGATCAACGATGCTGAACAGCGGCGCGCCCGCTTCCACACGACTGCCAGGCGTAATCGATCGCGCGGCCACGACGCCGCGGATCGGCGACTGTATCGCCAGGCGGCCACCACTGGTGGCGCTGCCACCGAACCCGGCCACCGTCTCGCGTGCGGCCTGCAGGCGGATCTCTGCATCGCGGAGCCGGCGCTGGGGCGCCGCCTCCGCGGCGACAAGGCGCTGCGCACGCGCGTACTCGGCCTCGGTCTCCCGCAGCCGGGCACGCGCTTCCGCATACGCACTTCCACCCTCGCCGAGCGAAGGCGTGATCTCGGCAAGCACCTGCCCGCGTACAACCGACTCTCCCGGAGCCGGCGACGATGCGACGCCGCTCGGATCCACGAGGCCGCTGATCGGGGCCGTCACCTGCGCGTGTCGACCGGCCGCCGGGATGATGCTGCCTGTCGCCTCGATGGTGGCCACTACCGTCCCGCTATCGGCGAACGTCGTGCGGAATCCCGGGGTCTTCCACTGCTGCTCTTTCAGGAAGGAGATGCCATCGCCGCCATCTGCCTCCTCGCGCGGGGCCTCCCCGGCCGTCGCGTAGACGCGAAGGCCGGGAACGTTGATGCTGTCCTTCGCTTGCGGGCTGGCCACGATGATTGTCAGATCGTACACGCCCGGCGTCGTGAAGCGTGGCCGTGGCCCGTAGATGCCAGGGCGCAGCGGCGTCTCCTGCACCACCACGACGGGTGTGCCGCCCGCGCGCGGCACGAACCGGAAGGTGACGCGGCCAGCCGCAAGGGGAGCGAAATCGGTGATGTCCGTGAGGTGCGCCGCAAAGACGATGCTGTCCCCCACCACGAGCGCCGGATGCTCCATGAAGAGCTCCGTCGAGTCGGTCCAGAGCGTGATTGCGCCGCCCGCCGGTTCGCCTTGGGCCGTGCCTGGTGCTTCGGCGGCGTCGTCCCCACCGCACGCGGCGAGGATGATTGCGGCCACAAGAGCCGCGCGGGAGTGAAGTCGGGGCATCATGGTACCTGCGAGAGAGGAGTTCCCACGGCGCGCTCAAGCGCTGCACGTCGGATGAGCGTTTCTGACTGAAGCGATGCGAGAGTGGCTTCCGCCTCGCGATAGGAGCGTAAGACGTCGAGCCACTCCACGAGCGTGATTTCGCCTTCGGCGTAGGCAACGTCAGCCGCCGCCAGCGCAGCGTGCGCATCTGGGCCAACCACCGGTTCGAGGAGCGCAACCTGTTCCAGCGCGATCCGGTACGCGTGGTGCGCTTCGAGCACCTCGCGAGTGACGCGCCGACGGTACTCTGCGACCAGCGCAAGCTGTCGTCGGGTCTCGGCGTTCGCCGCATCCACGGCGCCGCTGCGCCGATCAAAGATCGGCAGCGGCAGCGAGATTCCGGCGATGAATCCGCCGAGCGAGGCCTCGCTTGCTCCCGGCTGCTCGACGCGCTCGTTCTTGAATCCCGCCGAAAGAACCGGGACGGGCGTTCGCTCACGTGCAGCGAGCCGCGCCTCGGCCCCGGCCGCTCTGGCGTCGAGGACGAGTGCCCGCAACTCGGCCCGCATTCGCACGGCGATCGCGACGAGTGAGTCGGCGTCCGGCGCCGGACTTCGCGCGACCAAGGTGTCCGACAGCGTCAGTGCCGCGGCAGTGGCCGGCGCATCGGCCGCGGTGAGGAGGGACGCGAGCGCAATGCGCGCGGTCTGCGCCGCGAGTACCGCCTCGGCGCGGACGGTCGCGGCATGGGCTACCTCCAGTCGGAGCCGTCGGTGCGCGTATCCCGCGATATCGCCTGCGGCGAGGCGCTGCTCGCTCACGCGCAGCGCCTCGGCGAAGGCGGCACCGGCCCGTGCGGCGATGCGTACCCGCCGGTCTGCCGCAACGACGCGGGCGTACGCGACGGTCACATCATGACGAAGATCCGATTCGGCGCGCGCCAGCTGAGCCGCAGCGGCCTCGCGTCGAGCACGAGCGATGTCGCGACGGGCGCTGCGCAGCCCGAACTCGATCGGCTGGCCAATGGACGTGATGCTCTGGCCGTTCGATTGGCCATTGCCGGAGGTTCGCTCACGGCCGTAGGCGACCGTCGGATTCGGGTATGCCCCGGCCTGGCGTTCGACCGCTTGCGCCGCAACGACGGCTTCCCTCGCGGCGGTGAGCCCCGGGGAAACCCGACGAGCCGACGCGTGCGCCGCCGCGAGCGACAGTGGCTCTCGGTCCTGGGCACGGAGGCTCGGGGCCGACGGAAACAAGAGTGCGGCGACCACGATGAGTCGCTGCAAAGACGTGGTAGATGGCAACGCTGGACCCTGCCGCGGGTCCGGACGGACGAGCGCAGGGTGCGCTCGACCGAGGCGGACGGTGAACGGAGTTGTGCGTCGCTGCGGCGTGGGAAGCGGCGGGCCGGGCACGCACTGGGTGCGCGGTAGTCGGACGCGACCACGGCAACGGCGAAGGCCAGCGGCTCCATGCGGGAGCCGTAGGCGTCAGGTCAGCTGGTGGGGGGCGCCCTCAGGCGCGGCGGTGGTCCCGTGGAGGGGTCACCGCGAGTGCGGGGCACGCGATCTGATGGCAGGTCCGCCGCGACATCGCGAACCGCGACGCACGGCAGGTCGACTTCCGCCACGGTCGCCTGCACGTCGATCCGGCTGCGAACACTCGCGTCGTCCACATTGGCATGGGCGTGGTCCTGCTCGTGATCGGCGCTGGATATCCTGAGCGACCCGAGATCATGCCCGGTATCAGCCGGATGATCCGCCTCGGGCGCGTGTTCTCGGTGGTGCGCCACGCCATGCGCCAGCCCCTCACCCGGATGCGTGATGGAGGCGATGGCGATCAGGCAACCGGTTACGAGCCGCCGGGACAGGAATGGGGGGCGCACGGACAGAGAATATAGCGCCAGAGCGCGGCACCGCCACCTCGAACGCCCGTGCGGCATCAGCGACTCGGCTGGCCGGAGCGTCGGGATAAGCCCTACAAAAGACGGCGATTGCCCGACGCCGTTCTTCGCGTCTACGCACTACTATTTTACTATATAAGCATACACAAGGAGCCCCCAGATGCTCGTTCGACCCCGCGTCCTCGCCTTGCTTCCCTTTGCCGCGCTCGTCGTCGCGGCCTGTTCTCGTTCCGACACGGGCATCGGCCCTGCCGATTCCGCGATCAATGCGCCGTCACTGGCGAGCATTCAGCCTGCGGGCACTGCGACCGGTGTCGCTCCCAACGCTCCAGTCGTGCTTCGCTTCAGCCATGCGATGATGAACGGCATGGAAATGCTCGTCGTCCTGCACGAAGGGAGCGTCACCGGCGCCGTGGTTGCCGCCACCGCCACATGGTCAGCCGACCGCACCACGCTCACCCTGATGCCCCAGGCATCGTTGAAGGGCGCCACGAAGTACGTGGTGCACTTGTCGCCGAGCTTGAAGGACACCGCCGGTCGCATGATCAACCTGTCACCAGGCTCGATGATGGGTGGCCAGAATGTTTCAGGCGGGATGATGGGCTCAACTTCGATGATGAACGGTCAGTGGGGTCCGGGCATGATGGGTGCCGGATGGCAGGCCGCCAATGGCACGTACGGAATGATCTTCACCTTCACCACGGCGTAACCGCGGCGCGCCGCTCTTGCGGGGCAATCAGCACCGCCCCAATCACGCGTGGCGCGCGGAGCTTGAGGCGCCAGCCGAGGCGGGTGCGCTGCTACTCGGAATCGGCGCGCCGCAACAGGTGCGAGTAGGCATGGAGGTCAGCGGTGCCGGCACTGAATCAGTTTCAAGACGAGACCTACAGCAGCACCGCCGCCGGATGTGCGACAGCCGGCCGTTGATACCCGGGACGCCTCCTCGCCGACACCGCGCCGGTGGATGTCGTGAATTCTGCAAACGTCTGCCTCACTCTCGACGACACCGAGTTGACCGAGGTGCGCTGCCACGAGCTTTCCTGCGTACCCACCTGCAAGATGGTTTGTAGGAATACCGACAGACGGCTACCGGGCGGACACGAGCGTGGTTCGCGGCGTCGGTCCTGCCGCGATGCACGGTGTCCCTATCCCTGGCACCTGCTGCACGTCGTCTCCGGTGTTCGCATAGGACCAGTCGACGGGACTCAGGCCACGTTAAGTGACGGCGTCGCACACATCGGTGTTTCGGTCGTTTGAGATGCGGCAATTCGCGGACACGGTTTCTCCGTCGTGGCAGAGATGGGTATGGCATGCGCCTGCGGTGCAACAATGTTGCGAGTAGGTCTATCGGACATGCGTCGGGCGAGCAAGCGGCTCCCATCACTTTACCGAGAATAAAACACCGCGTAGATTTGACCATGTCAGCAAGCCAACGTACCGTCTCGTGGCATGGAGGAGCGCCCATGGCACCGCTGAAACCGATCGGGCGGACTCGCCCCGCACCGAAACTGCAGGACACCGTCCGGCTCTCCGCCGAAGGGCTCGCCAAGGTGCTTGGCGATCTGGAGGCGCGCATTCTCCACGTGGTCTGGGACATCGGTTGCCCGGCCACGGCGCGCGAGATCCATTCCCGTGTGGTGCGGTCGCACGTCGTGTCGCCGCTCACCACCATCACGGTGCTGAACCGCCTGACCGCCAAGCGCATCCTCGAGCGAACGCGCAGCGACGACCTCTATCACTACGCAGCGCGCCTCGACGAGACGGCGTTCATGGCCCACGCCTCGCGCCGGGTCGTGGAGGGAATTCTCTCGTTCGGTCCAGATGCGGTCGCGGCCTCGCTCGTTGATGTGCTGGCCGAGCAGGACCCCGCGCAACTCGAGGATCTCGCACGCCTGGTGCGTCGCAAGCTGCGCGAGCGCGACGGGGCGTGACGCCAGCGATTACCGAAAGACCGGCGGTGCTGCCGCCACTGGTGCGACGCGAGCAGCGCCACCGGCGGCGGGTTCTGCTTTCGCTGGCAGTGTTGCTCGTGTTGAGCATCAGTCCGGTTGTCGGTCACCACCTGATCGGCGCGGTTCCGTGGATCTCGGCGTCGCAGCAGCATCTGGGCGTTCTCTGCCTGGTTGCGCTGCACCACCTGCTGGAACCCGTTCATACGGTATTCCACACCCTCCTGTACGCCGGTCTCGCGTTCGCCGCCTTCGATCGCATGCGCGCCGCGCACAGTCACGCGCACATACTGCGCGCGCTGCCGCTGGAGACGCCTCCCGCTGGCGGCGCGGTGCATCTGGCCGCGTCCAAAGCTGGCCTCAGCGCCGGACGCGTACGGGTGGTGGAGGGTCTTCCCAACCCGGCATTCACAACCGGCTGGTGGCGGCCGAAGGTGTATGTCGCCGGCGACTTGGCGCAACGGCTCACGCAGGACGAACTGGTGGCCGTACTTGCCCACGAGGCGGAGCACTTGCGTCGTCGCGATCCGTTGCGCCTTTTCGCGTTGCGTGCCTTGGCGGGCGTCCTCTTCTGGCTGCCGACGATCCGGCGTCTGGCAGACGACCTGCGCGACGAGGCGGAGATCACCGCGGATGACGCCGCTGCCCGGCAGCATGCGCTCCCCCTGGCTTCTGCGATTCTTCGTCTCGCAGGGGCTGATGTCGACGCCGTCGAGCCCGCCGTCGGTTTTCAGCGGCCAGACCTGATGGCTCGTCGTATTCGGCGCCTTGCCGGCGAGGACGCCGCAGTTGGCACTCACGTGTCCGGTGCGTCCATCAGCGTTGCGGGTACGGCGCTGCTCATGGCGTGGGCCTCGGGCCTCATGGTGCTGCACCCGCTCGCGCCAGCGGGCGACCCGTTGTCTCACTGCGAACATCGCGGGTCGTGGGCGATTACGCACCTGATTTGCCCGGGCCTGCAGGCCGCCAGTCCAACAGGTCTGTGCCCGCATACGACGCGTCTGCCACCAACCGGAACTCACTGAAGCCCCCGCTGTGCGCACTGCGCGCGCACGAGCTTACCCGGCGACGCCATCCCGGCGTAACTCATCTGCCGTCGCTTCGACTGCCACGGTGCCTGGTGGATTCTGGTACCACCCCGCATCACCGTCGCGCGGCAACCGCTCCCGGATCTTCAGGATCGTGAACATTCCCCCCATGTCGATGGGGCCGTGCGGGCCGGCGCCGCCGAGCATCGCAATGGATCCATCGGGGATCGGCATCCCCATGTCGGCCATCCCGCCCATGCCTGTCTCGCCCATGGTCATGTAGTCCGGGAGCAGCTTCGCGGTCAGCGCATCGATCGCCCCGGGATCCGCGCCCACCATGTTGGTGCCGCCGTGCCCCATCTGGTTCATGATGTGATGCGTCATGTGGCAATGCATGGCCCAGTCACCAGGGTTGTCGGCGACGAACTCAACGGTTCGCGTCGTGCCAACCGGAACGAGCACGGTCGTCTCCGGCCACTGGCCGGCCACGGCGATGTCGCCGCCGTCGGTGGCCACCACGCGCCACTTCAGGCCGTGCACGTGGATGGGGTGGTGACTCATCGCGCTCAGGTTGCCGAAGCGGATCCGCACCCGCTCCCCGAGCTGCAACTGCAGCGGCTCGGTCGCCGGAAAGGCCTTGCCGTTGAAGGTGAGAATGTTGAAGTCGGTCATCTCGTTGGGGTCGGGCCGCGATGCGCCGATGGGCACCTTCCATTCGCTCGAGAGCAACACGAAATCCCGGTCCGGTCGGGCAACCGGGTGCCGAGGATGGATGACGAACATCCCCATCAAGCCCAGTCCCTGCTGTACCATTTCGTCATAATGCGCATGGTACATCAGCGTGCCGTGCTGACGCAGCGTGAACTCGTACTTGAACGTCGCGCGCACCGGAATCGGCGCCTGGCTCAACCCAGCCACCCCATCCATCCCCGACGGCAGGAGCACGCCGTGCCAGTGGACACTCGTGGGCTCGGGGAGCTTGTTGGTGACATAGATGCGCACGCGATCCCCTTCGACCGCTTCGATGGTCGGCCCCGGTGTCCGCCCGTTGTATCCCCAGCAGGTGACACGCAGTCCCGGGGCGAACTCATGCGTGAACACTTCGGCCGTGAGGTGGAAGACCTTTACGCCGTCGACGAGGCGAAATGGGAGCGTTGCCCCGTTCGGCGTGACCACGGGGGTGTAGTCGACGCCTGGACGGCCCGGCGGCACCTTGCGCGCGACGGGTGCCAGCTGTGGCGTCTCCGCTTCAGCAGGCGTTGCCTGGGCGAGCACCGGCCGCACCCCCATGACCAATGCCCCGCCGGCGATGGCCGCGGCACCCTGGCGCATCATGTCTCGCCGCGAGAGTGTGGTGCCTTCGGGCTTGCGACCCATACTCGTCATCTCTTGTTCCTCATTCATGAGCGTGCTCCGTGAGTCGGCAGCGCACCACCCACCGCCCGCTCGAGCGCGGCATACGCGAGCCAATAGTCGTGCAGCGCATCGAGATACAGACGGCCCGCGTCGAGCTCAGCCTGTTTCGCCTGCAACAGCGCGAACACCGAGGCATCCATGGCGTTCACGTGGCGCTGCAGTTCGTCGAGCACGCGCCGACGAAGCGGCAGCACCACGGTGCGCAGGTGTTGTGCTCGCCGCCCGGCGCTCCGCACTTGAGCGAGTTGCGTACGCACCTGCGCGTGCACGTCCACCACGAGCGCGTCGTGTTGCGCGACGCGCTGACGGAGTTGGGCGCGGGCCCGGGCGATCACGGCGCCGCCTCGGTTGAACAGCGGGAGTGGGATACCCGCCGTCGGGCCGGCGAAACGTCCGTCGGGTTCGCGTTCCACGAAGACGCCGATCGTACCGTCCGCCAGCAGGCGAAAACGCTGGTCGAGACCGAGGGCGGCGGCGGCGGCACGAGCGCCTTCGCGCGCGGCAGCTACATCGAGCCGGCGAGCGAGCGCGAGCGAGTCGAGTGCGCCTACCGGCCAGGTGATCGTGCTCGGATCCCGCAGCCGCTCGGCAATCGTCCACGCGGTATCACCGACTCCCGCTGCCATCAGGCGCCCCAGCTCCGCGCGGGCAGCGGCGAGCGCGCCTTCGGCCTCTGCGACATCGGCGACACTCTGTTCGGCCATCGCCTGCTCGCTCACGAGCACGAGCGCGGGCACGTTACCTGCCTCCCGCAACGCCTTCGCCGCACCGGCGGACGCCGCCGTTGCCGCCGCAAACGTCGTGCGGAGTTCCAGCACCTGCTGGGCATGCTGGACGTCGAGGAATGCGCGCTGGACATCGGTCATCACGCCGAGCACCGCATCGGCTACGCGCTCTTCGGTGCTTGCCAGTTCCGCGGCAGCCACGCGCCGGCGCAGCGGCAGCTGAAGTGCGCGGACGAATGAAAAGCCGACACCGGCATTCGAGACGGCGGTGCCAGTGCGTGGAAAGCCATACAGCAGGTCGAGCACTGGGTTGGGCAACGTCGCCGCCTGCCACAGCTCGGCCTGTGCGATGCCGACCTCGGCGAGCGTTACGCGCACGCGGGGGTTGCGTACCATCGCGAGACGGGTTGCGATTTCCGTTTCGAGCGGTCCGACGGGGATCGGCCTCGCGGGCCGGACGCCCGAATCGATGGCAACCCAAGAGGGCTGAACGCCGGAGCGCTCGGTCACCAAGGCGGCGACACCGTCCGATCCGCGGTGCACGGCGGGGGGCACGCAGGCGGCACTTGTCACCACAGCGGCAACAGCGACGCGTCGCAGCGGCGCCAACAGGGATTGCAACACGAAAGGGGGCGTGGGCAACATGGTTTGACGACTGGTAAAATTGCGTATGGAGCAAGCAAAGCTCCTGCAGGCCCGGAGTCAACGAGCACGGTGCCCCGCTGTGCGGCGACGTTGCGCGCACCGCCGGGAACGCCAACGACCCATCGCCGTAAGGCGGGTCGCTCGCCCACCGGGCGGACTGTGCTCGCTCGACAAGTAAACGCCCAAAACGACGACGGAATCGGGACGCGACGGACCTCGTGGCTTTACGAAGGATAAAATACAAAGTAAGTTAACGGAAATTGCGGGGTTGGTCCGCGACGGGCGCGTGCCATGTCGCCGCTGACTTCCTTCACGTCCACCTCCAACGTCCCCCCAATGCCGATCATCCGCACGTGTCGCTCCCTTGTGGTTTCGTTCCTGTTCCTCTCGGTTCCAGTTGGGGCCCAGTCCGCCCATAGTGCACATGCGGCGCATCCCCCGCGACCTTCCGACGGCGGAGAAGCCGCGACGGTGGCGGCGACGCTTCTCGCCGTCTTCGCGGCTGCCGAGCGGAATGACATGAAGGCGCTCGATTCCCTATATGCCGGCGACAGCCTGACCGTCGTCGAGGGCGCGGGGATGAACCGCGGATGGACCGACTACCGCGATCATCACCTTGCTCCCGAGCTCCTGGAGATGAAGAACTTCCAGTACCGCCCCACCGATCTTGAAGTTCACGTGGACGGCGGAACCGCGTGGGTGCTCTTTCGGTATACCCTGAAGGCGGACGTGAATGGTCGGGCGATTGATGCCGTGGGCCGCGGCACGGCGATTCTCGAACGGCGAGGTTCGCGCTGGGTCGTGCGACACACCCAGACGGGCAGTCGAGCGCGCCGGCCAACGGATCCCGCCTGACCGAGTTGCAGCGGCTTCGGCGGTGTCCGTCGCCAAGGATGTCAGTTCCAACGGCCTACGCAGACTGGGCCGTGGTCGCGTATTTTACGCTTCATAAAATCCGCGCGGCGCGGCTCGCCGGCCCCCTCATCATGAGAGACTCCATGTTACAGACCTGCAGGCCTAGACCACTCGCGTTCCTGCTCTTGCTCGCGCTCGTGTTCCCCTTTCGCTCGGCCTCGGCGCATCCGCGGCTGGTGCGGGCGGTGCCAGCCGCCGAGAGCCACGTGCCGACCATGCCGCGCGCATTGTCCCTCACGTTCAATGAACCCCTGACGATCGCGCTGAGTCGACTCACGCTGCTTGATGCCGCCGGTAAGGCAGTGGCGCTTGATTCCGTGCGGTTTGCGCCGGACGACACCAAGACGTTGACCGCGAAGATACTCGGCACAATGCCCGCCGGCCGATATACGGTGAAGTGGCAGGCGGCAGGTGCGGACGGTCACCCAATGCGGGGGCAGTACACGTTTGTCCTCGATGCTGGCCCAGTCGAATCGACGAAGCCAGCGACCGGTGAGTGGACGCTGGGAGGCGGCGCGTCAGCTAAGCTGAACGGCACGTCCCGTTCTCGCGTGCCGGGCGTGCGATGAACGTGCCGGCGGTGGTCGCGTTCGCCACGCTGCGTCAGGGGCCCTTCGCGTCGGCGTTCGGTGTGGAGTCCCCGGTCTACGTGGCGATTCGCGCAGTGCTGTCGATTGCCCTCGTGGGCCTGCTCGGCATCGTCGCCCTGCATCTCGTGGTCTGGCCGCGTTATGCGCGGCAGGCGCGCCTCCGCGGAGTGGCAGTGGCCGACGCGGTGACGCCGACGGCGATCGGGTGGGCGACGACGCTGCTGTGGATCATCGGCGCAACAACGGTCGCCCGATTGATCGCGCAGCACGCCGTGTTCTTCGGTGTGCATGAGGCGTGGACGCGCTCGTCACTCTCGGCGCTGTTGTTGCAGTCGGGCTGGGGACGCGCGTGGTGGCTGGCGCTGGGCGCGACCGGCGTTGGACTCTGGGGGACGCATCGAGTTCGACGGAGACGATCGCATGGATGGACCGCGCTCACCGCTACTGCGGCTGCCTTGGCGGCGAGTGTCGCAATGTCAGGTCATGCGGCGGCGGCGACGACGCTCGCGATGGCCGTCCACGCGTTGCACGTCATCGGGGCTGGCGGCTGGATCGGCAGCCTTGGTGCGTTAATGCTCGTCGCGGTGCCAACGGTGCTGCGGTCGGGTGGCGAGGAGCGGCATCAGCATGTGGCGGGTCTGGTCAGGGCGTTCAGCCCGACCGCACTTGGCTTTTCAGGGTTGCTGCTCATCACGGGGGGGATTGCTTCGTGGCGCAACATTGGTTCCGTGGGGGGCTTCTGGCAGGAGCCGTACGGGCGGGTGTTGCTGGTCAAGCTTACCCTACTGTCGGTTGCTGCCGGAACCGGCGCCTACAACTGGAAACGTGTACTGCCGAACCTGGGGAGCGACACTGCCACGGCCCGCCTTCGTAAGTCCGCAGCACTCGAGCTGGCGGCGGCGCTCGTGGTGCTTGTGGTAACAGCCGTGCTCGTGGCCACGCCAATGCCGAGCGAAATGATGGATGCGATGGCGCCGTGAGGGACCGCGATGCCGATTACGTCCCGGCCCTGGCGTACCACCGGCTGACGCCGCTCTACGACCGCGTGGTTGCCGCCACCACGCGAGAGCGAAGGGTGAAAGGTGCCCTGATTGTGCAGGCTGCGATCAGGCCCGAGCACGTCGTGCTGGACCTGGCGTCTGGCACAGGCACACTGGCGCTGTGGATCAAGCAGTCCGTGCCAAGCGTCACCATGGTGGGGGTGGATGCCGATCCCGCCATGATTGCCATTGCGGCCACGAAGCTACGTCGGGCAGGTCACGAGGTCCCGTTCAACGAGGGGTTCGCGTATGACCTGCCGTATCCGGCGGGGCAGTTCGATCGCGTCGTCTCGAGTCTCTTCTTCCACCATCTAGCCCCGGCAGACAAGCTGCGCGCGGTTCACGAAGTGTGGCGTGTACTCAAGCCAGGCGGAGAATTGCACGTCGTTGACTGGGGACCGGCGACCAACCCGTTAATGCGTGGACTGTTCGTCTTCGTCCAGCTGCTGGATGGGTTCACGAACACCCGCGACCACGCCGCCGGACGGCTTGGCACGATCTTCGAAGCAGGAGGCTTTGAGCAGGTGGCGATGCGCCAGCGGTTCGGTACGCCGCTGGGCACGTTGGCGCTGTACAGTGCCGCGAAACCACGATCGTAACCTTGTCGACGCCAGGTATTGATGGTGCTCTCGGCCTCGGCGGGCGTTCACGCTCCATCCGGTCCGGCTTGCGTGCGCGCCGAAAGCGCGACTCACGATTCCGCCTCACCCGGGGCTCAGCGGTCACACCCGTGCGGGCCAATTTGTGAGCGTCGTAGGCCCGATCCGCGCGACATGCCGGCGCGGATCTTCACCCCCGATAATACCCGGATGCTTATGGATGGGCAAATCAGGATACGGGGAAAACCCTGTCAGGGAAATCCTGAAAAATGGTGCCGAATAATCCTCGCGTCTCCTGACGTGAGAGGACGATGTGCTAGCCCCTCGCGCCCTTTCGCTTGAGCACGTCCAGTCGCGCCCTCACTTCGCGCACCTTGGGCTGCAGCTCCGGGTCGGCGTCCTTCCAGAGGCCGACGAACTTCTCGTAGTTCTCGATGGCCTTGGCCACGTTGCCCTTGGCGTCGTAGAGCTCGCCGAGGCGCTTGTGCGAGCCGGCGAGATAATCGCGGTGCAGGATGTAGGTGGCATCGCGGAAGGCGACAAACCGCTCGAACTCGGTGATCGCCGAGTCCGGCTGGTTGGCGAGGTCGAGCGCCTGGGCGCGCCACGGGCCAATCTGTTCGGGGCCGAGGTCGGTTTTGTCGGCCTCCGCGAAGAGCGCGGCGGCCTCCTGCGGACGGTTCTCGGCCATGGCGAGCATGGCGCGATTGACCGGTGTTGCGCCCTTGAACATCGAGAAGGACGACGAGACGATGTCCCGTTGCTGCGCGGCGGCATACGTGCGCGCCGCGGCCGCGTCGCGCGTCACCGCCGCGATGCCAAGGAGAGTACCCCACGGGCGGTCCGGTGCCGCGAGCGAGTTGATCGGCACACGCTCAAGTGCCCGTTTCACCGTCGCCTTCGCTGCCGCCGCGTCGTTGAGGTAATACGCCTGCACCCAGGCGCTGTCGAGCATGACGATGAGCCGGCCGGCGTTGAGCACTTCGGGGCTGCCCTGCGTCGGAACAGACTGGGCCGTCCACTTCATTCCTTCGCGCACCCGGCCGCGGGCCGTGAGGATGTTGGACATCGCGAAGGCAGTGGTCCGTCGTGCGTCGTCCGTGCGCAAGGTCGGCGCAGAGTTGCGCAGGATGGAATCGGCGGCGGCGAGATTGCCCTTGGCCATGGTAAGCAGCGCGCGCGAGGCCGCGATGTCGCC
Organism: uncultured Gemmatimonas sp.; assembly: GCA_964416005.1. Classification (GTDB taxonomy): domain Bacteria; phylum Gemmatimonadota; class Gemmatimonadetes; order Gemmatimonadales; family Gemmatimonadaceae; genus PNKL01. The sequence continues at coordinate 124,353 of CAYQCP010000001.1, forward strand.
ATGGTTGGGGAGCTTCCGTTCAAACAACGCCAGCGTTGACTCTGCCGCCGCGAACTTCCCCTGCTCGATTTGCACCTGCATGAGGCCGACGAACGAGCCGCCAAAGGGCTGGGCGACCGAGATGGCACGGCGGTACGACGCCTCGGCCTTCGCCCGATCGCGCATCTGCCAGTACACGATCGCCACGTTGTTGGTGGCCGACCGGTTCATCGAATCGCGCTCGATCAGCGCTTCGTACGCGGCGATGGTCTTCTCGCGGTTGGGCGTCGGGCCGCTCGACCAGTAGTACGCTTCGGTCAGTAGGCGTTCGCTATCGCTGAGCCGGTCGCGGTATTGATAGGCCTTGATGCTGGCCGCCTGCTGCGCCGCCTGCGACCCGGGATCGTTGGAATAGCTCGCGGCAATGCGCCGCCACGCCATGGCGAACGTGCTGTCGAGCGCCACCGCCTGCAGCAGCAACTCGCGCCCCTTGGCGTTGTCACCAGTGGTGGCGATGAGCTGCACGCCCTCCACGTACTTGCGCAGCGCCGGTAGCGACGAGGTGGAGACGCGCTCGAGCGGGATGGACTCGCGCACCTCGCGCAGGGATTCGCCCACCTTGCTGCGGATGTCCTTGGACAGCTCGCCGAGCACCTCGACGAGTTCGCCCTGGTTCTTGGAGGTGCGCCGGAACGTGGCGAGTTCGGCGCCGTCGAGCGCGCCCACGAGGCGCGCCGAGATGACGTAGCTGCCGCCCAGTTCCACGATGTCGCCGTCGAGCACGGCCTTGGCCCCTTCTCTGCTCGCCACTTCACGCGCGAGCGTGAACGGGACGGCGGCGTCGGCCGGCTTCTGCATGAGGCGCAGCACCTCGGCCACCGCCGCCTTGGTGAGCACCTTCAGGTTCTTCGATTGGGCGAGGTCGGTGCGCAGCGCCTCGGAGACGGTGACGCCGAGCGTGGAATCATTGGCCGGGCTCTTGAAGTCGGCCACGATGATGGTCTCGTTCTGGCCAAACGCGCCCTTGCCGATGAGCGAACCCACCGTGCCGATGCCCATGGCGCGCATCACCATGTATCCCAGCACGAGCACCGTGAAACCGCCCACGGCAACGGCGCCGCCAATCCACGTGCGCCGCCATGAGACGTGCGGGCTCGCCTTGAGGGCCAGCGTCGCCATGGTGCCGTGCGCGGCGGTGTTGCCGCCGGGGGTGAACGCCGGCGTCGCGGTGTAGAGGCGATAGGCCGTGCGCTGCACGTACGCCGTGAGGCCGATGATCGGGAGTCCGAGGAGCATCACCCCCACCGAGCCCGGCAACGCCCAATCCGGTAGTCCGATGACGCGCGTGGCGGCCCAGGCGGTGAGGGCCACCAGCACGGTGACCGCCGCCCAGATGCCGATGGCGCGTCCGGTCCGCATCTGTCCGCCGGCGAGTATGACCGGGGCGGCGGTGCCCGCGCCGCTCGACGTGACGGAATCGAGCACCTTCACGATGTCGGCGCCCGTCTGCGGCCGGTCGGCGGGCGCCTTCTCGAGGCAGCGCATGACGATCTGCGCGAGCGCCGCGGGCGTGTCGACGCGCAGTTCGCGAATGTCGCGCGGCTTCTCGCTCAGCTGCGCGGCCAGCATGCGCGACGGCGGCAAGTCGTGGAACGGCGTGCGGCCGGCGAGCAGTTCGTATGCCAGCACTCCGAACGAGTAGAAGTCGGCGCGATGATCGACATCGGGATCGCCGGCCGCCTGCTCCGGCGCCATGTACGCCGGCGTGCCGATGGAGGTGCCGATGGCGGTGAGCGTGCCGCCCGGGGCGTCGCCGCGAATGGTGGAGATCGCCTTGGCGATGCCGAAATCGGTGACCGTGGCGCTGCCCGCGGCGAGCAGCACGTTGTCGGGCTTGATGTCGCGGTGCACCACACCCTGCGCGTGCGCGAAGGCCAGCGCGCGCGCCACGTCACGCAGGATGCTGATGACCTCGCCGATGGCGAGCGGGCCGTGGGCAAGGCGGGCGCGTGCCGATTCCCCATCCACGTACGGCATGCTGAACCACGGCAGGCCATCGGCGTCGCCGGCGCCCAGCACCGGGACGATGTGGGGATGCTGCAGCTGTGCGGCGAGGAGGACTTCGCGGTTGAACCGCTCCACCGAGACGCCGGCGAGCAGTTCGGGGGCCAGTACCTTGATGACGACCCGGCGATTCAGGGCGCGCTCAGTCGCGACGAAGGTGCGCGACATCCCGCCGCCGCCGAGTTCGCGATCGATTACATACTGGGACGCAATCGACGCGTCCAATCGGGCACGAAAGTCGGACATGGAGCGGGGTCGGGGGGCTGGAGGGAATCCGCGCTAGGAATATGGAGAGAAACGGCGCGGAGGCCAGTCTTGTGACAGTCAAAATCTGTCAGATCGTTGCCCCGCACTTCGGCGAGCCGCCGGCCGGCGCGGCTCCTTGCACCCCCTTCCGGGACTAGCGCGTTCGGGGCGCGCTCGCGCTCGGACCTTCCATGCCGGGATGCCCGTATTCGTTGGAGCGGATGTTCTGGATCCGTTCCACATACTCGGCGTCCGCGATGGAATTCTCCCAGATGCCCGCGGCGCGGGCACCCACATAGCCGGCCAGGAACAGTCCCACCACGGCAGCGCCATAGGCGAGGGGCGCTACACGGCGGCGTCCGACCTGGAGACCGAGCGCCTCACTCTTGGGGCAGACCGCCACGCAGTCCATGCAGCCGGTGCATTCCACACTGCGGATCGTGTCCTTCGATGCGACCGGCAGGCGCGCCATGCACGCCTTGTCGCAGAGGCCGCACGAGATGCAGGCCTCGGGATTGCGCCGAATGCGGGCGGGAGACGCCCAGGAGAATGCACCGAGCAGCGCGCCGTAGGGACAGAGATATCGGCACCAAAGGCCCTGGACAAAAACCGATCCTACCACGAGCACACCGATGATCGTGAGTCCGACGGTGCTGAGGTCCGTGAAGAAGAGCCCCATCTTGACGTCGGCGATGCGGTTGTACGGCGACGACAGAAAGGCGCTGAGCTCCTCGCGACCCATCGTCAGCACCGAGCCCACGAAGAAGAGCATGAGCAGCCACTTCACGCCGCGCAGCGGGATATCGAGCCATTTCCACGGGCGGAAATTGCGACCGAAAGCCGCACGTCCCAAACGGGCGAGCAACTCGGAGAGGAAGCCAACGGGACAGACCCACGAGCAGAACGACTTCCGCAGCAGCAACGCCAGCGCGATGGCGAGGAGCACGAGTACCGTCGCGGCGGGATGGATGACGTTGAGGCTCCCCTGATAGATCCAGTCGAGCGCGCCCATTAATCCGCTGATGGGGAGAAAGCCCTCGGCACCAGTGGGGCGGGACGGGAGCGGCAGCTGGCCGGCCTGTGCGCTCGTCACCCATCGCGCGAACTGCACGCCGAGCAGGGCGCAGGTCAATGCAAAGCCGGCCTGAACGACCTGACGGACGCGGAAACTCCGATGCGCCTTGCGCCCCGAACGCCCCGCAAGCCACACGAGTATCGGGTAACGGTTGAAGGGCGCGGGAAGCGCGGATGACGATCGCGGGGCCATCTCCGGAATGTGACCGGAGCGCCGCGCATAGGTATCAGGGTGAATGCGGATGCCAATGTCGGAGATTGCCGCACAGCGGCGGCCATCATCCGTGCTGCTACCGGGACGACCCTCCACACCGCCGCGCGCGAAAATCCACGGGGCGGCACCGGAACGCCCAAGCCTGCCAGAAGCCGCGCTTCGCTTCCCGTGCGGAGCGTTCCGCGCGCTGGAGGCGTTCGAGGTGGCGTACGTTCTCGTAGGCGAGCACCATCGCCCATCCGTTGGCCACCATCGTCTCGTTGACCATCACCGTATCGACCCAGACGTACGCCAGCGTGCGACGGTAGCGGTCAACCGCGGTGCGGTCGAGTTCAAGCCGCACCTTCGTGCCCGGACGCACGAGCGACTCGAGTTGACGCCTGGCCATCTGCCCCCACGGCGTCTGTGCCAGTTCGGGCGTGTCGATGAGCAGCAACCGCACCTGCCGGCCGTCGGTGCAGGTGAAAGAGTCGCCGTCTGCCAGCTTGGCGACGATGCAGGTGATACTCGATGGTGCGACGCGTGGCGCACGCGGTGTCTGGCCCGCGAGAAGCGTCGAGCCCAGTCCCGCACACAGGAGTGCCAGCGCCCACACATGCGAGCGACGCCGTGCTAACCCCGCGTCACGCCGGCGCGCAGCGGTCAGGGTGCGACTCCGGCCAGCGTGGCGATGATCCGCAGCGCCCACTGTGGCCCGAGATACCCGGCGGGCCCGTCCTCATACCACTCGTCGTGGGAGTGCGCGCCGCTGCCGTCCCCACCGCCGTCGATCGTGATCGCGGGAATGCCGAGCGAGATGGGGTAATTGGAATCGGTGCTTGACGCCCCGATGCTCGGCGTGAGCCCGAGCTGCCGGGCCGCCGACAGAGCGGCGCGCACGATGGGCGCGTCATCGGCCTGCGCGCCGGTGGGGCGGATGCCGATGGTGTCGATGCGCACGGTCAGGCCCTTGTTCGACCCCGGATACCGCGCCTTCTCCGCGGCCACGGCATCGTTGATCGCCTTGCGAACCTGCACATCGAGCCTTGCCAGTTCTTCCGCCGACTCGCTGCGCATGTCCACGTCCATCACCGCTTCCATGGCGATGGAATTCACCGATGTGCCGCCCGACACGATGCCCACGTTGAACGTGGCCTTGGGCGAACGCGGCACCTGGATGTCGCTGATGGTGGCGATGGCGCGTCCCATCGCGTGAATGGGATTGGGCATGCCGAACGCGCCGTAGCTGTGTCCGCCCGGGCTCAGGAAGTGCACGTTGTACCGGTTGCTTCCCACCGCACGGCTCACGATGTCGGTGCCCGCGCCGTCCACCGAAATGAAGTAGTCCACCTGTCCCTTGTAGCTCGTGCCGAGCAGGTGGCGCGTGCCACGGAGGTTGCCCGGACCTTCCTCTCCGACGTTGGCGACGAAGATCACGCGCCCGGCGAAGCGCAGCCCCGACTGCTTCACGGCACGCGCTGTCGCGAGCACCACGGCGAGGCCCCGGCAATCGTCGCCAATCCCTGGTCCCTTGAGCCGCGCGCCATCCTGCCGGACTCTGACGTCCGTTCCCTCGGGAAAGACGGTGTCGAGGTGCCCGGTGATGAGCACGGTCGGTCCCTTTGACGCCCCTGGCACCTCGGCCACCACATTGCCCACCTCGTCGATGCGTGCGTCGGCGTAGCCGAGCGCGACGAGTTCGGCGCGGAAGGCAACGCCGCGCGCCTGCTCCTTGAACGGCGGTGCGGGGATCTCGCACAGGGCGACCTGCTTCTGGAGTGTCCAGGCGTTGTCGCTCTTGAGAAGTGCCATCGCGCGAGAGAGGGATGGCGTGTCGGCGGCAGGCTGCTGGGCAGCGAGCGTGAGCGGGGCGGCAAGCAGGGCGGCAAGCAGGGCGGCAAGCAGGGCGGCAAACAGGCGGCGCATAGCGAAGACCTTCAGGAGAAGTCGCGTGAGGCCGGGCGGCGTCACGTCTCCTCTACGATAGTCGGGAGCGGGGTGTTGGATCAGTGGTCCGGCGTACGCCGTCTGGAACCCCGCCGCCGGCTTCCCCGTTGCAAAGCCACCGGTCCTCGCCATATTGCGCGAGGTTTTTTCGGTCGACCCGCACCCCCCTCCGGACCATGGTCAATCGTCCCTGGCTGGCGCATTACGATCCCGGCGTTCCCAGCACGCTTGGGGAGTATCCGTCGCGCACCCTGCTCGACTACATCGACGATGGCGTGAACGAACGGCCGGACAGCGCCGCGCTGATCTTCAAGGGACGCGCGATGTCGCTGCGCGAACTGGATGTGCAGAGCACCGCATTCGCCAATGCCATGCTCGCGCTCGGCGTGACGAAGGGCGACCGCGTGGCGGCGCTGCTGCCCAACTCGCCGCAGTTCTTCATCTGCGAACTCGGGGCGTGGAAGATCGGGGCGATCCTGGTGCCGCTGAACCCGATCTACACCGAGGAGGAGCTCGTCAGCCCGCTGCGGGACACGACCCCCAAGGTGGTCGTGACGCTGACGCCCTTCTATCAGCGCCTCAAGAACGTGCAGGCGCAGGTGGGCAATCCGCGGATCATCGCGACCAACATCAAGGAGTACTTCCCGTCGCTGACGTCGGTGCTCTTTACGCTGTTCATGGAGAAGCGCCACGGGCACCGCATCACGCTGCAGTCCGGCGACCTCTGGCTGCAGGATGTGCTGGCGGCGCATCGCGGCAGCGCGCGTCCTTCGTTCCGGCCCGGGCCGGACGACGACTGCATGATCCTGCTGAGCGGCGGCACGACGGGGACCCCGAAGGGCGTTCGCGTGCACCACAATGGCCTGGTGATCACGGGACTGCAGGTGCGCGCCTGGTTTGCAGCCGAGTTCCGTCCGTGGACGGACGTGTACATGCTGCCGCTCCCCATGTTCCACTCGTACGGTGCGTGCGGCGTGCAGTCGGTCTGCTTCATCGGGCACAATCCCATTGCGCTGGTGCCGAATCCGCGCGACCTCGACGACATCGTCAAGACGTTCGAGCAGGTCAAGCCGACCATCTTCTGCGGCGTGCCGACCCTCTACAACGCGCTGCTGGCGCACAAGGACGTCAAGAACGGCAAGGCAAACTTCAAGTCGCTGCGCGCCTGCGTGTCGGGCGCCGCGCCGCTGCTGGCCGAGACCAAGAAGCGATTCGAGGCCGCGACCGGGGTCACGATGGTGGAGGGATACGCGCTCACGGAGACGCTCCTCGCCGCCACGCTCAATCCCATCCGCGGCGTGACGAAGCTGAGCTCCGTGGGCATGCCGTTCCCCGACGTGGACGTCATGATCGTGGATGCCGACGACCCGATGAAGATTCTCCCGGCGCGCGAGGTGGGCGAGATCATCATCCACGGGCGGCAGATCATGCGCGGCTACTGGAACAACCCCAGCGAGACGGCGATCATGCGCCGCGTGGGCCCGGACGGCCGGGAGTGGATCTACAGCGGCGACCTCGGTTACATCGACGAGGACGGCTACATCTTTATCGTCGACCGCAAGAAGGACCTCATCAAGCCGGGCGGCATGCAAGTCTGGCCGCGCGACATTGAGGAGGTGCTGCAGGCGCACCCGGCGGTGGCCGAAGTGGGCGTGCGCGGCTTCCCCGACGACTACAAGGGAGAGATTGCGGTGGCGTTCGTCGTGCTGCGCGAGGGCGCGTCAGCCACGGCCGAGGAATTCCGCGAGTACTGCAAGAAGCACCTGGCGTTCTACAAGGTGCCCGGCAAGGTCGTCTTCAGGAAGGAATTGCCGAAGTCGATGGTCGGCAAAGTGCTGCGCCGGATGCTCGCGCTCGAACCCGCCGAGACGGGATAGGGCGGGCCAAGCCTCCGGAACGCACAAACGGCGCGACTAGAAGTCGCGCCGTTTCATTTCCTTGAAGAAGGCCTGATTCTCGAAGTCCTCTTCGGCCCGCTTGGGCGCCGTCTTGTCGTACGTCTTCCCGAACTCGCCGCGCGGCTTTACCGGCCCCGCCTTGGCGAGCTTCTTGAGGAGCTTCTGCACTTCCTGATCGCGCGGATTGGCCATGGGATCCAATGGCTGAGGGTCGTCCCTGCAATCTAAACACCCCGTGGGCGAAATGCTCCCGGGGTCTCCGGGGAAACAGCCGCGAAACTCAGGCGATTCCCTGACAGATAAAAGGTATGTACAATACCACTTTAGAGATGCAGGAGCACACTCCACCCGAGGACAGCATGCCAGAAACCACCGAAACGATCATCGTTGAGACCATGTCGCTGAATGAGATCAGCCTGATCGCACCGCAGGCCCTCGAGGTCTTCGCCCGCCACGGACTCGACAGCTGCTGCGGCGGTGCCAATCCGCTGGCACTCGTCTGCGAGCGGCACGGCCTGGATCTCGACGAAATGCTCAAGGAACTGCGCGCGACATAACGCGCCGTCCACCTCTACCGTCCGCCGTCTACCGTCTGCCATCTGCCTCTATGGACTGGTTCGTCCGCTACTTCATCAAGAGCGCCCTCGTCTCCCTGGGCCTCGGCATCTGCTTCGGCATCTGGATGGGTTTCGCGCCGAACGCGATCATCTACCGCCCGGCGCATGCGCACCTGAATCTGCTCGGCTTCGTGTCGATGCTCATCTTCGGCGTGGCGTACCACGTGATTCCGCGCTTCACGGGACATCCGCTGCACAGCCGCCGCATGGCCGAAGTGCACTGGTGGGCATCGAACACGGGGCTCGTCGTGCTGGTGCTGGGATTCATCTTCCTGCCGTGGCTCCCGGGTGCACGCCGGGCGGTGGAAGCGGGCGCGGTGCTGGCCGCCGTTGGGGCGTTCCTGTTCATCTACAACCTGTGGTGGACGCTCGATGGTTCGGGACCCAAGCCGCGGCGTGATGACGGTGTGGGACGCAAGCTGCCGATGCAGGGATGACGGCTGGCGACCGCGCCGCGGTCCGCTAGACTGGAGGCATGCACTCACTCGCGCGTCGTTTCCTCAAGACGGCCATCGCCTTTCTCGTCGTTGGCCTCCTGCTCGGCGTCTGGCTCCTGCTCCGCCGCGAACTCGGCGGCGACGCCATCTCGGCGCGTGAGCTGAGCGCGCACACGCATTCGCTGCTCGTCGGCTTCGTGATGATGATGATCGCCGGCGTGGCGCTCTGGCTCTTTCCGCGCCCGTCGAGCGACGACACGCGGTACAAGCCGCGGCTGGCCGAAGCGGCGTGGTGGTGCATTGCCCCAGGGACGGCGCTGCGCGTCACGGCAGAAGTGCTCGCCGGCTTCGAGCCGGGGCCGATGCTGCGCGGTGCCATCGTCGTGGGCGGCGTCGCGCAGGCCGTGGGATTGGCGCTGGTGTTCTGGACGCTCTTTCCGCGTATTCGCGCCGCCGGCAGTGCGCAGCGCGAGGCGAAGGGCGAGCGCTTCTAGACGCCCCGCCCGTTCCGCGTCAGCGCAGCAGCAGGAGTGACGCCACCAGCGACGCCAGCATCACGCCCAGCGCCAGGGCGACGCGCACTCGGAACGCGCCGCGGCCGATCGTCGCCGCGATCACGAGCTTCACGAGCGTATTCGAGGCGACCGCCACGACAATGGCGCGCGCCGCTACGGCCGCGAAGCCGCCCTGGTCCATGCGCGTCATCGCCACGGTGATCGCGTCCACGTCGGTGGTGCCGAACAAGGCGGCCGTCGTATAGACGCCGGCATCACCGAACTGGGAGCGCACGAGTCCCATGAGCAGCAGCACCACCTGAAACGCGAGCGCCATCTGCAGCGCGGCGCCGAGCCGGAGCGGACTGCGCGGCGCCTCGTCTGCCGACGACTGTGACACACTCGGCGCCCGCGCCACCCACCACGTGAACGCGGTGCCGGCGATGAGCGGCGCAGCGAGATACGGGAGAATGGCGATGCCGACGTCGCGATTGAGCGCGAACGTGACGACGGCGACACGCGGCACCAGCACGGTGCACGCGGCCACCACGCCGGCCGCATAGGCGGGGCGCAGGGTCTCCTCGTCGCGGCTGCTGCGCGCAAAGCCCCACGTGACCGCCGTAGACGACACGAGGCCGCCGAGCGCGCCGGTCACTGCGTAGCCGCGCTCGCGTCCCACGACGCGCCGTGCCAGGTGGCCGCCGAAGTTCAGCGCCGAGATGATGAGGACGAACATCCACGTCGCGCGCGGCGTCAGGTCGCCCACGGGCGTTGGGATCGTCGTGGGGAGGATGGGGAGCACGACGAGCGCGAGGACCGCGAAGTGCAGCGCGGCGCGCATCTCCACGGGATCGAGCCGATCCACCCAGCCATGCAGGCGATGTTTCTCAGCGAGCGCGAGAACGACGATTGCCCCGATGCCGGCGGCGAACTTCAGCGCCCCACCGCCCGCCAGCAGGCCGAGCGCGAGCACGACGAGGGCGGCCGCCTCGGTGGTGCCGTCGATGGCGTGCTCCGACTTGCCGCGCGCGGTCATCACGTACGCGCCGACCGCGAGCAAGGCGCCGGCCGCCACGAGCGCCGAGCCGACGAGCGCTGCGTCGTGCGTGATGAAGAGTCCGCCGAGTCCGCCGAGCAGGCCGATGAGCAGGAAGGTGCGTGGTCCCGCGAAATCCTGGTCCGGGCCTTCGGTATGCCCGGACCGCTGCCGTTCGATGCCCACAGCCAAGCCGACGAGCGCCGCCACCGCCAGTCGTGCGGCGGTGTCGAGCGTCTCGGGAAAGATGGGCATGGACATCAACGGGGCCCGAGCGGCAGGTCGCTCAGGCGGTCAACGGCTAGGTGCCGAGCTTCTTGCGCACGCGCTCCGCAATGTCCTTTTCCAGCGTGCCCGTGGAGTGGCAGGCAACGGCGTTCTCTCGCGCGAAGTTCGGCGACCGGCCCGTCGCATCAATGCGCGTGACAAGGTTGAGCCCGCCCTTGGGGTTCGGCGCCAGGTAACTGGAGACGGTCATCAGGATGTCGTACGTCTCGGCGTTCGGGATGCCCTGGGCGTTGCCGCAGTCGAGAATCCGCTGCATCGGGATTTCACCGATCCGGCGCCGCACCTTGAAGCTCTCGTTGCCGATCAGGTGTTGGGCATCCACCAGCGTCGTGATCGGGATCTTGAGGTCGGAGTAGACGACATTGAGTGCCGTCCAAGCCGCATCCATCGATCCGATGATGACCTGTGAATGCCCCGCATTCACGTCCACCGTGTTGATGTTCAGCGTCGAACCGGCGGGCATGACGATGCGCTGGGTCACCGGTGCCGTGGTGACATTCGGCGCCGGGGCTGCCCCGCCCGAAGATCCGGAAGCACACCCGGCAGCAGTGACGGCGGCGGCGAGCAGGACCCACGTGGTGTTTCGAAGCACGACGACTCTCCGGTGGTTTTCTCCTACCATACCATGCGCTGAGCGCGGGGGTTCCGGCAACTGCGGCCGGCGCGGCCGCCACGGATCCTACCAGTCCGCGAGCGCCGTCCAAAGCAGAGCGACGGCGCAGTCAGGGGACCGATACTCGGGGGGCGCATCCGAGCCGCGGACGTACACCTCCAATGCGCGCCACGACCACCGTGGCTGGGCCAGGAAGAACTCACGTTCCACGGGGCGGCCATCCAGCCACCAGCGGCACGCCCCAGCGGGGACGTGCGTCGTAAGCGCTGCGCTGTCAGCGGCGAGGTCTGGCCCCGTCATGAGGAGCATGCCTGGGCGCGCACTGCGCTCGAGAAGCCGCAAGTAGTCGCTCCCGCCCGGCGGGCGAATCTCCGGTTCAGGGAGCGAAGCAAGGCGCACATCGACGCGCCCGAGACTGGGCTGCACGGCCATCACGGTGGGACGGAATCCGGCGGCGCGGACATCCAGCGTGAGGGTACTGCCCGGAACGTCCCGCAGGGCGAAGGCTCCCGACGCGTCGGACTCGCCGGCGATGCCGGTGCCAACCACCGAGATCCGTGCGGCACGCACGGGGCGTCCGTCCGCGTCACGCGCCGTGCCTTCGAGCGGTCCGCTCTCCGACGAGAGGACGAGATCTCTGACGGCAATGTCGCGCGGTCCCATCTGGAGGAAGGCCGACGCACGGCGCGTGGAGTCCTGTACCGTGGCGTGGAACCAGGCGAACCGCGGAATGCCGCACGCCACCCAGATCTGGCTGTCGCCTTCCACACTCGTCCGCACCGAACCGGGCCGCGCGTTCTCCCCCGACGCACCGCCGAGCATCCAGCTCACCGCGACGTTGATGCGCACGCGCGGTCCGTCCGTGGCGTGCACGCTGCCGAACGCCACCGTCGGCGACAGGCTGTCGGGCGTCTCGGCGCAGAACCGATCGCGAATGACCTCGAACGCCGGCGTTGCCAGGGTGACCGGTGCACTCGCGCCCGCGAAGACGCGCACCCGGGTGCCGGGGTCGATGATCTTGAGGGAATCGAGCGACGGATGCCGGAAGGCGACGATCCACTCGCCGGGCGGTACGCTGTCGAGGACGAACCGTCCCGTGCTGTCGCTGGTCGCCGTCCGGTTCAACGGCGACACGCGGACGTGCGCCCCGGGCAGGGTGGCGCCGAGCAGCGAGTCGATGACGACACCGCGAATGCGTCCGGTACGCTCCTGCGCCGGCAGCAGGGCGACGGGAACCACGAGGGCGAGCAGGATGGCGAGGCGGGACGTCCGCACGAAACGATGGAGGAGGGTGGTGGCGGAACGTCTCGCGAGAGACAGACCGCCGCAAGTGCACGCGGCCCTTTCGGTGTGCGGCGGAGTCCGTTAGCTCTTACGTCGTGCAGACCACGACCGCTCAACGCCGAACGAGTCTCGCCAGCGGATGGACGCTGGTGCTGCTGGCCGGCGTTGCCGTGTTGTGGGCGCTGCCGTTCCGGTCGTTCGATCTCGACCGGTTCTTCGTCCCCAAGGAGCTCGCGTTGCACGTCGGCGCGGCGGTGGCGCTGACGCTCGTCGTGGCAGGCGGCGTGGCCTTGCCGCGCACGCGACTCGACCGGAACTTCGCGGTCTTCCTCGCGCTTTCCGCGGCCTCGGCGCTGTTCACGATCAATGGATGGCTGGCCATGCGCGCGCTGGCCATCAGCGTGAGCGCCGGCTTCGTGTTCTGGGCGGCGCGCGCCGCCGCCGCGCACGGCGCGCGTGATGTGCTCATCCGCGGGCTGGCCTGCGTGACCGTGATCGGCGCGGCCACGGCGCTCGCGCAGGCGTACGGCGTGTCGAGCGACCTCACCTCGCTGAGCCGCGCGCCGGGCGGCACGTTCGGCAACCGCAACTTCATGGCGCACACCGCCGCGCTGGGCGTACCGCTGCTGGGGTACCTCGCGCTCACGGCGCGCGGGATGCCGGGCGCCCTGCTCGCGTCGGCCGGACTCGGCATCAACGCCGCGGCGCTGGTGTTGTCGCGGACACGGGCCGCCTGGCTGGCGCTCGTCTGCTGCGGGGCGATCGTCGTCCTCGCCTGGTGGTGGCGACGTGGCACGCTCTGGCGCGATCCGTCGGCGCGGCGGGGACTCATCCTGATCATCGCCGGCATGCTGACCGGCGGCGCGGGGGCGATCGTGCTGCCCAACTCGCTCGACTGGCGCAGCGACAATCCCTACCTCGAGTCGGCCAAGGGGATGGTGAACTACCGCGAGGGAAGCGGCCGCGGCCGCCTGCGGCAGTACGCCAATTCGTGGAAGCTGGCCGTGCAGCATCCGGTGCTTGGTGTGGGCCCTGGCAACTGGGCGGTCGAGTACCCCCGGGTCGCGCCGGCCTCGGATCCGTCGCTGAGCCGCGAAACCGGCATGACGGCCAATCCGTGGCCGTCGAGCGACTGGATGGCAATGCTCTCCGAACGCGGCTTCCCGGCGTTCGTCGTGTGGGCGACGCTGATGGCGGGGCTCGCGCTGAGCGGAATCGTCGGTTGGGGGCGGCTCGACGTGCCGCTCGACGAGCGATTGCGCGCCGTCGCCGCCGTGGCCGTGGTGGTGGTCGTCGCGGTCGAGGGCGCATTCGACGCCGTGCTGCTGCTGGCGCCACCGACGCTGCTCTTCTGGGGCGCCATGGGCGCGCTGCTGCCACCGCCTCCGATGGCCGCCGTGGCACCCATGGGCAAGGGGCGCCGCGCGCTGCTAAGCGCCGTGGTGCTCCTCACCGGACTGGCCGCCGCGGAATACAGCGCGCTGAAGATCGCGTCCATGGCCGCGTACAGTTCCGGCCAGCTTGGACGCGCGGTGTCGCTCGATCCGGGGTCGTACCGCGCGCGCCTGCGCTATGCGCAGCTCATGATGTCGCGCACGAGCCGCACGCGCGGCTGCGTGGAGGCGAAAGCGGCCCTCGCGCTCTTCCCGCGCTCACCCGACGCGAAGCGACTGGCTGCCGGCTGCAAGTGAGGCGTCGTCGCTGCTGACGGAAAGCGCGATCGCCCACTGTGCCGCGTAATACGTCGCGAGGATGACGAGCGAGGCGCCGGGGAATGGCGCGACGAACTTGCGAATCGCGAGCGCCGCATCGGACATCAGGAAGAAGACGCTTCCCGCGGCGGCCCATAGGGCGGGCGTGGTGCCGAGCACGCGCCAGCGGGCGATAGCCTGCCAGGCCATGGTGCTGATGACGGCCACGTAGCACGTGACCGGCACGCGCATGGGTCCGAGTGACGGCCAGAGATACCAGAGCAGCGCGCCGGCGACGACGAAGACCGGCAGGCCGGGAAGCACCGGCGCGGTGCGCCCAGCACCATCGGATGCAAAGGCGGTGATGTAGCAGAGATGCGCGAGGAGGAATGCGGCGAGCCCGGCGACGAAGAGTCCCTGCGGAAGCATCAGCAGGATGTCGCCGGCGAGCGATGCGACGAGTCCGCCAGCGATCCAGGTGCGGTACCTCGAAGCCACCGTCGTGCGCAGCACGAGGGCGACGAGCGCCAGTGTCGCCAGCGGCTTCAGGACATACACGGCCGCGTGAAGGTCGAGCACGGAGGCGGCGGTATTGGAAATGGCGAGCGCGAGGGCGACGACGACGAGAGAGCGGCGCATGCGCACAATGTAGGTCGTCGTACCGGCGGTGCGGAGGGGGCGCTCGCCGATCCACGGGGTCCGGCTGTACTTTGGCTGCGGCCCCACTCCGGCACCTGGAACGACATGACTGACACGTTCTCGAATCCGCACCTTGCCGCCTGGGATGCATCGCTCGCATCGAGCGCGGCGTACGCACGCCGTCTCTCCGGCCAGTTTTCCGCGGCGAACATGGCGCAGCGCCCCTCGTGGGGCGGCTGGAGCGTCAGCGAGATCTTCGAGCATCTCTGCGTGACGGACGGACTGTACGAAGCGCCGCTGCGCGCGCTCCTCACCGCGGAACGCGCACGCACGACTCCGCAACAATCGACGGTGTGGCGTCCGACCATCTGGGGACGCCTCCTGCTGTGGTCGCTGAATCCGGCCAACACGCGGAAATCCAAGGCGCCGCCGGCCTTCCGCCTCAGGACTGCGCCGCGCGATGGCGTCGTGGATGCATGGCTCTCGCAGGTCGAGACGACACGCGCCCTGATGCGCCAGGCCGACGGACTGGACCTTCGGCGCCTCAAGCTCTCGTCGCCGGCGGCGCGGCTGATCCGGCTTAACGCCGGCGATGCCTTCGCGGTGCTCGCGGTGCACGCCGAACGTCACATGGGGCAGGTGCGCCGCACTATCGCCGATGTGACGGCCGCACCAACCAGCCGCGCCTGAGACGCGGAACGAGCGTCGCTAAGACGTCGCGGGGCCGAACGCGGCGTCGAGCACGGCACTGAGCACCACGTCAACGTGCGCATCCTCCGGCACCGTCCCCTGCGCGGTGCGCGCGGAGCCGCCACCGCGTCCACCCACGCGCTGCAGCGCCTCCTTGAGCAGCGCACCCGCATTGGCATTGAGGTCGGCCGACACCGCCGCCGCGATGGTGCGCGAGCTGCGCACCGCGCCGGCCGCCACAGTGGTGGGCAGGGCGGCACAGGCCGCCGCCCAGGCGCGCAGTTCATCGGCCGACATGCCGTCGGCGCCCCGCAGCCGTCGCACGCCGTCAACACCCGGCGTGGCGGACTCCCACTGGATGCGGGCGCGATGTCCCGCGACTTCCTCGGTGAGCTTCCGGTTCACCGAGGCGAGGGCCTTGGCCTCGTCCGCCTGCGCCTGCACGAGCGGCGCCACCTCATCCACGCTCGCGGAAAGGCGCATTGCGATGCCGCTCAACGCGTCGTAGTCGGTGCGGGCGCGGCGAATGGCCCGCGCGCCGCACACGAACTCGATGCGCACGTTGTCGCGGATCTTCTCCACGCGGCGCAAGAGAATGGCGCCGATCTCGCCGGTGGCGCGCACATGCGTGCCGCCGCAGGCGCTGACATCGTGTCCTTCGATGGTCACGATGCGCAGCGTGCCGGTGCGCGTGGACGGCCGGCGCAGGCGTGCCGCCGCGGCCGCCGCATCCTCGAACGTGACCGTCACCGCGCGATTTTCGGCGACCAGCGCGTTGGCGTGCTCCTCGACGCGGCGCAGCTGTGCCGGCGACAGCGCCGGCGCGCGGAGCTCGAGCGTGGAGAGCGCGTCTCCGAAGTGCACACTGACCGTGGGCATGTCGAACAGCGCCTCGAACGTCCCGGAGAGGAGGTGCTGTCCGGTGTGCTGCTGCACGAAGTCCCAGCGGCGCGGCCAGTCAATGGCACCGTGCACCGCGTCGGGACCCGTGTACGGCGCGGCCAGCACATGCGCGACGCGCTCCTCCTCATCCACCACGTCGATCAGATCAACGCCGCCTAGCGTGCCGCGGTCGTTCGGCTGGCCCCCCGACGTCGGGTAGAACGCCGAACGATCGAGATACAGGCGGCGGCCGTCGTCCGCACGCTCGACGATGGTGGCGTCGAAAGCTCGCAAATACGTGTCGGTGTAATACAGGCGATTCGTCATAGGGCTGCTGATGGTAGATGGTCGAGGGTTGATGGTAGATGACTGCAAAGGGTTTGCTTGATCTACCCTCTACCATCTACCACCTACCATCTGCCGCTACCGATACCTCTCCATCAGCGCGTCGAGCGACTTCTTGCCGGGGCACAGTTCGTCGAATGGCAAATGCGCGAGCGGCGTGGGAACGGTCTGGTTCATCTCGTGCAGGTCGCGTCCCTTTTCGTCGATGTACAGGATCCCCGTCGCCACCTCGCCGTCTTCCTGGCAGGCGCGCACGTGCTGGTAGGCGGTCTCCCGGTTGGTGGGGTCGTATCCCGGAGCCGTCGCATGCAGCCGCACCTCGCTGCCGTCGTGCATCCGCACCACGGTCACTTCCTCGTGCTGCTTGGGGAGGGTGATGGTGCGGCGCAGCGGCACGAAGTCCGTGGCCACCGTCTCCACTCCGTGACCGCGCACGTAGGCGTAGCTCTTGGTGGAGCCCTCGTGGTCGTTGAACGACACACACGGCGAGATCACGTCGATCAGCGCGAAGCCGCGGTGCGAGAGCCCGGCCTTGAGGATCGGGACGAGCTGTTCCTTGTCGCCCGAGAACGAGCGCGCCACGAACGTGGCGCCCAGCGTGAGGGCAAGCAGGACCGGATCGATGGGCGTCTGCTCGTGCACCTCGCCCTTGCGCGACTTGGAGCCGACGTCCGCCGACGCGGAGAACTGCCCCTTGGTGAGGCCGTACACGCCGTTGTTCTCGATGACGTACAGCATGTTCACGTTGCGGCGGATCGCGTGCGCCAGCTGGCCAAGCCCGATGTTCAGCGAATCGCCGTCGCCGGAGATGCCGATGTACGTCAGTTCGCGGTTGGCGGCGTTGGCGCCCGTGGTCACCGACGGCATGCGGCCGTGCACGGAGTTGAAACCGTGCGACTGCTTCATGAAGTACGCGGTCGTCTTGGACGAGCAGCCGATGCCGCTCATCTTGGCGGCCGTGTGCGGCGGGAGATCGAGGTCCCAGAACGCCTGCACGAGCGCCGCGGTCACGGAGTCGTGCCCGCATCCGGCGCAGAGCGTGGACATCACGCCCTCGTAGTCGGCCTTGGAGAGGCCGATCCCGTTCTTGCGGGCGCTCGGGTGGCGAACGGAGGGTTTGGCGATGGAACTCATCGGGCCGCTCCTTCGAGATGCGTAGTCAGGGCGCTCACGAGCGTGTCGGCGGCAATCGGTGTGCCGGCGTAGTCGAGAATCGGGATCATTCGGTCGCGCGGCGTCCCCGTTTCAATGGACAGCAGCGACCGGAGCTGCGCGTCGCGGTTCATCTCGACGACGAAGATGGTCGGGTAGCGGTCGATGAACTCGGTCACTTCCGGCGCAAACGGGAACGACCGGATGCGCATGACGTCGGCGCGGATTCCCTGCTCGCGCAGGCGGTCCACCGCCTCGCGCACCGCGGCGTCCGGACTGCCGACGAAGACGATGCCGACGTCGGCGCCGTCCTGCAGCGAGTACACCGGCCTGGGCAGCTCGCGTGCCGCCGTGTCGAACTTGCGCTTGATGCGGTCCACGACGTCCTGGTAGGCCGCCGCGTCCTCGGTGTACGCGCCGAACTTGTCGTGCCCCGAACCGCGCGTGAAATAGGCGCCCTTGCCGCTGACGCCCGGCAGCGTGCGCGCGGCAATGCCGTCGCCGTCGGCGTCCACATAGCGGAAGAACTTCTGCACCTTCTCGAGCGCGGCGGCGTCAAGCACCTTGCCGCGGTCGGGCACATAGCCGTCGTCCCACTGGAACCGCGGGACGAGCCAGTCGTTCATGCCGATGTCGAGGTCGGTCACCACGAAGACCGGCGTCTGGAACCGTTCGGTGATATCAAACGCCGCCACCGACAACTCGAAGCACTCTCCGGGATCGGCCGGGAAGAGCATGATGTGCTTGGTGTCGCCGTGCGAGGCGTACGCCATCAGCATCAGGTCGGCCTGCTGCGTGCGCGTCGGCATGCCGGTGGCAGGCCCCGCGCGCTGCACGTTGAAGAAGACGCCCGGCAGTTCCGTATAGTAGGCGAGGCCGAGGAATTCCTGCATGAGCGAGATGCCGGGACCCGACGTGCAGGTGAACGAACGCGCCCCCATCCAGCCGGCGCCCAGCACCATGCCCGCCGCCGACAACTCGTCTTCGGCCTGCAAAATGCAGTAGCGCTTGAGCCCCGTCTTCTTGTCGACGCGGTACTCCTGGCAGAATGCCTTGAACGACTCCATCAGCGACGTGGACGGCGTGATGGGATACCAGGCGCCGACGGTGGCGCCGGCGTAGAGCGCGCCGAGTGCGCACGCCGCGTTGCCGTCCATCAGGATGGAGTCGCGCGTGCCGTCCATCGGCTGGCAGTGGAACGGCAGCGGGCAGTCGAAGTGTTCGCGCGCGTAGTCGTAGCCCAGCCGGATGGCGCGGTGGTTGGCGTCGAGCAGCGCCTTCTTGCGGCCGTACTTCTCGTTGAGCATCCCTTCGATGAGCTGCTGGTCGATCTGCAGCAGGGCCGTGAGCACGCCGGCGTACGCGACGTTGCGCAGCAGCACGCGGTCACGGTCGCCGGTGAACGCTTCTCGGCAGAGGTTGCCGAGCGGAACGCCGAGGAAAGTGACGTCGGCGCGATGATACTTGGCGTCGAGCGGCCACGACGAGTCATAGACCACGTACCCGCCCGAGCGCACCGCGGCGATGTCCTGCGCGTACGTGGCCGGGTTGAGCGCGACGATGAGGTCGATCGCCGCCGGGCGGCCGGTGTACCCGTCGCCGCTCACGCGGACTTCGTACCACGTGGGGAGTCCCTGGATGTTCGACGGGAAGATGTTCTTGCCCGTGACGGGGATGCCCATGCGGAAGATCGCCTGCATCAGCAGGCTGTTGGCGCTCGCCGAGCCCGTGCCGTTGACCGTGGCCGACTTGAAGGCGAAATCGTTAATGTTGCTCATTGTCCCTCCGCTCCCACGCGGACGTCGCCCGCGTAGGCGAGCTTCAGGTCGAACTTCTGCATGTCCCAGGCGCCGGTCGGGCAGCGCTCGGCGCACAGGCCGCAGTGCAGGCAGACGTCTTCGTCCTTCACCATCAGGCGCTTGGTCTGCGGCAGCGGTCCCGACTGGAAGATCTCCTGCTCGTAGTTGAGCGCCGGCGCCGACAGGTGCCCGCGGAGGTCGACTTCGGTATCGCGCGCCGCGGTGATGGTGAGGCAGCTCGTCGGACAGACGTCAATGCAGGCGTCGCATTCGATGCAGAGCACGTCGGTGAACGCCGTCTGGATGTCGCAGTTCAGGCAGCGTTCGACCTCGCGCGCCGCCTGCTCGGGCGTGAAGCCCAGCTCTACCTCGATGCTCACGTCGCTGAAGCGCTTGACCAGCTCTTCGTGCTGCATCTTGGCGCGCTTCGACGGATTGTAGTCGTTGCTGTAGCTCCACGACTGCATGCCGAGCTTGGCGCTGGTGAGCGTCATGCCCACGGGCGGGCGGTTGGTGAGCGGCTGACCGAGGCAGTGCAGATGGATGGAGATGGCCGCCTGATGCCCGTGTTCCACCGCCCAGATGATGTTGAGCGGGCCCCACGCCGCATCGCCGCCAAAGAAGACGCCGGGGCGGGTGGTCTGGTGTGTCAGCCGGTCCACCACCGGCAGGTGCCGCGCATCGAACTCGATGCCGAGGTCGGGTTCGATCCACGGCAGCGCGTTCTCCTGCCCGATGGCGAGGATCACTGCATCGCACGGAATGATGACCGTCCCCGTGACGGTGCTCGACTGCTTGCCGTTGGCGTCCTCGGTCCAGCTGAGCTGCTCGAACTCCATGCCGATGAGCACTCCCTTCTCCACGACAAAGCGCCGCGGGGCGTGGTTCTCGACGACCTGCACGCCCTCTTCCTCGGCGTCCTCCAGCTCCCACGGCGACGCCTTGAAGTCCTTGCGGCCGCGGCGCGCGATGACCTTCACGTCGGTGGCGCCGAGGCGCTTGGAGGTGCGGCAGCAGTCCATGGCCGTGTTGCCGACGCCGATGATGAGGACACGCGGTTCGATCTTGGTGATGTGCTTGTGATGCACCGCCGAGAGCCAGTCGAGTCCGACGTGGATCGTGTTGGTGTCGTGGCGCCCGGGGATGTCGAGCTCCTTGCCCTTGGGGGCGCCGCTGCCCACGAAGATCGCGTCGTATCCCTCATCGAGGAGGGCGCGCATGCTGGTCACGGGCGTGTCGTACTTCGTGTGGGCGCCCATGTCGATGATGTAGCCGCATTCCTCGTCGAGCACGCGCTCCGGCAGGCGGAAGGCCGGAATGCTGTAGCGCATCAGCCCGCCGGGCTTCGCGTGCTTCTCGTAGATGGTGACGTCGTACCCGTGCGGAAGCAGGTCGTTGGCGACGGTGAGCGACGACGGCCCCGCGCCGATGAGCGCCACGCGCTTGCCGTTCTTCTGCGCGGGGGCCTTGGGGAGTCGGTCGGCGATGTCGCCGTGCAGGTCGGCGGCGACGCGCTTCAGGCGGCAGATGGCGACCGGCTTCTCGTCGACGCGCCCGCGCCGGCAGGCCGGCTCGCAGGGGCGGTCGCAGGTGCGGCCGAGGATGCCAGGGAAGACGTTGGACTCGCGGTTGAGCAGGTACGAGTCGGCGTACCGGCCCTGGCCGATGAGGCGCAGGTATTCCGGCACGTTGGTGTGGGCGGGACACGCCCACTGGCAGTCCACAACCTTATGGTAGTAGCGATGATCCGAGACGTTCGTGGGGGCCATGCAGTTCACCTTGTCTGTTCTTCCGGAACGTAGGTGTCGGCAGAGGGAATTTCAAACTGCCACCGCGAAGGGCGAAGGGCGCGATGGGCCGCAAAGTGGGTCGAGACTCCGTGGTGGCACCGGGGATGGCTGGGGAGAGCGGGCGCGGAAGCCTATCTTTCTCGATTCTCGCTCAATGGGGCATTGATGCCGCAAGGTCCGTCGCCAAGCACGCGCCATCCAATTACCGGCGCCGAACGCGTTGCGTTCCTCAGGAACTTCATCACGCGCCCGAACATCGAGGTGGGGGACTACACCTACTACGATGATCCGGCTGGCGCCGAGCGGTTCGAGGAGAACGTCCTCTACCACTTCGACTTCATCGGCGATCGCCTGATCGTCGGGAAGTTCTGCTCGATTGCGGCGGGCGCGCGGTTCCTGATGAACGGCGGCAACCACCACGTGGCGACGATGTCGAGCTACCCATTCTCGATCTTCGGGAACGGCTGGGAAGCGGCGGCCCCCGAGTCGTGGCCGTACAAGGGCGACACGCGTGTCGGCAACGATGTCTGGATCGGCTATGGCGCCACCATCCTGCCCGGCGTGACCATCGGCGACGGCGCCGTGATCGGCAGTCTCAGCGTCGTGTCGAGCGACGTGCCGCCGTATGCGATCGTCGGCGGCAACCCGGCGCGGGTGCTTCGCCATCGCTTCGACGACGCGACCGTTGCGCGCCTGCTCAAGTTGCGATGGTGGGACTGGGAGATCGAGCGGATAACGAACAAGGTCCGCGCCATCGCTGGCACGGACCTCGCGGCGCTCGAAGCCGACTGACCAAGCGGGCTACCACGCGCGCCCGCGTGACACGCCTACCCGTGGCTCCCGTAGTCGCCGGCCCGCGCCTTCTCGCGATGCAGGCGCGCAAGCAACGCGAAATAGCCCAGCGCCAGCAGCACGCCGGGTACGTACCAGAAGAAGGCTGACCGCAGTCCGTCTGCCGGCGCCGCGGCGTTGGCGGTGGTGAGCGAGTTGGCCTCCACCGGCACCGCGTGGAGCAGTGCCGGCCAGGCACAGGCCGCGGTGGCGCCGAGCAATCCGCCGACGAAGCAGGCACTGCCGGCGAAGGCAAGTCCGTCGCGCCCGCTGCGCAGTCCCGCAAAGGCGGCCCCGGTTCCGGCGACGGCGACGATCACGAACAGCCAGGCGAGCGGCCGCGTCGCGAAGGCGTCGAAGAACCCGGGGCGCACCACCGCGGTTGCCCACGTCACTAGCGGCCACGCGACGAGGACGCCTAGCAGCGCACGCCGCGCCGCGAGCCGCGAACGGTCGCGCACGACCCCGTCGGTGCGGAGTGCAAGGAACGTGCCGCCATGTACCGCGAGCGCCGCCACCGCGAAGAGCCCGACCGTGATGGTGTACCAGTCGAGGATGCCTACCGGCGGTGTGGCGCGGAACTGCGTGAAGAGTTCGAGCGTGAACCAGCCATCCGCCGAGAGCGGCACGCCGCGCACGATGTTGGCGAGCGCGACGCCGAAGAAGATCGCCAGCAGCAGGCTGGTGGCCATGAACAACGTGTCGAAGAACGAACGCCACATCCGGTCGGCCACGTGCGACCGGAACTCGATGGCCAGTCCTCGGCCGATGAGGCACCAGAGCACGAGGAAGATGGCGAAGTAGAACCCGGAGAGCCCCGCCGAGAGCACCTTGGGGAAGGCCATGAAGAGGGCGCCGCCGGCGGCGAGGAGCCACACTTCGTTGCCATCCCAGAAGGGCCCGATGGCGGCAATCACCTGGCGGCGTTCGTCGTCGGTGCGGGCCACCAGTCGGTGCAGCATCCCCGCGCCAAAGTCGTAGCCATCGAGCAGCACGAAGGCGGTCAGTGCGCCGGCGACGATGACATACCAGAGATCAGCCATGGGCGGCCTCCGGCGGGGTCGTGCCGTGCGGATGTGTGCCGGGTCCTGCCGACAGTTCGCGCGAGACGAGCCAGAGGAAGGCGAGGCCGATGATGAAGTCGATGCCCATGAAGCCGATCAGCGTGAACAGCGCGGTGCCGCCGTGCACCATCTGGCTCGACGCATCGGCAGTGCGCAGCAGGCCATACACCACCCACGGCTGACGCCCGAGTTCGGCCGTCATCCATCCCGTGGTGACGGCGATGTACGGGAACGGGAAAGCAAGCGCGAGCGCCCACAACAACGCGCGCGACGTGAACAATCGACGCGTGAGCAGCGCCAGCGCCGCAAGCCCCATGAGGCCGATCATGAGCGTGCCGAGGCCCGCCATGATATGGAAGGCGTAGTAGAGCAGCTCGATGTTGTCGGGCCAGTCGCTCTCGGGGAACTCATTGAGGCCGGCGACATTGCCCTGGAATGTCCCGAAGGCCAGGAAGCTGAGCATCCCGGGCACCGTGATGGGATTATCCAGCCGTCGCTCGGCGACGTTGGGCTGGCCAATCAGCGTGATGCCGGCCCGCGGTCCGCTCTCGAACCGCCCCTCCATGGCGGCCAGCGCCGCGGGTTTGTGCCGTGCCACGGCCTTCGCCTGCAGGTCGCCGGTCGGGAAGGCCACCGCGAGACTCGCGACAAAGCCGAAGCCGACGCCCAGCGTGAGACAGCGGCGCGCAAAGTCGGTGTGCTCATTGCGCAGCATGTACCACGCGCCCACCGCCGCGATGACGAACGAGGCGGTGGCGACGCTCGCCGCCTGGTTGTGCGCGAACTGCAGCAATGCCCACGGGTTGAGCAGCACCGCGCCGAGGTCCACGATCTGAAGATTGCCGTCGGGACCGACGGCGTAGCCCACCGGATGGTGCATGAAGGCGCTCGTGGCGATGACGAAATACGCCGAGAGCCAGCTGCCGACGAAGAGCGCGACCGCGGCGGCGAAGTGCGCCAATCGGGAGAGTCGCTTCTCGCCCCAGACGAGGAGCGCGAGGAAGCTCGACTCGAGGAAGAAGGCGAAGATCCCCTCAAGGGCGAGTGTCTGCCCGATCACCGGCCCCGCGTAGCGGGAGAGGCGGGCCCAGTTCGTGCCGAACTGGAATTCCATGGGGACGCCGGTGACGACGCCGACCGCGAAGTTGATGCCGAAGATCCGGATCCAGAAGCGCGCGGCATCGTCCCAGCGCGCGTCCCCCGTCCGCAGCGCGAGCGCCTTCATGACGACGATGAAGAGCGCCAGCCCCATCGTAAGGACGGGGAACAGGTAGTGGAACGTGACGGTGAAGGCGAACTGCAGCCGGTGCCAGATCAGTGCGTCAGCGAGCATGGGGCGACCGGGGAGGGACGAGAAAGGAGGGGCCAGCAAAGTGCTGATCGAACGTGCGTGGTGTGTGGGGTGAACGTCAAGCGGTCCGGACAGAGAGCGGGTGAGGGGTGAAGGGGCTTTTCATCACAGAGACACGGAGGAGCACAGAGGGCCACAAAGGACGACAACTTCCTAATGGAACGACAGAGCGCCACGCGATTGTCTGCGTGGCGCTCTGTCGTGAACCCTAGTTGTTGCAGTACTCCGTGGTCCTCCGTGCTCCTCTGTGTCTCTGTGATGAAACACAGCAGTTCACGACTAAACTACGGCACCACCTTGTCGCGCACCGTGGGATACGTGATGCCGAGCTGTTCGAGATACGATTTGTACTTCTTGGGATCGTAGTAGAACTTCTTCATGTCCTCGCGGTACTTGAGGAGGATGTCGCGGTTCAGCCAGATGGGCGGCTGGTCGTTGGGGCCGATGAGCGGATAGTACTTGGTGGTTTTCGTCTGCTCGTTCGTGAAGTAATCCCACGCGTCGGTCACGAGCTTCGGAGTGGACAGGATGTCGAGCAGCGTCATCGCCTGCACCTTGGCACCGGCCACCACGCCCTTGTGCGCGATGGGCGTCGCCATCGCAATGGCGCTCGACCAGTTATGCCCCGGCAGACCCGGCACGTTCGACGGGTAGCGCAGGGTGATGGTCGGCACGTTCCAGCTCACGTCGCCGATGTCGTCGGACCCGCCGCCCATGCGCTGCGATTCCGGCGCGGGACCGCTGATGTTGCCGTTCCCCGCACTGAGTCCACGCTCGGGCTGGCCGAGCGTCCGCTGGATGCCCTTGGCCATGACCTGGTCCTTCTCGTCCCACGCGGGCATGCCGACCTTCTTGATGTTCGCGTACATCGCTTCGGCCACCGGGCGTGAAAAATGCGCGCTCCAGCCCGATCCGACGATCATCACCGTATCGAGCGAGGTTCCGGTCATCAGCGCCGCGCCCTGCGCCACCTTCTTGCCGATCTCGAAGTTGGCCTTCACGCGGTCCGAATCGCGCTCGCGGAAATAGAACCAGATCGTCGCCGAGCTTGGCACGACGTTGGGTTGGTCTCCGCCATCGGAGATCACGTAGTGCGACCGCTGGGGCAGTTCGAGATGCTCACGACGCATGTCCCATCCCATGCCCATCAGCATCGCCGCGTCGAGCGCACTGCGACCGCGCCACGGCGCGCCGGCCGCATGCGCGCTCTCCCCCTTGAAGCGGAACATCGCGCTGATCAGCGCCGTGCTGCTGCTCTGCCCCCACGACACGCCGAGGTCCTGCCCGACGTGCGTGAAGAGCGTGATGTCCACGTCCTTGAAGATGCCGGCGCGCACGAGGAACGCCTTGCCCGCCATCTGCTCCTCGGCCACGCCCGGCCAGAGCACCAGCGTGCCCTGCATCTTCTTCTCGATCATGATTTCCTTCACGGCGAGCGCGGCGGCGATGTTCAGCGGCACGCCGGAGTTGTGGCCCTCGCCATGGCTGGGCGCGCCCTCGAGGTACTCCTCGCGGTAGCCGACGCCCGGCTTGGTGTTGGTCTTGGGAATGCCGTCAATGTCGCTGCCCAGCGAGATCACCGGCTTGCCGCTCCCCCAACGCGCCACCCACGCCGTCGGCATGCCGCCGACGCCGCGTTCCACCTTGAAGCCATTCTGCTCGAGGATGCCCGTGAGATACTTGGACGTCTCGAACTCCTGCATACCCAGCTCGCCATACGAGAAGACCTGGTCCACCATCTCCTGGATGAGCTTGGCCTTGGCGTCAACGCGCTTGGCCGCCTCGGCCTTGAGCGCCTCGAGTTCGGGCGATGCGGGGTAGACGTACTTGAGCGAGTCGGCCGCGCTGCTGCTCGGCCGCTGGGCAGAGAGCGAGAGCGGCACGGTGAGCGCCAGGCCGGCAACGGCCAGCGTGCGTGCGATGGAGCGGGTCATCACGATCCTCCGGTGAGATCGGCGTACGGGAGGGTAACGCACACACCCCGTGCGGGGTTGTAAGCGAAAGGGGGCGCCACGAGCTACGATATAATGAGAGGATTCACCGTCGGGCGGAATGTCCGCGCCGGCCCACCGGAGAACTGATGTCCAAGCTGCTCGGATTCGCGGGCTCCCTCGTAGGCAGCTACGCGGGGTGGTATCTCGGGGCTCAGCTCGGGATGTTCACGGGGCTGATGTGCAGCATCGTGGGCGGCGGCGTCGGCATCTACTACGGCCGCAAGTACGGCAGGCGATACGAGTAGCGAATGTCAGCGGTCCAGGTCACCATCACCTATCTCGAGATGGAGCATCCCGCGATGCTGCGCGCCAAGCGCAGCACGCGGAACGACCTCACGCTGGAACGCGTGGATCCGCCGGATCCGGAGATTGCCGCGCGCTTCTACGCCGACGTCGGGAACGCCTACTACTGGTTCGACCGCGCCGAATGGAGCGATGACCAGTGGCGCGAGGACCTGTCGCAGCCGGGAACCGAACTCTGGCTCCTCAAGCGCAAGGGCGACGAGGTTGGGTACTTCCAGCTCACCCAGCCCGCGCCGCGCACGCGGGAGATCAAGTACCTCGGCATGCTGCCGGGGTGGGAAGGGGAGGGACTTGGCGGACACCTGCTCACGTGCGCGGTGGAGCGCGCCTGGGAAGCGGGCGCCGATCGCGTGATCGTCAATACCTGCACGCTCGACCATCCGGCGGCGCTGCCCAACTACCTCGCGCGCGGCTTCGAGGTGGTGCGCAAGCGCACCGAATGGCGCGACATGCCGCCGGGCGTCTGACGATGTCGCGCGCCTTCACCAAGGAAGACTCCGACAACTGGGGCGACCCGGGAAAGCGCTTCTTCCTGCCGCCCAGGGAGGACCCCGGCTTTGACGCCGCGGCCGCGGAAGCGCTGCTGGAGGCGGCCCGCACGGGCGACACCGGCAGCGCCGAGATGGCCACGGGCTACTACTGGGGCGAACCGGCGCTCAAGCCGCATGTAGAGCGCATCCTCGCACGGGCACGGCAACAGAAGGACGACCGACTCGAACAGCTCGCGGAGCGGTTTCTGAGGTAGGGGTGAGGGGTGCAGGGGTTCTTTATCACAGAGGCACGGAGGAGCACGGAGGGCCACGGAGCGCTGCAACAACTTGGGAGAAAGACATAGCGCCACGCAGGCAGTTGCGTGGCGTTCGCGGTTCCCCCAAGAAGTTGCAGTGGCCGTCCTCTGTGACCCTCCGTGCTCCTCCGTGTCTCTGTGATGAAAAAGCCCCCTCCCAAGAGCCAATGAAGCATCGGCTTCGCTAGATTGAGAGTATGCAAGCCGAGCCAATTGCCACGATCGCCCACGTCATCCAGCTGTCGGTGGCGCCGGTCTTCCTGCTTACGGGTATCGCCGGACTGCTCAACGTGCTGACGGGCCGCCTCGCGCGCGTGATTGACCGGGCCCGCGTCATCGAACGCGACCTGCTCTCCGGCGACGCCGCCGAGGAGGGCGCGGCGCACGAGCGCCTGCGCACGCTCGCGGTGCGGGCGCGCTGGATCAACAGCGCCATCAGCCTGTGTGTCGCCTCGGCGATCCTCGTCGCCTCGGTGGTGGCGGTGCTCTTCGCCAGCGCCTTCTGGGGATCCGACTACCGCGGTCTCGTCGCCGGGTTGTTCGTCAGCGCAATGGTGGCGCTGATCGCCGGTCTCGTCTTTTTCCTGCGCGAGATCTCCCTTGCGACCTCCAGCCTGCGCATCGGCAGGCAGTAGCACGGTTACCTTTCAGGTGGGCGCGTCGCGCCCGCTCCCCCAAGCCAATAATTCGTGGCCTTCGCCTCATTGAAGTTGCATGCCTCCCTCCAGCGGGGGCTCAAGGAACTGGGCTTCACGCGTCCGACGCCCATCCAGATGGACGCCATTCCGCCGGCGCTCGAGGGGCGCGACCTCCTCGCCTGCGCCCAGACCGGCAGCGGCAAGACGCTCGCCTTCCTGCTTCCCATCCTGAATCACCTGATGGACAAGAAGCGAGGGGTGACGCGCGCGCTCGTCATCACGCCGACGCGCGAACTGGCGGCGCAGATCGTCGAGGACATGAACGAAGTGGCGACGCACACGCCACTCACGGCCGCGGCCGTCTACGGCGGCGTCGGAATGGGGCCGCAGGAACATGCCTTCCGAACCGGCGTGGACGTGCTGGTGGCCTGCCCGGGACGGCTGCTCGATCACTTCCGGCAACCGTACGCGAAGCTCGCGCACCTCGAGTACCTGGTGCTGGACGAGGCCGACCGGATGCTCGACATGGGCTTTCTTCCCGACATCAAGCGCGTGCTCAAGCACCTCCCGCCGCGCAAGCAGACGTTGTTCTTCAGCGCCACCATGCCGGCGCCCATTGCGGCGCTCGCGCACGAGCTGCTCAGGCATCCGGCGACGATCAACCTCGAGCGCAAGTCGGCTCCGGCGTCGGGCATCACGCAGGCGGTGTATCCGGTGTCGCAGGAGCTGAAGGGCGAACTGCTCCTCAAGCTCCTTTCGGGCGGCGCCATCAAGGAGGCGCTGGTTTTCACGCGCACGAAGCACCGTGCCAACCGGCTGGCCGAGTTCCTGTCGAAGCGCGGCATCAACACCGAGCGCATTCACGGCAACCGCTCGCAGGCGCAGCGGACCAAGGCGCTCGAGGGATTCAAGAACGGTGAATACCGCGTGCTGGTGGCCACCGACATCGCGGCGCGCGGCATCGACGTCACTGCCCTTGGCCACGTGGTGAACTTCGACGTGCCCAACGTCCCCGAGGACTACATCCATCGCGTGGGACGCACGGCGCGCGCCGAGCTCACCGGCGAGGCGTACACCTTCGTGTCGTCGGATGAGGAAGAGGAACTGCGGGCGATCGAGAAGGCGATCAGCCGCCGGCTGCCGCGCGTGACCGTCCCCGATTTCGATTACAAGGCGCGACCGACCGCCAAGCTGGAAGTCCCGCTCGCCGAGCGCATCGCGGCGATTCGCGCGAAGAAGGCGGAGGACCGGGCGCGCGCCGCGGCCAAGCTGGCGCGGCGGGAGGGCGGCCCGGTGAACCCGGCCACACGCGGCGACTCGCGGCGCGACACGCGGCATGACGCGCGCCCTGCCGCCCGTGCGTCGACGCCGCGCGACGGCGATTCGCCGTACGCCGGTTCGTCCTCGCAGGACCAGCGATCGGGAGCGACCGGACGCGTCCGGAAGCCGTTCCGGGGCGGGAGTGGCCGCAGCGGACCATCCCGTGGGCCTCGTTCTTGATGCGCTGAACCTTCGGCCGGGGTGGCGAACACGATTCGCCCCCGCGCCGACGGGCTTTCTGCACCTGGGTCATGTGGTCAACGCCATCTACGTGTGGGGCATGGCGCGCGCGCATGATGGCCGCGTGGTGCTGCGCATCGAAGACCACGACCGCACGCGCTGCCGCCCGGAGTACGAACGGGCGCTGCTCGACGACCTCGACTGGCTGGGCTTTACGCCCGACGAAGGCAACACGGCAGACTTCCGCGCCGGCACCATCGCGCTGCGCCAGAGCGACAACGACTGGCGATACGCCGCCGCGATCACCGCGCTCGAGATCCGCGGCCTTGTCTATCCCTGCCGCTGTTCACGCAGCGACATCGCTCGGCTCGTCGAAGACCGTCCCAACGAGGAGATGCGCTACCCGGGCACCTGCCGCGATGCGGCCATCCACCCTGAGGAGTCCATGCAGCGACGCGCGCGCCTCGGTCCGGACCGCGAGCGGTTCTTCGACCTGCTGCGCGGTCCGCAGGAACAGGTGCCTGCCGAGCAGTGCGGCGACGTGCTGGTGCGCGACCGGCTGGGGCAGTGGACGTACCAGTTTGCGGTGACGGTGGATGATCTCGACCAGAAGATCGACATGGTGATCCGCGGCGAGGACCTGCTCGAGTCCACGGGACGTCAGCGCGCGCTGGCGCGCCTGCTGGGGCGCAAGCGGCCGCTGCACTTCATGCATCATCCGCTGGTGCGGCACCCGGGCGGGGCCAAGCTGAGCAAATCGGCCGGCGATTCCGGTGTGCGCGAACTGCGCGCGGCAGGGGCGTCGGCCGGCGACGTCATCGGCCGCGCGGCGCAACTGGCTGGACTGCAGGCAGGCGACACGCCCTGTGCCGCGGGTGACGTACACCGGTTCTTCGGATAGGTGCTTGCCCACCGTCGCCGGCGGTGGCACGTTGCGCGGGTGACCTCGAGACTCCTGATCGCAGTCCTTGCGTTGATTCTTGTCCGGCCCGTCGCTGGGCAGGGAACTGGGGATGGCTTGCTGATGGCCGCGCGCCTGACGGCGGGGGCGCGGCCGCCGCGGCTGGACGGCCGCCTCGACGACGAAGCGTGGCGCGCCGCGCGCGTGATTGACGACCTGCGCCAGCGCGAGCCCGACGAAGGGACGCCCGCCACCGAGCGCACCGCGGTGCGCATCCTGTTCGACGACCAGACACTGTACGTCGGCGTGCACGCCTTCGACCGCGAACCGGCCCGCGTCGTCGCGCG
Source organism: uncultured Gemmatimonas sp. (assembly GCA_964416005.1). Classification (GTDB taxonomy): domain Bacteria; phylum Gemmatimonadota; class Gemmatimonadetes; order Gemmatimonadales; family Gemmatimonadaceae; genus PNKL01. Next base: position 155,227 of record CAYQCP010000001.1, read on the forward strand.
CATTCTCGACCGGGACCGCGTGATGCAGGCCGACTTCGAGGGCGCGCCGTCGTTCGGCGGTGACGACGCGGTGGCGATTCTCCTCGACGGCTTTCACGACCACCGCAACGCGGTGGTGCTGGCCACCAACGCCAATGGCGCCGAGTTCGATGCCCTGCTGACCGATGAGGGACGCGAGTTCAACGTCGACTGGCGTGGCACCTGGCACGTAGCCGCCACGCGCACGGCAGACGGCTGGTCGGCGGAATTCGCCATTCCGTTCCGCTCACTTCGCTACCGGCCGGCTGGCGAGGAGTGGGGACTGAACGTGTACCGCATGATCCGGCGCAAGAACGAACAGGTGCTCTGGCGCGGGTGGACGCGCAGCGGCGGCGGGTTCAGCCGGGTGAGTTTGGCCGGGCACCTGCGCGGACTTGAAGGCCTGCCGCACCCCGGACGCAGCGTGGAACTGCGGCCGTACGTGATCGCCGGCGCCGACCGCGAGCGCGAAGAGGATACCGGCCTCTTTGATACCACGCCTCGTCAGGGGATTGGCGGCGAACTCAAGGCGCAGTTGACGCCTGGCCTGGTGTTCGACGGCACGGTCAATACCGACTTCGCGCAGGTCGAGGCCGACAACGTGCAGGTGAACCTCACGCGCTTCGACCTCTTCTTTCCGGAAAAGCGGGAGTTCTTCCTGGAGAACGCCGGCATCTTCGAGTTCGGTGCGCGCGACATCTTTGGGCCGCCGCCGTTCCTGATGTTCTTTTCGCGACAGATCGGCATCGCGGAAGACGGACCGGTGCCGGTCCTTGGCGGCGCGCGCATCACGGGGCGCGTCGGCGGCCAAACCATCGGACTGCTGTCCATGGCGACGGACACGGCGTTCGACCAGCCACGCTCCGCCTTCAATGCGATGCGCGTGAAGCGCGACATCGGCGGAAGCGCCTACGTCGGAGCGATGGTCACCGACCGTCGCAGTGCCGACGCGTTTAACTCGGCGGGCGGCGTCGATTTCAGCGCCTGGCCGACGCAGGCGCTCAACGTCCAGGGGTTCGTCGCGCGGACGACAACGAGGGGAGCCAATGACGAGGACCAGGACGACAAGGGCAACGGCGATGGGGGTGCAGCTCGGCTGGCGATTAACCTGCAGACCGGTCGTTTTGGCCTGAGCCTCCAGCACCTGCGAATCGGTGAGGACGCGGACGCACAGCTCGGCTTCATCACGCGCACGGACATCCAACAGACAGGCGGCATTGCACGCTGGACGGTGCGGCCCAGGATTCCAGGCCTGCGCATGATCAACGTGATGAACTTCAGCGACTACATCGCACGCCTCGACGGCGGCCTGCAGGACTGGCGCTTCGGCAATGCGCTCGACGTGAACTTCAACTCCGGCGGCAGCGTCACCCTGTACCGGCGACTTGGGCAGACGCGTCTCGACGAGTCGTTCGATCTTGCTGACTCGGTGTACGTGCCCGTCGGTGCGTACGACGCCACCGTCAACGGGTTCTTCCTGTCCACCAACCCGGGTCGCCCGGTCACGCTCACCATGAACGGTGAGTCGGAGCGGACCTTCGGCGGGAAGCTCGGCCGCATGACGGGCACCGCGGTGGCGCGCGCCGGCAAGCATCTCGGGGTCACGATGGACCTGACGCGCAGCTGGGTGAACCTGCCGAACGGCGCGTTCACGGCCGACCTGATTGCTGCGCGCGTCGGCGTGGCGATGACGACACGGCTCTTCCTCAACACGCTGGTGCAGTACAACTCGCTCGACCGGCGGATCGCGAGCAATGTGCGGTTCCAGTACATCTTCCGGCCGGGCAGCGACCTGTATCTCGTCTACAACGAGGAACGCGGCTCCCTCACGTCCATGTCCACGCTGCAGGCGCGCGGCACGCGCGTGAAGGTGGCGTACCTGCGCCGCTTCTAGTCGGGCGCAGCGGGACGGGCGTAACTTAGGGAACCTCTCTTCAGGGTCCCCGATGCGCCGCCTCGCCCTGCTTGCGCTCATCGCCGCACTCGCGGCCTGCTCCTCCGCCACGCCGTCGTCGCAGGCCACGCCTGCTGCGGCGGCACCGGTGTATCCGGGCGCCGACTGGGAGCGCGTGAGCGATCCCACCAGCATGGGATGGTCGCGCGAAGGGCTCGACACCGTGCGTGCCACGCTGAGCCGCATGGCGACGACCGGGATGATGGTCGTCGAGGGCGGTCGCGTCGTCTTTGAGTACGGCGACCTCACCCGGCAGAGTTACCTCGCGTCGGTGCGCAAGAGCGTGCTCTCCATGCTGTACGGCATCGAGATTGCGCGCGGCAGGGTGGACACGTCGAAGACGCTGGCGCAGCTCGGCATTGACGACATTGGCGGGCTGCTTCCGACCGAGAGGGAAGCGACGGTGCAGGACCTGCTCGCCGCCCGGTCGGGGGTGTACCATCCCGCATCGAACGCCGGTGACAACCTCGCCGATGCGCCGCCGCGTGGCTCGCAGAAGCACGGCACGTACCAGCTGTACAGCAATTGGGACTTCAACGCCGTCGGGCACATCTTCGAGATGCAGACCGGGCGCAACATATATGACGCCGTCGAGGCGGAGATCGCGCGTCCCATCGGCATGCAGGAATGGCGGCGCGACCTGCAACAGAAGTCGGGCGACACGACGGCGTCGAAGTACAAGGCGTATCACATGTGGTTCTCCACCCGCGACATGGCGCGCATCGGCTACCTGATGCTTCGCAACGGCGCGTGGAACGGCCGGCAGATCGTGCCGGCCGATTGGGTGAAGAAGAGCACGAGCGCCATCACGCCGGTGTCGCAGATGAACCCTGCCTCCACGCGACGCGGGCGATTCGGCTACGGGTACCTGTGGTGGCCCGTGGACGGCGACTGGAACACCGGGCCGTACGAAGGCGCGTATGCCGGCATCGGTGCGGTGGGACAGTACATCGTCGTCATCCCGAAGCTCGACCTGGTCATCTCGCACAAGACGGAACCGCGCGCCGGCAGTCCCGGCGTACAGCATCCGCAGTTCTGGGCGCTGGTGGACAAGGTGATTGCCGCACGCACGGAGGAGCTGCCGCAGCCGAAGCCGGCGAGCATCCCGCCGTTCGACGTGATCATCCGCAACGGCACGGTGCTCGACGGCACCGGTTCCCCCGGCGTGAAGGCCGACGTGGCGATCCTCGGCAAGCGCATCGTGCGCGTCTCGGCAACGCCGCTGAACCCGTCCGACGCCGTGCGCGTGATCGATGCCACCGGACTCACCGTCACGCCGGGCTTCATTGACCTGCACGTGCACCTCGAGCCCCTGCTGCAGCTCCCGGGCTCCGAAAGCCATGTGCGACAGGGGGTCACGCTCGCGCTGGGCGGCCCCGATGGCGGCGGCCCCTGGCCGTTCGGCACCTATCTCGATTCGGCCGATCGCTCCGGACTCGGCATGAATGTCGCCTTCCTCACCGGGCACAACACCATTCGTCGCACCGTGATGGGGACGGAGAACCGCGCGCCAACCGCCGAGGAGCTGGCGCGCATGCGCGGCATGGTGGCGAAAGCGATGCAGGAGGGGGCGTTCGGCCTCAGCACGGGCCTGCGCTACGTGCCCGGCTACTACTCCAACGTGGAGGAAGTGATCGCGCTCTCGGAGGAAGCGGCGAAGCGCGGCGGCATCTACACCTCCCACCTGCGCGAGGAAGGGGTCGGCCTGCTCGACGGCGTCGGTGAGGCCCTCGAAATCGGGCGGCGCGCCAGGATTCCCGTGATTCTCACGCACCACAAGGCCATCGGCCGTCAGGCGTGGGGCAAGAGCACCATCACGCTCGCCATGGTGGACTCGGCGCGCAAAGCCGGCACCGACGTGATGGTGGACCAGTATCCGTTCACGGCGTCGTTTACCGGGCTCGACGTGCTGGTGCCGCCCTGGGCGCTGTCGGGCGGTCGCGACGAGTTGCGAAAGCGACTCGAGAATCGCGTGCTGAAGGACAGCATCACGCGCGGGATCATCGACCTCATCCTGAACGACCGTGGCGGCGGCGACCTGAGCCGGGTGCAGTTCGCGATCGTCACGTGGGACCGGTCGCTGCAGGGGAAGACGCTCGCCGACTGGGCGGCGCGCCGCAACCTGAAGCCGACGCCGGAGAACGGCGCCACGCTCATTCTAGAGGGCGTGCTCAATGGCGGCGCCGGGATGGTGTACCACGTCATCGACGAAGCCGACGTGCGGCGCATCATGTCGCATCCGATGACGATGATTGCCAGCGACGGGCGGCTGACCGCGCTGGGCGACGGCGTGCCGCATCCGCGCAACTACGGCACCTTCCCGCGTGTTCTCGGCAAGTATGTGCGCGACGATCAGGTGCTGACGCTCCCTCAGGCGATCAACAAGATGACCGGCATGCCGGCGGCGAGGCTTGGCCTGCGCGACCGCGGTTGCCTGCGGCAGGGGTGCGTGGCCGACATCACCATCTTCGACGCGTCCAAGGTGCGCGACGTGGGGACGTTCACCGACCCGCACCACTATCCCGAGGGGATTCCGTGGGTGCTGGTGAACGGCGAACCGGTGATCGCGAACAACGTCTTCACGTCGGCGCGTCCGGGGCGCATCATCCGCCGGCCGCCAACTCGGTAGTGAAGGGGGACGGGACTTTTATCACGGAGGCACGGAGGAGCACGGAGGGCCACAGAGGACTGCAACGACCTGGAGGAACAGCGCTCGCCACGCTGGATTCCGTGTGATGTGCTGACGGTGCCCCAGCTGTTGCAGTCCTCTGTGGCTCTTTGTGCTCTTCTGTGTCTATGTGATGGAAAAGGCACCACACCCGACATCGGCTGTCAATTCAGCGTCTCGAGACCACCTCGATGCGCTCGATTACGTCCCCTTCGAGCACACGGTCCGCGACGTCAATTCCCGCGATGATCTCGCCGAAGACCGTGTAGTCGCGGCTGAGGTTCAGGTTGTCCTTGAGGTTCACGAACCACTGCGCGTCGCCGGTGTCGTGTCCGCGCGTGCTCATTCCCACGGTGCCGCGCACGTGCGGTACGACGCCGAGTTCGTCGCGCAGGAAGCGGGGATGCCCGACGTACTCGTTGTCGCCGGGGCTTGGTCCCTGGATCACGAAGTTCGGTTCCACGCGATGCCAGGCCTGCCGGTCGTAGTATCCTGCTCGTGCAAGCGCGAGAATGCGCGCCGCCATGATGGGGGCGACGTCGCCGCGCAGGCGCACCACGAACGACCCACCGCCGCTCCTTGGGGACATCACGACGCGCAACCGGACGTCGGCGCCCAGTGCGAGGCGCACGGCGTCAGCGGGGAGATCGCGCGTGAATGGCCGGCACTGCGGCGTGGTCGGCGTGCCGAGCGTGGTCGCGATGTCGGCGGCCTTGGCGGCAACGGCGCAGTCGAAATCAGTGGCGAGTGTGGCGATATGCGCCGCCATCTGGGCGTCGGCCATTTCGGCGAGGCGCGCCATCAACTCGGTGCGGGTGTCGCGCGAGGTTTCGCTCGAGTCGGCGCGCAGGCGCTGGGCGGCGGTCACCAGCGCATGCCGCATGGGGCGGGTTGGTGCGGCGCCCTTGAGTGCGAGCGCCGCACTGCGCACGGCCTGATAGCCCTTGGACTGGAGCGCGGCGATGTAGAGTGAATCGTCCGCGTGCGCCGTGAGCTTGGACAGCGCATCAATCGCCGCTTCCTTGACGTTGTCGTTGTCGTCGCGGGTCAGCGTCCGGAGCGACGCGGTGTCGTTGAGCACGGCGAAGGCGCGCACGTAGTAGACGCGCAGCCAAGGCGAGTAAGTGTAGTGCATCAACCCCGGTAACAGGCTCCGGGCCGTGGCCGGTTCCAGACGCGCCAGTGCAACCATAGCGTGCGCCGCCGGCTGCCAGGCGGCACCATCGGGAGACGGCCTCCCCGTGGAATCGCGGGTGCGATACGGCCCGTTCATGGTGGCAACCCATCGCCGCAGCGTCGCGATGACCGTGGCATCTCCCTGGCACGTCGTTCCCGCCAAATCCGCAGCACGCAAGCGCACGTGCCAGGACGAGTCGGTCAAGGCGGCGCGCAGGGCGGCGCAATCGGATTTGCGAGGGTCGAGCGCCCGGTAACGCAGCCGCCAGGCCGGGTCGGGATAGACGGGCGGGGCGGGGAGTGCCCCCAGCGAATCGCGCGCGGTGAACCGCGGGTCGCGAATCCGAGCCAGCGCGCGGCGCGCAAGTTGGGCCACCCGGGCATCGCGACTCGCCACGCCCTCGGCGAGCGACCGGTCGGTGGAGTCGCGCCGGTCCTCCGCCGCCAGTATGCGGCGGACGAGGGCCGCGGGGGATGACGGTGCCTGCGCGGACAGCGCGGAGGCCGCAAGGAGGGAGAGTACCAAGGCCTGGCGTATCATGGCAGGCAATCGACGCCCTCCCCCGGGATGCCGCAAGGGCACCGGCGTCGCCACGCGTGCGGTCCCCAAGCGCACGAATCGGGAGCAAGCGGCCAGCGGACCGCGCCCCAAACGCGTATTCATTAGTTGGCAGGTAACCCCGGGGAGCGATGTCTCACCCGGATCAGGCCCCGGACCTCAACGCCAGACTCCCGTGCCCACTCGCTCCTATCTGTTCCGCGCTGGTCGCCTCGCGGCGCTCCTCCTGTTCGCCGTCTCCCCGATGCTTGCCCAGCAGGCCGGGGGCGATGGCGACGCCAAGATCACCGCCCTGCGCGAGACGCTCGCGAAGGAGGGGTACATCTCGCCGGCTGGCGACATCGCCAAGCTGGTGACGGCGCCCCGCCACCTCACCGTCTCGCTCAACACGCCGAGCCCCGACCGGAAGTGGTTCCTGCGCGAGCAGACCGACGGCCTGCCGAGCGTGCAGACCTACGGCAAGCACCACATCTACCTGGGCGGCCTGCAGGTGGACCCCAAGGCCAACCGCGCCCGCGCGCTCACGTCACGCGGCGCCATTGCGCTGCAGCTGATCGATGCGCGCACCGGCAGCACGGCCACGATTGACGCACCCAAGGGCGCGACCATCACGTCGCCCGTCTGGTCGCCCGACAGCAAGAAAGTGGCGTACGTCGGCAACTTCGAGACGGCGTCGCATGTCTTCGTCGCCGACGTCGCCACGGGTAAGTCGGTGCAGCTCACCAAGACGCCGCTGCTCGCGACGCTCGTGACCTCGGTGGACTGGACGGCCGACGGCAAGAACATCGTCGCCGTGCTGGTGCCGGAGCCGCGCAAGGCGATGCCGCAGAAGCCCGACATCGCGACCGGCCCGCAGGTGCGCCTCTGGACCGACGGGGCCAAGGCGCCGGAGCGCAACTACGCCTCGCTGATGGAAGAGCCGTGGGAGTTCGACCAGTTCGAGTGGTTCATCACGGGTCAGCTGTCGGTGATTGACGTCGCCAAGAAGACCGTGAAGAAGGTCGGCGCGCCGGCGATGCTGTCGTCGGTTGATGTTTCACCCGATGGTCGATTCTTCCGTGTCTCCACGGTGGAGAAGCCGTTCTCGTACGTGGTGCAGTACAGCAGCTTCGGCAGCCGCGACGTGGTGTGGGATGCCGAAGGCAAGCAGCTCGCGGAGATCTCCAAGCGCGCGCTGCGCCTCGCCGGCGACACGACGGGCGGCCCGGGCGGCTTTGGCGGCCGCGGGGCGGCGGCCGGCAAGAAGGGACTCGCGTGGATGCCGCAGGGCGAGGGCTTCTATTACATCGCGCAGGATTCCGCGGTGCGCGGCGACAGCACGCGTCCGGCGGGTGGCCCGCCGGCCGGCGGCGCCGCCGGCGGTGGCCGGCCGGGTGCCACGGGAGCGGCCGCGTCGCGTCCGGAGAAGGTGGTGCAGTGGCTGCCGCCCTTCGGCGACAAGGACATCAAGGTCATCTATCAGCACACGGCGGCCATGGCGAGCGTCGTCTTCACGGACGACGCGCAGACGCTGTTCGTCGCGACCAGTAATGCCGGCATGGGCGAGATCTTCGCGGTCAAGCTGAGCGAGCCGACCAAGCGGATGAGCATCGTCCGTCTGCGCGGCTGGACGCCGGCCTTCGCGGGTGGCGGCCGTGCGGCGGGCTTCCCGGGCGGCGGCGGACGCGGCGGCGCCGACACGCTGACGTTCTACACGAACCCCGGCTCGATGCTCACCAAGCGTGGCACGAACGGCGGTGAAGTGGCCGTCGTCACCTCGGCGGGGGAGGTCTTCCTCAAGGGGACGCAGTACGCGCGCGACTACCTGGCCACCCCGCCGAAGGATTTCCTCGACAAGGTCGAGATGGCCACCGGCAAGAAGACGCGCGTCTTCGAGGGCGCCACGGACATGTCCGAATCGCTCGGCGCGCTGCTCGACGACGAAGCCAACGCAGCCATCGTGACGCGCGAGTCGCCGACCACGGTCCCGAACGCGTACCTCAAGGACCTCAAGGCCGGCACGCTCACGCAGCTGACGAAGAACGTGGATCCGGCGCCCGAGTTCACGGCGCTGCAGCGCAGGCGCATCGTCGTGACGCGCGCCGACGGCATCAAGTTCGTGGTGAACGTCACCCTGCCGGCCAACTACACGGCCGGGACGCGCCTGCCGGGGATGTTCTGGTTCTATCCGTACGAGTACACCGATCAGGGCGGCTACGACCGGTCGCTGCGCACCGAGAACGTGAAGCGGTTCCCGTCGTCGGGCCCGCGGACGATCGAGTTCCTCGCGTCGCAGGGATACGCGGTGGCCAACTTCAATCCGCCTGTCATCGGCGAAGCCGGGCGGATGAACGACAACTACGTGTCGGACCTGCGCATGAACCTGTACGCGGTCATTGATGAGCTTGACCGGCAGGCGTTGATCGACCGCACCAAGCTCGGATTGGGCGGCCACAGCTACGGCGCCTTCAGCACGCTGAATGCGATGGTGCAGACGCCGTTCTTCAAGGCGGGCATCGCCGGCGACGGCATGTACAACCGCACGCTCACGCCCAACGGCTTCCAGAGCGAGCGCCGCGACTTATGGAGCGGACAGCGCACCTACCTCGAGATGTCGCCGATGCTGAACGTGGACAAGCTGCAGGGCGCCGTGCTCATGTACCACTCCATCGAGGACCAGAACGTCGGCACCGATCCCATCAGCTCGATCCGCATGATGCAGGCGCTGCGCGCCAACGGAAAGGTGGCATCGCTCTATATGTATCCCTACGAGGACCACGGCCCGGTCACCAGGGAAACGTTGCTCGACCAGTGGGCGCGGTGGACGGCTTGGCTGGACCTGTACGTGAAGAACGACGGCATGGCGCTGGCCAAGAAGAAGCCCGTTGCGGCGGCGGCAACACAGCCTTAAGGCGATTTAGGATTTCTTTATCACAGAGACACGGAGGAGCACGGAGGGCCACAGAGGACTACAACTGCTGGGGGTACAGGCAGCGCGGCACGCAGGACCATGCGATGCAAGCGCCGTTCCCCCAAGAAGTTGCAGTTCTCTGTGGCCCTCCGTGCTCCTCCGTGTCTCTGTGTTGAAAAACACGATCTGACCCGACACAGTCCCACCCCCGCTTCCGTATAGACGGGACAGCGTTCACAATTTGAGCATCCGTGCGCGCCCCCAAATCCAGCCGCGCGATTGCACGTCTCCACACAGGCATGAGGTACGCATGACCCGCACTCTCGTCCGCCGTGTTGCGCGGTCGGTCCTGGCCCTTTCGCTCGCCCTGCCGGCGCTTGTGCTGGCGCAGTTGCCGGCCGGCATCAAGAAGGGGGCCACCGTCGAGGGCATCACGGAATACAACCTCGACAACGGTCTCAAGGTCCTCCTGTTTCCCGACGCGTCCAAGCAGACGACCACGGTGAACATCACCTACCTCGTGGGCTCGCGGCACGAAGGCTACGGTGAGACGGGCATGGCCCACCTCCTCGAGCATCTCGTGTTCAAGGGGACGCCGAAGCACCAGAACATCCCGCAGGAGCTCACGGAGCACGGGGCGCGTCCGAACGGCACCACCTGGTATGACCGCACCAACTACTTCGAGACGGTGCCGGCCACCGATTCCAACCTGGTCTGGGCGCTCGACCTCGAAGCCGACCGGATGGTGAACTCGTACATCGCCAAGAAGGACCTCGAGAGCGAGTTCTCGGTGGTGCGCAATGAGTTCGAGATGGGCGAGAACGACCCGCTGAGCATCCTCTTCGAGCGCACGGCCTCGACGGCGTTCCTCTGGCACAACTACGGCAAGAGCACCATCGGCGCACGCGCCGACATCGAGAACGTGCCGATCGAGCGGCTCAAGGCGTTCTATCAGCGCTACTACCAGCCCGACAACGCCATCCTCGTCGTCGCTGGCAAGTTCGACGTCAGCCGCACGCTGAACCTGATCGCCGAGAAGTTCGGCGCGATTCCCAAGCCGGTGCGTTCGCTCGACCGCGGCAACATGATCTACCCGACGTACACCGCCGAGCCCGTGCAGGACGGCGAACGCTCCGTGACGCTGCGTCGCGTCGGTGACATCCAGGCGGTCGTGGCCGCCTACCACATCCCCGCCGGCACGCACAAGGACTACGCCGCGGTGGAGGTGCTCACGCAGATCCTCGGCGACCAGCCGTCCGGCCGCCTGTACAAGGCATTGGTGGAGAAGAAGCTCGCGGCCGACGTGGCGGCGACGAGCCTGCAGCTCAAGGAGCCGGGCCTGTTCGGCGCCTACGCCAACGTGCGGCTGACGCAGTCGCTCGACAGCGCGTCGCGCGCCCTGTTGGCGACGCTCGACGGCGTGACGACGGCTCCGCCGACGAAGGAAGAGGTGGAGCGCGCCAAGACGACGCTGCTCAAGCAGATTGACCTCGCCCTGAACAACTCGGAGCGTGTCGGCCTCGAGCTGTCCGAGTGGGCCTCGATGGGCGACTGGCGCATGCAGTTCATCCATCGCGACCGCCTGAAGGCGGTGACGCCGGAGGACGTGCAGCGCGTCGCAAAGGCGTACTTCAAGCCCGACAACCGCACCATCGGCAAGTTCATCCCGACGGCCAAGCCCGACCGCGCCGAAGTGGCCTGGGTGGGCGACGCCGAGATCGTGGCCGCCACCAAGGACTACAAGGGAAGTGCCGTGGTCGCCGAGGGCGAGGTGTTCGATCCGTCGGCGGAGAACGTCGAGAAGCGGACGACGCGCAGCGCGCTGTCGAACGGCTTCAAGCTGGCGCTGCTGCCGAAGCAGACGCGCGGCAACACCGTGAACGCGATGATCGGCCTGCGCTTCGGCGACGAGAAGTCGCTGTCGGGCCGCACCACGGCGGCACAGCTCATGGGCTCGATGCTGGACAAGGGGACCAAGACCAAGACGCGACAGCAGATCAAGGACGAGTTCGACAAGCTGAAGGCGCGGGTCGGCTTCGGTGGCGCCGGGAACAACATTCTCGTCACCGTCGAGACGACGCGCCCCAACCTCATCCCGACGCTGCGCCTCATCGGCGAAGTGCTGCGCGAACCGGCCTTCGATGCCAAGGAGTTCGAGCTTCTGCGCACCGAGGGGCTGGCCGGACTCGAGCAGAACAAGTCCGACCCGCAGTTCGTCGCCTTCACGGCCATCCAGCGCATCGTGAACCCGTGGCCGAAGAACCACCCGCTCTACGTGGGGACGATCGACGAGCAGATCGCCGACCTGAAGGCGGTGAAGGTGGAGGACGTGAAGAAGGTGTACACTGACTTCGTCGGGGCGTCGTACGGGGACATGGCCATGGCGGGCGATTTCGACCGCGACTCCGTGACCGCCGTGGCGCAGCAGATCTTCGGCTCGTGGAAGAGCCCCAAGCCGTTTGCGCGCCTCAAGCGCAAGGCGTTTGACGTGGCATCGGTCACCGAGTCCATCGAGACCCCGGACAAGGCGAACGCGTTCTACATCGGCGCGCTGAACATGCCGGTGCGCGACGACCAGCCGGAATACGCCTCGCTCATCGTGGGCAACTACATCCTGGGCGGCGGCTTCCTGAACTCGCGCCTCGCCGTGCGTATCCGCCAGAAGGACGGCATCAGCTACGGCGTTGCGTCGGGCTTCAGTGCGCAGGCGCTCGACAGCGCCGCGGTGCTGCAGGTGCTGGCCATCTACAACCCGGAGAACATCGTTCGCCTCGAGAGCGCCTTCGGCGAGGAGATCGGCCGCTGGGTGAAGGAAGGCGTGACGGCCGAGGAGCTGGAGAATGCCAAGAAGGCGTGGCTGCAGCAGCGGTTGCAGGGGCGCGCGCGTGACGCCGAGCTGGTGACGCGCCTGTCGCAGCAGAGCTTCCAGGAGCGCACCATGGCCTACGACCAGGCGCTCGAGGCGCGCGTCGCGGCATTGACCGTGGACCAGGTGAACGCGACGATCAAGAAGTTCGTGAACCCGGCCAAGATGTCGGCAGTCAAGGCGGGTGACTTCAAGAACAAGCCGCCGAAGCCGATGCCGGTTAAGCCTTAAGGGGGACGGGGTTTTCATCACAGAGGCACGGAGAAGCACAAAGGGCCACAAAGTACGACCAGTTCTTAGTGGAAAGACAGCGCGCCACGCAGACACTTGCGTGGCGCTCGCTCTTCCTCCAAGAAGTTGCAGTCCTTCGTGGCCCTCCGTGCTCCTCCGTGTCTCTGTGATGAGAAGCCCCCTCGCTCATCACTTAGGCACCACCGCCTTCCGCCGCGCGACGAGCGTCCGCAGGATCTCCGCGCGGAGATCGCCCTTCTCGAACGCGGAATACCCCTCGAGCGCATCGAACATCTTGCGCGCCGTCACGCGGTCGCCGGTGCGCACGAGCGCGAGCACGCCGGCGTTGCTCAGGATCTCCATCGGCAGCCAGGTGTGCCCGGCGACGCGTGACTTGAGCTGCGGGGTCACTTCCGCCGCCACGCCCGGCCAGTCGTACGTGCCGGCCGCGCGCATGAAGCGCCACGCCGATCGCGCCGCCTCGGGCGCCTGCCAGCGCACCATGTACTGCTCGACGCTGGCATAGAACGCGGAGTCCACCACCCCGGTCACCCCGGCATGCTGGTCGCTCTCCACCTCGACCGCCATCCGGAACCACGTGAACCAGTCCACCGGCGCACGCGGCGCCGCGAGCAGCGCGCGCAGCACCGACTGCCGGTTGAGCGCGAGACGATACAGCCGGTCGCTGTCCACGGTGTCGCTCGCCGGCGACGGTTCGCCGGCCCGCAGGCGCGCCGATCGCGCGCGCAGCATCACACGCGGCAGGTCGAGCCCTTCCCGCGTTTCGGTGCCAAAGCCGATGCGCCGCTCGTCGAGGGCGGCCAGCAGGTCAAAGCGGTCGCCGGAGGCAGCCATGAAACCCCGCGCCGCGTCCTTCTTGAATCGCGTGCGCTCGGCGCTGAGGTCGAGCACCGGATGGAAGTCGGAGTTCACCAGTCCGCCGGCGAGCACGACGGACGCCAGCGCCTGGCTGGTCGCAACCAGTGTCCCCTCGAGCGCCTGCGGCGAGATGCGACGGAACCGGCGCAGGTCGTCGGCAACCTTGGGGTACTCGAACACCGACCAGTCCGGCTCGGGCAGCACCGAGTCGGCCGACGCGACGATGAGGATGTCCACGTCGTTGGTGAGGTAGATGCGATACGACGGGAAGCTGCGGTGCAGGGCGCGCACGACGCTGAGCACCAGGTCGTCGTTGATCTCGTACAGGTGCAGCCACTGGCCGAAGATGCCGTGCGGCGTGAGATACTGCCGCGCGCGACGGTAGAACTCCTCGGTGAAGAGGCCGCTGACCCCGCTGACCCACGGGTTCGACGGCTCCGACAGGATGAAGTCATACTGCCTTCGCGCCGACGCAAAGACCGACCGCGCGTCGTCGTACACGAACTCCGAGCGCGGATCGTCGAAGACGCGCCGGTTGACCGGGTAGAAGACGTGCGAGCCTCGCACCATCTCCGGTTCAATATCAATGGTGGTGAGACGCTTGAGGTATGGACTGCCGAGCAGGAAGTGCGACGACATGCCCGAACCCTGCCCGATCACCGCCCCCTCCGCGGCGCGCGGCACATGCGCCAGCACCACCATGGGGAGGAGCAGTTGCGTGCTCTCATCACCGGTGATCACGCGCTCGGCTACCGCCGTGGTGTCGAACCAGATCTCCGACAGGGACGCATCCGGCTTGCCGTTGGTCGAGAGCGCGTACTGATGGATGCCCGGCGTCTTGCGCACGCTCACCGTGGCCGTGCGGCCGTCGCGGTAGAACACCACGTTGCGGCCGGTGTGATCCACACGGCCATAGCGATACACGCCGCTGGTGAGGATCTCGCGGGTGAACGGCGCGTTGAGCGTCGCACCGAGCACGGCGAAGACCGTGGCGCCGGCAAGTCCGACGGCGAACTTGCGCGTTTCCCGCGATCCGGCCCCTGCCAGCCACATCAGCCAGACGCCGAGCGCCATGTCGATGACGGCGCCGCTGACGAGGAGGGCCTTAAGGCCGATGAGCGGCATGAGGACGAGCGCCGCGAGCGCAGCCCCCACGATGCTGCCAAGCGTGTTGATGCTGTACACGGCGCCGATGGCGCGCTCACCGGCGCCGGCGCCGAGGAGCATGCGCGTGATGAGCGGCAGGGTGATGCCCGCGCAGAACGTGGCGGGGAGCATCACGGCCAGGCAGATGGCGTAGCGTGTGAGCGAAAAGGCGCGATACCCCTCGTCCGTCTTGGCCAGCGTCTCGAGCAGCGACGCCATCCAGTCGAAGCTCATCATATACACTGACATCGTGGCAATGGCGAGCGCACCCATGATCCACTGCGTCGCGGCAAGCGCGCGCATCGGGTCGCGGAAGCCGTCGGCGCGCGTGCGCACCCAGAGCGCGCCGAGCGACAGCCCGAGGATGAAAGCCGAGAGCATGAGCTCGAACGAGTGCGTGGCGCTGCCCAGCACGAGTGAGAGCATGCGGATCCACGCGATCTCGTAGATGAACGACGAGATGGCGGTGCCGGCGGCGACGATCAACAGGATGCGCCAGATGTGCGCGGGAACCGGCGCCGCGTCGGCCTCCGCGGCCGGCGCGGGATCCACCGGTGCGTCCGTTTCCTCCTGCGCGAACTGCACGGCCGCCACGACCATGGCGGCGACAACGACGTTGAGGATGGCGGCGGTCTGCAGCGTGCCGGGGAGTCCAAAGGCGCTGATGAGCACGAAGCCCGCAAGCAGCACGCCCACCGCCGCGCCGAACGAGTTGGCGAAGTAGAGGTTGGCCAGCACCTTGCCGCTTCCGGTGTGTCCGTCGGGCGACGCGGCGCGCAGGAAACCTGCGCTCATCAGCGGGAAGGTGGTGCCGAGCAGGACCGACTGCGGCAGGATCAGCAGGGCGGCGATGGTCCACTTCACCACGAGGAGCACGGCGCCGCCAGGAAGGGCGGGGAAGAGCGTGTCGTAGCAGAAGGCGGTGACCAGCCCGAACGCGCCGTGGAAGACCAGCCCGATGACGCCGCAGGCGGCTTCGGCGCGCGCGTACCACATCAGCGGTGAGGAAAGGGTCGCCGAACGGCGAGCCACCCAGGCCGCGCCCGCCGACATGCCGCCCAGGAAGATGACGAGGACGATGGTCTGGGCGTACGCGCTGTGACCGACAAAGAGCCCGAGGTAGCGGCTCCAGATGGACTCATAGATGAGCCCTGCCGCGCCCGACAGCACGAACGCGACGGTGAGCATGAGTTGCAGCAGGGTCATGGGTGCTGAAAATAGCGCGCGGTCAGCGGGGCTGCACGGTGAAGGGGAACGGGGACTGCAACTGCTTCATCACAGAGACACGGAGGAGCACGGAGGGCCACGGAGAACGGCAACTCCTTGGAGGAACTGCGAACGCGACGCGAGAATCTGCGTGGAGCGCTGTTGTTACCCCAGGTCGTTGTAGTCCTCTGTGGCCCTCCGTGCTCCTCCGTGTCTCTGTGATGAAAAACCCCCTCACTCTTACCCCATTACGCCGGGTACACCAAGACCGACTCCACCCGCTCCACCCAGTCCCCGACCTCGGTCCACGCGCGCACCTGCTCGGCGTCGATGTCCTGCGGCGCCTTGTCGAAGACCCGCCGAATGTCGCGCCGCCCGATGAGCCGTTCGAAATGTCCCTCCCCGCTCGGATTGGCCGCGGTGGGATAGCGCGCCCACTGGAAACGCAGGCGATGCGTGGTGGCGACGGCCGCCATGAGCAGCAGGCCCAATGCCACCGGACGCAGCGCGCCGGGCCAGGTGACCGTGATGCGGATGCCGCGGCATTCCTCGCCCGCGTAGGGGCCGCTGGCGGGAACGAACACCACCTCGCTGAATTCCACGCCCTTGGGTACGCGTCGCGCGAGGTCGGAGAGCACGGCCTGCACCTCGAGCCACGGGGCGCCAATCTGCTGGAAGGGCGCCGCGGTGCCGCGACCGACGCTCAGGTTGGCGGCCTCGAACAGGCAGGTGCCGGTGTAGAGCTGTGCGCTCTCGAATGACGGCATCGCCGGCGACGTCGGGACCCACGGCAGCAGCGTGTCAGGCCAGCGCATGGCGCGCGTCCACCCGTCGCAGGCAGTGACGTCGAGCCGGACCTTCGGGAATTGCGCGCGCTGCCAGTACCGCGCGAGCTCGCCGAGGGTGAGCTGGTGGCGAATGGGAATGGCGTCCTCGCCGATGAACGACCGGCAGGCGAGGTCCAGGATCGGACCCGCGGCGCTTTGCAGGTCGCCCCCGAGCGGATTCGGCCGGTCAAGAACAACCACGCGCGTGCCCGTCTGCTCGCACGCCGCCAGCAGATGGTAGAGTGTCCACGTGTACGTGTAGAACCGCGCGCCGACGTCGGGAATGTCGAAGAGCACCGCATCGAGATCGCGCAGCGACTCGGCGTCGGGACGCATGCGCTCGCCGTACAGCGAGACGACCGGCAGGCGCGTCAGCGGATCGGTGCCGTCGGCCACTGCGGCGCCATCCTCGGCGGCGGCGGTGAGCCCGTGCTCCGGACCGAAGAGCCGCACCACCGGAACACCGGCCGCGAGCAGCGCCGCGCGCGAATGACGCGCGGCGTCCGAGGCGAGCCGCGCGGCGTCGTTGGTGACGAGTCCCACCCGCGCGGCGCCGCCGAGTAGGGAAGGATCCGCGAGGAGGCGGTCAACGCCGAATGAGACGGGTGGCATCCAGTTCAAAGGTATGCACCGGCCGTCCCATCGTCAGGCGTTGCCGCCCCCACCGCGTCCCGACTACCGCGACAGCCACCAGTTCATCTTCACCAGGAAGATGTTGTCGGGGCGCGCGGCCGTGAGAGCGCGCGCGTCGTGACCGAGGTCAAACTCGCCCGACGCGTCGCTGCTGCTCCGCGTCTGCGTCCAGACGAAGAAGAGCGTGGAGCCCGGACGGTACTCCCACCGGAAGACTGCATTGCCGCGCAGCGAGCGCACGCTGAAGTTCGGGTTGGCGATGTTGAACGACGAAGCCGCGCCCGCGCCGTCGGGGTCCACGGTGTACGATGTCACGCGCCCCTCGGCGTCGCGATTCTCGGCGATTGTCCCCGCCTCGCGGCCGTACACCACGACGTCGCGTGAGCGCGGCGCCGTGTACTCCTTGAAGCCGTAGTACTTGCCGGTGGCAAAGAACGGCTGCGCGTACAGCTCGAAGGTCATGCGCGGTGTGAAGGTGACGCTCACGCGCGTGTCCATGCCAAGGGTGTTCTGGTTGAGCCCCGACAGCACGTAGCGCGTGCCGTTGAACGCCGTCGCCGTGGGATCGCCCACCGCCTGCACGTACTGCCGCACGGCGCGCGTGAGGTTGTACGACGGGCCCGCCGACACGGAGATGAACGAAGCTGGCCGGTAACGCACGGTGGCGTTGAAGCTGTTGCCGAAGCCGCGCTCGGTGTTCCAGCTATAGCTCGCCTGCACCTGGCCGTTGACCCGGCGCCGCGTATCGGTGCCGTAATTCATGTTGACGTAGCCACCGCCGGGCACGTAAACCGCCGGACCGCCGCGCAACAGCCGCTCGTCCATCAGCGTGGGGCGCAGGATCACGAAGGTGTTGAAGAAGCCGCCCGACAGCGTGTTGCCGAACATGCCGGCATGCACGTCGCGTCCCGTCACCTCGAGGCCCTGGTAGTTCCGCTGGTACTGCGCGCCAGTAATCAGCGAGAGCGTGCGATACCACTTGGTGGGCTTGCTGAAGAAACGCGCCACGTTGCCGTTGAACCACGCATAGTCAGCGCGGCTCTGGAAGGCGATGTCGTTCACCTCGTAGCCCGGCGTGCGCGTGTTCCCCATCAGCTCCCAGTTCCAGTCGCCGCCATCCTTGCCGACGCGCACGAAGGCGCCAGCACCCTGCAGGGACGTTGCCGTCGTGTCCACCGTGCGCCGATCGTCCGGACGCTGGTAGTAGCGCGCGCTCGACTTCTGCCGCGCCGTGATGACCCGTGGGTCGCCGCTCACGTTCGACGCCATGACGGTCGCCCGCAGCGAGTAGGTGCGGTTCTTCCAGTACGACTCGAGGTCCCAGCCGATCATCTCGGAGTGACTGTTGAGCATGGGACGGAAGTCATCCGTCATCCGGCGTGTCACCGACGAGGCATACAGGCCGGTCACCAGATTGCCGCCCCGGTAGTCGCGCTTCAGCCGCCCGACGAGGAAGTTGGTCAGCGGTTCCACGGTGACGTCGGTGCGCGACCCGTCCTCGCGTTGCACGCGCGCCTGCTCCTGCCGCGTGGTGGCGTTCAGCAGGCCCACCGTCCATCCGTTGCCGGTGCGCCCGGTGATCTTGGCCGCGCCGAGAATGGTGGAAGCGTCCGGCACATCGGCGTATGGCCCCTGCGCGTACGCGAGGCTCGTTCCGCTGGGCGCGCGTCCGATGCGCCGAGAATAGAACGACTCCACGCCGCTGAAGTTGCTGCAGAACATGCAGCGCGTGCCGCCGAACCTGAATACGCCCGCCCCCTCGATGAAGAACGGACGCTTCTCCTCGTAGAATGTCTCGAACGCGCTCAGGTTCACCTGGGCCGGATCCACTTCCACCTGGCCGAAGTCGGGCTGGAACGTCGCATCGAGCGTGAGGTTGGGCGTCAGCAGGTACTTGAGGTCCACGCCGGCACGCACATCCTGGGTGCGTCCGTCATTGAACGGATCGCCCGGCGCGGCGCGCACCGCCTTGGCCCGCGCCACCGTGTACGGCAGCACCTCGAGGTGCCGCGGCTGCGTGGCAATGCGCACGCCCTCGAGATGGCCAAAGCGCGAGGCCCCACCCACCTCGGTCTTCTTCCAGAAGCTCCACATGTCGAACTCCTGGCGGCGCTGGATGAAGCGCCACATCTGCATGCCCCAGGTCTGCATCGAGTCGCGTGAGAAGCGCAGCTGGCTCAGGGGAATGCGCATCTCCGCGCTCCAGCCCTCGTTGTCCACGCTCGATGCCGTCTCCCAAATGGGATCCCACCCACTGTCGCAGCACGAATTGCCGGTGCCGATCTGGTCTTGCCGGCTCCCGCTCGGATTGACCGTGAAGAAGGCGCGCGACTGGTGGTCGTGATAGCCATCGAGGACGAGGGTGAAGAAGTCGGAGTCGAACTGGGCGTCGCGGCGCACGAGCTGGGTGCGCACGCCCTTGGCGCCCTCGGTATCGAACATCCGCGCGCCCACGTAGAGCGCGTCATCGTCGAACAGGAAGCGCACCTCGGTATGCTGCGAGGCCGGCTTCCCCTCGTCGGGGTCGGTCTGCGTGAACCCCGAAAGCGGCTCAGCGCGCGCCCACGCCGCGTCGTCCAGCCGGCCGTCAATGGTAATCGGCCCGGAGCGCGCCTCGGCGCGGCCGAGCGGAACCGGAATGGCGTGACCGTTGGTCGTGGTGGCGCGCCTGGATGTCGCCCCAGCGCCGCTCGGACCATCGGAATTGGCGGAAGGCTGCTGCGCGGGCAGGGCCAGCGCGCACGTCGAGCACGCGATCGCCGCAAGGGCGCGAAGGCGGCCGGATATCGCAGAGCGAGGAATGGTCATGGTTCTGTGGGACAGGAGGGGTCGTGCGGCCGGTACGTGTTGTTTGATGCCGCGAACGCCGAATTGGTTTACATGGCCCTCCGTACGCCTTCCCGCCCCTTCGCGCCCTTCGCCCTTCTCGGTGGCAGTGACGTTACGCCGGCACCGCCTCCACCATCTTGCCGTCGAACAGCTGCACTTCGCGGTCGGCATAATGCGCGTACCGCGAGTCGTGCGTCACCATGCAGATGGTCGCGCCATTCTGGTGAAGCTCGCTGAGGAGCTCCATCACCGCTTCACCGTTCTTGGAGTCGAGATTGCCGGTCGGCTCGTCGGCAAGCAGGATGGCCGGGTCGCCGGCCACCGCGCGCGCCACCGCCACGCGCTGCTGCTGGCCGCCGCTCAACTGCGCCGGGAAGTGCTTGGCACGGTGCGACATCCCCACCCGCTCGAGCGCCTTCGCCACGCGGTCTCGCCGTTCGCTTGCCGGCATGTCACGGTACGTGAGCGGGAGCTCGATATTCTCGGCGACCGTCAGGTCCCCGATGAGGTTGAACGCCTGGAAGATGAAACCGATCTGGCGGTTCCGGACGCGCGCTCGATCGGCCGGGTTCAACCCGGCCACATGCTGCCCCGCCAGCAGATACTCGCCGCCGCTCGGCGTATCGAGCAGGCCAAGGATGGACAGCAGCGTGGTCTTGCCGCACCCCGACGGTCCGCTGATGGCCACGTACTCGCCCTTCGCAACGTGCAGTTCCACGTCGCTCAGCGCGTGCGTCTCCACTTCGTCGGTGTAGAAGACCTTCTTGATTCCGCTGAGGCTGATCAGCGCGCCGTTGTCGATCATCACTATCTCCCGAGTGTACTGTTGTCTCTCTGTTGTCTCTCTGTTGTTTCTCTGTTGTCTCTCTTACTTGATTCTCACCCGTGCAACATTCGCATACTGCGACATGTCCGACACGATGATCTTGTCACCCACCTCGAGTCCCCGCAGAATTTCGATCACGTTGACCGAGCTTCGTCCCAGCTCCACCGGCACGCGCACCGCGGCCTTGCCGCCGTCCACCAGCTTGAACAGCGACACCGAGCCCGAACCGGAGCTGAACGCCGGGCGGCCGCTGAAGAGTACGTTGTTGAGCTTCTCGATGACGATCGTCCCGTCCACGCTCAGGTCGGGCACCGCGCCGTTGGGGAGCGGGCCGTCGAGGACCACGTCCACCGTGACCGTGCCGCCCTGCGCCGACGGATCCTTGCGGCTCACGTGACCGGCCACGAGGCCGTTGCGCGTGTCGATGCTCGCCTTCTGCCCCAGCACCACGTCCTTGGCCTGGCTCTCGGGGATGCGCAGCATCGCCTTGAGCTTGCCGGGCTGCACCACCTTGGCGAGCGTCGTCCCCTCGGGCACCCACTGACCGAGTTGCAGCGTGAGGTCCTGCAGCACGCCGGCATCCGGCGCGCGCACGCTCAGCGACCGCAGGCGCGCCTGCTGGTTGTCGGCGATGGCGCGCAGCTGCACCACCTGGCTCTGCTGGGTGGCGATCTGCGAATCAATGGCCTGCTCCATCAGGGTCAGCCGCTCGCGTTCCACGCGCAGGCGCGTGGTGTACTCCTCGGCGGCCGCTCTCTTGTTGGCGAGCTCGAAGCCGGAGAGCAGCTTGAGCTTGGCCAGTGAATCGGCGGCCATCGCCTCCTGCGACGCGTTCACGAACTGGGTGCGCGTGCTCGCCACCACGCCCTGCTGCGTGAGCAGCTGGCTGCGCAGCGACGTCCTGAGGTTCAGCAGCTCGATCTGCGCCTGCCGCACCTGCTGTTCCGCCTGCATGGTCTGGATCTGCAGGTCGGGATTGCTGAGCTCGAGCAGCACGTCGCCCGCGTTCACGCGCCGGCCGCTCTCGCTGGCCAGCCGTTCCACGCGCGCGCTCTCCTGGGCCGTGATGAACCGGATGTGCTCGGGCACCAGCGTGCCGGGGCCGCGCACCTCGCGCACCACGTCGCCGCGACGGACGCTGTCGATGAGCACCGCCGAGCGCTCGATGGCCTGTGAGGCGGGATCGAGGTTTAGCGTCCAGATTGTGATGAGTACGAGTGCGAGCGCGCCCGAACCGATCAACAAGTTTCGTTTCGTCTTTTTCTGTGGAGCTCGTACGATATCCATGAGATAGACAACAGAGAGAAAACAGACAAACAACAGAGAGACAACAGTACTTCTTCAGTCATACCTTAGCGCGTGCATCGGATCCACCTGTGCGGCGCGTCGGGCGGGGACGAACGACGCGAGCGCCGCCACGGCGATCAGCACCACGGGCACCACGGTAAACGTCATCAGGTCGAGCGAGTTGCCGCCGTACAGCACCGCGCCGAGCAGCCGCGAGGCGGCGAGGGCGCCGGCGAGGCCAATCAGCGTGCCGATGAACACCAGCGTCAGGCCCTGCCGCATCACCAGCCGGATCACGTCGGCCGCCTGGGCGCCGATCGCCATCCGGATGCCGATTTCCCGGGTGCGCTGTGAGACCGAGTAGGCCATGACGCCGTACATCCCGACCGACGCCAGGAGCAGCCCCAGCACTCCGAACACGCCAAGTGCCGCACCGGTCAGCCGCGCCGGCAGCAGCGAGATGCCAAGGTACTTGTCCATGGTACGGATGTTGCTCAACGGAAGATTCGCATCGAGCGCCGAGACCTCGCTGCGGAGCGTCCCAATGAATGCGTCGGGCTCTCCCGTGGTGCGGATCACGATCGCCATGCCCGCGTCCCAGAGCTGCGCCTGGGCGAACCACATATGCGCCGTGGGATCCTCGCCCAGCCGCACGTACTTGCCGGTTGGTACGACGCCAACCACGGTGTAATCGCGGCGTGCCGTCTTCACCGTGCGCCCGATGGCATCCTGGCCGGGCCAGAAGCGATCGACGAATCGCTGGTTCACCACCAGCGCGCGCGTCGAGCCGCTGTCATCCTGCGGCGTGAACTCGCGTCCCTTCACCAGCGGAATACCCATCGTCTTGAAGTAGCCGGGGCTGACGCTGGCATAGTAGATGGACATGCCCTCGCCCTTCGCCGGTGTGTAGCCGGGGATCTCCACGCCGCGATCGCTGCTGCCGATGCCGAGCGGCACCTGGTTGGTGAATCCGACGGATCGCACGCCGGGATTGGCCGACAGGCGTTCGGTCAGCCGCCGGTAGAAATCCTCACTCGCGCCGCGCGTGTAGCCCTGCAACCCGGGATCCACCTCAGCCAGCAGGACATGGTCGCTGACGAATCCCTTGTCGATGGTCGTTGCGTTGCGGAGGTTCACGAGGAAGAGCCCCGCGCAGATGAGCAGCACGAGTGACAGCGCCATCTGTGCCACGACGAGTCCACGGCTCATGCGCGAGCGCGACCCGCCCGCCGGTGCCTCGCCCTTGAGCGCGGGAATGAGCGCCGGGCGCGTGGCCTGCAGGGCCGGCGCCAGGCCGAACAAGACGCCGGTCACCAGCGTCACTCCGAGCGCGAACGCGAGCACCAGCGGACTGAGCCGCAGGTCGGGGCGGAAGTCGAGATCGGTCGGGAGCGTGATGCCGTTGCCGAGTCCGATCGTCCACGTGGCCACCAGGAGGCCCGCGATGCCGGAGACGAGCGCGAAGACGAGGCTCTCCACGAGCAGCTGGCGCACCAGCTCGCCGCGCCGCGCGCCAAGCGCGAGCCGGATGGCCATTTCACGGGCACGGTCGCGCGCGCGCGCCAGGAACAGGTTGGCCACGTTCACGCAGGCGATGAGCAGCAGCAGGGCGACGACGATCATCACCACCGCCGACAGCGCCACCTGCGCGCCGCGCATCATGGGGTGAATCCCTGCTTCGCTTTGCGGCACCACATTGATGCCACCCTTTTCATACGCGTCGGGAAACTCGGCGCGCAGCTCACTGACGAGCGCCGTCATCCGGGCGCGCGCCTGCGCCGGTGTGACACCCGGCTTCAGGCGCGCCACCACGGCGAGGTAATTGTTGCCGCGGTTCTCGAAGTCACCGTCCGATCCCGGGCGCAGCTGCGCGAGCTGCATGAGCGGCATCCACATGACCGGCGTCACCAGCGGCAGTGCGCCCCGGAACTCGGCCGGCGCCACGCCCACGACTTCGACGTTCTGTCCGTTCACCAGCATGGTGCGCCCGACGACATCGTCACGGCCGCCAAACAGGTTCTTCCAGCCGGCGTCGCTCAACACCGCCACGGGGTGCGCGCCGCGCCCCTCGTCCTCGGCGGGCACGAAGGTGCGCCCCTTCGCGGCCTGCACACCGAGCACCGAGAAATAGTCGGCCGACACCATCTGGCCCATGAGCCGCACCGGCCGCCCTTCCACCCCCACGCTCATCATGCTGAATGCCCACGCGGCCACGCCCGAGTAGACGTCGGTGGTCCGCCTGCGAACATCCCAGAAGTGCGGAATCGAGTTCGACCCGTAGTCCATGGCCGGGAAGGTGCGGTAGAGCTGCACCAGCTGCCCCGACTCGCGAACGCCCGGGAGTGGACGCAGCAGCATCGCCTCGATGGCCGAGAAGACCGCCGTGTTGAGGCCAATGCCGAGCGCCAGTGTGAGCACGACCATGCCGGTAAAGAGCGGGCTCTTCACGAGCATACGGCCGGCGAAGCGCAGGTCCTGGCGGAGCGCGGCGACGGAGAACAACGAGGCGGGTCTGGGTTCAGTCATGGCGAGGTGCGCACCAGGGGTCAGTCGTAGCGAAGTGCCTGCATGGGGTCGGTCATTGCCGCGCGCCGCGCCGGAATCCAGCCGGCCCCGAGCGCGATCACGGCCAGCAGGACGACGGCAATCGTGAACGACAACGGGTCATGCCCCTGCAGCTCGAACAGCAGCGACCGCGCCGCGCGTCCGGCGCCCAGCGCAATGCCAACGCCGATGACGCCGCCGATGGCCACCATCCAGCCCACCTGCCGCAGCACCAGGCCGCGTACGTTGGCGCTGTCCGCGCCCAGCGCCATGCGCACGCCGATCTCCCGCGTGCGCTGGGCCACCGAGTACGACAGCACGCCGTACAGGCCGACGCCGGCCAGCACCGTCGCCAGCAGGGCGAATGCGCTCGAGAGCACCGAGATCATGCGGTCGAGGAAGACGTTCTCCTTCACCTGCTGCGCCATGGTCTTGAGTTCCTCCACGGGCAGGTTGGGATCAATGCGCTTGATGACGGTGCGCAGCGTCCCCAGCATCTGCTCGGGAGCCACCGCCGACCGCACGTAGAAGTACATGGCCCCGAGGTTCGGGTCCTGGCGCCAGGGCCGGTAATAGACGGGCGGCACGGAGTCCTTCACCTGGCTGTACTTGATGTTCGGCACGAGGCCGACGATCTGGACGTTCAGCGAGTCGTTGTTGCCGTCGCCCATGAACTTGCCCACCGGATCGGCGCCGAGGTTGAACTTCCTGGCGAAGGCCTCGTTGACGATGGCCACCGGCTGCGCGCCCAGCTGGTCGGACTCGGCGAACTCGCGCCCGGCGCGCAACGCCACGCCAAACGTCTTGAAGTAATCGGTGCCGATCTCGTTGAAGCGCGACCCGCAGTCCACGTCGGGGCCGCAGTCGTATCCCTGCACCTTCACCGAGTTGCCCCAGTTGTCGCCGCTCATCAGCGGCACCATGCCCCCCGTGACGTGCGACACGCCGGGGAGCGCCTTGAGCTCGCGTTCCACCTGCGTGAGCAGCACCGCAGTGCGCGCGCTGTCGTAGCCAGCGCGGCGCGGCACGATCAGGAACGTCGAGATGCCGTCCACCGTGACGCCGAGGTTCACTCGGCTCACGTTCATCAGCGACTTCAGGAAGAGCGCGCTCATGATGAGCAGGCCCATGGAGAGCGAGATCTGCACCGTCACCAGCGATGCGCGGAACCGCGCCGCGGCGCGCCCGCCCGTGAGCTGGCCGGCGCCGGCGCGAATGGCGCTGATGAGGTCGGAGCGTGTGCTGTGCAACGCCGGGAACAGGCCAAAGGCGATGCCGGTGGCGAGGCTGAGCAGGCCGGAGAACGCAATGACCGACGGGCTGATGCTGAAGACGAATGTCTCCGAGGCATCAGGAGGCATGATGCTCATCATGAGGCTGAGCGTCCACTGGGCCACGAACAGCGAGGCTGCGCCGCCGGCGAGCGCGAGCAGCACGCTCTCGGTGAGCAGCTGCACCACGAGGTGGCGCCGCGTGGCGCCGAGGGCGAGGCGCACGCCCATTTCGGTGGCGCGCCCCGCGCCGCGAGCGAGCAGCAGGTTGGCGATGTTGGCGCAGGCGATGAGCAGCACGATGACCGTCACCGAGAAGAGCAGCAGGATCGGGGTCTTCGCCCCGCCATGCATGGAGCTCTGGCCGCGCGCCCCCGGTTCGAGCAGCACCTTCTTGTTCTTGAAGCTCGCCATCGTCTTGTCGCTCATCCCCTCCTGCAGCGGGGCTTCGACATCGGTGAGGATGGGCGAGTAGATGGAGTTGATGGCGGCGCGCGCCGCATCCAGGCTCACGTCCGGCTTCAGGCGCGCGAACAGGTAGATCCAGTAGACGCGGCGGTCCTCCCATCGCGAGAAACGCTGCACCTCACCGCGCATCGTGATCGGCACGTACACCTTGGGCACGTTGCCGAGCGTGGTGCCGGTGAACCCCTCGGGGGCGACGCCAACGATGGTGTACGACTTGCCGTTGATCACCATCGACTGGCCGACGATGTTCGGGTCCAGACCGAACGCATCCTCCCAGAACGAATAGGAGAGCACGGTCACGAAGTGCGCGCCGATCACCTTGTCGTCGTCCGGGCCGAGCAGGCGCCCCTTGGCCGGCTGGATGCCGAGCACCGGGAAGTACGATCCGCTCACCATCATGCCGTCGCCGGTGACGGGTTCGTTGCGGACGCCCAGCGAGACGCTGAAGGCGCGGTGCGCGGCGATGCCCGTAAACGAGGTTTGCGCCTTTTCCAGGTCGCGGAACATCTGGTAGCTGAAGATGACGTCGCAGTTCCCCGCCTGGTTGCACGACGTGGAGCCCGGCATCGGGCCGGGGGCGGAGAGGTTGACCAGGCGCCCCGGTTCCGGCACGGGGAGCTTGTGCATCAAGACCTGGTCGAACATCGAATAGATGGCCGCGTTCGCCCCAATGCCGAGGGCCAGCGACAGGATGGCGATGGCGGAGACGAATGGCGTCTTCAGCAGCATCCGTACAGCGAGCGTGATGTTCTTCATTGAGGAACGGGGCGGAGGCACAGGCACAGGCAAACCGATGGGCACCAGTCCATTGGACAGTGCCCCGGGGACGATGGTTTGTCCCGCCTTCCGCTACGGCCTCGCCAAAGGGCGGGTTTCAGCGGCGCCGTGAATTGACCGAATGCGACAGCACAAAGGGCGCCGCATCGCGGCGCCCTTCGGTTCACTCGTTGCGGTACGGGTGCCGCGGTGCGGCTGCCGCCGTCGTGGCGTGGTCAGACCGCCTTGGGCACGTCTGGCAGCGACGGGGCCTGCGCGGGACCCTGCACCTGCGGCGGACGGCGTCCCCACTGGCCGCCACGCGGGGTCGGCTGGGAGCGCTTGAAGACGCGATTGTTGTAGTACTGGAGCACGCGCTCCTGCACCGACGCGCGCGTGTCGGACGACGCGGCCTCGAAGGGCGCGTACATCGACTGGTCGCCCGTGACCGTGAACCACCACCAGAACTCGCCGCTCGCGCCTCTGCGCTCCTCGACACTGCACACGTAGGTGCGCCCTTCAGCTGCGAACTCGAATCCCTTGATCATCTGGTCCTTGGTAATTGGGGGCTTCCGCAATCTAACCAATTGAGGGGCCTAGCGCTTACGGGCGGTAATTAGCACCCCAATTTCGTCGTTCCGGCCATTCACGAAGTCGAGCTGCACCCTCCCATCGGCACGGGTCGAGACGGTGCAGGGAACAGAGGAGTTTGTGAGCGCCCAGCCCTGTGGGAGGACCACGATGTTCGACGGCCGCCCGAAGGCGCGGTCCCAGATAAGCTCACCGTCTTTGACAGTGTATCGTACCGAGTCAGTGTACGTCTCCGACATCCTCAGGCGCACCGACGTGCCGGGCTGCACCGGCGGGAACCGGAAGACCACGGCCTCGGTCTGCGGCGTCACGTTGGACACGTCGAGCCCGGCCCTGGTAATGGCGTCGCCCTTGAGCACCTCGAAGGGCACGGGTTCGCCAGTATCGAGGTTCATCGCGCTCGGTCCGCTCACCGTGCTCCCCGCCCGCACCACGTTGATGTAGGTGGAGACGCCGGGGCGCGACTCGGTGTAGTCGTGGTACAGGTCGAAGGCGTGTGTTTCTGGCTGGCGCAGGAAGTAGACGATCTCGCGGTTCTGGTGCGCGCGTTCGCTGAGGCGCGACGCCATGGCCCCCTCGCGCCGCGGCGCCGCGGCCAACGGCGCCCTGAGCCGCACCGCCTTCATCGTCACCGCCGCCTCGCTCGGCGTGCTGTTCCAGAACGAGATCCCGACGCGCCCGTCGGGCTCCTGCAGCACCTGCGCCGGGAAGGACGAACTCACCAGCTCATAGCCCATGGGGAGGACAACGGCGTTGCGCTTGATGCCGAGCGGGCGCGTGAAGACCAGCGTGTCACCGCGCAGGAAGTACGAGGCCGTGTCCTCATAGGTCTTGAGGATCAGCAGGCGCTGCTCGCCGCCGTTGGGCGGCACGGGGCGCGCGAGCGTCACCCTGATGTAGCGCTGCGCCTCATTGTTCACGCGCATTCCCCCGGCGCGCGCCTCGGCGGCGCCCACCTCCGCGAACGCGAGCGGCTTCCCCGACGCGCGGTCAATCACGCTCTCGTCGCTTGCCTTGCTCCCTATGCGGATGGAGTTGAAGTAGGCCGTCGCGCCGGGCGTGGTGGCGGTGACTTCGTAGAGGATGCGGAACTTCGCCGATCCAGGCGCAAGGAGTTCGTAGCGCGTGTAGTCGTCGTCGGACGTCTGGCGAAGGGGCTGCTGCGCCGCGAGAGGGAGCGCGGCGAGGGCGAGAATCAGGAGTGGGCGCATGTCCAATTCTGCACATTCGTGCGGGGATGGGGAACGGCAACTGCAACGGCCTCATCACAGAGACACGGAGGAGCACGGAGGGCCACAGAGGACTACAACGACTTAGGGTAACGACATCACCCTACGCACATGCCCGCGTGGTGTTCGCGGTTCCCCCAAGAAGTTGCAGTGGCAGTCCTCCGTGGCCCTCCGTGCTCCTCCGTGTCTCTGTGTTAAAGCTCCCGTCCCCCCTACCCATAGCGATTTCCGGCGCCGGCGCGTAGAAATACGAGCCTCCCAGCGTCACCTGTACCGGAGCCTGAATGTCCCGCAATTACTCCTCCGTACTCCTCCTCCTCGCCTTCGGCGCACTCGACGCCGCCGCGCAGAAGACCGTGCCGGTCTTCACCAACGGCCAGGCACAGGTCGTTCCCGGCTTCGCCGACCCCGCGCTCTGGATCAAGGAGCGGCTCTGGGTGGAGACCGGATTCGACAGCGACGGCGACGGCAAGCTCGACCGGATGCACGTGGACGTGACGCGCCCGCGGCAGACCGAGACCGAGGGGCTCAAGGTCGCGGTGGTCTACGAGAGCTCGCCGTACTTCGCCGGCACGTCGGGCGACCGCAAATACCTGTGGGACGTGAAGCAGGAAGTCGGCGCGCCGCCGCCGCCGCGCACGTCGCAGCCGCAGGTGGCGTTCAAGCCCGATCGCACGAGCATCTCCAACAGCCAGGTGAACGAGTGGGTGCCGCGCGGGTTCGCGGTGGTGCACAGCGAGGCGCCGGGAACGGGCCTGTCGCAGGGGTGCCCCACGGTGGGCGGCTATCCCGAGGAATACGCACCCAAGGCGGTGATTGACTGGCTGAATGGCCGAGCCAAGGGCTTCACCACGCGCGACGGCAACGAGGAAGTGAAGGCGACGTGGACGACGGGGAAGGTGGGGATGACCGGCACCAGCTACAACGGCACCATCCCGCTTGCCGCCGCCACCACCGGCGTGGACGGCCTCGAGGCGATCATCCCGATTGCCCCCAACACGAGCTACTACCACTACTACCGCAGCAACGGACTCGTGCGGCATCCGGGCGATTGGCTCGGCGAGGACATCGATTTCCTCTACGACTTCATCTTCAGCGGCGCGCCCGAACTGCGCGACTACTGCAACAAGGGCGTGCGCGACGGCATGTACGTGGCCGGACGCGACCGCCAGCACGGCGACTACAACGACTTCTGGGCGTCGCGCGACCTGCTCAACAAGGTGCAGGGCGTGAAGGCGGCCACGCTGCTGGCGCACGGCGAGAACGACTGGAACGTCGTTCCCGAGCATTCCATCCGCATCTACGAGGCGCTGAAGAAGCAGGGGACGCCGGCCGCGCTCTACCTGCACCAGGGCGGACACGGCGGCCCTCCGACGCCCGAGCTGCGCAACAAGTGGTTCTCGCACTACCTCTACGGCGTGGACAACGGCGTGGACAAGGACCCGCGCCTCTACGTGGTGCGCGAAGGGCAGCCTGTGCGCGGCGGCGTCCCCACGGCGTACGCCGATTACCCGAATCCCGGCGCCAAGGACGTGACGCTGCATCCCGTGAGCGGCGGCAACGGCGTGGGGACACTCTCGCTGCGGCAGAACCGCGCGCTGATCCGCGAGACGCTGGTGGACAACGTGAACTTCAGCGGCGCCGCGCTGTCGAGCGTCGATTCGTCGTCGCATCGCCTGCTGTATGCCACGCCGGTGCTCACCGACACGCTGCACTGGAGCGGAACGCCGCGCGTGACGATTCGCCTGTCGTCGAGCAAGCCGGCCGCGAACCTGAGCGTGTGGCTCGTGACGCTCCCGTTCGACAGCACGAAGATCGGCAGCGACGGGCTGGTGGGCGTGCAGTCGCGCGGATGGGCCGACCCGCAAAACCACAAGTCGCTCACCAAGGGGGGCAACTACAACAGCAAGCGCCCCGGCGAGCCGCTCGAGCCCGGCAAGTTCTACGACCTCACCTTCGACCTGCAGCCCGGCGACCGGATGATCGCGCCGGGCAAGAAGCTCGGCCTGCTGATCATGAGCAGCGATCGGAGCTTTACGCTGTGGCCAGCGCCGGGGACGGAGTTGACGATTGATCTGAGCAAGACCGCTCTCACGATTCCGGTGGTGGGCGGGGATGCGGTGTTCAAGAAGTGATGGTAGGTGGTAGAGGGTGGATGGTAGATACGGCCACCCACGTCAACGTCGCGCTGCTGCCCGATATCGCACACCGGGGAGGTGCTCGAAGTCGGCGTCCTGCGTCCACAGCGTGGCCTCGAACGCCCGTGAGGTCGCGTAGATGATGCTGTCCGCCATCGGGAGCTTGTGAGCGACACTCAGGTTCGCCGCGGCCATTGCGAGCGGCGCGTTCAGGTCCACCACCTTCCCTTGCTGCAACAGCGCCGCGACCGTCAGCGCGGCGCTCTCGCCGCGCTCCTGACACACCTTCTTGAACACCTCGTACAGGATGACGGTTGGCACGACGAGCTTCGCAGGCTGTTCGATGGCCGGGGCGAAGAACGCCGCCGCGGGCCCGTCGGCGAGGTACTCGAGCCAGGCCGACGAATCAACGACGTTCATGTCCGATCCGGCTCGCGCGCGATGGTGGTGTTCATGCCGCGCAGCGAACCGCGAAGCTCTCGCGCTCGACGCACCGGGAGGAACTCGACGCGCCCTTCGTACTCGAGCGCGTGCACCTTCTGCCCTGGCTGAATGCCGAGCGACTCCCGGATGTGCCGAGGGATGACCACCTGATACTTGGGGGATACGGTGACGACAGTCATGGACGCTCCTGATCGTACAACGATATCCTGATCGATCAGGGAAGCGCTACCCCGAGTGCCATCCATCCTATCTCCCGCCGTCGCATCGCTACCGTGCATGCGAGGAGCATAGCCACCCGGCGGATGCGATATGGCATCAATTCCCCGCCTCACTCACCCGAAACCGGCACTGCGGCGGCGCTGAAGGCGGCCGATGCGCTGTCGAAGAAGCTGAAGTAGTATCAACCACCGCTGGAACCGGGCCTTGCACCAGGGGGTTTTCCCCTGGTGCACGATCCTCGTGCAGGCCCCCCAACGATGGAGAAGCCGATGCGCCGCCCCCTCATTGCCGCAGCCGCCGTCCTGATCGTCATCGCGTCGCTCGGCGTGCTGCGCATGCGCGAGAAAACTCTGCTGCCGCGAACGTCGTCGTCAGCGCAAGCCGCGGCGCCGCAACCGGACACCGCACCGCCCGCCGCGCAGGAGCTCGACGATCCGACGATCGTCGCCATCTTCGACATGGCCAACACCAACGACGCCGAAACCGGCGCGCTCGCGGTGCAGCGTGGGCAGCACCCTGAGGTGCGCGCGTTCGGTGAGATGCTCATCCGCGACCACCACGGCGCGCGGCAGCTGGGGCGCGACCTCGCCAAGAAGCTCGGCGTGACGCCGACGCCGCCACCGGAAGGCCCGTTCTCGCTCAAGCACAAGGCGGCAATGAAGGCGCTGCGCGAGGTGAGCGCGGCGGATTTCGATCAGGCCTTCCTGAAGCACGAGGCCTCGTACCACGCCGAGGTGATCCAGCTCGTGACGGAGACGCTGCTGCCGGCTATTGTGAACGCCGAGTTCAAGGCGCTGGTGGTGAAGGTGTCGCCGGCGTTCGAAGCACACAGGGTGGGGGCGGAGGCGTTGGCGAAGAGGCTGGCTGACGGGAGACGGTAGACGGGAGACGGGAGACGAGAGACGAAAGACGGAAGAAGGGCGCCCCGAATCGGAGCGCCCTTCTTCCCTCTGGAGTCCTCTACGGGGCGAACATCTGGAGCAGCACACCGAGAACCTTGCGAAGCGTCGGCTCGGTGACCGCGCCCAGTCGCTTGGTCAGGCGTTCCCGGTCCACGACGCGGACCTGATCGAGCACGACATGGCCATCCTTGCCGTCGAACCGGCAGGCGACGCGGAAGGGGTACGCGTGGGCGCCTGTGGTCAGCGGCGCCACGATGAACGTGCGCAGGTGCGCGTTCAGTTCATCCGGTGACACCACCACGCACGGGCGCGTCTTCCGGATCTCGCGTCCGCGCGCCGGATTGAGCTGGACGACGTAGACGTCCCCGCGCCGAGGGGTGCGCGCTACCGCCATTCCCACTCCTCGGCGTCGAAGCGGGTGGGCGCGCCATCGCCGAGCGCGGCCTCGCCGCTGGCGGCGAGCTTCGCGGCGGCCTCGGCCCAGCCTACCCGCACAAGGCGCGACGGTCGAATGACCAGGGCGCCGTCCTCGGCGCTCACGTCCACCTCGTCCTCGAAGCCCAGCTGCTCGATGAGCGGCTTGGCGAGCCGCAGGCCACGGGAGTTGCCGATGCGCACGAGCCTGGCCTTCACGGGTGCCTCCAGAGTGTGATTACAATGTAAGCACACGCCAGGCGACCCCACAAGCACTTTCGGTTCAGGAACGGCTTGCATGCGGGCAATGTAGCCGAGCCGCCAGGGTCCGCCGGCACCATTTCATTTCAGCGCCTACCCTTCGCGCCCCTTTGCGCTCTACGGCGCCTCAGCCTCTTCCGCTCTCGATCGATGTGCCAGCGCAATGCTTCACGAATGAACGCGCTCCGCGAGCATCCAATACGTCGGCAGTGGCGGTCGATTGCGGCGAGGAGCGCTGCGTCCACACGCAGCGTGATGCGAACCATGCGGCCCATGGCTCCACGGTAACACCGCGACGCTCCGTGACCGTCACCATTTCAGCGCAGTTCCGCGGTGTTATAGCGACCTGGCTGCCTGCGTGGTGTTCAGGTTCTATGCCGTGGCGCTGATACCCACTGGCTGCGATGCCTGTCAGTCAGCTTCAAGCGCAGTGGTAACGTCGCGCCGCGCATGAAGAATCCGCGCAATGCCGATCCCCTGCGCACTGGGGTAGTAGAAGAGCACATAGGCACCAATCGGAAAGCTCCTCACCCCCACGTCTATCTCATCGCGCGCACGCCCTGCGCTGGGATACTGGGCGACCAACCGACATGCCGATTCAAGCGCATCGAGCACGCCGTTGACAGCACTGGGCCGATCCGCGGCGACATGCGCTGCAATGTCGGCGAGATCCTGTGCTGCCGCGGGAGAGAGCGTGACTCGCTTCACGGACTGCGACGGGGAGGCCGCTTCTTCCGCAGGCGGTCGAAGGCATCGGCGCCGGAGACAGATTCACCGCGTTCGAGTTGGGCACGGCCGACTGTCACGTCTCGGCGGAGTGCCTCCAGCCGAGCGGCGAGCTCCGCATCCCGCTCCTGAAGAAGCCGGAGGCCGGCCCGTACCACCTCGCTCGCGGATCCATACGACCCGTGCTTTACCTTCTCGTTCACGAAGGCCTCGAACTCAGGAGTCAGCGAAACGTTCATTTGGGTGCCCCGTTGATGGTCCGTACAGCCTATTGCCGATAACAATAAATAGCAATATTGGCTACTAGGCGCATCGAACGGCGAACCCGATTCAGGGACAGCCGCCCCACCTCGACGGCGACGGCACCCACGGTGATGTCGAAGGTAGCGACGGCTTGGATTTGCCTGTCACCAACTTGTTGCGCCGACAATCCGGCGAACGCGCTTGCCGACGGTAAACGGCGGACGCTGGACGGTAGACGAAGAAAGGCGCCCCACTCGGAGCGCCCTTCTCCCGTCTCCCGTCTTCCGTCTCCCGTCTACTTGATGCTGTACTCCTTCGGCGGAATCGCCCCCATCAGATGCGTCACGAAGTAATCCCACCGCCGCCGCATCATATAGTTGCCGGCCGCGCCGTAGCCGTGCGCCGCATTCGGGATGAGCAGCAGGTCGAAGTCCTTACCCGCCTTGATCAGCGCGTCCACGACGAGGAAGGTGTTGTCCACCGGCACGTTGTCGTCGGCGGTGCCGTGGGCGAGGAGGAGCTTGCCCTTCAGGTTGCCGGCGATCGTCTGGTTGGCTTCCTGGTGGTATGAGTCCACGCCGCCGTCTGCACCCCGCACCAATAGGCCCTGGTAGCGCTCGCCCCAGTCGTCTTCGTAGTTGCGCTGGTCGTGGTTTCCCGACTCGCTGATGCCGACCTTGAAGAAGTCGGGGTAGCGGAACATGGCGTCGGCCGTGATGAAGCCGCCGCCGCTGTGCCCCCACATGCCGGCCTTGTCGATGTCGATCCAGCTGTAGCGCTTGGCCAGGTTCTGCATGCCGGCCACCTGGTCGGGGAGCGTGTTGTCGCGCCCCATGGCGCCGTAGTAGTGGTCCTGGAAGCTCTTGCTGCGCCCGGGGCCGCTGCCGCGCCCGTCAATGCTCACCACAATAAACCCGAGCTCGGCGAGCGCCTGCTTGTCGCCACGCGCCGCGCTGAAGGCTCGGCTCCCCACCGACCCTCCCTGCGGCCCGGGGTAGGCCTGATTGACGATGGGGTACTTCCTGGCGCTGTCGAAGTTCGTCGGGCGATAGAGCTGGCCGTAGATGTCGGTCTTGCCGTCGGCCGCCTTCACATTGAACAGGATGGGCGGCTTCCACCCGTGGGCGACGAGCTTGCTGATGTCGGCCTTCTCAAGCGTCATCACCAACTGCCCTTTGGCGTCGCGCAGCGCGCTGACGGGCGGCGTGTCCGCCGTGGAATAAGTATCAATCAGATACTTATTGTCCGGTGACAGGCGGATGGTGTGCGTGCCGACGTCGGGGGTCAGCAGCACGGCCGGCCCCTTGCCGTCGAGCGTGGTGCGGAAGGCGTGGGCCAGGTACGGGTCCTGCCCCGGCACGCGTCCCTGCGCCATGTAGGTGATGGTGCGCGCCTTCTCGTCGATGCTGACGATCTCGTTGACGGGGCCTTCGCCGGTGGTGATGGCGTTCTTGAGCTGGCCCGTGGTCAGGTCATAGAGATAGAGGTTGCTCCAATCGGTGCGCTGCGAGTTCCAGATGATCTCGTTGGTGGCCCAGAGCACGCGGTAGCCGGTGATGGACTCGAAGTGCGTCTTCTCCGTTTCGGTGAAGAGGTCGCGCACCTCGCCGGTGGTGGTGTTGGCGATGCGGAGGGTGGCGGCCTTGTGGTCGCGCGGCGTGCTCGCAAGGGCGAGCAGGGAGCCGTCGTCCTTCCACTGGTAGTCGTCCATGTTGAGGTCATCGCCGAGCATGGCGCGGTGGAAGTCCGGGGCCATCTTGAGGCGGGTGACCGTCCTGGACTCGACGTCGATGACCACGCGGTGGACCTTGCTCACCTCGGCGTCGCCGGCGAACGGGTACTTCCACGACTCCAGCTTCGGCGCGCCCACCTGGTAGCGCACCATATGGAAGGAGTTCAGCTTGCGGTCGTCCTGCTGCTGGGTGGCGATCTTCCTGGAATCGGGCGACCACTTGAGGATGGCGCGGGCCGAGTGGATCCAGCCTGCGTTGTCGGTGGCGTAGCCGAAGTTCTCGACGCCGTCGGTGGTGAGCTGGGTTTCGGCGTTGGTGGCGACGTCGCGGACGAAGAGGTTCCAGTTTCTAATGAAGGCGGCCTTCTTGCCGTCGGGGGAGGTGACCTCGAGGGTGCGCGGGCCGCGGCGCTCCATCATGCCGGCCATGCCGGTGCCGGTGGCGTCGCCTATGTGCTTGCAGGCGTACGACTTGAGCGCGCAGGCGTAGCGTTTGCCGGCGGTGTTGAAGGAGACCGTATCGCGCTTGGGCGAGAGGTCCAGTGCCATGAAGGGGAGGGCATTGGCGGTGTAACTCCCCCCTGACGCACTACTGACAGCGGCGGCCAGCTTTGTGTGGTCGAAGAGGGGGGTCGCCTTCTTCTTGGCGGGGTCAACGAGGAGCCAGGTGTTCCCGTCTGGTCTAGTTGCTCGATAGTAGAACTTGCCGTCGGTTGACCAAGTCGGGCTGACCTGGCCGCCAAGTACGAGAGAATTGACGTTTTGGCCGAGGAGTTTGACTGCTCGGTCGTAGTCGGATGTCGTCAGCTGCCTATGGCCCTGCGCTGGTGCGAACCCTGAAGCGAGAACGACGAGAAGAAACGAAAATGCGTAGCGCATACTGTCTCTTTTTCGGGGTGGAGGAGGCTGGACGAAGTCTGCGTCCTTGAACGGAGCGGTGCAACAGACGTGAACAGGTCAGAAGGTCGGAGCTTTGCAGCGAGAGAATTAGCGCGCGTACACCTACGGTGACACTTGCGAAATAGGAAGAACCCTTCAGCCCGTGGGCCGTGCAAGCAAAAGTGTGGTCATCATTGATCATATATTGACAATATACGCGCTATGTAGCATTATTATTCCATGCCTATTTCACACAAACGCGCAAGGTTCGTAGAACTTGCGAACAACAGGGTCAACCGCGCTATTAAAGATCTCAGGTTGATCGGCAATCTGTCGAACAGGTCGGCCTACGAGTTCACCGAGGATGATGTTCGGAGAATCCATCGGGTGCTATCGCGTGAGCTGGAGACGATGCGCCTCCGCTTCAGCGCTCGTGGAGGAACCGGGGAGGCCGAATTCTCACTTGAGGACTAGATACCGCGGTTCAGCGCCTGAACACAACGTGCAGGAGATGAAGTGGAATTCCTAATTCGTGAAATCGGCCCGAATGAGTATGAAAGCGAAACCACGCAAGGCGATCAGTTCAATACTGATCTCGTCGGACTTGCTGAAGCGCTCGTGCGAGAGGCGCACCAGAACTCGATCGACGAGCCGGTCAACCCCGGAGGGGTTGTAAGAACCCGCATTGCCTTGCACGTCGCGACGGGAGAGGCCGCTGACTACTGGTGCGGACTGCTCGCCGCTGCTCGCCCACACGCCGTAGCCTCGGGTTTCGACATGAGGGTGCTCGATGAGCAAGAAGTCCGCGTCTTAGTAATAGAGGACTTCGGTACAACTGGTCTCTTAGGTGCGATTGACAGCAAAGACAACGGCAACTTCTCCGATTTCTGGCGCCGCTCGGGTCGATCGCACAAGTCGGGTCGTCAAGGGGGCCGCTGGGGTCTAGGGAAGCTCGTTTACTGGAGCGCCTCGCGCGCGAGGACGTTCTTCGGATTGACCGTTCGAAGCGACGATCCGAGCCGCACCTCGTGGCTAATGGGTCAGACTGTCTTTCGTCATCACGAGATAGGCTCTCCACCGCGCGCCTTCGTCCCACAGGGCTTCTTTGCTCTGTCCGGCCCTAGGGAGATCCAGAGGCCATCAGATCTTCCAGAGGATCTAGCTGCATTTCGGAACTCGTCTGGCGCCTCAAGAACTGACGAGCCGGGTCTCTCGATCGCGATTCCGTTCCTGCACGAGGAGATCACGATTGAGGCACTCGTACCTCACGTGGTTCGCAACTGGTTTATCCCAATACTCGGGGGTCGCCTAGTAGTCGAGATAGGAGATGTCACTCTGACGGCAGATTCTCTGTCCGCAATCGCCGCGACGCACGGCGGGCCTGAGTTCGCGGACGGTGTTCGTCTCAGCTTCGTGTCCGCGGTTCACGACGCACATCGAAGTGCCCATATCGTGCCGCTAGCCTCCGATTGGGCTAACTCCACCCAGCGACTGTTTGCTGATGACGGAACGCTCGCACAGTTGCGGGAACGCTACGAATCGGGTGAACTCGTCTCTGCGCGGGCACCCATAACGCTTCGACGGAAGTCCGGAGAAGTCCTGCAGACCCACGTTGACCTGTTCCTGCAGCGAGCACAGAACGTGCCCGGTGGGGAAGCGTTCTTTGTGCGAGGCGGAATGTCGGTGCCCATTGAAGCGAGGCGCGCCCGCCGGCGGGCGTGCCTCTCGGCGATGATCGCCGACGAGCCAGCCGTTGAGGAGTTCTTGGGAGACGCAGAGACCCCTGCACATACCTCCTGGCAGGGAACGGCAGAGAAGGTGCGGGCGAATTGGCAGAATCCACAGCAGCGACTCAGGGAGGTACGAGACGCGCTGTCGCGGTTTACTGACGTCGTTGCCGTTCCTGGTGATCGCATGGATGAAGGCGCACTCGCCCACGTCTTTGGCATTCCCAGAGGTGGTACGCAGTCTTCCGCACCACGCGCCAAGCCACTTCTCCGTCGCCCCCCTGTCCCACCGATCACTCGCAAGCCGGCACGATATCGGCTAGAACAGCGCACTGGCGGGTTCTCAGTGAACGGCGTCCGTGAATCACAGCTGCCGCTGCGCATTCAACTGCGAATGGCCTATAGCGTGATCGATGGGAATCCTCTGCGGCAGTACAGTCCGCATGATTTCGAGTTAGGCAATGGAGGACTCGACATCGAATGCTCAGGCGCGGCATTCGAAATCGCGGGACCGAATACCCTAGTCGTTGATGCGCTCCAGGCAG
Source organism: uncultured Gemmatimonas sp. (assembly GCA_964416005.1). Lineage (GTDB taxonomy): Bacteria > Gemmatimonadota > Gemmatimonadetes > Gemmatimonadales > Gemmatimonadaceae > PNKL01. The sequence continues at coordinate 194,311 of CAYQCP010000001.1, forward strand.
ACTTTCGACTATCGATCACAGGATTCGATTCGAATCGCGATCTCTTTGTCTTGGATTCGGAACAGTGAGTCGACACTTCAACTACACTGGCCGCAAACGCATACCGCGAGGAATGGTAGCGTTCCGACTGGTTGAGCGGTCCGATGGGGAAGCTCCGTCGTTCGCCGCTGACTTGTCACGCCTTGCTACCCTCGGCTTACCCAGCGAAGCTCAAGTCATTGTCGAAGCTTACGTGCGAACGAGCTCCATGCGTTTCGACTTTGGAACCATCAGTGCCGTTACGCAGCCCACTAACACCGTTTTGGCAGAAATTGACCGTGCCGATGCAGCTGTCAGCTTTCGGGTCAAGGTCGTGGATACATCCGAGCGACGCGGACGGCTCTTGGCGTTTGGCGATCAGATCCGGCCCCGCGAAGAGCACGATCAACATGAACCGTATCCGATCCTTCCATTGGACGAGCGAGACTTGGGTGAGAAACTCTGGACGATCGAAGTAGGAGCGGATTCCTCGCCTCGACTTGTAATCAACCGGCGAGTGCCTCGCCTGGGAGAACAAGTTCGTCAGGATCCTCTCGTACAGGGGCTGGTCTTTCCTGGTGCGGTGCGTGCAGTGCTTCAGTATCTACTCCGAGAAGACATCAATACCGAACAAGAATGGGTTGCCGACTGGACTGAGTTTGTCGAGTCGTTGCTGGGACAGCCGCTAGAAAGCCCCGCGGAAGACGTCGATGACCTGATTGACCGCATTCTTGATAGTCTCGCTGACCGAGAATGCTGGGTGCAGCGCATGATCGCTAACACGGTAGAGCCAGAGGTGCTGGATGAGTGACCTTGTGCGACGACTGAGCCTTGCCGGTCGAAAGAGCTTCGCCGAGTATATCGAGGCGCTGAGATCGGACGGTACACTTCCACCCCCTTTCCAGCTGCTGACGGATGCGACGCTGAGTGCAGACGCGGGATTTGCTGCGACCGTGGAGCGTGAGCCTCAAGGGAGCAAGTTTGCGAGTCGACTGGAGTTCGGTTCGTATCTAGTTGATGCGCTGGCGCACCGAAACCGAGCAGACCTTTCATTTGACGTGGGGCTATGGGCGTGGCTGGCGTTGTACTACTTCGACCAGCTATGCCCGGCGTCGGAGGGGCGGAGAAAGCCGGAAGAGACGCCACGCTATCTACTGCCGGAACGTTTTCAGTACAACAGAACCTACCGTCATCTGGTGCGTGCCCCATGGCTTGCGTACGCGATCCACGGCGAAACGTCAAGAGTGCTGCTCATTCCGATCCGACGGACTGAGCATCCACTGAGAGGCGTCGGCGAAATCTTCGCTCAGGTTGCTGGTCGACAGGGGGTATTCAGGAGTCGTCAGGTGGTAGCCGCAGTAGATCGCTTGTACTTCGATCACTCATCAGGAAGACCACGAGCAGGCGCTGGTGGGAGCGAAGCAGGGTCGCCGAGGCGTCTCAGCACAGTTCTTAAGCAGTTTGAGCTGACGTTTGACTTGGAGTCTGATGAAACAGACTTAATCACGAGTGTTCTTCCGCAGGAGTTCTCTCGCTGGCAGTGATTTCTCGTTAGTTGAGGCCTACGTCAGTTCGCACCGGGTTGTCATCCACACGCGTTGCACTCGCGGAAGGACCTGTAGAGTACGCTGAGGGAGCGAAAGTGAACCCGGAACTGGCTGCGCCGCTTGACCGTCTCAGTCCCGCCATGACGCACAAGTTTGATGCCCGGGTCATAGTAGACGAGACCAGCGGCGAGTGCAGCGAGTACACGTAAGAAGTCCGCACCCGTGCCGAGTGAGACCTGTCGACCAAATCGGAACGCGTTGCCATCAGCATGTCGCTGCGCCGGCACGAAGACCGTCGCCGCATGCTTCCGATTCCAGTGGCTAAGCAAGTCGGCGAATGACCACGACGCCGCAATGATGTCACGTGCGCCGACCAGTGCGATGCAGCCAGTGGTCTTGCTAATCTTTCCCGTGGCCTGATCGAATCCGTCCAGTGAAAGCGTAAGCCCTGAACGAGCACACTTCGTTCCAATCCGGTGGATACCACCGAAGTTACGCCGACCCGCTCGTCCCTTCATATCGTCGTATCCAAAGCGACGGATGAAGTCAGCAACTCCACGCTCGCCGTAGAATCCGCCTGTTGGTTCAGGGGTCATGAGCGTTACGGGTCCGCCGTTTGGCTTGGCCAAGTTGCGCACAGTGTAGCTCTTGACCTCCCAACCAAGAAAATCGGGTTCAGCTCGGCCGTTGGGGGTGACGTTCAACAGTGCCTCGAGCGTGTAACCGCCGCAGTTCGGTGCTGCGCAGGGAACGGCCTTGCCGTCGGCATCAAGTCGCATCGATCGCACCCAATCCATCTGGGAGATGACACAGAGATGGTCGAGAAGCTCTTGCTCCGCTCCAACGCCTAGCGCGCCGGGAAGGCGGAAGAGCACGCCGGCCGGCTCAAGGCCCTTAAGCTGCGCGAGTTCTCTCGCAACCGGCTCGTCCGCGCCTGCCGCGTATCCGATGATCTTCCGATCTGGCGCAATCCCCAAGACGAGCACCCGACCCGGCGCGCGCGTGGTGCCCATGATCTTGCTCGGGGCCCACTTCGCACCGAGCAGATACCCGGACATCCGCACTTCCGGATACTGGGGGTACAGGATTAGCTTCGCATTTGGGGCATCGAAGAGCGCTCCGTCATCGTCCATCCAACGAAGCTCGAGTGGCGTCTGAAATATCGGTGTCCTATGCGTTCCGCTTGTCGTCGCGATCGGTGTGCCCGCGGGGAGGACGTTCAGGATGCCAAAGTCGCCGCCGAGGTATACCTGGTTCTTGCTGTTGTCGTTCGGCGCAAGAAACTTGACATACAGGTTCTTCGCGCCGGCCTCGACGAGACGCGCGCGCAACTGCGACAATGACGGACGAGTGGTCACCCAATATCCTCCGACCGCCGATGCCTCCGAATCCGAGTGGCGAGCGTGTCGAGTACACGGCCGCGTCGTATCTGACATTCCCAAACGACGAACACACGCCAACCAAGGGCACGCAAGGCCGCGATTGCACGCCTGTCGCGCTCGACGTTGCTGCGAAACTTGTTCCGCCAGAATGTACGGTTATGCGCCGGGAGTGTGGCGAAACGACAGCCAGGGTGCTGGTGCCAGAAACACCCGTTGATCACCACGACGGTGCGCCACTTGGGCAGCACGACGTCGGGTCGCCCGGGCAGTGACGCATCATGAAGGCGGAAGCGAAAACCTTGCCGATGCAACGCTGACCTAACCTTGCGTTCGGGAAGAGTGTTCTTTCCCGATATGGCTGACATCATGCGACTGCGCGTGGCGCGATCGACGATGTCGGTCATTAGCTTAGGCCGCTCCAGCCATACGCTTGACGCTGCGTTTTGCCTTCGCTGCCAAGTGCGGCACGAGCGCCTTCGCAACAGCCTCCACAACCGGCACGGCAACAGAGTTGCCAAACTGCTTGTAGGCCTGCGTGTCGGACACGACGATCTTGAAGGGCTTCGCGCCGGCGCGATCGAAGCCCATCAGGCGCGCACATTCACGCGGAGTCAAACGCCGAGGATTTCCACCGCGACGCTTCACCAGAATCTCTGATCCATCCTTGTAATACCGAGCCGACAATGTCCGAGCTACATCCCCGGGTCCGACGAGGCCAAAGCCGAATCCGTTCCCTTGGGCTAGGTGCTTGGCCGCGTAGTCCTGCAGATACCGCCACAGGTGGTCAGTGAGCGTGTACTTCGGAAGCACCTTGCCGCTTGCATCGAGGAAACGCTCCTCGCTTGGCTCGGTACCGTCCTCGGGATGCAGGATACTCCCGAGCCTTGGACCAGCATCTCCGCGGGGAAGGTGGACAGAGCCCCAGTCGAACGCCGTCCCGAGATCTGGCCGAACGCCCACAATGAAGACTCGTTCTCGGTGCTGCGGGACAAATGCTCGGGCGTCGACGACCCTCCAGCTGATCCGATAGCCGAGCTTCTGCTCCAGCGTACGCCGAATCACCTCGAAGGTCCGACCTCCGTCATGCGACGCGAGATTCTTGACATTCTCGAGAACGAACGCCTTTGGTTGCTTCGCTTCGATAATGCGCTCGATGTCGAAGAAGAGGGTGCCCTGGGTTTCACACTGAAACCCGTGCTTGCGGCCGAGCGAGTTCTTCTTCGAGACGCCTGCGATGCTGAACGGTTGGCATGGAAAGCCCGCAAGCAGCACGTCGTGATCTGGGATGTCGTTCTCTGGAATCTTGGTGATGTCACCGAAGACCTCATGGTCTCCGAAGTTCGCCTTGTACGTCATCTGAGCATACTTGTCCCACTCAGACGTGAATACGCAACGGCCTCCAGCAGCCTCGAAGCCCTTTCGGAATCCGCCGATTCCCGCAAAAAGGTCTATGAAGGTGAACGAACTTGCTTGTGCAAGCGGAATCTGCGCTTGCAGGTTGAGCACGTACTGAAAGACCGCCTCGCGAACGCGCAGTTCGCCGCGTTCCCACCGGCCGATCTGCTGAGCGGAGTATCCGGTCTGCTTGCCGAGGTCTTCGCGCGAGAGGCCGACCGATTCGCGCAGTCGGCGTAGCTCGCTGGCGCGCGTATCTTTGGGTTTTCTTCGGAGGGACATATGTATGACATTACGGCATGAAGATGTTCCAGTCAAGATCAGCCGCTGGAGGCAAGATCCAAGGCCGCGGCGAGTTGGGTGAGCGCCGCCGCCGGCGTGTCCACTCGCGAGCCAGTGCAGGGCAGGAAGAGCAACTCCCCTGCTGGTGCCAGCTGCCACTGTTGCGAGAATCGCTGAGTTAGACCGCGGGATTTCGAACGTCGGCCTGAGATTTGCGGAGACGGGCAGGCCCTTCGGCCTCCGGTCATTGGTGACGCGGGGCACTGATCACCATGATATGTCCATTGAGCGACTGCTGGGCGCTGACAACGGCTCGCGAGCTTTTGGTGACTGAACTCGTCGGCGCCCTGCGTCCACTGTCAGTCAGTTTCACTACATTCTGACACGAGATTGACGTGAGTACCTCGAGCTTCTGCGACAAAGTGCACCCCGAACGGCTTTCCACCGGTCCGCGCAGTCATCCAAGCGAGACACATGTTCTTTCTTACAAGCCCTGACACCGAACGCCTGAACGTCAAAGGCTCCCGAGACCCCCTCGGCCTGGTGCCTCTCTGGGGAAAGTTCGGTCGCAAGGTCGTACATAACCTGACCACGCAGTCCAACACGGTCCGAGGGTTCACCACTGTTCTGCTGGGCTTGTACTTCGCAGAACAGCTGGCGGAAACCAGCGAGGATAAGGAGAAGACTCGTCTCGCGGCGTTCCTGAAGTTCGAGCAGCTCGCCGCTTATGCTCGCTGGGGCTGCAATCAGGACACCCTGATCCGCGGAATTACCCAGGTCAAACGCCGGCTCGAAGACGGAAACGGGCGCCGAGTGCGCATTGGCGCCCGCACAGATTTCCACATCCTCTCTAATCAGAAGACCTACGGCCTCTGGGGCTTCTACATCATTCCAGGGATTGACTCTGGGTTCATCGAGAAGGACTCGCTGACGCTGGAGCCACCAGCCCGGGAACTCGTCGAGCGAGAGTATCTGCCGCTTATGCTCGCGGCTGGGCTCAAGTCCGAGGCGCTCCTCCTGCAACTCCTGAGGAAAGACCACTCAGATGTCGATTTGGGCGGCCAACATGCGGGGCTGTACGAAGCGCTGGCCAAGGTGCATGCGCCGACTCTTCGAAAGCTCGAGAGGCAAGTGTACCATGAGCACTTGGTGTCGGGCGGCCCGAAAGGCGCGAGTACGTGGCAACCTCGCTTCGCAGACCTCCTTCAGCAGCACACTCCAAACTCGCCTGAATTCGGCCTGATCGAACTCGCGAGCGTGATCGCTGGGTGTAACGCCGAGCAAGACAGCGACCTGCGCCGTCATCTAGAGAACATACGAGACTTGGAGGCCCTGCTTGTAGCGGTATCCAATTTGTTCTCCTTCCTGCAACATCGAGATAGTGCACGCCTCGCTGATGTAGTTGCCGAGCTGCGCACTGCGTGGGGGCGGGGGCTTCGACACATCAAGCCCGCAGTCATTGAGGAACTCCGACCCAAGGTCGCCGATGTTTTTGAAAGCGCGGAGAGTGGCCTGCGGTTCGTACAGCTAGCGGATGCGCTGAACCAAGGCGACTTCCAGACGGCAGTCGAGTTGTCGGTAGCGCACAATAAGTTCGTCATGGAGTCTCGCAACGGGTCGGCGGCGTGGATCAACATCGCAGACAAGAAGCTCGACGTGCGCTATGCCGACAACGTCGAAAAGGCCCTGCTGACGCCCGCTGACCTTCGGGTTACATGGCGCAGCGGCTACTACATCAACCCGCTCAAGGCCATCGCGGCCCAGCTGGCGTAGAGACCATCATGTCCGACGCACCGACGCAGGTTCTCTCAGACTTCGTTCAGGCTCAGTTGGCTGGGCGCCGCGTACTTGCCGCGGTGTTCCTGACCTACACGCTCGAGCCACATTTCTTCGAAACGGAGGTCTTGCCGCTCCTCGCAGGCGACGACTTGTTGCAGAACGACAAGCTTCGTTTGGTGCAGCTGGAAGAGGAGCTGAGAACGTCGATCGGCCCTGTGGCGGTTTACTATGATCCCGCCGGGCTCAAGAACGACGGTCCGAAGCGGTTAAGCCCCCAGTACGTACCGGTTCGGGTTAAATCGGGTGTGTTTCATCCAAAACTGGTATTGCTTCTCACGGAGCCGCTCGATGGGGCGAACGCTACCGGCTCGACTCTGCTGTGCGGCGTCCTTTCGGCCAACCTGACGAAGAGCGGCTGGTGGGAGAACCTGGAATGCGCGCACTTCGAGACCGTCGAGGAGGGCGCCATTTGCTCGTTTGGCGATGATCTCATTGGATTGCTCGGCGAAGTGCGCAAGATGAGCAGTGTAAACGCCGAGGCCGCCCAGTCTGCTCGAACTCACGAGGCGCTCGACGCGGTGCAGAAGTGGCTCAGAAAGAGCACGACCGCCGCTGGGCATGCGACCCTGAACGGACGCCTGAGGCCTAGGCTCCTCGCCGGCAAGAAGGACCTCTTGGAACTGCTGCTCAAGGTGCGAGGTGAGCAGCTGCATGGTTCCGCACTTGAGGTTGTGTCTCCGTTCTTCGACAAAAGCAACCCGTCCGCGCTTCGAGCGTTGCGCGACGGCCTCGCGTTGCGAGAGACGCGCGTCTTCCTTCCGACCAATCCGGATGGTTCAGCACAAGTCGCTTCGGCGTTCTATGCAGCACTGAGCGACCTCGAGAACGTATTCTGGGCGAGCCTGCCGAAGCCAATGCTCAGCGTAGGGAGCGAGAAGAACGCAAAACCGCGGTATGTGCACGCAAAGGTCTATCGGTTTCTCAAGCGAACCGCCAAGTATGAGGCCCTGTTGATTGGCTCGCACAATCTGACGAGACCTGCGCATCTCTCAGGGAACTTCGAGGCCTCGTTCCTCATAGAAAGAGAGTTTCAGGGCACCCCGGATTGGTGGCTTCAGGCAGACGCAAAGCGTCCTCGGCGGTTTGAGACCGAAAGCGCTTCCTCGGACGGCGACTCGAGGCATGTCGTTGTGCCGCTCGAAATCACGTACGACTGGCAGTCAGGTAGCGCCACGGTCTGCTGGTATGGTCAGGCATCATCGCCAGCGCTGTCGGTGCGGTCAGCAGGGGCGGCTGTGTTCGAGATCACGGGACTCGATCCAAGAAGCTGGCGAACTCTTGCAGTCGCTGACGCGAGTGCGCTGCGGACGCGACTGGTCAGCAGCGCGGTGCTGGAAGTCCGGATGGATGACGGCACAGAGGGGCTGGTGCTGGTGCAGGAGTACGGCGTAAACCGGAAGCCGTCCATTCTTCTCCAGCTGTCGCCCACCGAGATCCTTGAGTATTGGGCGAGACTCACGCCAGCTCAGCGCGCCCTCTTCCTAGAACAGCGGGTAGGGGACGTGCCAGAGTCAACCCTTGAGACACTGCGCGAGAACGAACGCCTTGGCCGAGTCGACTCGTTCTTCGACAGTTATGCCGGCATTTATCACGGCTTCGAGATGCTGCGTGCCCAGGTGCTCACTGCGGTTGAGGAACGGCGCGACCGCCAGGCCGACGCGCTGATCTACGGCAACAGGCATGATTCCCTCCCCGTGCTTATCGAGCGCGTACTCGATGCATCGAACAATGACGATGCGCTGCGCCGTTACCTGACCCTTCTTTGCGCACGCCAGTTACTTCACGAACTCAAACGCAACACTGAGAACTTCTTCGTTGAACGGCGGGCTGAGACACAACGCCTCATTGGTCGCACCAACGAAGCGACGAAGCTCAGCAAGACTATCGACCTTGGTGACGGTGGAGAGGCCTTCCTTGAGTGGTTCGAAGCGCACTTCCTGAAGAGTGTGCGTCCGACGGAGAACGCTGATGGGTAGCCGGGTAGATATTGCAACCGCGGCCGACTTGCTAAACTTCGCGGCCGGTGCCTCGGAAGGGGTGGTAGATGCCGCGGTAGCCGAGAGCCAGCTCGAGGGCGCAGTGGCCCTGCATAACCTGCTTCACGACCAAGGCGTTGCGTACTTGGCGGATGAAGTAGGCATGGGCAAGACCTATGTGGCGCTTGGGGTAATTGCGCTCTTCCGCCACTTCGATCCTCACTTTCGGGTCGTTGTCCTCGCGCCCCGTGAGAACATCCAGGTGAAGTGGATCAAGGAATGGCGGCACTTCGTCGAGAAGATCGTGCGCGTCGAGGACCTGCGCGTCAAAGGCGTCGGCGGCCAGCCGGCGCGAGCGCTTGTGAAGGTCAACACGCTCGCGGACCTCGTCACGGAGGTCTCGAATGACCCGGATCGCGACTTCATCACGCGCCTGACGAGCTTCAGTCTCGCGATGTCTTCGAGCGATGGAAGCCTGAACCGTCGGCGCGAGCAGCTCCTTCGGGCGCTACCGAAGCTCGATCCGAAGCGGCTAAACGCCACGAACGTCGAACGCTACAAGCGGAACTTTGGCCGGGCCGTGAACGCGGCGCTCCCACCCATAGACCTGCTGATCATTGACGAGGCGCACAACCTCAAGGCGGGATGGCGCGACGGCAAGCAGGCGATCCGGAACACGGTGATAGGATGCGCGCTCGGCGGACGGGCGATCGCCGATGAGGACAGTGCTTCCTTTCCCGGTTATGGCAGAAAGGTCAAGCGGGTGCTGATGTTGAGTGCCACGCCTATCGAAACCGACATCCGGCAACTCTGGAACCAGCTGGATCTCCTGGGCTTCGGCGGCGATTGGGAATCACTGAGAGACCGCGGCAAGAGCGCGGCTGAGCACAGGGAAGTGGCGCGCAGGCTCCTGATTCGCCGCACAAACGCATTGCACGTTGCCGGCAAGCCGCTCACGAAGACCGAATACCGGCGTGAATGGCGGCGTGGAGGCATTTCGGTTCACGATGAACCGCTTGCGATGGCAAACCCGAGGCAGAAGCTGGCGGTCGCACTGATACAAAAGAAGGTGTCAGAGCTGCTTGCAAGCGGTCGCTACAATCACTCCTTTCAGGTCGGTCTCCTCGCGAGCTTCGAGAGCTTTCTGGAGACAGTGAAGAACGACGAGCGAGCCCAAGGGGCCGCGACGCCAAACAACGGGGAAGAGGACGCAGCCGAGGACGGCCTATTTCATCGGTCGAGCGAAGAGGCAGCGGCCGCGCGCGACAAAGGGAGCGATGGCCTCGACGTTGATGCCGTGAACAAGATCGCCAAGCATCACCTAGCGGTATTTGGCACAGAACTGCCGCATCCAAAGATGGACGCGATCGTAGACGAATTGGCGAAGTCGTTTGTGTCCGGGCGCAAGTCGCTGGTCTTTGTGCGCCGCGTAGCGTCTGTCGATGAGCTTCAGCGCAAACTGGAAGAGCGGTACGATGAATACCTGTTCGCGAAGTTGCACCGAGAGTTGGCTTCGGAAGCGCTGCGGACGGAAATGGCGCTCCAGATCGATGCGTACCGCGCACAGCGCCGCGTGTCACGGCATGACCTGCGTGCGCGTGATGCGAATACTGGCCTTGCAGGCACAGCGGAACGCTCAACAGCGGAGAGCTTCTTTGCCTGGTTCTTCAGGGGAGAGGGCCCCGAAAAAGTGCGCAGCGGTGCAACCCTCGCCGACGGACTCGATCAAGACAGCGGCGCGTATTCGACGCTGCTTGAGGACAACCACATCGCTGGACTCTTGGGCGTGGATGCCGAGCAGACGTGTGATGCACTGGCGGCCAGCGTCGGTCGTGACGCGGCCAGCGTGACGGAACTGGTTGGACGTATCGCGGGAGCGCAGCACAACGTTGGAGGTAAACTCCGTCGGCGGACCACCATGCGGGCGGTGCAGGCGGCCGGGCTCTCTGTCCTGGCTGAGGTCGGAGGCGACGCGGGATCTCGTGCGCAGCACGTGCTCGCCACGGTATATCCTGAATTTCGCGCTGGGAGGCAGGCGGCAACTCCTATTCCGGATGTGAGGGTGTGGCTGAACACCAACACCCTGTTTGCCGAACTGCGGAGAGACAGCCGGCGCGACCTGAGACAGGCCATTTGGCCAGTGGCGAGCGCCGAGTCGTTCCCGGAGCGAATGCTCGATCAGGAGATTAGACGGGAGTTGATGGCGACGATGCTCAGAAAGGGGCATCCGATCATCGACATCTTCATTCTGATCGCCAACCGCTTGGGTACGTTGCGCCAACGAAGTCGAGGGGATGCCGACGAGGTATCTGGGGCTACTGCGACCGAGCTGCTTGATTTGCTGCAACAACAGCGTGCGAACACAGCTTCAGGGTTCTGCAGTTACTACGAGCTGGCCGCGGCTGCCGAGCGACTGGACGTTATTACGCAGCTAAACATCCCGGATCTGAAGAAGACAACTCCTGAGGAACGGTCCAGGCTTCTAGGGAGGACGTTGCGTGCCCAGCGGCCAGTGGCTGGGATGGCAGGCTCGGTCAATACGGAGGTGGTACGGCAGTTTCGCATGCCTGGTTATCCGTTGGTGCTGATAACCACGGACCTTCTCAAAGAGGGCGAAGACTTACACACATTCTGCTCAGACGTCTACCATTATGGCATCGCCTGGATGCCGTCCGAGCTTGAGCAACGCGTGGGAAGAGTCGACCGCCTGGGTTCACAGACGGCACGCCGACTCGCTACGAAAACGACCGATCCGGATGGCGCCGACAAACTCCAAGTGTTCTATCCGCATCTGTCGGATACCGTGGAGGTCCTGCAGCTCAGGCGCGTGTACCACCGGCTCAACAGGTTCCTGCGTATGATGCACGAAGGTCTTGGGACGCCTCCTCAGGAGAGTGCGGACATCGACGTACGTGCGGAAGGTCTGAGCGTGCACCAGGACATCGAGCCTATCAGCGAGCCGCTGAAGACAGCGTTTCCCGTTGCTCCGAGCATGCTCGTCGGCAAGCGCAGGGCGCTGGCGATGACGACGAGAGAGGCGCGGATATTCACGCACCTGATGAGTCGTGTACAAGCCGAGCTGGAGGGTGTGGGGGCCGGCTTCCTGGAATTACGGGCCAACAACCAGTTGATCGGACAATTGCAACTGGGGCCACGGATTCAGCCTTTTACGCTCATGCTACGGTCGATTCAGGGCCATCCCATGCTCAGGTGCGTGAGTCCGGTTGGGCGACTGCAGGACGCGGTACTGGATGAAGACGAGATCGCGAGACTACCGCTACCGCCATTCGCGAGGGTCGCGGTCGAACGCAACCCGCGATACCAGGCGTACGACATCGCCATTGAGGGCGACATCCTTCTTGGGTCTGAGCGCGCACTGTCCGCTCGGTCACGTCTCCTTGTGACGACGGTGTGCGGTGCGGCTGATGACACTGAGCTGGCCCTGTTTGAGGCAGACGCGCCGCTATTGGACATGAAGGACGGACTTGAAGCGGAGGTGCACGTTGAGCGCTGATTGGCGGGCAGTAGCGCGCACAGCGGGCTTCGTGGTGTCGAGAGACGACTCGATCACGGTGCTGCTGGGTGGCGGAAGTTCCCAGCGGATCGACTTCGAGCCCTCAAAGGACGGGCGGGCGATTCACGCGCATTCGGTGATCGCAACACCCAAAACCCTTGAGGCCGCGCAGGAGGTCGAAGATGTGCCAGCGCGGTATGCGTGGCTCAGGAACAGGTTCAGCGACCTGCTCGGCTTCACGATCGACAGTCGCGGCCGGCTAGTCGGCGAGACATGGATCCCGCTGGAGGAGCTAACCGCCGAGGAGTTCCGTGTGTACGTGGAGGAACTTGCCAGGGTCTGTGACTGGCATGAGTTCCGGCTGACGGGGCAGGATGTGTATTGAACCGGGATCTCCGAGTGCAGATCGACTCTCCTATCGAGCAGCCAGCATGTTAGCTCGCTTAGGCAATGAGCATCGTCTGCACGAACGTAAGTTGTCGAAGCCACGATTCTACAACGGTGTCAGCTTGCAGACGACCCGAAACGTGGTGTCCGGTCGACGAGCGAGAAACGTGAACAGAGCATCGAAATCGTCCTCTTGCTCCTCGTTGTGGGAGCGCCACAGAGCGCCGTGATCCGCGAGCACGAAGTGCATGGACCCGCCGATGCTCAGCGCGCGCCGATTGTCACGCGTCACTGTCTTGAGATCAGATGCGATATCAACCGACGGCTCCGTAAGGGCAATCTGGCGCTGGCCCTTCTGCTCTGGCTTCCCTGCGTGCTTCAGAACAGCACTGGTTACGCGCAAGCTCAGCTCAGACACGTCGGCACCTCCGGATGAACATGGAGCGAAGGACTGGCGTCTACTGCGGCGCCACTGAGAGACGCGTCCGCAGGGACGCGCAGCTACCAGCATACCCTGTATTGTGGTCAGCCGCCGGCGGGCACTGCCCAGATGGCGCTGTCGGCACAGACTATTCTGATGCGGGCACAACCCAGTTGTATTGCTCTCCTATCAAGAGCCTGGATGCTGGTTTGTTGACAAGCGAGTCTCGATAGCGAAGGACGAGGTACTCCTCAATTTCTGAACGACCGAAGGCGATGGGGAGGAAGGCGAGCTCAAATGCTTTAGCCATCGCTGCCGTCAGCTGAATCTCGGGAGCATTTGCCCCCAACCGAAGGTAGGCGCGCGCCTTTCTTCGAAAGGTGTGGTTCACGCTTCGCCGGAGGTCGCCAAACCGCGACTTCAGATCCGAAGTCTCTCCCACGTAGACGAGATGGCCCTGTAGGTAGTCCCAGATGGCGTAGACACCAGGAAGGTGTGGCACATCGACGTCCCATTCGAGCGAGGCGAGAAGTCGCCGCCGCGGGGCATGAAGCAGCCGTTTCTCATAGTCGAGCAACATGCCCCTCAAGTCAGTGCTCATTCCGTTCCGCATGACGATGATTATGCCGCGTCCCCAAGGCGGCAGGAAGCCCCGAATATACCCTGGTTGCGGAGTGCCAATCCCCTAGTTCCCATCCGACTGCCCCCACCGCAAACCCACTGCGAGGGTGCGCTCGATGAACGCAGGCGTGGCAATGTCGCCCGGCTCTGGCATGTGCCGCACCTTCTCCACCGCCAAATCAACCTCCGTCCGTCCCCCCGTCGTCACCGTATAGAACACCACCCGCTCAACCCCCGCAGCCCTCGCGGAAACGAGCTGCAGCAGACTCATCAACACCCGATTCCCCCCGAACGCGCCGCACCCCCAGTACCCGGTGTGCACCACCGCCGGCGCACCGCCGCTCTCCAGCACCGCCGCCCGGAACCCGCTGTACGCCGTCGTCAGCAAGTACTCGATCTCGCGCGCCGTGTACGTGCCGCGCCCGCCCCGCAGCGCGGCAATAGCCACCAGGTTGCTCACGGTCGGTGGCTCCAGCCGCACCGTTGCGCGACGCACCGCATCGGCCTTGGCCATCATGAACTGGTTGCCGTAGAGGCCATGGGGCCGCAGCTCGGCGTGGTTCGCGTCCGTCTGCACGCGGCACCGCCGTTGCACACCCTTCACCAGCACCGGCGTTGCCTGGCCGCGTTCCTCCGTCAGCGTCGGCCACCGGCGCGCATGCAGCGCCTCGCGCAGCGCGCCGAGCGCGGGATGCTCGGCTACCTGCATCTCGTCCTGGGCAAAGAGCCCCGAGCCGTACGCCGTGAATAGCCGCGGGTCCGCGAAGTTCACGTGCCACTCCACGGCGCCCTCCACACCGGTCACGGACGCATAGTCGTACACGCCCTCGCGCACTTCAATGAAGTGGTCCAGCGGGCCAAGCGTGATGCGCTCCGGCAGCGGCATCGTCGGCCAGCGAGAGTAGTGGATCTCTCCCTCGTGCACCGTCCCCGCCGGGCACGCCACCCCGAACACCACCTTCTTGTTCGGGTCGTGCAGCACCGGCGGATGCTCGGTCATGAGCCGATGCGCGGGGAAGGTGTCGCGTTGGAGGGGAAGGGGTACGGGGTCGGACACTGTGGATTACCCTCGATCAGTGGATGGCTAAACGGTAGGGTGGGGGAGTGACAGTCTATTGCTTGGGTGCGCAATGGAATGGTGACAGTCCGCACACCTCGTTGCCCTATGATCGCCGCGTGCCGTCGTTCATCGCGCCGTTGTCCAGCACCAGGTCCCTTGTGCGGAGTTAGCAGTAGTGCTAATATCCAAAGGAGCGCATCAGCATCGCCGCCGCCCGCTCTTCTTCATCGGTTCAAGCAAGAAGGATCTTCGGGCGCTGCCCGTTGATGTGAAGGACGTATTCGGGCAGGCCCTGCTTGACGTGCAATACGGTGACCACCCGCCGGGTGCCCGCCCATTCGGGGAAGGACTGCCGCGAGAGATCATGAAGTTGTCCGAAGACTTCGACGGCAACACCTATCGCGCGGTGTATACCGTCGAATTTGCCGATGTGGTGTATGTGCTGGACGTATTCATGAAGAAGGCAAGAACTGGAATCGCCACCCCGAAAATCGACAAGCAGCGGGTCCGAGCGCGTTACAAGGCGGCGCGCGCGCACTATCACCTGAGGCAAGGAGTCACACGCGATGGCTAAGCGGCGTGCTCAGATGAGATCCACGACGGTGACGCGAAGTAGCGGCAATGTCTTCGCCGACCTCGGCTTCACTGACGCGGATGAACGGCTGGCGAAGGCGGAGTTGGCGCGCGCCATCCGCCTGGTCATTCAGCAACGCGGCATGACCCAGTGCGCCGCTGCCGACACGCTTCGCCTCGCCACGTCGGACGTCTCCGATCTGGTGCGCGGAAAACTCGCGCGCTTCAGTCAACAACGCCTCGAACGCTGCCTGCTCGCCATGGGCATGAACGTGACGATACAAGTCACCCCCAAGGCGTCGCACGCACGACATGCCCAACTCGCTGTCACCCTCGATGATTCCCTTGCAGGTACGGCGTGACGTCGGCGTCCTGAAGCAACCGCGGGTGTAACGCGGGCTAAGGCGCAGCATCGGCAGGGAAGCAACGTGTAGGCGATCCACCAAATAGGTCAGATCGGACATATATTCCACTGGCACACACGGCCGGCAGCCTACTCGGCTGGCTCAACGACGAAGAGAAGACCCGCCGGCAGACATGCGACCGTGCCGACAACGCTACGACCTGTCGCGCTCGAGGGAGTGACCGATGGACGCAAGGCAAAGAAGGCGGCTCGAGGCGGACGGTTGGAAGTTTGGGCGCTACGCTGACTTCCTCGGCCTCACCGACGTGGAGGTTGTCCTTGTGGAGCTGCGCGCATCCCTGGCCGCAGCGCTCAAGGCGCGGCGCGCACGACTCGGCGTTACACAAGTGGAACTCGCCAAGCGTCTGCGTTCGAGCCAGTCGCGCGTCGCCAAGATGGAGGCCGGCAACCCGGCAGTCTCGTTTGAACTGCTCATGCGCGCGCTTCTCGTGCTCGGTGCGTCGCGGCGGGAGCTGGCCGGGGCGATTCGGTAGGGGCCCGGGGGCGCCCTCCGTGCGGTGGCACTACGGAAACAGCCCCCACTGCCAGCTGCCAAACCGGCAGAGAGTGACGGCGCTTGGGTCCGCACTCTCAAGATGGGGGAGGGGTCTGACAGTCCAAGCAGCGTTGCTCCCTCAACAGCGTGTCTCCGCGGCTCCAGAAACGAAGCGGCCCTCGACTCATCACGAGTCGAGGGCAACCTGTTCCGCCGATGTGGAGCCGACGGTGTGAGCCCCTAGAACTGCACGAAGACCGCCGTTCCGAGACTGGCCGCCTTCTCCAGTGCCTCGGCGAAAGCCTTCGCCGGATCGCCCGCGCCGTTGATCATCGTTGCGCTCGCCGTCTTCTTTGCCGCGCACGTCACGGTGATGCTCATCGGCGTGTAGATGCCCCCGGTGAGGAAGTTGGCGAGCCCGTTCACGAACGACTGCTGCGTTTCCACCTTGGCCACGCCGCTCGGGCACTTCGCGGCGGTCTCCACGGTCGAGGGGGGAACCAGTCCGTACACGAACCCGTGCGCCCACGGCTTCTCGATCTTCTGTGGGCTGGGCTCGAGCCCGGTCTCGATCTGGGCGTGGTAGCACCCCGCGGCCAGCGGCAGCACGAGCACCATGATCTTCAGACGCATGCATCCTCCAGGAATGATGGAATAGCCCGAACTTGGGCTGCCCAAGTCTTGGAGGGGGGTCTGACAACGAAGATCAGCTAACAGTAACGGCCGCGTGATCTTTGGCAGAAGGCGCCTTCCATGTCTCCCTACGCAACGCCCTCTGCACCGCGCCTAGCATAGAAGAAGGCAACGTCACGAGCGGTCTGCATTCCGGTGGCCACTTTCACGGTGCCGTCCGGGATATCGAGCGCCAACGCAAACTGCCGCTTCTTTGGCTCGATCCACGGCTGCCCGCTTCGATTCGTCTGGTGTTGGTAAAACACAAGCAGGTCGCCCGGTTGCAGTGCACGCCAGATCTCCGACAAGTCCGCGTCGCGGACATGCTCCAGTGCAGCGTGGCGAGGCGCGAGGCCAGTGTCCGGGTCCAGGAAGACAACGCTGCGTGATGTGGAACGCGTGCGGAGGTGGTTCAACACCATGAGTTGGTATGTGTCGTGGCTACTCAGTGTGTCCGTAATCACCTCAATGGTGATCGCCGGGTCGAGTCGGGTCACGGAGAGTGGATCTCGAAAATGCCTGATCACCTCGGTCGGGATCTTCTCATCAGTGCCGTCAATTGCGAGACCTCCCCATTCATCCTGGCGGCGATACAGAACCTGCAGGATGTGGGTTATGCCTTCCTTTCGGGCGAGCGTCAGCAGGACGCCCCATTTCACGAGATCCCGATTGTCGGCGAACCACTTGTCGCGCATTCCGTTGTTCCCCCGCAGGGCGGAGATCACCCGGTGAGAATGTCCCAAGTGTCGAGGTATGCCTGCCCGGACCGGATCACGGCGGACCTCGAAATGTTCCGTCGGCCGGCATACTGCCGCATGAAGGGTCCAATCTTCAGATACGGTATCACCCAGCATTTCGGACAGACCGTCGGCTTCGAAATTGCTCCTTCATAACAGACGAGAACGATGAAGTGGCGATTGGGCGTCTTGGCAGTGAGGTTGTTTGCTGGCCAATCGTAGCTCTTCGCCACGCCCTTAACCTCGACGGTGATCGCATCGCCGCGGTCCCGGGCAATCACGATATCAACGCCCTTCTTGTTCCCCAACGTCAGGTGAGCTGAGACGCCAAGACGGTACAGCGTCGCCATCACATGGAACTCGGCGGCCAGATTCGTATCGTATCCCGTCATGTAACTCCAGTGGGTGAGAGACGCGTAGTCGCGCTCAGGCCGTCACTCAAGGCGAACGATGAGAGGCGTACGGTAGTTGCGGAGAATCTACGTTTCGGACTCGAAACCAGGAGTCCTCGGTCGTCAGGTTAGTGCCAGTGACCGACGCTCACGACCTCTATCCGCTCATCGCGGCACGACAGCACTCGCCCGTCGCTCGTCGGCACCACCACGCCGGCCTCCCCCTCCAGCCCGCCGTCCAGCAGCGCCCTCACCGTCTTCACTCCTGCCAGCCTCTTCGACGTCTCCACGTCCTGCAGCTCTGCGTCGAAGTAGTCGAACCACGGCAATCCCGCGCGGATGTACGCGTCCGCGTTCACCGGTGTGCTCGGTGTGGCTTCGCCGGTGAGATGGTGCCACGCCCCCGCCGCCACCAGGTGCACCCACACGCGCGCCGACGGCGCGTCACGCCAGTCGTCCTTGCTGAACGTGTCGCGGTAGATCTCCTGCCTGATGCGCCCGCCGGCGCCGAGTCCCATTGCCGACGACTCGCAGATCATCGACTGTGAGTATGAGATCCCCACGTCATCCGTGCCCCACCGATCGCGTTGCTGCTGCTGCCAGCGCTCGAGCGCCTCGGGCGTGAGTTCCCACACCTGGATCTGAATACCACCGACGGGCGGCGCATCGGACAGCTGCTCCTCCACCGTGGCGCCCGCGCCGAGCGGTGCCGCGACGAACTGACGCACTTCACCTGAGGCCGTCTTGAAGCCGTCCAGCCAGGGCTGGTCCATGCCGTTCACATAGTTCTGCGGCCGTCGGCGCAGCTGCGGCACGAACTCGCCGCCCGTCACGGCGCAGCGCAGTCCAGCGCCGATCTGCACGGCCACCGGCACCTCGGCGTCGAAATCCATCCACAGCGCTTCGCACTGATAGATGGGGAGCACCACGCCCCCTCGGCGCTTCATGTCCGCTGAGGCGTGGTCGCCCAGCGCGGCGACGTTGCGGAGGGCGAACGTGCCGAAGCCGGGGGGCAAGGCGTTCAGCCCGCGTTCCGACACCCGCAGCGTACGCATGAACGAGATGGCGAAGACGTCGCCGAAGGCTAGGCGATCATCGCGCAGGGTCACTGGCAGCGAATCTGTTGCACTGGGCGGTGTGTTTCGGCTGTGGCCGGCACTGTTCGTCTTGACTGTCATGGCGGGCTCCGGGACCGGCGGTGTGGGCGGGGGGTCTGCGGCACTCCCTCCAAGTTCCGCTGGGGGTCTGACAGTCGCGGGACAAAAGACCGCGTTCCACGCGGCCACCGATCGGTGCACCCTGCGTTGAAATGATGATGCTCGCAATCGACCGGCGGCATAGCGTGGTCCGGCGTCAATCTCGTTCACCCGCAGCCGCTCACTCGCACCTCACCGGCGCCATGCGACCTACTTGCGGCTGTGTACAATTGTACATATCATGCGTCGGGACACCGAATGGGATCCGATCAAGGCGGTGCTGAATCTGAGCAAGCACGGCGTCGACTTTGCGGAAGCGGTGGCCGTGCTGGAAGACCCGCTGGCACTGACGCGTCCAGATGAGCATCCGTACGAACATCGCTTCGTCACCTTTGGGTGCGACATGAAGGGCAGAGTGGTTGCGGTGGCGTGGACACCGCGGGGCAATCGCATGCGGATCATCTCAGCCCGCTTGGCCACGCGGAGCGAGCGACGTTGTTACGAGGAAAACGAAGATGCGTAAGGAATACGACCTCTCCAACGCCAAACGCGGCGCCGTGCTTTACGTCCCGCCCGGCAAGACGCGCATCACCATCCGCCTGGACGACGACATCATCGCCTGGTTCATCAAGCAGGTGAATGACGCGGGCGGCGGCAACTATCAGACGCTGATCAACATGGCGTTGCGCAAGTTCATCGAGGCGACTGCGGAACCGATCGAGGCCACGCTTCGCCGAGTGGTGCGTGAAGAGCTTGCAGGGGTGCCGCGACCGCGCCGGCGGAAGAAGTCGCGCACGGCGTAGAGTAGCCGATGCAGTGCGCACGCGCGCGCCGCTAGCTTCCTTTCATTCAATGTCCACCTCCGCCCTCACCGTCCTCACCACCGTCTTCGGCTACCCCGCTTTTCGCGGACAGCAAGCCGAGGTGATCGAGCACGTCGCCGCCGGCGGTGACGCCCTGGTGCTGATGCCCACGGGGAGCGGCAAGTCGCTCTGCTACCAGATCCCGGCCCTCATGCGCCCGGGCGTCTGCGTCGTGGTCTCGCCACTCATAGCTCTCATGCACGACCAGGTCGCCGCACTCGGCGAACTGGGCGTACGCGCTGCGTATCTGAACTCGACGCTCAGTGCCTCCGAAGCCGCCGCCGTCGAACGTCAGGTCCGCGCCGGCGAGCTGGACCTGGTGTATGTGGCGCCAGAACGCCTGCTCACCGAGCGCTGCCTGCAGCTGCTCGAGTCATCGAAGCTGGCGCTCTTCGCCATCGACGAAGCCCACTGCGTCTCGCAGTGGGGGCACGACTTCCGACCGGAGTACATCCAGCTCTCCGTGCTGCACGAGCGGTTCCCGGGCATCCCGCGCATCGCCCTCACCGCCACCGCGGACCGGCAGACGCGCGCCGAGATCATCATCCGCCTCCAACTCGGCACCGCGCGCGTCTTTACGGCGAGCGTGGACCGCCCCAACATCCGCTACCGGGTCGTCGAGAAGCTCAACGCCCGCAAGCAGCTCCTCGACTTCATTCGCGCCGAACACGCGGGCGAGTCGGGCATCGTCTACTGCCTGTCGCGCAAGAAGACCGAGGAGACCGCCGCCTACCTCGAAGAGCACGGCATCACCGCGCTCTCCTACCACGCCGGCATGAGCACCGCCGCGCGCACGCGCGCGCAGCAGCGCTTCCAGCGCGAGGACGGCGTGGTGGTGGTGGCCACCATCGCCTTCGGCATGGGCATCGACAAACCCGACGTGCGCTTCGTCGCGCACCTCGATCTCCCAAAGAGCATCGAGGGCTACTATCAGGAGACCGGACGCGCCGGGCGCGACGGACTCCCCGCCAACGCCTGGATGACCTACGGCCTGCAAGATGTTGTCCAACTCCGGCAAATGATCGACGGCTCCGAGGCCGACGAGGAATACAAGAAGGTCCAGGTGGCCAAGCTCGACGCGATGCTCGGCTTCTGCGAGACCTCCGAGTGCCGGCGCATGCGACTGCTTGCCTACTTCGGCGAGAGCGGCTCACCCTGCGGCAACTGCGACACCTGCCTCACGCCGCCCGTCACCGTGGACGGCACCATCCCCATGCAGCAGCTGCTCAGCTGCATCTATAGGGTGGGACAGCGCTTCGGCGCCATGCACGTGATGGACGTGCTGATGGGGCACGACACCGACAAAGTGCTGCATTGGCGGCACCACGACTTGAGCACGTTCGGAATCGGCAAGGACCGGTACGCGCAGGAATGGCGCGCCATCATCCGCCAGGCCATCGCCATGGGGCTCATCGTGGTGGACCACGCCAACTACAGCGCGCTCAAGCTCACCGCCGCCGCGCGCCCCGTGCTTAAGGGCGAGCAGCGCGTGCCGCTGCGCGAGTATCGCAAGGCCGAGAAGGTGAAGAAGGCCAAGGTGTCATCGAGCTTCGTGGCCGATCTCCCCGCCGAGTCGCTGCCTGTGTTCGAGCGCCTGCGCGAGTGGCGGCGCGCGACGGCGGCCGAGCATGGCGTGCCCGCGTATGTGATCTTCCACGACGCCACGCTGCACGAGATCGCGCGGGTTCGTCCCGGGACGCTCGCCGAGCTTGGGCGCATCAGCGGCGTGGGGGCCAAGAAGCTTGAGGCGTACGGGGCGGAGATTGTGGGGATGGTGGGGTAGGGTGAACTGACGGGGTCCTGACACCCCGTCTGGGCCCAGCCCGCTCCCCCATTTGGCCCTTCTGACGCTCGTTTGACAGCCCGCCCTCAGGCTTCTATTGATCAGAGCAACTGATCCTGCCCCCCAGCGGTAAGCTCGGCCCTCACTACGCGGGCCGGCTCCACCCTTGGTATGGGAGCAATCACCATGAAGCGTCTGTTGCTGGTCCTGCCGTTCCTGCTCGCCGCCTGCGACAGCGGCGTCTCGGCGCCAACGGAAAACGCGGTACTGAAGTCATCGAGCCTGGCCGCCAAGGGCGGCATGTGCACACTCGCCAACGGCCGAGAAGTCGCTCCCGGCTTCGACGAATTCGGCTACAACCGCTGCGCGCACCTGTTCAACGGGACCTTTGGCGGATACTGCGCGGCGCGCAATGCGGCCCCCACCTGTGGCTATGTGGATCCGAGCTCCAAGCTCATCATGAAGTGGAACGAGGAGTGGGATCGCGGCAACGCCGAGAAGTGGCTGAAACCCCCGTACGCCGCCTGGCTCGACAACGAAGCGCGCGGCTTCTACCTCGACGGCACGCCGTACAGCGACCATTTCAAGACCCGGTGGGACGCCGGCTGCGTGGCGTCCAAAGGCGCCAGCTCCACCAACGGCGGCTCCTGCATCTGGGGGCAGTTCGAGATCTTGATGGACCACGGCAAGGAAGCCGGCGAGCACTTCTTCTGGTACAAGCTCACCCCGGTCGGGTACGGCAACTGATTCTGCAATGAAATGATGATGGACAACGCCGGCGCCCGGGGGATTGGGGCCGGCGTTGTGGTGCTGGGCGATACCGGCTGGACCGGCTGCTACGACTGCGCGCGGGTTCTCTTGCTACGCTTGATCGGCTGCACCGCCAGCCGGAGCCCCATCGTGTTGAGCACGGCGGTGATCGTGCTCAGGGTCGGGTTTCCGTTCCCTGACAGGATGCGATAGAGCTGTGTTGGGTTCAGTGCGGCGGCCCCGGCAACCGAACGCACCCCGCCAAACGCCAGGGCCATCTGTCGGAGCGTGATCAGCAGTTCCTGGTGATCACCATCGGCCAGGACATCGTTAAGAAGCTGAACGGCAAGTACCGGGTCCTTTCGGTACAGCTCTGCCATCGATTCATCTTGTGGTCTACTTGGCATCGCTCAGCCTCCGCTTCTCGCTTCGCAGATACTCGCAGGCCCGTTCGATGTCGCCCGACTGCGACTGTTTGTCACCGCCACCGAGCAACAGCAGGATATCTCGTCCGGTTCGCGCGTAATAGACGCGATAACCGGGGCCAACATCAACTCGCAGCTCCCACACACCCTCACGACAGAATGCACGGTCACCGAAGTGGCCGTTGCGCAGGCGATTGACGCGACGGCTAATGGCTGCTCTCGCGACGACGTCGCGCACGCCCAGGATCCAATCGAGGAACACATCGCGACCGCCGTCGGTCACGTAATGCCGAACGTCGAAGGGCACGAACGAAGTCCTTTTGAAATGTCGTTTAGAAACGACAACCAGTCAAGAGCTAGAAAACACCCAGGCGATCATTGCACCTGGGTGTTCCAATGCCTCCATCATCGCATTGCGGTCTGGGTCGTTCAGTTGCCCCCGCGCAGCTTCGCCGCCGCCTCGTGCAGCTTCACCATCGCCATGGTATCGAGCTCGCAGTACCGCAGCAACTGCTCGCGCTTGGTGGGCACGAGTGCCTCGTCCATCACCTTCACGCGCATCAGTCCGAAAACACCGAGCGCGTCGTCGCCGTTGTTCACCACGAGCGACTTGTAGCTCAGGTCGCGCACCATCACCGGCAGCACCTTCTTGATAGAGGTGCGCCCCAGGAACTCAGGGTGCTGGTACCCGTTCTTGAAGACCGGCTCGAGGTCGAACAGGCGCGCGATCACCGCGTTGAGCTGGTCGGCAAGAGCGGGGAAGAGCGCGGCAAGTTCGCCGAGCCGCTGCTTCTCGAAGCTCGAATAGACGACGATGGAGCCCTCGGTGCCGAGGTCGTGCAGCATCACCTCGGTCATGTAGAGCCGCCAGTCGCCGTCGGCCGGCGCGAGATACTCGCTATGCGTCACTGGACCGCCCGGCGTGTCCTGCCGGTGCAGGGAGTACTGGAACGGCACCATCTGGTACGGCGACGTCTCCTCGAACCACGGGAACGGTGGTGCGATGGTCTCGAAGTCGAGATACCGCACCGGCCATTGGATCTGGTCGAGCACGCTGAGTCCGTCGTAATTCACCTTCGGTGTGCCGCTCCGCATCACGTCGACGACCTTGCGCTGGGTGTCGGTAAGATCGGCATCGGCCGGCAGTCGCGAGATGCGCCCGTACTGCTTGAGCGCCTCGAACTTCTTCTCCGTGATCCGCGGAATGAGAAAGAGCGGGTCAGGAATGCCGCGCCCGACGCAATCGCTCTCGAAATAGTCGCACTTGCGGCAGGCGAAGATCAACTCGGGCGTCGGCCGTTCGTCGGCCCCTACCTTGGCCGCCACATCACCGGCAATCGCCTGGAACTCGGCGGCCCGCGCGTTCACCAGCTCGGTGAGATCCTGGTACGCGAACGGCTCCGCGGTGCCATTCAGCCGGTACTCGCCGTTGATCAGCACGAGCAGCGACCGCGCCACCTTGAGCCCCGCGCCGCCGGCCACCATCCGCGTGTACGCGAGGTCGTCCACATACTCGGCGTTGGGCTTCTCGTCGGGCTTGAACTTCCCGGACTTGATCTCGATGAGATCCCACTCGATGCCGTGCCGCCGAATGGCATCGGCGCGCGCGACGAGTCCGTTCCAGACGAACGTGGTTTCGAACAACAGGTCGCGAGACGCATCAGCCACCGATTCCTGCGTGTCCTCCACCGCCGCCTCGAGCGGCGTGCGGCGCAGCATCAGGCCGTCACCGATCCACGCGCGGGCGCGCTCGTGCACATGACCGCCCACCCAGAAGCGCCACTGGAGGCCGGGGCCGGGTACCTCGTCGGGGGCGTGATGCAAATACCAGCCTTGGGTGCGGCAGGTGACGCCGGCGAGGAAGGCGCGCTTGGCTACTCGGGTGGTCATCTACTTGTCTCCTCCGAACCAGGCGACGAGCGACTCGATTGCAGCGTGCCGAGAAGCCCAAGGGGAGGTGGAGTTGTCCGATACGGGCTGCTGGGTCACGCCCGCCTCAAGCCAGAGCCGCCAGTAGTCCGTCATGAGTGCGCCAAAGTTGACCGAGAGCGCCAACTCCGACACTGGGTGCTCGGCGTTCTGTTGCGAGTGATGCATCCAACGCAGCACGAACGCAAAGCCGTCGGCGCGTCGGCGCCAGCGTGGCTCCCCGATGCCCGGGACCTGGGACTGCCACGCGCCGACATCAGTCCGGAATGCGCGACTATGGCCACCCGAAGATTCAATAAACCGGGCATTCGCCATGTCATCGGCGGCTCGTCGCACTGCCGACACTGTGTATGCGCTGAGGTCGGCAAGCTGCGCGGCGTCCACCCAGGCACCACGTGCGCCAAGGAGGATTGCGAGCAGGTCGGGCTTCACGCCGACGCCGAATCCACGACGCAGCTGGAGTAGGAGCGTCTCCGCGCCGCGCCATCGTGGCGGCATCGCCTTGCGGTGCGTCTTGGCACGTTGGTCCTTCGCGCTGCCCGTCGTACTCTCGGGTATCGCGAGCGCGCGCCATCGCGCGTCACCTCCTTCGGTCGCGACGCGCTGTGCGAGCTCGCGAATGGTGACTCCGGCCTGCTTGAATGGTCCAGCCAGCAGCGCGCGCAAGCGTGCGATACTCAGCAGCTGTGAGTTTTCAAGCGTCCAATCGGTTGCGAGCGTCTGCAGGCGAGGCACCCGCGCCGCCAACCCGAGACTACCGAGCAACACGGCCTCAATGTCCACGATGTCTTCGCTTGGGGCGGATGCGTGCAGGGTGGTGGCGCCGATCGCTGACCACTGCACCCAGGCGCAGCGCGCGGCGGCCTGAGCCAGCAGGTCGGTGCTAGCGAGAACGTGATTCGGCAACATGTTGCCTCACCCAGGAAAGTGTGTCGATGCGTCGCGGATCCACGTTGACCGCCAACACCCATTGTGCGGCCTCGTCGAGTTCTGCGGGCGTCGAGTCGAGCGAGATCAGGTCTCCGAGATGCACGTTGGTTCGGCCGTGCGGCGGATCGTCGCTTGCCGCCTCCAGCTTGAGTGCAATGAGGTCGCGGCGGCCGACGAACCCGACGTTGAGCCCACCGAACGTCCTCCACGTCAGCCGTTCGCCGAAGCCCGGCGGCATGCCCGCCTTGAGACCCGCCGCCATCTGCGTGTTCATCCAGCCATCCGGCATGTTGAACTCACGGCTCACGTCGCGGATGGCGCTCGCAAGGAACTCCGGGAACTCCGACGGAGCGAGCACCAGTTCGCCCGCCGCATTACGCACCGCCATGACATCCACATCGCCGGTCACACGCACAAGCACGCCGAGCGCTGCCAACGACGCTCCGCCCGCGACAACGCAGGCGTACGATTGGCCGCGCGACAGGAGGAGGTCTCCAACGGCCTCGAGTGCGCGGAAGAGCTGTTCGTTCTGTTGAGTCATAGGGCTATAATGTACTGTAATAGGGGATATTGTAAAGCGTTTCAGGTGTAATAATAGTCACTTCAGGTCTATGTTCTGGTACAGTCTGAGGTATTGGGGCACGACGGGGTGCCGAGTGCGGGTGTCTTTTTGTACCCGGCTGATATTGACAAACAATACATCCGGATGATATTATTCCAAGTCCACCTACCATATAGATGCGCAATGACTGACCCCACACACACTTACACCGCCTTCCTCTCCAACCGCCGGCTGGCCCACGGGTCGCTGGGTGACGTTGCCGTGGCGGTCAAGCAAGTAGACTCGCCCGTGCCGGTGCTGATCTTCGACGACCTCACGGGACGCCAGCTCGACGTGGACACGCGGGGGTCGGACGACGACATCCGTGCGCGGTACGCGCCGCCGCCGGAGGCGCCGCGCGGACGCGGGCGACCGAAGCTCGGTGTCGTGCCGCGCGAAGTCACGCTCCTGCCACGGCACTGGGACTGGCTCAACGCACAGAAGGGCGGCGCGTCCGTCACCCTGCGGCGCCTGGTGGACGAGGCGCGGCGCTCGGGTGGTGACAAGCGGCTGGTGAAGGCGGCGCACGAACGCGCGTACAACTTTGCGTACGCCATCGCCGGCAATCTCACCAACTACGAAGAGGCCACGCGCGCCCTCTTCGCCAACGATCGCGAGCGCTTCACCCAACTCACACTCGGCTGGCCGCCCGACATTCGCGATCACGCCATCGCACTGGGCTTCACGCTTCCCGCCGCGGAGAACGAATGACCGACGCGAAGGCTTTGGTCGCCGATTACCTGCGCGCCGTCTGGAACGACGGGGACGTCGAGGCCTGCGACCGCTTTCTCGCCTCCTCGTACGTCATTCATCATGACCCGGGTGATCCGTGGGACGGGCAGACGCTCACGCTGTCGGCCTTCAAGGACCGCGTGCGCATCTCGCGCGCGCCGTTCCCCGACCAGAAGTTCTCCATAGACACGCTGCTCGATGATGCGGGCATCGTGACGGTTGCCTGGCACTGGCAGGGGACATTCCTCGCCGACCTCCCGGGCTTCGCGGCCACGGGCAAGCCGGTGCGCACATCCGGCATTACCATCTATCACACCAGCGGCGCCCTCATCACCGGACATCAGCAGGTGACCGACCGGCTGTCGGTCCTTCAACAGCTCCGCTAAGCCAATACGAGAAATGACTGCCATGCCCCACCAGCTCTCTGCACTCGCCCTCCTCCTCGCGCTCATCGCCTGCCGCGCCGAGGAGGTGAAGATCGGCGCCATCGAGTCGGCTGCGCCGGCGTACGTGGCCACGGTGGAAGCGGCCGTTCCCACCTCGTCGGTGCCGGCCAACGAACCCGACCAGTGGCTGCTCGCGCATCTCGACGTCGAAACCACGGGGCTCGTGGCGGGCTACCACGAGATGATCGACGCCGGCTTCGTGATCACCGACCTCGACGGCAACGTCGTGGACTCGCTCTACATCCGCATTCAGCCCGAACATCCGGAGCGCCTCTCGGCGGGCGCCGCCAAGGTGAACGGTTTCGACGCCGCCAAGTGGAAGCAGTTGGGCGCGCTCACCACCAGGCAAGCGGTGGACACCATCCTCGCCTTCAACAGGCGCGCGGCCGGCGACAGGCACGTGCTGTTGGTCGCGTTCAACTCGCAGTTCGACGCGGGGTTCCTGGACGCTTTGATGCACCGCGACGGACACACGTGGCGCGAGCTCTTCCACTACTTCGTGCTCGACATTCCCTCGATGGCCTGGTCACTCGGCTACCGCGAACTCACCGGCGCGGCGCTCGCGAAGCGGCTGAACCTGCCGGACGAGCCGAGGGTGGCCGAGGATCACACCGGGATCACCGGGGCGATGCTGAACGTGCGGATCTACAGGGCGTTGCGGGAGTCACAGGCGCTGCGGGCGACGCAGGCGATGAAGCGCTGAACGCACGCAGCGCACTTCGCGGGCGCCCCGAACTTGGCGCGCGTCGCACGCTACATGGACCGCAGGCGGGCAGCCGCTTTCGCCAGGGGTTGATCGCGCGTCCAGAGCTCGGCGTCGCTCAGCAGCATCGAGGCCAGGAGGTGCGCGTCCACCACGCCGAGTCCGGTGCCGTGCAGTCGTCCGCGCTCGATGAGCGTCAGCACTTCGCTCGCTGACGCTTCGTCGGCCTTCGGCAGGGCATGCAGCAGTTCGAGCGTCGTGCGACGCGACGCGAGGTTCCCGCAGGCGAGCTCGCCGATGACGAGCGAATGCGTCAGCACCTTGCCCGCCTCGAGGAGCCGCATGAGACGCTGGTCGGGGCGGCGGAAGTGATCCACCCAGACCGAGCTATCGACCAGGATCACGACGGGCTTTTCCGTTGGCGGCGGCCGAGCGCCGGCGCGGCGCCAGCTCGAGGTCGGGCATCGTGCCGCCGAGTTTCGCGAGCCGGCGGGCCGATTCGCGCGCGATGAGCGCCTCGAGTCCAGCGTGCACCACCGCCGTCTTCTCGTTGATGCCGGTGAGTTCGCGGGCGCGCTTGATCAACAGGTCGTCGAGGATCATGGTCGTCTTCATATGTATCAATATGTATATCTGATACATATCCTCAAGTACCCTCGCGGTAGGGCGCGCCCGTGTGACGTGTGTCACCGATTTGCCCCGCTCGACAGCGCTCGGTTGCAGCAGATCGCCGAGTCGGACTGACACGGGATGTGGCGTCCGGGCGGCCAACTGTACATAATGAAAAGCAGAGACCCCCCAACCCAAGGTGCTCGAGCCATGACGACATCCGTTCGCTCAGCCACCACAGCGCTGGTGCTCGCGGCGCTGCTGGCCGCGCCAACCGCCGGCGCACAGACGGCGCAGGACACTCCCGAACTCCCGATGATGGGCAACTGGACGGGCGTCTTCCGCAACGTCTTGCAGACGCAGGACAACCGCAACGCGGCCGGCGCCGTCATTGGCCGCATCTCGGGCACGGTGGACCTGCAGCCGTATCGCGAGAGCGGCATGGACCTGTATCAGGTGGTGATCATGCTGTCCACGAACACGCCCGGACAGGACCTCGAGTGGGGCGTCTCCATGGGACGCTGCGGCTCCAAGCTCATCATGCTCGAGCACGCCAACCAACTGCCGGGCTTCGTGACGCGCAGCGGCGGTGAGGGCGAAGTGCGGCACTCAGTGGCGCTCAACATGAATGCGCAGGCCACCTATCAGGTGGGAATCTTCCGCAATGGCCACGCCCAGCAGAACATGATCGCCTGCGCGAACCTGAAGTACGACGACCGGCTGAAGTAAGCGCAGGCGTTTCCGCAAAGACGAAGGCCAGGGAGCCGATCCCTGGCCTTCGTGTTTACGCGTCTGTTGTTTCTCTGTTGTCTCTCTGTTGTCTCTCTGTTGTTTCTCTCTCAAGGCACCGCGGTACGCGGCGGCCTTGAGGGCTTCGTCCCATTCATCCGCGGCCGCGGCCCATTGGCCACTTCGACCGTCAGGTCCCTGATGTAGCTCGTGATCTTCTGGAAGTGCGGATAGTCAATAAACTCGGCTTCGTCGGACACCTGGTGGTAGTCGCCGTGCAGTCCGGTGAAGAAGAAGGCGATGGGGACGCCGGCGCGCGCGTACATGATGTGGTCGCTGCGCCCGTAGAGGTTGTTGTAACCGCTCCACGTCACCGTCGAGTCGAACTTGTAGTCCAGCGCCAGCGGCTTGTCGAGCTTCTTGTTGACGCTCGCCACCATCTCGCCGAGGTCCTTGGAGTCAAACGACGACCCGACGACGCCCACGAAATCGGGGCTGCCGCCCGGCAGGTCCTCGGCGCGGCCGCGGCCGATCATGTCGATGTTGAGCCCGGTCACGACGCTGTCCATCGGAACCGTGGGATTGTTCACGAAGAAGGCCGAGCCGATGAGGCCGGCTTCCTCACCGGTGTGCCAGACAAAGAGCGTACTGCGCTTCGGCTTCACCTTCATCCCCTGGATGGCCTCGGCGATCTCGAGCAGGGCCATGGAGCCCGAGCCGTCGTCGTCGGCGCCGTTGCGGATGGAGTCGAGCCGCGGCTTGGGATGCGCCTTGCGGATGCTGTCCATGTTCACGCGAATGGCCTGCAGCTTCGCCGGTTCGAGCGTGATCATGTTATTGGCCAGCAGCAGGCGGTTGCGGATGTCGTTGAACGCCTTCACCGAGTCCTTGTCCACCGGCGTGTTGCTGAAACCCACGTGATCGTTGTGCGCGCCGAGCGCGACGTACTGGTGCTTGAGCACCGGGTCGCTTCCCGGGATGATGCCGACGACGTTGCGCGCGAAGTCGGTGGGGAGCTCGATGAAGTCGAGCGATGCCGAAACGGTGCCGCCGGTGGTGCCGAGCGGAATGCCATCGAGCGTCTTGCGGCCGAAGAGCTGCGCGGAGGCGTTGCGCGTGAGGCGGATGACCGCCTGTGGCGCGAGCATGTTGACCATCTGCCGGTAGACAGCAAGCGTATCGACATTCTGGTTGGGCATGCCCGGCCCACCGAACCCGCGTATCGTCGACGAGGTGGCGACAGTGGGCTGGTTTATGGCGGCGCGCTGCGCGGCGGTGAGGTCGTCGAGGTTCACCGTGGCGATGGCAAGGGCGCCGTTGAGGCGCGTCGGCTGCGGACCGAAACCGCCGCGGCCCGGACCGGCCGGAGCGGCCGCCGGCGGCGCCGGAAGCAGCACGACGAACTTGCCGTTGGCCTGGGCTGCGGTGATCTGCTTGGTGGTGTCACCGGCCACGCCGCCGAAGATCACGGGAATGCCGGTGATGCCGCGCGGCGCGCGCGCGCCGGGCAGCGCCACCCAGTCCTTCTCCCAGGCGAGCGGATTGCCGTCCACCGTGAGGCGCGAGTGGTTGGTGAAGCTCTTCAGGTGGTAGGGGAGCACCTGGAAGTAGGTGCCGTTGTCGCCGGCGGGGATCAGGCCGAGTTTCTTGATCTCGGCGGCGATGTAGTCGGTCCCCTTCTTGTTGCCAACCCGTCCGATCTGGCGCCCCTGCATGGAGTCGTCGGCGAAGGTGTACAGGCGCACCTGGAGGTCCTTCACCGAGATGGCGCTCGACGTGGGCGCCGGCGCCACGGAGGGCGGATTACCGTACCGGTTGAGCTTGCCCTGCGCGCTCGCGTCGCCGGCGACGGCGACGGAGGCAGCGGCGAGGGCAAGCAGGGCAATGCGGATCTTCGTCATTCGTGCTCCACGTGAAAGGAACCGCCGCGAAAGCTGGCGGTACCACTACGCACGGCGCCCGTCGGTCCGTTGACGGGTGGGGCCGTGTCTCGCGATTCACCGCCGGTCCCGTCATCTTTCACGTGGTGTCCCCCGCGTACTCTTCTCACAT
This sequence comes from uncultured Gemmatimonas sp., assembly GCA_964416005.1. GTDB lineage: Bacteria > Gemmatimonadota > Gemmatimonadetes > Gemmatimonadales > Gemmatimonadaceae > PNKL01. The sequence continues at coordinate 225,774 of CAYQCP010000001.1, forward strand.
CGGTCGCGTCATGAACCCCCTGCGTTTCTCATACTCTTTGATTGCGCTGATCGCGCTTGCCGCCACCGCCACTGTTGCCGACGCCCAGGAGGATCGCACCGCCGCCACGGGGCGCTTCAGCGGTTCCCTGCGCGGCACTTCGTTTGGCGGCGCCGTTGACGCCACCAAGTTCTCGGGTTCCGTGGACATCAACCCGACCGACGACGGCAAGGCGGGTTTCTACAAGCTGGACGTGCGCCTGTCGTCCAGCGGTGGGAGCCAAACCGGCCGGATGACGAACATGCTGCCGTGGACCATCTCACCGGGGCGCTGCGGGGCGCGTGTGCAACCCTTGGTGCAGCCAATGGAGGTGCCGCCGCTCGAGCTGCGCGCCGGCGGCAACGCCGAGTTGACGTGGAGCGGTCGACTCGCGCTCGCCGCGAACGGCTCGTACCAGTTCGTCGTCTACGACAAGGGTGTGCGGGAGCAGGACGTGGTGGCCTGCGGCAACCTGAAGTACATCAAGCCGAAGGACTGACCCCACGTCGTCGCTGCGGCGGGCGGTGGGTGTGTGGACTCGTTAATTCGTCTCTTTAACACGGAGACACGGAGGAGCACGGAGGGCCACAGAGTACGGCCACTACCTGGGGAACAACACGACGCCACGCAGATCATCGCGTGGCGTTCGCAGTTCCTCCCAGCAGTTGTTGTCCTCCGTGGCCCTCCGCGCTCCTCCGTGTCTCCGTGATGAAAACACGCCGCAACGAATTAACCTCTATGCAGCCACCGCGCCGCGAGCACGCCGCCGATGAAGCCGCCGAGGTGCGCCTGCCAGCTGATCCCCACCTGGCCGGGCAGCACGCCGAGCACCATGCCGCCCCAGAGCGCGGTGACGCCCAGTGAGATCAGAATGGGCATCACCCGTCGCTCGAACCAGCCGCTGAGCATCAGGTAGCCGAGGTAGCCGAAGATCACGCCGCTCGCGCCGATGTGCACGGTGCCCGGCGCGCCGAGTGTCCACGCGCAGAGGCCGGCGCCGAGCGCGGATGCGGCGGAGACGATCCAGAAGCGCTTCCGCCCCGCAAGGGCGAGCGTCAGCCATCCGAGGACGAGGAGCGAGACGCTGTTGGCGGCGAGGTGCGCGACGCTGCCGTGCAGGAACGGGGCGAAGAGAATGCCCCAGAGTCCTCGCTCCGTGCGGGGGATGATGCCGAAGTGATTGAGCGCGCCGCCGACCAGGGTGTTGGCGCCGAGCGCGGCCCACGAGATGCCCAGTGGCGCACCGAGTGTGGCCACCTGGACCTTGACGGTGCCGGCGAGCGAGGTGGCGGTGCGTTTGGCGGCGACGATTGGCATGGCATTGAAATGAACAAGAGTCCGGGCGCGGACGGTACTCCTACACCGTGCTGGCTGTAGAGAGCCCAAGGCGGCAATTTGGGGGCTCCCCTCCACGCGAGTTCCACACGATGACGGCAGTGCGCATTCAGGTCCGTGTCCACCTAATCGCGACGCTCTGCGGTGCGCTGGTGGTTGGCGCGGTGCCGGTCGACGCGCAGCAGACGCCGGCCGCACCGCAGACGCCGGCCGCACCGCAGACGCCGGCCGCACCACGCACCCTGCCGGACAGCCTGCGCACCAAAGTGGACGCCGTGTTCACGGGGTGGGACCGCTCCAATTCGCCGGGGTGTGCGCTGGGGATCTCGGAGCGGGGCAAGGTGATCTACGAGCGCGGCTACGGGATGTCGGACCTGCAGCATGCCCTGGCCATCTCGCCGCAGTCCATCTTCCATGTGGCGTCGGTCTCCAAGCAGGTTACGGCCTTCGCCGTGGCGATGCTGGCAGAGGAACGCAAGCTGTCGCTCGACGACGACGTGCGAAAGCACATTCCGGAGCTGCCGGCGTATGCGACGCCCATCACCGTGCGGCAGCTCATGCATCACACGAGCGGACTTCGCGACCAGTGGCAGCTGCTCGGCTACGCAGGGTGGCGCTTTCCCGAGGACCTGATCACCGAACGCGACGTGATGAACATCGTCCAGCGCCAGCGCGGGCTGAACTTCACGCCGCAGTCGGAGTGGGTGTACAGCAACACCGGCTTCACGCTGCTCGCCGTCATCGTGCGGCGGGTGAGCGGCCAGTCGCTGCGCGACTTCGCGCAGCAGCGGATCTTCGCGCCGCTCGGCATGACGCGGACGCACTTCCACGATGACCATACGATGATCGTCCCCGGGCGCACGTCGGCGTACGCGCCGCGGCCGGGCGGCTGGCGCATCTCGCTTCCCGTCTTCGACACATACGGCGCCACGTCGCTGTTCAGCACCGCGGGCGACCTACTGACCTGGATGGCGAACCTCGACCAGCCATCGGTCGGCAGCGCCGCGCTGGTGGCGGACGCCCAGACGAGCGCGGTGCTGTCGGACGGCACGCCCGCCAACTACGGCTACGGCCTGTCGCTCGGCACGTATCGCGGGCTGCCGGTCGTTGGGCATGGCGGCGCCGACGCCGGTTATCGTGCGCAGATCGAGCGCTACCCGTCGCGCGGCCTTGGCGTTGCCGTGCTCTGCAACGCGGCCTCGGCGGTGCCCAGCGTGCTCGCCCGGCGCGTCGCCGACGCAATGCTGGGGAGCAGCGTGCCGCCCGACGCGTCCACGGCCACCGACTCAACGGCATACGCCGCCACACCGGCACAGCTGGAGCGATGGGTGGGCGTGTATCGCGACACCGTGGCACAGACGGTGATGCGCGTACGGCGGGCGGGTGAGGGGCTTCGGCTCGGCGATGGCCGCTCGCTCACGCCGACGAGTGACACGAGCGTGCGCATTGGCACCGGATCCGGGCGGCTGGTGCTCCGCATCGAGAAGGGGCAGGTGACGGGGATGCGGCAGCTGCCGCGCGGACTGCGCGACGTGGTGCTGCGCCGCGAGATAGCGGTGACGCCAAGCAAGGCGGTGCTGGCCCCATACGTGGGCACGTACTACAGCGACGAACTGGACGTGCGGTACGAACTCGTCTCCAACGATACCGTGCTGGCGCTGAAGCACCGCAAGTTCAACGGCAACGCGCTGCTGCGCGCCGAGTTCGTGGATGGCTTCTCGAGTACGATGGGGGCGACGTTCCTGTTCACGCGCGATGCCAAGAAGCGGATCACCGGCTTCACGCTGTCGGACGGCCGGGTGCGCGGCGTGCGGTTCGAGCGGGAGGGGGAGAAGCGCTGAGGTGATGTCGTGGTGGCTGGCTGGCCATGCGACACGGAAAACCGTACGTTGAGTCCTGCTTCATTAGAGTCGCCCCCCTCAGGCCCCCCGCCATGAGCACAATAGAGAGACTGCAGGCCGCGCTCACCGGCCGCTACCGCATTGAGCGCGAACTCGGCGCCGGCGGCATGGCGACGGTGTATCTCGCCGAGGATCTGAAGCACGACCGCCACGTCGCGCTCAAGGTGCTCAAACCCGAACTGGCGGCCGTGCTCGGCGCCGAGCGGTTCGTGGTGGAGATCAAGACGACGGCGGCGCTGCAGCATCCGCACATCCTGCCGCTGTTCGACTCGGGCGAGGCCGACGGGTTCCTGTATTATGTGATGCCCTATGTCGAGGGCGAGACGCTGCGCTCGAAGCTCGACCGTGAGACGCAGTTCAGCGTCGAGGAATCGGTGCGCATCACGACGCAGGTGGCCGACGCGTTGGACTACGCGCACCGGCACGGGGTGATCCACCGCGACATCAAGCCCGAGAACATCCTGCTGCACGACGGCCGGCCGATGGTGGCCGACTTCGGGATCGCGCTGGCGCTGAGCGCGGCCGCCGGCGGGCGCATGACCGAGACGGGGCTGAGTCTTGGCACGCCGCATTACATGAGCCCCGAGCAGGCGACCGCCGAGAAGGAGATCACGGGGCGCGCCGACGTCTATTCGCTCGCGTCGGTGCTGTACGAGATGCTCACCGGCAACCCGCCGCACACCGGGGCCACGGCGCAGCAGATCATCATGAAGATCATCGCCGAGCCGGTGGAGGCGGTGACCAAGTTCCGGAAGACAGTGCCCCCGAATGTCGCGGCGGCGGTGGGGAAGGCGCTGGAGAAACTCCCCGCCGACCGGTTTGAAAGTGCCAAGGCGTTCGCCGAGGCGTTGATGAACCGCACGTGGACGAGTGCGGCGTTTGCGAACGACGCGTCCACGCCGCTTTTGCGTGCGCGGCGCATTCTCACGGCGCCGTTCATCGCCGTGAGCGCGGTCGCCGTGGCTGCGATTGCGGTGGCGGGCTGGGCGGCAGTGAGGGCGCCTGATCGCCCAATTGCGCGGTTCAGCCTGCTGCTGCCGGACAGCCAGCAGCTGAACGAGACCGCGAACGGCACGCGCATGGCGCTGTCCCCGGATGGACAGACGATCGCGTATGTCGGCGGTGGTGCTGCGTCGGGATCCGATCGGCTCTGGGTACGTCCCATGGGCCAACTGCGCGCCGTACTGCTTGCAGGTACGGAGCACGCGGCGAACCCGTCGTTTTCACCCGATGGCAAGCGCATCGCGTTCGTGGCTCTGACGTCGCCGCGCGCATTGCGGGTCGTTCCCGTCGCCGGAGGACCGGTGCTGACGCTGACCGACTCGCTGGTGGACGTGGGCGGCGTGTCGTGGGGAACCGACGGATACATCTACTATGACGGTCACCTCGAAGGTGATGGCGTCGCACGCATCCGTGAGACTGGCGGCAAGCCGGAAGTGGCTTCCCGCCCGGACTCGGCGGCCGGCGAGTCCTATCACTTCATGCCCTCGGCGCTTCCGAAAGGCCGCGGCGTGTTGTTCACGGTCATGCGGCAGGGGCAGGGAAACGGAGCAGATATCGCCGTCCTCGACCTGCGCAACGGCAAGCACAGGGTGCTGGCTCGCGGCGTGGCCGGCCGGTACTCACAGAGCGGTCACCTGCTCTCCGTGACCGACGATGGCATGCTGATGGCCGCACCGTTCGACCTGGATGACCTGAAGCTCACGGGCGACGCGGTGATCGTCGGCGACGGACTGTCGATCCGCGGCAACAGTCGCATTGACCTCGCCACGTCGCGCGACGGCACGCTCACGTACATCGCAGGTCTGACCGTGGCCGGACATCGCGAATTGGTCTGGGTCGAGCGCGACGGCACGGCGCGCGCGGTGGATTCGTCGTGGAGCGTCGAGATGAGCGGACGCCCGGCACTCTCGCCAGATGGGCGCATGGCTGCGGTGACGGTCGGGCGCGCGGGCAGCCGACAGGTATGGGTCAAACAACTCGATCGCGGTCCGGCGTCGAAGGTGGCCGAGGTCGGCTGGAATCCCTCGTGGTCGCCAGACGGGAAGTTCCTGCTGTTCACGTCAACCGCCGGTGTGCTCCAGCGGGTGCCGGCCGACGGCAGCACGCTGCCATCACCTATCCCAGGCATTGGCGGCATGCCCTCGTTGTCCGCTGACGGCAAGTGGCTTCTGTTCTCAAGTCAGGGAGACATTGTCGGCGTTCGCACAGACGGCGATTCCACACCAAGGCAGCTCGTCACTGACCCCATCACGCAGGTGGGCCCAACGCTGTCGCCCGATGGCCGCTGGCTGGCGTATGCGTCCGACGAGTCTGGCACGTTTCAGGTGTACGTGCGGCCGTTTCCGGACACGAAAGTGGCCAAGCGACAGGTGTCCGTCGGCAGCGGCTTCGCGCCGCGCTGGTCGCGCTCCGGACGGGAGATCTTCTACGTGGACGGCAGCGCCGACGTGTGGGTCGCTGATATCGCCCCGGGCAGTGTGTTCGCCGCCGGCACTCCGCGACGACTCTTCTCGATGGAACAGTACGGTCCCCTAAGCCAGCACTACTTTGAGGTAAGCCCGGATGGACGGCGTTTCCTGCTCTCCCGCGCTGCGGCGGGGGCAGAGCGCCGCGAGCGCGCAGATGAACTCATCGTCGTGCAGAACTTCTTTGCGGAACTCAAGGCGAAGGCGCCGCGATGAGCGCCGCCGTCAGTTGCAGACTGGCGTGCCGTCTGCCGTGGCGCTGCCGCCGACGGAGAGCACGCAGGTCTTGGTCGTCGCGGAATGCGCCGCGGTGGCCGCTCACCCGGTGTTGGTCACCGTGCCGAGCGTGACCGTCACGGCGCTCGAGGGGCGATACGCCGTGCCGAGATCGGTCACCGGCTGCGCGTACTGGCTGTTGTTCTCGGTGAAGTAGGACTCCTGCGCCGTGACCAGGTTCCGGAGGTCCGACTTCATGCTGGCGACGTACGCCTTGTCCTTGGAAGCGCCGAACTTCGGTATCGCGATCGCTGCCAGGACGCCGATAATCACCACGACGATCAACAGCTCGATGAGCGTGAAGCCAGGACGGCGGGGTTGCACGGTGCGAATCTCCTGCAGGGTGAGTGGCCTTGGTCCGATCGCGGCTTGCCGGTGACCCGCGGGCGGCGCGATGCGACGAGGAGATGATAGCCCGCACAACCGGGGATTACCACGCCACGTCCGTTGCTACTTGCCCGAGTCGCCGGACGACGGGGTGCACGTCGGCGCGGAGCGCTGGTCGCCGTCCACGCTGACCGTGCAGGTGAGCCCGCTCGACAGATGCCGCGCGGTGGCGGTATATCCTCGCGGCGAGACACTGACGATGCGAACGGTCACGCCGGGCGAGGTGCGAAAGCGGTAGCCGACGTCCTGCACGCGCGGCGCGTACTCCTCTGCATTGTCCGAGAAGTACGCCTCCTGCGCCGTGGCGAGGTTGCGCAGGTCCGATTGCATGGCGGCCGCATACGCGCTCTGCCGCGCCACGCTGATGCGATTGACGGCCAGCGCCGACAGGATCCCGATCAGGACCAGGACGATCACGAGCTCGATGAGGGTCAGGCCGCGGCGCATGAGGATGAAAGTAGCGATTTCCGTTTCAGGTCGCGCCGCCCTCGTGGGTCGCTAGAACTTCCACGCCGCGCCGAGCCACGGGACGAGCACGGCCCCTTCGCCCGTGCCCATCACTGTGATGAATCCGAAATCCCAGGAGACGTTCTCGCCGATGGTGCGCAGGCCGGCCGACACGAGCGGATGATCCTCGACGTTGGGGAAGACCCAGTTCTCCGAGACGAAGGAGAGCCGCCTCGACAACCGCTTGGTGTAGCCGGCCATCACCATCGGGTTGCGCGCCAGCTTGCCCTCGGCGAATCCGTAACCGGCGCCCAGAGAAAACGCATTCTCGGGAGGGCCCCACGTAGCCACGCCGTAGGCGATGCCGAAGGTGAAGTCGCCATCGACCTCGTCGTTGAACGGCGCCCCGCCGATCCAGACCCCCGCGGCGGTGTTGAACCGTTCGCCCTGGGTGATGGCGACCTTCGGCGAGAGAAAGTACGCGTTGTCCTTCAGGAAGTTGTCGGTGGGGAACAGCGACATCGCCCCGCCCAGCGTGAAGCGGTCCGTGACGCCGCCGTAGCCGTCCATGAAGAAGAGCCAGTGGTTGGCGATGTATCCCTCGCCCTTCTTGAGCATGCGCGCCGTAGGTCCAAAGAAGAGGCGCGTGGCGTTGGGATCATCAGGCCAATACCGGCCGTCGTGGATGGATGAGGCGGCGACGACCTTCACCGACGCGACATTCATGCGCCGCACGACGAACGTGCCGGCCATCGATTCGATGCGCGCCGAGTCGCCCCACGACTGGGTGATGCGCCCGAGCACCGTGGAGCCGTCGCGCAGCCTGATGAGCTGGCGCTGGCTGGTGTCGGCGGCGACGGCAAGGACGGGGCCGGCGGGTTGCGCGGCAGCGCGGCCCGGGAGCAGGGCGGCGAGGCAGACGCCGGCAAGGAGCAAGAGGCGGGTAGGCATACCTTCAATACGGGGGATGGCCCGGGCTGCGGTCAAGCGGGGGAGGAGTGAAGGGATCTTTCATCACAGAGACACAGAGAAGCACGGAGGGCCACGGAGGACTGCAACGGCCACTACTTGGGGGACCAACGAGTGGCGAGCAGCCACCGGCGGAGCGCGCTGTCGTTACCTCAAGTAGGTCAGTTCTCTGCGGCCCTCCGTGTTCCTCCGTGTCTCTGTGATGAAATACCAATCAACGATGTAACGAACAAACACCACCCGCCGGCCGCGACTTGCGCGACCGGCGGGTGATTTAGTACTACTTCGATACTAAATAGCGGCTACTTCTTGCCGGCCGCCGCCTGCAGTTCATTCACCAGCCGCGTGGCGCCGTAGACCTTCTTGAGCGCCTCGGTGATGCCGGCGGTGTGCACCGACACCGTGCGGGCTACGTCATCCGTGAAGATGAAGCGGTTGGGCAGGCTCTCGATGTTGCCGTCGAAGACGAGCCCGACCACTTCACCCTTGGCGTTCAGCACCGGGCTGCCGGAGTTGCCGCCGATGATGTCGTGCGTGCTCGTGAAGTTGAGCGGCGTCGTCATGTCCACCGCGGCGCGCGCCGCTTCCCAGCGGGGCGCCAGCTTGAACGGCGCCTTGTTGTCGAACTCCGCGCTGCGGGCGTACAGGCCGTAGATGCTCGTCTTGTACGGGGCGATCGTGCCGTTGTACGGGAAGCCGGCCACCGCGCCATCGGTGATGCGCAGCGTGAAGGTGGCGTCGGGCGGCAGGCTCTCGCCGTACGCCGCGTACAGCGCCTGGCCCACGAGCTCGGTGTTGGCGCTGATCGTGGTGTTGAGCTTCTGCGCCCGCATGCCGTGCTTGGTCGCCATCGGGTTGACGGTGCGCGCGAGCACGATGAGCGGGTCGGTGCTGGCGGCCACCGCCGCCGCGCCGCCGTCGAGGAGCGCCTTGCGCGCGTCCACGCTGGCGAGCGACGAGCCGCCGATCAACGCCTCGGCCGCCGCTTCGGGCGACCGGCCGTTGAGCGCGGCCTTGAGGAACGGATCATTGGCCGGCAGCGCGGCCTGCGCGCGCGTCAGCTGCATGGCCAGCGTCTTCTTCTCCATCGCCACGTTCACCGGCATGTTCGCGCCGATCTGCGCCTTGGCGCGGGCGAGGCCCTGGCCGCGGTACGCGTTGAGGCGGAGCGAATCGGCCAGCTTTTCCTGCTCGGGAATGCGGACGATGCCGGCGGCGAGGTTGAGCAGGGTCGAACCGGAGAAGCCCTGGAACTGCTGGGCGACGAAGAACGAACCCAGCTCCTTCTGCGCGGCGGCGATGTTGTCCCACGCCTTGCCGTACTTGGCGGCGAGGTCGGGCTTGGCCATGATGCGCGAGCGGAAATCCTTCTCGAACGCGGCCTTCTTGGCCATGATGTTCTTGTCGAGCAGGCCGGCGTTGTAGCCGGTCACCGCCTTCTGCGAGTTCTCGAGCCCGAAGACCTGGTTCTCGTACAGCCGCTTGTTGGCCTCGCTCTCGGCGACGAGCGCCTTGTAGAAGGCGATCTGCGTCTTGTAGCCGGCGAGCGTGAACGGATACTGCAGGTCGCGCAGGTATTCCATCTGCGCCATGGTCAGCAGGCGCCCGGTGCTTCCCGGGTTGCCGACGACGAACGACAGCTCGCCTTCCACCGCGCCGTTGGAGTTCCAGCGCAGGTAATGCGGCGCCTTGAACGGCTGGTTGTTGTCGTAGATGCGCAGCAGGGTGAGGTCGAGGTCGTAGCGCGGATACGTGAAGTTGTCCGGGTCGCCGCCGAAGAACGACATGGCTTCCTCGGGCGCCATCACGAGGCGGACGTCACCGTATCTCTTATACCGATAGAGCGAGTACTTGCCGCCCTGGTAGAACGTCACCACCTGGCAGATCAGGCCGGCGGACGACTGGCAGGCGTTCTGGATGTCGGTGATCGCCTTGTCCCGCTGCTCCACCTGCTCCGCGGTCTTCTTGGAGGTCACGGCGGCGCGGATCCTGGCGGTCACGTCCTCGGTGCCGATGAGCTGGTCGGCGTACATGTTGGGGCACTTCTTCTCGTCCTCGAGCTTGGCCGAGACGAAGCCGGCTTCCTGATAGCTCGTATCCTTGGGCGAGACGGCGGTGATGCACGACCGGGCGCAGTGATGGTTGGTCATCACGAGGCCGTTGTCGGACACGAACGACGCGGAGCAGCCCGGAATGCGCACGGCGGAGAGCCGCACGTGCTCGAGCCATTCGGCCGACGGCTGGAAGCCGTACCGGCCCTTCCAGTATTCCATCGGTGGCGCGTCGAACGTCCACATGGTGCCGAATTCCTTGATCCAGCCGCCGGGGCCGGTTTGCACCTGAGCGGCCGACGCCGCGGGCGCCTTGACCGGCTTGGCCTGCGCGCCGACGAGGGCCGGAATCAGGAGCACCGCGACCAGGGCTGCGAGGAAGCGGGTGCTGCGGAGAAGTCTGTTCATATGAAGGAGGGGTGATGAGGGCACGGTGGGGGGTGAAGGAGCAGTCTCTTATGGTACCTGCTAAGACGCGCCGTTCCTATGGCAAGGCGCCCTGACAAGATGTAGGGCAATTCCCGCCTTTGAAAAGTCGTGCGAATTCGTTGTCCTTAATATGGTAGGTGTTCCCACATTTCCGGACCAATCCATGACTCTGCCACGGACCGCTGCACTCACCCTCGCCCTCGCGGCGCTCACGGCCACCGCCCAGGCGCAGGGCAAGAGCTACGGCAAGCAACTCACGCTCAAGGAGAAGACGCCGATCTCCGCGATCCTCAAGGATCCCAAGGCCTACCACGGCAAGCGCGTGCAGGTGGAGGGGACGATCGTCGAAGTGTGCGAGGAGCGTGGCTGCTGGATCAAGATCGCCAGCGACAAGCCGTTCGAGTCCATCCGCTTCAAGGTGGACGACGGCGTGATCGTCTTCCCGCTCGACGCCAAGGGCAAGCTGGCGCTCGCCGAGGGCGTGGTGAAGGTAAGCACGCTCACGAAGGAGCAGGCCATGGCGCAGGCGCGCGAGATGCACAAGGAGCGCGGCACGCTGTCGAAGTTCGACTCGACCAAGTACACGCAGTCGATCACCGACGTGCAGATCATGGGTGAAGGGGCGCGGGTCAAGGAGTGAGCGACGGCGCACCGCCTGCCCCCAGCACGCGCGAACACGGCATTCCCTGGCGGCGGTGGAGCATCGTGCTCCACCGCGACGTCGGCTATCTCGCGGTGGCGCTGACCATCGCGTATGCGATCTCGGGCATCGCCGTCAACCACATCGCCGACTGGAACCCCAACTACCGCGTGACGAAGACGTTCACGACGGTGGCGCCGATTGCGGCCACTGACGCCGGTGCGATCGTCACGACCGCGATGGAGCGCCTGCAGCTCACCGAGGCGCCGCGCAGTTCGTTCCAGCCCGACTCCCACACGGTGCAACTGTTCTACAAGGGGACCACGTACCACGTGGACCTTCCCACCGGAAAGGTGATGGTCGAAGCGACACGGTCGCGCCCCGTGCTGTTCGAGATGAACCAGCTGCACCTGAACCACAGCAAGCGGGCGTGGACCTGGATCGCCGACATCTACGCATTGGCGCTGCTGCTGCTCGCCATCACGGGACTGTTCGTGATCAAGGGGAAGCACGGCATCACGCAACGCGGCGCCTGGCTCACGGCGGCGGGGTTCCTGCCCATCGTCTACTGGCTGGTCTTCCTGCGATAGCGACGCACACACTCGGGCGCTCGGCGATGAGGAGGCCGGCCATGAGTTCGCCGCATCGGATCGTCATCCTCGGCGGGTATGGCAACACGGGACGGCGCGTGGCGCGGCGGCTCGCGCCGCGCGCCGACGTGCAACTGGTGCTGGCCGGACGAGATGAGGCAAAGGCACGCGAGGCCGCCGCCGCACGGGCGAGCAGGGCAGCGCATCCGGTGCTGGCGGCCCGCACCGACGCGCACCGGGCGGAGGAGCGGCGCGCGTTGTTCGCGGGCGCCTCGCTGGTGCTGGCGGCGTCGAGCACGATCGAGAGCGCCGCGGCGATCGCGCGCGATGCCGTGGCGGCCGGCGCCGATGCGTACGACACGAACCTCTCAGCACCCGCCAAGATCGCGGCGCTTCGTGCGATGGTCCCGGAGGTGGAGCGCGCCGGACGGACCGTGATCACTGACGGCGGTTTTCATCCCGGGCTGCCGGGCGTGATGGTGCGACTCGCGGAATCGATGGTGCCCGGCCTGACCGACGCGCGCGTCGGCGGATCGTTCAACATCGACTGGCGTTCGCTGCAGTTCTCGGAGGCCAGCATCATCGAGTTCGTGGACGAACTGTCGCTGATGGATCCGTCGTCGTTCGTGGAGGGGCGCTGGGTGCGCCGCTGGTCGGCGATGCGTGCGTTCGACTTTGGCGGAGCCATCGGCACGCGCCAGTGCGTACCGTGGGCCATGGAAGAGGTGCGCGAATTGCCGTCGGCCATTCCCTCCCTGCGCAACGCGGGCTTCTTCGTGGGCGGCTTCAGCCCGATCATCGAGTATCTGGTGATGCCGGCGGCATTCGCGGCGCTGAAGGTGGCGCCGTCACAGCGCGCGCGCATTGGACGCGCGTTCCTGGGCGCGCTGCGTCGCTGGACACCGCGCGGTTCATGGGCCGTGCTGCAACTCGAAGCGGCGGGCGGCACGCCGCGGCGCATCGTCACCATGCGGGTGTCGCACGACGACGGGTATGACCTGACGGCCTTTCCCATCGTGGCGTGCGTCGAGCAGCTGCTCGACGGTGCGCGCCGGCCGGGGGTATACACACAGGCGGCCTTTGTGGAGCCGGGGGCGTTCATGCGGCGGCTGGAGGAGCTGGGCGTCACGGTGGAAACGACCGTCAGCACATCGGGTTAGCCGCCGACCAGCGCCATTTTCGGTCGGTGCGGGCGACAAGCCCGCGGGTCAGCGGGGGTAGTTCTGACGTGATGTAGGACACTGGCGGACAGGGGCAGGCAGAACCACCTTGTCGGGCCGGCCTTTTTGAAGCCGCCCTATGCTGACCCGTCCGGATCCATGATCCATAGCGTCCTGAGCCGAACCCTCTGCCGTGCGCGTCGCGCCCGTTCGTGGGCGCCCGTGCTCATGGCGCTCGCGCTCACGGTGTGCGGCGATCCGCCGCTGGGGCCGGGCTCCGGTGGGGAACGGGCGGTTCGGCTGGCCTTCCAGCCGACCTTCCAGCAGATGGACCGCGCCCTCTTCCAGGTGGCGTCGGGCGGCATCGACAACGTCCATCTCGTGCTGCGCGATGCGACCGGCACGGTGGTGCTCGATACCGTCGTCGCTTTTCCGCCGGGACAGGATTCGATAGCGATTGCCGCGACCGTCTCCGTGCGCGGTGAGAGCGAGCGGTTCGCGGTGAAGTTCGAACTGCGCGCCGGCACGCAGACGCTCTTCGAGGGGACGCAGGATGTGGTGGCGAAGCCCGGCGTGAACACGCCGGCGCCGACCACGGTGCCGCTGGTCTTCGTCGGGCCGGGGGCGCGTGCCACGCGCGTCACCGTGACGCCAGCGAACACGACACTGCAGGCGGGAGGCACCGTCCGGCTGACGGCCGACGTCACCGACGCCTCGGGTGCGCCCATTACTGACGCGCTGCTCGCGTGGTCGTCGTCGAACGAAAGCGTGGCGACGGTCAGCGGCAGCGGCGTAGTCACGGCGCTCAGCACGCGCGGCTCGGCTGTCATCAGCGCGACGACACTGTCGGGAATCTCGGGATCGGCCACGGTGAGCGTCACGCTGCCACCGGCGCGCGTGGTCGTCACGTCCGGCGACGGACAATCGGGCACCGTGGGCTCGTCGCTGCCCAAGCCGTTCGCGGTGCAAGTGCTGGCATCGGATGGCGTCGGGGTGGGCGGCGTCAGCGTGAGCTTCTCTGTGGCCGCCTCCGGAGCGACGGTGAGCCCCGCCGCTGCGACCACCGACGCCCAGGGGAACGCGAGCACCACGATGAAACTGGGCACGCTCGCCGGACCGCAGACCTTCACGGCGACGGTGACTGGCCTGAGTCCCGCATCGGTGACGGCGACTGCGACGCGCGGCGATGCGACGAAGATCACCGTCGTCAGCGGCGACGCGCAGGTGGACACGGCGGGACGTGCGCTGCGCCAGCCGCTGGTGGTGCGTGTGACCGACGCCAACGGCAACGTGGCGACGGACGTGAGTGTCACGTGGAGCCGGGTCTCCGGCAGCGGCGCGCTGTCGGCCGCAACATCCACGACGGACGCACAGGGTCATGCGCAGGTGACGTACACGCTGGGCAGCACGCCGGGCGCCGACGTGGTGCGCGCGGCGATCACGGCGCAGCCGGCGAGTGCCGTGGAGTTCACCCTGACCACGCGGCCGCGCGCCGCATCACGGGTGATCGCCGTCAGCGGCGCCGATCAGTCAGGCGTGGTGGGTACCGCCGTAACGCAGCCGCTCGTGGTGCGCGTGACCGACGAGACCGGCCAGGGCGTGCCCGGTGCGGCCATCACCTGGAACGCGACCAGCGCCGCGGAGTTGTCGGCACGGTCCACGACGACCGATGCCTCGGGGCAGTCGAGCATCAGCGTGACGTATCCGACTCGACCGGGCTCCTTTGTGGTGAGCGCGCAGCTCGCAACGCTGAGCGGCGCCAGCGTCGGCTTCTCGCTGACGGCGACGGCCGGTCCGCCGGCGAACATCGAGGTCACCGCCGGGGCGGGGCAGTCGGCGGCGGGCGGTGCGACGCTTCCCGTGGCTCCTGCGGTGCTCGTGACCGATCGCTTTGGCAATGCGTTGCCGGGCGTCAGCGTGAGTTTCACGGCGGGCGGCGGCGGTTCGGTCACCGGCAGCCCGGCCACCACCAACGCATCGGGCGTGGCGACACTGGGGAGCTGGACGCTCGGTCCCGCGGCGGGAACGCAGACGCTCACGGTCAGCGCCGGCGCCGCGACCACGACCATCCTCGCGACGGCCACCGTCGTGGCGACACCACCGGTGCTCGCCGTGGCACAGCAACCGGCCGCAAGCGTGGCGAACACGCAGCCATTTGCCGTGCCGCCCAAGGTGCAGCTGAAGACCGGTGCCGGCGCCGTGCTGAAGACGGCGGGCGTGACGGTCACGGTGGCGCTCAAGACGACGGGCCCGACGTTGCGCGGCCCGCTGACGGCGACCACGGACACCGCGGGCGTGGCGACGTTCACCGGGCTTTCGCTGCGCGGTCTGCGCGGCAGCCACGTGTTGATGTTCACGGCGTCCGGATATACCGGCGACACCTCCATGACTTTCGCGCTGACGGCCGGTCCGGCCGTGAGCGTGGCGTCCGCGAGTGCGACGACGCTCGGCGGTGCGGTCGGGAGCGTGGCAACGCCGACGCCGATGGTGATGGTCACCGATTCGTCGGGCAACGCGGTGGGCGGCGTCAACGTCACCTTCGCCGTGACCGACACGGCGCACGGCCTCGTGACCGGTGGCGCGACCGCGACCGATACGACGGGGCACGCGAGCCCCGGGAGTTGGACGCTTGGTCAGGCGCCGGGCGCCGATACGTTGTCGGCGTCGGCGGCGGGGCTGGCGGGAAGTCCCGTGCGATTCGTCGCGACGGTGACGGTGGGCGCGGCCACCCAACTCGTGAAGATCTCCGGTGACGCGCAGGTTGGGGTGACGGGAAATCCGCTGGCGTCGCCAATGGTGGTCGAGGCGCGCGATGCGTTCAGCAACCCCGTCGCCGGAGTGGCTATCGGCTTCGCGGCCATTGCGGGGGGTGGTTCGCCAGCCACCCAGAGCGTGACAACCGACGCGAATGGACGCGCCAGCTTCGCACTGACACTCGGCCCGCCGGGCGCCGACACGGTGAAGGCGTGCCTGCCGAGTTGCGCCACGGCGCAGGTGTTGTTCAGTGCACTGTCGATTCCGGCGGGGGCGGACGCCATCTGGAACGGTTCGACGAGTGCGAGCTGGGCCACCGCAGCGAACTGGAGCCCGGCAGTCGTGCCGGGCTCAGGGAACAAGGTGTTCATTCCCGCGGGGCAGCCATTCAACCCGGCGCTGGGCGGCAATGTGAGCGTCGCAGACCTCACGCTCGCCGCAGGCGCGACGCTCGACGTCGGGGTGTCGCAGCTGGCGCTGAGCGGCGCACTGCGGGCGACGGGCGCGACGATGAGCGCGTCCACCGGCCACGTGTACTTCTGCGGCGGATCGCACCCCTTCGCCGGTGCGAGCGTGACGATGGTAGTCGACTGCGGCGCGACAGTGGTGCCGGAGGGAGCAGGAACGATCGCAGGCGGTCTCACGGTGCAGGGCGGGTCGGTCCTTGATGTCGGTACGGCGAACGTGACAGTGACCGGCAACGTCGGTGTGTATGGCGGCGCGCGCATTAAGATGATCGCCGCCGGCGGGCACCTGACCGTCAACGGTATCTACGACTCGAACCCGGGCGGTGACATCGGTGACACGTGGATGACCGACGGCGTGCTGGAACTGAAGGGCAACCTGACGGCGACGAGCAGCTGCTGCTCGCAGAGCTTCCGCGCGGTGGGGGCGCACGTGACGCGCTTCAGCGGCAGCGGACCGCAGACCGTGGACTTCTACTATACGGACAACTGGACGCGGAGCACGTTTGGCAACGTGGAGTTCACGGGCAACAACACCGTGACTCTCGCGAACAACATGCGGGTGCACGGCACGGTGACGGTGACGGGCACGTCGAAGGTGGCAGGCGGCACGATCTACCATGGCGGGCAGCTGACGACCAGCGCTGGGAGCGACCTGAGCGGGCTCGGTTACACGCAGCTCAACGGTGGCGGCGCGGTCTTCCCGCTCATTGGGGGTATCGGTCCCGGCGAAGTGCAGATCGCGGGCGCGATGACGGTGACGTTGCCGCAGGCGGCCGTGACGCTGCCGACCAACCTGACGACGCACAGCAGTGCGGTGCTCGACCTCGAGGGAAAGGAACTCACGGTCACCGGCAACTTCGGGATGTACTCGAGTTCGCGCGTGCGCATGGTCAATGCTCCGGCGCGCTTCACCGTGCATGGCACGTTCGACGCGAATCCCGGTGGCGATGTCGGCGACACGTGGATGACCGACGGCCTGCTCGAACTGAAGGGGGACCTCACGGCGACGAGCAGCTGCTGTTCGCAGAGCTTCCGCGCGGTGGGGGCGCACGTGACGCGCTTCAGCGGCAGCGGACCGCAGACCGTGAACTTCTACTACACCGACAACTGGAGCCGGAGCACGTTCGGCAACGTGGAGTTCACCGGGAACAACACGGTGACGCTGACGAACAACATGCGGGTGTTCGGCACGGTGTCGGTGACCGGAACTTCAAGAGTGGCTGGCGGCACGATCTACCATGGCGGGCAGCTGACGACGAGCGCCGGGAGCGACCTGAGCGGGCTCGGTTATACGCAGCTCAACGGTGGCGGGGCGGTCTTCCCGCTCATCGGGGGCGTCGGGCCCGGGGAGGTGCAGATCGCCGGCGCGATGACGGTGACGTTGCCGCAGGCGGCCGTGACGCTGCCGACGAACCTGACGACGCATAGCAGTGCGGTGCTCGACCTGGAAGGGAAGGAACTCACGGTCACGGGGAACTACGGGATGAACTCCGGTTCGCGCGTGAAGATGGTGCTGTCCGGGGCGCACTTCACGGTGAACGGGAACTACGACTCCAATCCCGGCGGTGACCTCGGTGACACGTGGATGACCGATGGTCTGCTGGAGTTGAAGGGGAACCTCACGGCGACGAGCAGCTGCTGTTCGCAGAGCTTCCGGGCGGTGGGGGCGCACGTGACGCGCTTCAGCGGGAGCGGGCCGCAGACGGTGAACTTCTACTACACCGACAACTGGAGCCGGAGCACGTTCGGCAATGTGGAGTTCACCGGGAACAACACGGTGACGCTGACGAACAACATGCGGGTGTTCGGCACGGTGTCGGTGACCGGAACTTCAAGAGTGGCTGGCGGCACGATCTACCATGGCGGGCAGCTGACGACGAGCGCCGGGAGCGACCTGAGCGGGCTCGGTTATACGCAGCTCAACGGTGGCGGGGCGGTCTTCCCGCTCATCGGGGGCGTCGGGCCCGGCGAGGTGCAGATCGCCGGCGCGATGACGGTCTCACTGCCGCAGGCAAGCGTGACCCTGCCGACCAACCTGACGACGCATTCGAGCGCGGTGCTCGATCTCGAGGGAAAGAGCCTTACCGTCACGGGGACGTACGGGATGTACAGCGGCTCGCGCGTGAAGATGATCAACGCGGCCGCGTTGTTCACCGTGGGCGGCAACGTCGACTTCAACCCGGGCGGTGACATCGGCGACACCTGGTTCACGGCGGGGACGCTTGATCTCAAGGGCAACTTCAGCGCGACGAACTCGTGCTGCAGCCAGAGCTTCCGCGCCGTCGGCAGCCATCTGACGCGCTTCAGCGGCACGGGGGCGCAGAGCATCGCCGTCTACTACCCGACGTCGAGCCAGACGGCATTCATGAACGTCGAGATCACGAATGCGAGCGCCCCAGGCGTTTCGACCGGAAGCAGCCTGTACCTGCTCGGCGGACTCACGAACAGCGGCCGCTTCACCGTCAACACCGGGCACACCGTTACCGTGCAGGGCGCGCTGACACTGGGTGCGACGTCCAATACGACCAATGCGGGAACGCTCAACAGGGCCAGTTGCTCCGCAGCAGCCGGAGCGGCGGTCGTTGGGTTGAGCTGTCCGTAGGTGAGTGGGCGCGTTGCGCGCCTCCGCGCCGCGCCCGATCTTGATCCACCATGACACTGAACGCGCGTGCGACGGTGACGCGCACCGCCGCCGTACTCTGGCTGGCGGTGACGCTGTACGAGACGCTGCGCGTCATCGGATACGGGCACCCCGTGCCGTTCTGGGGGTTCTTCGCCGAGACGATGGCCGGCGTGGACTACGTGCAGAACGTCGTGCTGTTCCTGCCGATGGGGTGGATCGCCGTTCGCGGGCAATGGAGCTTCTGGCGCACGGTGCTGGCCAGCGCCTTGTTGAGCGGGGGCATCGAGTTTGCCCAGCAGTGGGTGGTTGGGCGCACGAGCCAGGCATCTGATATCCTGTTCAACACGTCAGGAGCGGCACTCGGCTGGTGGCTGGCCGCTGGTGTCGGCGCGAAGGGCGCCCCGAGTGACCACCACACGCCGCCGCGGAACGCACTGCTGGCGTGGCTCGTGCGCCTGGCGCGTTTCGAGGTTGCCTTCCTCGCGCTTGCCGGCTTCATGAGCCTGCATGTGCTGAACACGATGTGGCCGACGCCGCCGGCGCGGGGCGATGGCGACGGTGCGTGGAAGTCCATGCGCCGGGTGCGCTGCCCGGCGGAGTCTCGGACGTCGACCATCTGCCTCGAAGTGCCGAACACGACGCAGGGAGGCAAGAAGTACGCGCGCGTGGTCGGCGCCAAGGATGAGACCTACGCTCGCGTGCAGAGCCATGCGAGTGGCCGGCCGCTGGCGCGCAACGACTGCGTCCTGCTGATGTTCGAGTCGACGATCGGAGCGTGGCTGAAGCTGCGGCAACCCATCAGGGCCGCCTGCGCGCTGGCCGACTCCACGGATTCCGCGTTCGTCCTGCGCATCGATCCGCGCCTCGAACACCAGGGCGCCGGCGCGTGGACGCCGACGCGCGCGAGCGAGTGGATGTGGCCTGTCTGGCCGTTCACGGCGTATCGGCCGGCGGTGCTGCGGGTCGCCGGGACGGTGACGTTTGTTGTGCTGGCCGCGCTCATGGCGGGCGCCGCGCCGTGGATGATCCCGGCGGCCTACCTGGTGATGCTGGAGGTGGTGGCGCTGCTTGTGGGGATGCGCGGGCCGGGGTGGCTGGAACTGGCGTCGGCGGCGATCGCTTGGGTGGCTGCAGTCGGGGCGGTGGCGGCGGACCGGTGGTGGCGGGGGGCTGAGTAGGAGGTCCGCGGGAACCGCGGCCCGTCCCCTTGCGTTGGTTGCAAGTAATTGCTTGCTTTCATGCAAGTACTTGCTTGCAACCCATCCCATGACTGCACCCACACGCGACCACATCCTCGACGCCGCGGCGAAGGTCTTCGCCGAGCACGGCTTCCGCGGCTCCACCACGCGGCGCATCGCCGACGCGGCCGACGTCAACGAAGTCACGCTCTTCCGGCTCTTCGGCTCCAAGGACGCCCTCCTCGGCGAGGCGATCCGCACCCGCGTCTACGAACGCGACATCCTGCAGCTCCCGGACACGCCGGGGGACGCGCGGGCGGAGCTCACCACCTGGGCGACCGCCGAATACCAGCACGTGCTCACCCACCGGCAGTCCATCCGCCAGGGGATGAGTGAACTGGTGGAGCGTCCGGACCTGTGCCGCTGCATGGCACAGGGTCCGCGCGGTGGGTACACCCGCCTGCGCGCGTACCTCACGCGCCTCGTTGAGATGGGGCGCGCCAGCAAGGACGCGAGCCCGCTCAATGCCGCCGCCATGCTGCTCGGCGCGCTCTTCGCCGACGCGATGGGGCGGGACATGATGCCCGACGCGCTGCCGCCCGCCAAGCAGGTCCCGGCGGTCTATGTGAACCTGACCCTCAATGCCATCGGCTACATGGCAAAGCCCGCAACCGCGCGTCGCAAGCCAGCCGGCACGCGCGTCAAACGCGGCGCCTGACCCATCGCCTCTTATATGAACAGACACGCAATGACCCGTTCACTCCATAGCGTCGTTCGCCTGCTTGCGGGCGCCACAATTGTCGCCTTGCTCGCGCTGCCGGCGTCAGTCCTCGCGCAGCGCAGCACCGCCGCGCCGGCTCAGCTCTCGCTGGCCGATGCCCTGACGATCGCGGAGCAGCGCAGCGAGGCGCTCAAGATCGCCGAGGCCGGCCTGCAGCGCGCCCAGGGCCAGCGCTACCAGGCCCGCGCCCAGCTCATGCCGCAGCTCAACGGCACCGCCGGCTATCAACGCACGCTCCAGAGCCAGTTCCAGGCGATCAGCAAGAGCGCCGGAAGCTCCGACAGCGGCAGCGGCGGCCCGCCGGACACGACGAGCAGCGGCGGCAGCGACCTGGCCAGCTCGCCCATCGCCAAGATCTTCGCGGCGCCCAGCACCGTGACGCTGGGGCTGCAGTTCAGCCAGAATATCTTCACCGCCGGCAAGCTGACGGCCCTCAACAAGGGCGCCGATGCCGCGGAACGCGCCGCCATCGCCGGCGTCTCGACGGCGCGCGCCCAGCTCGTCATTGACGTGGCGCAGGCCTACTACAACGCCGTCGCCGCGGATCGCATGTCCGCAATCGCCGACAGCGCGCTCGCGCAAGCGGAACGCGCGCTCAACCAGACCACGCTGGCGCGCCAGGTGGGAACGAGCTCCGAGTTCGACCTGCTGCGTGCCCGCGTGACGCGCGACAACGCGCGGCCGCAGGCCATCCAGGCCCGCTCGAACCGGACCATCGCGTACATGCACCTGCGGCAGATGCTCGGTCTCTCGCTCTCCGGGCCAATGACGCTCACGACGTCGGTGCGCGACGACCTCACCGCCGACCAGGCCATGGCCCAGACGGCGGCCACCGTGCTGTCGGCACCCGTGGCGCTGCCGCGTGCGAACGCGAGCGCCACGCCCGACACCGCCGTGGATCACCGCGCTGCAGTACGGCAGGCGGCCGACGCGCTCGAGGCGCAGCGCTATGCGCTGCGCGCCGCCAACTGGCAGCGCCTGCCGAGCTTCCAGGTGACCAGCACGTACCAGCGGTTCGGCTATCCGCGCGACGGCACATTGCTGCCGAGCTCGTTCGCGCAGTTCTATCCCAACTGGACGGCGACGGCGGGTTTCAGCTTCCCGGTCTGGACGAGCGGACGCCTGAGGGGCGAGAAGCTGGTGGCCCAGGCCAACTACGCCGAGGCGCAGGAGCGCCTGCAGCAGGCGCGCGAAGGCGCCGAGCTCGACGCCCGCGTGAGCATCAACCAGTACGAGCAGGCGCAAGCTGCCTATGCGGCGAGCGTCGGCACCGATGAGCAGGCCGCCAAGGCGTACGAGATTGCCGAGGTGCGCTACAAGGAAGGCATCAGCACCCAGCTCGAACTTGACCAGAGCCGCACGCAGCTGCAGCAGGCGCGCATCAACCGGGTGAACGCAGCGCGCGAATTCGAACTCGCGAGACTGCGCCTCGCGCTGCTGCGCGACCTGCCCATCGCCGGCATGCCAACAGGTGGAATGGCGACGGGAGGAATGCGCTGATGACTCCCCTGCACCCCGCACCACACCCTGCCCCCGCCCTCCGCACCACACCCTGTTCCCACCCCCTGCACCTCAAGAAGATGTCCATTCGCAATACGTTCTTCGTGGCCGCGCTGGCCTTGCTCGCCGCCTGCGGCCGGAAGCCAGCTGCCGCGTCTAGCGCCGCCACCGTGGTGCTCGTCGGTCCCGAAGCCGTGACCGTGACCGAGCTCTCGATGCTCTCCACCGGTCCGGCGCTGAGCGGCACCCTGGTTGCCGAACGCACGGCCGCCATTCGCGCCGAGGTCAGCGGGCAGGTGCTGGCCATCCTGCACGAGCCCGGCGATCGCGTCGGGGCGGGCGAGCCGCTGGCGCGCATCGATGATCGCGCCATCGTCGATGCCTGGCTGGGTGCGCGCAGCGGCGTGACGCAGGCCGAACTCGCGGCGGACATCGCCAGGCGCGAGCTCGAGCGCGCAACGAAGCTCAGCGCCGTGGGCGCCATTGCCGACCGCGACACCGAGAACGCGCGCCGCGCGAACCTCGCGTCGCAGGCGCAGCTTGAGGATGCGAAGGCGCGGCTCGCGCAGGCCCAGAAGCTCAGGGATGCCACGGTGGTGAAGGCGCCCTACGCCGGCATCGTCGCCGAGCGCACGGTGAACGCCGGTGACATCGTGGCCCCCGGAGCGCCACTCTTCATGGTGGTGGATCCGGCCACGATGCGGCTCGAGGCGAACATCCCGGCGTCGCAGCTGGGCGCCGTGCGGCGCGGGGCGCCGGTGACGTTCTCGGTCACGGGCTATCCTGATCGTCGCTTCACGGGCACCATCACGAACATCGCGCCAAGCGCCGACGCGACCACGCGGCAGGTGCGTGTGATTGCGCGCATTCCCAATGCCGGCTCAGGGCTGGTGGCGGGGCTCTTTGCCGAGGGGCGTGTGAGCAGCACGGTGCGCGAGGCGCTCACCGCGCCGCAGGCGGCCGTGGACCTGCGCGGCATCCGCCCGGTGGTGGCGCGGCTCAAGGGCGGCAAGGTGGAGCGGGTGGAAGTCACGC
The DNA here is from genome assembly GCA_964416005.1 of uncultured Gemmatimonas sp. Lineage (GTDB taxonomy): Bacteria > Gemmatimonadota > Gemmatimonadetes > Gemmatimonadales > Gemmatimonadaceae > PNKL01. The sequence continues at coordinate 248,783 of CAYQCP010000001.1, forward strand.
TTGGGGCGCGCGACGACGCCACGGAACGCGTGGAGATTACGGCGGGCGTCGCCCGCGGCGACACGCTGCTGGTGGGCGCGGCGCTGGGCATCACGCCGGGGACGCCGCTCAAGGTGAGCGTGCCGTCCGACACCGCCAAGCGCTAAGGGAGCCGCCACGTGTTCATTTCCGATTTCGCCATCAAGCGCCCCATCGTCACCATCGTCTCGATGGTGGCGCTGGTGGTGTTCGGGCTGTTCTCGCTCTGGCAGCTCGATACCGACGAGTTCCCCGACATCGCCCAGCCGATCATCAACGTCGCCATCGCCTATCCGGGCGCGTCGCCTGACGTCGTCGAGCGGGAAGTGCTCGAGCGCGTCGAGGAGGCGGTCAGCGGCATCAGCGGCGTGGACAAGATCAACGGCACGGCGCAGGACGGATTCGCCAACATCACGGTGATGTTCGTCTTCGAGAAGGACCTGCAGCAGGCGTCGCAGGACATCCGCGACAAGATCTCGACCATCCGCAGCGACCTCCCCGTCGAGATGAAGGAGCCGGTGCTCAGCCGGTTCGACCCGCAGGACCTGCCCATCGTGCAGCTCTCGCTCAACTCGACGGTGCTCTCCGCACCCGAGCTGACGCGCATCGCCGACCCGGGGATCACACGCGAGCTGCGCGGCATCAGCGGCGTGGCCGAGGCCAACGTGCTGGGCGGCGTGCAGCGCGAGTTGACGGTGGAGATCCGCCCGGACGCGATGAAGCAGATGAACGTCAGCGTGGGGCAGCTCGTGCTCGCGCTGCAGCAGCAGAACCTCGCCGTGCCGGTCGGTTCGGTGCGCGGCGCGCTCGAGGACCGGTCCATCCGGCTGAAGGGCAAGCTCGAGTCGCCCGGGGACTTCATGAACATCGTGGTCGCCCAGCGCGGCGGCCGCGCGATCCGACTCGGCGAAGTGGCGACCGCGAAGGACGGCACGGCTGAGGCCACCACGGCGGCGCTCTTCAATGGCAAGGATGCCGTGGGCATCCTCGTGAAGAAGGCCAAGGGGTACAGCACGACCGAGGTGAGCGAGAAGCTGCTGACCGCCGTGGAGCGCATCAAGGAGACCCTGCCGAAGGGGACCACGATCGACGTCGTGCAGAACAGTGGTGATCGCGTGGAGCGCAGCGTGGAGAACGTGCAGGCGGCGCTCATCGAGGGAGCCGCACTCACGGTGCTCGTGGTCTTCCTGTTCCTCAATTCGTGGCGCTCGACGGTGATCACGGGCCTGGCGCTGCCGGTGTCGGTGCTCGCGTCGTTCATCGCGGTCTGGGCATTCGGCTTCACGCTCAACACGATGTCATTGCTCGGCCTGTCGCTGGCCATCGGCATTCTCATAGATGACGCGATCGTGGTGCGGGAAAACATCGTGCGGCACATCGAGATGGGGAAAGACCATTTCCGGGCGTCGCACGAGGGGACCAACGAGATCGGGCTCGCCGTGGCGGCGACGACGTTCTCGATCGTCGCGGTCTTCGTGCCGATCGCGTTCATGCCGGGCATGGCGGGGCAGTGGTTCAAGCCGTTCGCCCTGACCATCGCGTGCGCGGTGCTCGTCTCGCTGTTCGTGTCGTTCTCGCTCGACCCGATGCTCAGCGCCTACTGGCCCGATCCGCAGACCGAGGCGCACGAGCGGCGCAACCCGATTGCCCGCGCCCTCGAGCGGTTCAACCGCTGGTTCGACCGGATGGCGGAGAAGTACACGCGCGTCATCGGATGGGCGCTCGACCACCGCATGGGCATGGTGGCCATCGCCACCGCGTCGTTCCTTGGCGCGGTCTGGCTGCAGGCGGCATTCGGCGGCTTCGGCTTCACGCCGCAGTCGGACCGGTCGGAGTTGATCATGACGGTGCAGACGCCGCCGGGATCGAACGTCGAGTACACGAAGATGAAGACCGAGGAAGCGGCGCGCGTGGCGCGCAGCCGCACCGACCTGGTGCGCTACACGTTCACCACCATCGGCAGCGGCATGGCGTCCATGGACGCCCACAGCTCGTCGGCAGGCGGCGGGGACTTGGGTCAGGTGTACGTGCGCATGGTGCCCAAGAAGGACCGCGACATGTCGCAGGAACTGTTCGGCGAGTACCTGCGCCGCGAGGTGAAGGCGATTGGCGGCGCCAAGGTTGCCGTCTTCACCGGCGGCATGGGCGGCGCGCGCAAGCAGATCCAGCTCGAGATCCGCGGCGACGACGCCAAGCTGCTGGCCTCGGTGGCCGACACGGTCATGAAGCTCGTGCAAACGGTGCCGGGTGCCGTGGACGTGGACCTCAGCACCAAGGGACAGAAGCCGGAGCTCGAGGTGCAGATCAACCGCGGGCTCGCCGGCTCGCTGGGCGTCACGGTGGGACAGGTGGCGCAGGCGATGCGCCCCGCCTTCGCCGGCATCGACGCCGGCGACTGGGTGGATCCGTCGGGCGAGAACCGGAAGGTCCGCGTGCGCCTGTCGCCGGAATCGCGGCGCCGCGCCGCCGACATCGAGCAGCTGCCGATTTCGGTCGGCGAGCAGGGGCGCTCGGTCACGATGCCGCTCGGCCAGATCGCCACGGTCAGGCAGGGACTCGGCCCGGCCATCATCAGCCACCTCAACCGCGACAACGTGGTGGTGGTGCAGGCTAACGCCGAGGGGCGCAGCCTCGGCGAGGTGAACGGCGACATCACCAAGGCGCTCGAGGACTACTCGCCGCCCCCGGGCGTGCGCTTCTCCGAAGGCGGCGAGGTGGAGCAGCAGCAGGAGGTCTTTGGGCGCGTGCTGGCCGCGCTCGGACTCGCCGTGCTGCTCATGTACCTGATCCTCGTGATGCAGTTCGGCTCGTTCCTCGAACCGATCGCGATCCTGATGTCGCTGCCGCTCTCGCTCATCGGCGTCGTGCTCGCGCTGCTGATCACGGGGGACACGCTGAACATCATGTCGATGATCGGCGTCATCCTGCTGATGGGCATCGTGGCGAAGAACGCCATCCTGCTCATCGACTTCGCCAAGTGGGGTCAGGAGCAGGGGATGGAGCGGCGCGCCGCGATCATCGAGGCCGGGCGCGTGCGCCTGCGACCGATCATGATGACCACGATGGCGCTCATTGCCGGCATGATCCCGGTGGCAATGGGCACTGGCGAGGGCGCGGATTTCCGTTCACCGCTGGGGCGCGCGATCATCGGCGGCACCATCACGTCCACGCTGCTGACGCTGCTCGTCATCCCGACGATGTATGAGATCCTCGACGACATCCGGCGGAAGGTGGTTGGCATGTTCAACATTCCGAAGCGGCCGCCGACGGAGGAGTACATGATTCCTGAACAGCTCCGTAAGCGGTAAGGGTGCATCGTTAGGTGCGGGGTGCAGGGAACAGGGTGTGGTGCGGGGTGCAGGGAACAGGGTGTGGTGCGGGGTGAGGGGGATAAGGAAGGGCCGGGATTTCTCCCGGCCCTTCGTTAGTCACCCCCACTCTTGTGCCGACTGTTACGGGCGGCCGGGGCCCATGGGGCCGGCGCCGGGGCCCATCGGGCCACCGCGGGCGCCGAGTGCGGGGCCACCCATCGGGCCACCGCCCTGACGGCGGTGCGCGGCAGCCCAGGCCTGCTGCTCAGGCGTGAGAATGGCGGCGATCGCGGCGCGCAGCGCCTCGAAGTCGGCCCTCATGGCTTCCATGATCGGCCGGCCCTTCTCGAGGATCGCCCGCACCTGCTCGCGCGTCTTGCCCGCCTGAATGGCGGCGCGGGCCTCCTCGCGGATGGCCTGGAGCTGGTCGAACTGCGTCTTGTGCGCGGCGGCGAAGGCGTCATGCAGCGCCTTGATGGCCGCCTTCTGCGCGTCGGTCAGCTTGAGCGAGTCGGGCGGGCCCTCGTTCTCGTACGCGGGGCCGCGCGGGACCAGTGTCGCCGAGTCCATGGTCGCCTGCGCGTCGAACTGGATCAGCAAGGCGGCTTCGCGGGACGCGTTGGGGCCGGTGGCGGCGTTGTCGCAGGCGCTGACAAGAGCGACAGCGGCAAAAAGGGCGGTAATCCTGAGCTTCATATACAAGGTTCTCCTGAAATCCCGGCCGACCCCGGGGAAGGTTGCAGGCTGCCTGTCGGGTGGGGGAGTGCCTGCGCTTCCTGAGACGTTCGGAGCATTCAAACGTTAAAGGGTGCTGGGGAAGGGTGCAGGGTGTGGTGCAGGGGAGGGGAACAGGGTGTGGTGCGGGGGGACGGGAGTCAGCCGGCTGCCTTCTGCAACAGCTCCCACGCTCTGGCGATGGTGGTTTCGGAGGTGCGGAGGTTTCCAACAGCCACCCGCAAGACGTACTGGTCGCCGAGCTTCGTGTGCGACATGAAGACGTCACCACTCTCGTTCACGCGGGACATTATGACCGCGTTGTGGCTGGCGATCTCGTCCTCGTCGGTCTCGCCAGCGGGGACATGTCGGAAGCAGACGGTCGAGAAGGGGACCGGCGCGCACACCGCCCAGCCGTCGCCCGCGGCGCGCACCCACCCGGCGAACGTCTGCGCCAGCTGACAGTGATGCCGGATGCGCTGGGCAATGCCGTCGCTGCCGAAGGCGCGAATCACCATCCACAGCTTGAGTGCCCGGAAGCGGCGTCCGAGCTGGAGGCCGTAGTCCATGTAGTTGATCGCTTCGTCGCCTTCGGACGTGGTCAGGTACTCGGCCACCAGCGAGAAGGCGCGGCGCAGGACCTTGGGGTGCCGGATGAAGAGCACCGAGCAGTCCATGGGCGTGAAGAGCCACTTATGCGGGTTCACCACCAGCGAATCGGCCTTCTCGAGACCGGCAAAGAGCGGCCGCATCTCGGGGACGGCCATCGCCGAACCGCCGTAGGCACCGTCCACATGGAGCCAGAGACTCTCGCGCTGGCAGATGGTGGCGATGTCGCCGATGGGGTCCACGCTCGTCATGCTCGTCGTGCCGGCGGTGGCGACGACGGCGAGGGGGCGGAAGCCCTGCGCGCGATCGGCCTGGATGGCGCGGTGGAGCATCTCGGGGCGCAGGCGGAAGTCGGCGTCGCACGCGACGTGCACGACGTTCTCAAGGCCGAGGCCGAGGGTCATCGCCGCCTTGTCCACCGAGGAGTGCGCGTGTTCGCTGCAGTAGATGCGGAGGCGGGGGAGGTCGGAGCGCCCGGCCATGCCGCGCTGGCGGATGCCAAGCGCCGGGTCGCGTTCGCGCGCGGCGGCGAGCGCGTACATGGTGGAGATGGAGGCCGTGTCGGTGATCATGCCGAACCAGCCGTCCTCCATGCCGAAGAGCTGGCGCAGCCAGTCGGTGACGACCTGCTCGAGCTCCGTGGCCACCGGCGAGGTGCGCCATAGCATGCCGTTCAGGTTCAGCGCGGCGGTGACCATCTCGCCGAGAATGCCGGGCACCGATGCGGTGTTGGCGAAGTAGGCGAGGAAGCCCGGGTGATTCCAGTGCGTCGCCCCCGGCATGACGATGCGGTCGATGTCCGCAATGATGTCGTCGAGTGACTCGGCGGCGGCAGGCGGCGACTTCGGAAGCTGTGCACGAATCGCGCCCGGCGTCACCCCGGAGAGTACGTCATACTCCCCGACGTCGCGAAGGTACGTGGCGATCCAGTCGGAAAGCCGATGCGAATGGCGGGCAAATACTTCTGGTGGAAGGTCCATATCTGGGAGAGAGAAACAACAGAGAGGCAACAGAGAAACAACAGAGAGACAACAGAGGAGAATTAGCGTATTCTCGTCAGGATTGCACGAGGCACATGGCTAAGCGGCCGAAGCGGCAGTAAGTCTGTTGTATCTCTGTTGTCTGCCTGTTGTTTCTCTGTTGTTTCTCTGCTCCAGGGAGGCTCATGACCATCCAGTCTCTCCTCGACACAGGGGTGGAAAAAGGCATTATCACCCCTGATCAGCGCTCCGCACTCCTCGCCCTCGCCGGCGCGGCGGAACCACAGTCCGGTGAACGCGGCGAAGCCGAACGCGCCTTCAACGGCATCACCATCGCCTACGGCATCGGCGCCATTGTCGTGCTGTTTGCCTTCTGGTGGTTCATGGTGGACCGCTGGAACGCGCTCGGCAAAGGCGGGGTGTTTGCCCTCTCCGTGGCGTATGCCGGCATCTTCCTGATCGTCGCGCATTTCCTGAAACGCGAAGGGTTCCATACCGCGCGCGGCGTCGCCACGCTGCTGGCGGTGGGCATGGCGCCGCTCGCCATGTACGCGTTACTGGGGTGGACCGGGGTGTTTACGCCCGAGCTCGAGCGCCTCTGCCGGCAGCGGTTCCATCCCTTTGCCGTCTGTCAGGGCCAGCCGCTGGCCATCGAGCTGGCCGCTGTGGCGGCGGCACTGCTGGCGATGCGCAGGATGAGCTTCGCGCCGTTCATCATCCCGATTGCCGTGGTCGGCATCAGCCTGCCCGATCGGTTATTACGGGAGTGGGCTGCGGGCGCCGGCGTCGAGACGGCCGGAATGGGCTGGCGGTGGGTGGTCATCGCCAGCGCGATGGCGGCCGTGGCGTACACCGTTGACCGACGCCGACGCGACGAAGATTACGGTTACTGGCTCTGGATCTCTTCGGCGATGGCTGCCTGGTTCGGCTGCTTCATGCTCTTCCAGGCCGACCACTCCCTCCGCTGGTACCTTGGTCCCGCCTCGTTGCTGATGATCACGGCGTCGGTCCTCCTGCGCCGTCGCGTCCTGCTGATCGTGGGGCTGTTCGGCGTCTTCGGATTCCTCGCCTGGCTGGCGTTCGACGTCTTCAAGCTGACGACGGCCTTCCCGCTCGTGCTCGCGACCATTGGTGTCTCGATCATCATTCTCACCGTCTGGGTGCAGAAGCGGTTCCCGGAGGCCATCCAGCGGATGGGAGGCGACCCATCACAGCCGGCGCGTTTCCCGGGCGGCGTGCTGGCCCTGCTCGCGCCGGCCCTGCTCGGGCTGGTGTTGATGCAGGACGCCGCACGACTCGACCGTGAAGCCGCCGCGGACCAGCGCAGTGCGAATCGAGCGCGGGTGGCGCGTCAACGCAACCGGCGCGACTCGGTTGAGGCCGTCAGGCGCGTACAGCAGCCCGGAACGACACAGTCGCCGCCGGGTAGAGCACCCGTTGCGCCACCGAAACCGTAATCGCGCCGCGCGCGTACCAATTGATGGTCCCCCATACCGGCCATCTCCGGGAGCTTTCGCATGTTGCTGCACGTCATTCCGCTCGTCTTCGTCGCCGCCCTTCAGGTAAAGGTCCAGGCCGGCGTGCAGCGGCGCCCGGCCGCTGACAGCACCAAGGCGAAGGCGGCGGCCGACACGACCAAGCGATACGAGCGCGACGTGAGCTTCGGCTTCCAGATCGGCGGCAGCTCGGATGACGACGAAGACCGGGCGGCGCCGCGGCGGATTCCCGTGACTGACGAGCACCGCCGCACGGCGTACAAGGACGCCACCGCACGCGAGCTGCTACTGCGCGCCCGCGCCGCGCGCCTGCGTCAGGACTCCCTGCTCGTCAGTTACGAAGCCCGCACCTACCAGCGCTTCTCCGTAGGCATGGGGCTGCGCGCCTTCGGCCGCGAACGCGTGATCATGCGCCATGAGGACATCGCCAACGTGCGGTGGCATCGCACGCGCGGCGTCTGGGCGGACGTCAAGGGATCACGCACCGCGCTGCCGGTGGCGCCGAGTGACGAGGCGAGCGAGAACGTGAGCATGGGGAACGACCCGCCCATTCCCTACTACCCGGGGCGCGAGCAGCTCTGGATCGGGAGTGGGATGGCCAAGACCGAGGTGGACGAGCGCGAGCTGGTGCACCCCATCGCCGAGGGATCCGAGGCGTATTACACGTACTCCACGGGCGATTCGGTGATCATGACGCTGCCCGACCAGAGCCGGATCACGCTGCGCGAGATCCACGTGGAGGCGCGCGCGCCGAAATGGAACCTCACGGTTGGGTCATTCTGGTTTGACCAGTCCACCGCGCATCTCGTGCGCGCCGTCTACCGGCTCAGCGTGCCGATCGACGTCTGGACCATGGACGAGACGAAGGAGGACATGAAGGAGGTGCCGCGCCTCGTACGGCCGATCATCTCGCCGCTCAAGGTGGGCGTGGACGCGATCAGCATCGAGTATGGACTGTACAACGGGCGCTTCTGGATGCCCAAGCTCCAGGTGCTCGAGGCGGGCGCACAGGTGGGGATGATGCGCGTGCCGGTGCAGGTGGAGCAGAAGTTCCGCTACGCGTCGGTCAACGGGCTCGATTCCCTGCCGTCCTTCCCGCGTCCGGCAGTGCGCTACGCCACGGTGCGCGACTCGCTGCGCAAGGCGGGGGTGGACTCGACGACGCGCGATTCGCTGCTACGCAGCTTCCGCTTGGCGCGCGACTCGGCGGCGAAAGCGCAGCGCACCCAGGACTGTGCGACGAGCGGCACGTACACGCGCATGCAGACACGCTACAACGGCGCGCTGCAGATGGCCGTCCAGATGCCGTGCGACAGCACCAAGCTTGCGTCGTCCCCTGAATTCGTCGGGACGCTCCTCGGCTCGGGCGAGTCGGTCTTCGCCACGAGCGACATCGACGACCTCAAGAAGGCGCTGAACTTTGACCTGCAGGCCGGCTGGATGCCGCAGAAGCCGGTTCTCGTCTGGGGTCTCGGCCAGACGCGGTACAACCGCGTCGAGGGCTTCAGCACCGGTGCGGAAGCATCCATGACACTTGGCCGCGGCTATACGGCCATCGTCGGGACGCGCGGCTCGTGGGCGGATCGCCAGCTGAACGGCGACTTGAATCTCGAGCGCAGCAACGGACGGTCCACGATTCGCGGCACCGTCTTCCGCCGCCTGGCGGTGGCGAGCGACTTCGGCGCGCCGCTCTCGTTTGGGGCGGGGTTGGCCTCGCTGCTCTACGCGGGCGACGAGGGCTTCTACTACCGTGCGTGGGGCGCCGAGCTGTCGGGAACGACGCCGCGCTTCGGGCGCACGGAATGGCGGCTGTTCGCGGAGCAGCAGTGGAATGCCCCGCGGACAACGCGATTCACGCTCTTCCGCGGCGCGCAGGACAGCCGCGTGCTCCCCAACGTGACCGCCGACAAGGCGGTGGAGTACGGCGCGGCGGTGCGGACGCAGAAGGGGTGGGGGCTCGATCCGCGCGGCTTCCGGGTCAACGCCGACCTGCGCGCCGAGGGCGCGACGGGCGACTTCGAATATGGACGAGGTCTCATTGACCTCACGGTCTCGCACGGCCTGCCGTATGGAGCGGAGATGGCGGTCACCGCCTCCGCCGGCGGCATCGCCGGCACGGCGCCTGCACAGCGCGCGTTCCAACTGGGTGGTCTGCACACGGTGCGGGGCATCCGTCCAGGGACGATGAGCGGCAGCGCATTCTGGATGGGGCGAGGCGAGCTGGCCCTGTCGCGTCGCGTGGTGAAGCCCGTGCTCTTCGGCGACGTCGGCTGGGCAGGCGATCGCAAGAACTTCAATGCACCGGGGCGCCTGATGAGCGGCGTCGGCGTCGGCGCATCGGTGATGGACGGAATGATCCGCCTCGACGTGGCGCGCGGGCTCTGGCCGCAGAAGGCGGTGCGGGTGGATCTCAGTATTGAGGCGCGTTTCTAGACGGGATTCCCGACCGGGTGGGTTGCCAAAAGTCCGAAACGGTGTCAAATCTTGGCACGACTGTTGCCAATACTGACACCACGCCGTGACTGACCCCACCCCCTCCGACCGCGACGCAGCCGCCCGTGCCGAGATTCTCCTCTGGCAGGGCGCGTATCGCATGGGCATCGCGGTCGCCCTGACGGGCGGCTCGCTTCTCCTGCGCGCGCTGCAGATCGTGTCATCGGAATCGATCGGCGCCAAGCGGTACGGGGTGGAGGACGCGAACGTCCTCTTCGTGGCGGCGGCCGCCACGTATATCGCGCTCACGGCCCTCATCCGCTGGCGGGTGCATGCGCAACGCAAGGCTTCGCACATCCTCGTTCGCACGCAACTCGGCGCCGACGCTGTGGTCGTGCACGTCTGTGCGCTGATTCTCACGCCGCCCAGCCAGTACGACCGCACGCTCATCGTCTCGATGTTCCTGGTGCAGTTCAGTCAGTTGTACTTCGGCTGGCGCACGACGCTGTTCATGCTCGGAAGCGTGGCGGTGTCGTATACGAGCATCGTCATGGTGGCGGCTCGGTCGGGCATGATGACCGGACCCACCGAGGCGCTCTGGACATTCTGCCTGTTCGCCGCCGGGTCGCTGGCGTACGCCTGGATGCTGGGGCACCAGGGCGTCCGGATGAAGCGGCTCACGCAACTGTTCGACCGGGCGCGCGAGGGAGACTTCGACCAGCCGTACGAGGACGGGCGCGACAAGTTCCCCGACTACATCACGCAGATCGGGCGCGCCTACAACGACCTCCGCGGGCACCTCGAGACGATCATTCTCACTGACCCGCTGAGCGGCTGCTTCAATCGCCGCGGGTTCAAGCAGATGGCCGCCCGCGAAGTATCGCGCGGCATCCGTGCCAAGTGGCGCGTCGCGGTGCTCGCGCTCGACGTCGACCACTTCAAGCGCATCAACGATGAGTTCGGGCACCTGACGGGCGACGAGGCGATCAAGGAGATCGGCGCGTTGATTCGCGAGATCGCGCGCGCCGGCGATGTGGTGGCGCGGCTGGGAGGCGAGGAATTCAGCATCCTGGCTCCCGACACCGACGAAGTGGGGGCCATGCACCTCTCGGACCGCATCCTGGCGGCCTTCCGCTCACGCTCGTTCACCAGCGTGCGCGGCCAGATGCCCATCAGCATCAGCATTGGCATCGCCTCCGACGAAGCGACGGTGGACGACGTGGTGCGCGTCCTGACCGCGCGCGCCGACGAGGCGCTCTACGTCGCCAAGCGCAACGGCCGCGACCAGGGCGTGCTGTGGCAGACAGGGATGAGAGCGTTTGATACCGGCAGCAGCCGGCTGTCACGCGAAATGGAGCGAATGCCCTAGCACTCGGCTTGGTATCCGGCGCCTTTTTCATCACAGAGACACAGAGGAGCGCGGAGGGCCACAGAGTACGGCAACTTCTTGGGTAAAGACATCGCGCCACGCAATTGATTGCGTGGCGCTCGTTGTTCGCCCTAGAAGTAGCAGTTGCAGTCCTTTGTGGCCCTCCGTGCTCCTCTGTGTCTCTGTGATGAAAGAACCCCGCACCCCTAGAGCGACATCACCCCTTCGCTCACCAGCACCGCCTCACCGCCCACGCGCAGTGCCGTGATGGCACCATCGGCCTTGTCGGCCTCGATCTCGAGCCGGCTCGGCCGTCCCATCTCGACGCCCTGATCGATGGTCCACGCCAGCGTGCCGGTGCGCGTGCGCGCCCGGGCCGCGAGATAGCCCGCAAACGTCACCGCCGCGGAGCCCGTGGCCGGATCCTCCGGCACGCTGATGCCCGGCGCGAACATGCGGGCGCGATAGTGACGGTCACCGCCCTCGGCGTCGGCGGCGTACACCCAGATCATTGACGCCCACGCGTTGGCCAGCGTCTCCTCCCACCGCTCCACGTTCACCCGCGCGCGGCTCACCGCCGCGACGCTCGCGAGCGGGACGATGAGGAACGGCAGTCCGCACGAGACGGCCTGCGGGCGTTCCGACGTGGCCAGCACATCGTCGGTGCCGAGCCCGAGCATCTTCGCCAGCATGCTGCGCGACGGCACCGGCGGGCCGATCTCCGGAAGCTTGGCCGCCGAGAGCTGCGCCCATCCGCCCCCGGCATGCACCGCGCGAATCACCACCGGCACCGGCCCCACCTGCTCCTCGAGGACGATGCGCGTCTCCCCGTCGTTCAGCGGAATCGCACCCGTGGCGGCCAGCACCACGGCGGTGCCCACCGTCGGATGACCGGCAAACGGCACCTCGCCTCCCGGGGTGAAGATGCGCACGCGCCGCGTGTGCCCCGGATGCTCCGGCGGGTACAGGAAGGTCGTCTCGGAGTAGTTGAACTCGCGGCAGATCGGGAGGAGGAGCTCCTCCGGAATCCCGCTCGCATCCGGAATGACGGCCAGCTGATTGCCGCCAAACCGGACGCCGCTGAAGACGTCGGTGGTGATGTAGCGGATGGTGGGCAACGTCGCCTACTCCTCGGCCATGAATGGGTACTTGTAGTCGGTCGGCGGCACGAAGGTCTCCTTGATCGTCCGCGCGCTGACCCACCGCATGAGGTTCAGCTTCGAGCCCGCCTTGTCATTGGTGCCGCTGCCGCGCGCGCCGCCAAACGGCTGCTGGCCGACCACGGCGCCGGTGGGCTTGTCGTTGACGTAGAAGTTGCCGGCGGCGTTGCGCAGCGCCGTGTGCGCCTCGAGCACCGCCCGCCGCTCGCGGGCGAAGACGGCCCCGGTGAGGGCGTACGGCGACGTCTGGTCCACGATCTGCAGTGTCTCGGCCCACTTGGCGTCGTCGTACACGTACACCGTAAGCACGGGGCCAAAGATCTCCTCGCAGAGGAGGCGGTACGACGGATTGTCGGTCTGCACGAGCGTGGGCTCGATGAACCACCCCTTCTCGCTGTTGAACTTTCCGCCTGCCAGCACCTTGGCGCTCTTGTGCGCCTCGGTCACGTACTCGGTGATGCTCGTGAACGCCTTCTTGTCGATCACGGCGCCCATGAAATTCCGGAAGTCGGCGACGTCGCCCATCTTGATGTCGGCGATCATCTCCTGCGCATACTGCAGGACGTCCTTCCAGAGCGACTTCGGGATGTAGGCGCGGCTCGCCGCCGAGCACTTCTGGCCCTGGTACTCGTAGGCGCCGCGCACCATCGCCACGGCCACGGCCTTGGCGTCGGCGCTCGGGTGCGCCACGATGAAGTCCTTGCCGCCCGTCTCGCCCACGATGCGCGGGTAGGAGCGGTAGCGGTTCATGTTCTTGCCGATCGTCTCCCACATCGAGTTGAAGACGCCGGTGGAGCCGGTGAAGTGCACGCCCGCGAGGTCGGGGTGCGAGAGCGCGATCGCCGACACGGCCGAGGACTCGCCGGGGACGAAGTTGATGACGCCCGGGGGCAGTCCGGCCTCGACCAGCAGCTGGAACATGTACCAGGACGAGAGCATGGACGTGCTGGCCGGCTTCCAGAGCACCGCGTTGCCCATGAGGGCGGGCGACGTCGGCAGGTTGCCGCCGATGGCCGTGAAGTTGAACGGGGTCACGGCGTAGACGAACCCCTCCAGCGGCCGGTAGTCCGTCTGGTTCCACATCCCGGGCGAGGAGAAGGGCTGCTCCGTGTACAGTTCCTGCGCAAAATGCACGTTGAACCGGAAGAAGTCCGTCATTTCGCAGGCGGCGTCGATCTCCGACTGGTAGACGGTCTTCGACTGGCCGAGCATCGTGGCGGCGTTCATGGTGCTGCGCCACGTGGTCGCCAGCAGTTCACCGGCGCGCAGCATGACCGCGGCGCGGTCCTCCCACTTCCAGGACCCCCACTCCTTCTGCGCTTCGCCGGCCGCCTTGATCGCCGCCGCGACGTCCTCCTTGGTGGCCCGGTGGAAACGGCCGATCACCTGCTGGTGGTTGTGTGGCGAGCGGACGTCCACCAGGTCGCCGGTGCGCACTTCCTTGCCGCCGATGACGGCGGGAATGTCGGCGCACTCCTTGGACATGGCGGCGAGGCGGGCCTTGAGTTCGGCCTTCTCAGGGGAGCCGGGAGCGTACGACTTGACCGGCTCGTTGACCGGGGGCGGGACACGGCGGATGCCGTTCACGGGTGCGGCGGGGATATGCATGAAGACAGGCCTCAAACGGTATGGTTGGGTGGAGCCTTTCAAAGATAACCGCCCACTGCGGCCGGTGTCCCGTGCCCGCTGGTGTCGACCCGCCTCCCCGGGCCCGGGCTTGCCCGCCCGGGGGCCCCTCCGTCCCGGGGACCCCCGCCGGGCCGTCCCCCTCGCTTCAAGGGGGGGATCGGTACAAATTGTCCCCAACTTCCACCACGTGGTCTCGTGCGCGTACTTCTGGCTGATGACGACGCCCTCATGCGGCTGTTGCTCGAACAGGTAACGCGGGCATGCGGGCATCAACCGATTGCGGCGAGCGACGGCACCGAGGCTTGGGAGGCTTTCGAGCGCGAGGTGCCGCCGATGGTCATCCTGGACTGGCAGATGCCGGGCCTCGACGGGCTCGAGGTCTGCCGGCGGATCCGCGCGCACCCGGAAGGCGACATCACGTTCGTCCTGATGGTGACCGCCCGCGACCGCGCCGACGACCTGACGGCGGTGCTCGACGCCGGGGCCGACGACTACATGTCCAAACCGGTGACCCCCGACAACCTGCAGGCGCGGCTGCGCATCGCCGAGCGACGCATCGAGGTGTCCCGGGCGCGCCGAACCGCCGAGGAAGAATTGCGCCGGGCGCGGTACCTGGCGGGCATCGGTGAAACGACGCTGGCCCTCCACCATGAGATCAACAACCCCTTGGCGGCGCTCCTGACGCACACCTCCCTCATCCAGAGCGGGATCATGGGCGAGGGGGAGGTGAAGGAGTCGCTCGGGTTGATCGCCGAGCAGGCACGCCGCATTGCCGAGGTCGTGAAACGGTTGGGGGAGATCGAACGCCAGCAGCGTGCGATGTCCGTGGAGTACCTCAACGAGGCGCGGATGCTCGACCTGCGCGCCGAAGGCGGCTCCGCCGCCCCGGGCAAGGCGCGGTGAGGCGGCTGCTCGGCTCGCATCCGAGCGACGCGGGGGGAATCGCCATGGCGGCACGACGCGCGGCGTCGGCCGGCATGACGACCTTGCAGGTTTTCACCGCCGTGCCCACCTACTACAACGACAAGGCGGGAATGAAGGCCGACAAGGCCGCCCGCTTCCACGCCGCACTGGCCGAGGGTGGGATCGCCCCCGGGGACGTGCTGGTGCACGCGGCGTACGTGCTGAATACCGCGTCGCCCGAGGAGGAGAAGGCCGTCCGCGCCCGCGCCGGCCTCACCAAGGAGCTCGAGCGGACGCAGGCGATCGGCGCCCTCGGGTGCTGCTTCCATCCCGGCTCGGCGGGGACGGGCGACCCGGAGCGCGCGGCCATCCAGGTGGGCGAGACGATTCGGCATGCGGTCGAGAAGGTACCGGGCACGGCGCGAGTCCTCGTGGAGAACACGGCCGGGGCGGGGAAGACGATGGGACGCACCCCCGAGGAGATCGCGCTGATGCTGGCGCAGGTGCCCGCCGACCTGCGCCATCGCACCGGGTACGGACTCGACACCTGCCACCTGTTCGCGGCGGGGCACGACATCGCCTCGAGCGAGGCGTCGCTGAAGGCGGTTCTCGACCGGTTCGAGCAGGTCATCGGCGAACCGCCGGCGTTCTTCCACCTGAACGACAGCCAGCACCCGTTTGGCTCGAACAAGGATCGCCACGCCCTGCTGGGCGAAGGGGCAATAGGCGCGGCCGCCTTCCAGTGGCTGCTGGCCGACGCGCGCACGCTGGCGGTGCCCTGCGTCCTCGAGACGCCGCACGATTACGGCGAGCCGGCGGACGACGACGCCGGAGCGGATTCCGCCGACCTGCGCATGATGCACCTGCTCCGCTCCTGGACGGGCGCCGACGCGCCGTAGGGCGTGTTTCCCCTCTGAAAACGGGGTCGGCGAGGGGCCGGATGCGCCCGGCCAACGCGCGCCGCGCACCCCGGATCGGGCCGTTTTCCCTCTGGGGAACGCCGCCCCTCGGCTGAAAATTCGGTCGTTTTCAGAGGGAAACGCTATTGCGCTCAGAGGGAAACAATTTACTTTCGAGACGTCGGGGCGCGTGTTCTACCGGGAGAGCGCCAACCGAGAACATCCTTTCCAGGAGAAAAACGAATGGCTGCCAAGAAGAAGGCTGCGAAGAAGCCGGCGAAGAAGGCCGCGAAGAAGGCCGCGAAGAAGCCGGCCAAGAAGAAGACCGCTCGCAAGCCGAATGCCGCGTTCATGAAGCCGGTGACGCCGAACGAGACGCTCGCCGCGATCGTCGGCGCCAACCCGATGCCGCGCACCGAGCTCACCAAGAAGCTCTGGGCGTACATCAAGAAGAACGGCCTGCAGGACAAGAAGAACCGCCGCATGATCAACGCCGACGACAAGATGAAGAAGCTGTTCGGCGGCAAGGCGCAGGCCTCGATGTTTGATCTCACGAAGTTCGCCAGCAAGAACGTCAAGTAGTCTCGCTGCACGGCCGTGAGGCCAGGACCGAGGGGCGCCAGCGATGGCGCCCCTCGCGTTTTAGCCTTGCTGAGTGGCAGTATTGAGCATGCAATTGCACCCGTCGCCCGATGCGGTTTCACTGCGCGAGCGGATCGTCCTGACCATTGGGGCCGCCACGTGGATCGTGCTGACCGGAGTGCTCGACAACGTCACCGGCACCGAATACCGCATCTTCCCGCTCTACTTCCTGCCGATCTGCCTGGTGGGGTGGCGTCTGGGTTACGCGAGTACGCTGTCCGCGGCATGGCTGAGCGCGTTCACATGGCTGCTGGCGAACCGCCTGGGTGGCCTGCAGTACTCGAACACCGCCGTGTGGATCGTGAACACCATTACGCAGGGTGTGTCCTTCAGCATCGTGGGCGCACTCGTGGTGGTGGCGCGGAAGTCGTACCTGATCGCGAACGAGCGAAGCAGGACCGATGCGCTCACCGGGCTGCTGAACAGCCGCGCATTCAGCGACGAAGCGGCTCGCATCATCGCCCTCTGTGACCGGCACCGGCGTGCGGTCACCGTCGCGTATATCGACCTGGACCATTTCAAGCAGGTCAACGACCGTCTGGGTCACGACGCCGGCGATCAGGTGCTGTCGCAGGTCGCGACCGCCATGATCGCCGCCGGACGGGAAACCGACGTGATGGCGCGGCTTGGGGGCGACGAGTTTGCCGTCCTGCTTCCCGAGACCGACGCCAAGGGAGCGGCGATCGTCCTCGAGCGCGTCCGGGTGAACGTCGCCCGCATTCTTGCCGACGCGCCGGTGCCGGTGACCACCAGCATCGGGGCGGTCACGAGCAGCGTCGGCCAAGGGAGCATCGCCGAACTGCTGAAACTGGCCGACAAGCAGCTCTACGTGTCGAAGGGCACCGGCAAGAACCGTGTGACGGCGGTCGTGCTGGAGGCTTAACGGCGGACCCCGCCCTTGAACGACGCACGGCACAGGGCAGATTCCATATACGCGAATCCCGTCGTCCCAAACAGACCCGCCGTGGCCAAGAAGAAGACCGAAAAGCCCAAGAACCCCGTTGCTGCTGCCCGCGGGGGCACGGGTACGCCGTTTGCGC
This sequence comes from uncultured Gemmatimonas sp., assembly GCA_964416005.1. Lineage (GTDB taxonomy): Bacteria > Gemmatimonadota > Gemmatimonadetes > Gemmatimonadales > Gemmatimonadaceae > PNKL01. Next base: position 265,986 of record CAYQCP010000001.1, read on the forward strand.
GCAAAGCCTGGGAGAACTTCAAGTCCATCGCTGCCACGCTGGCGATCTTCCTGTTCATCCGTGCCTTCTTCGTCGAGGCGTACCGCATTCCGTCGGGATCGATGATCCCGGCGCTGCTCATCGGCGACTGGCTCTTCGTCAACAAGCTGGTGTACGGCCCGAACATCCCCTTCACGTCGGTGAACCTGCCGGGCTACGCCGATCCGAAGCGCGGTGAGGTGGTGGTCTTCAAGTCGCCCTACCAGCCGGACGAGGCGGAGCGAGGCGAGGACCCCACGCCGACACTCGTGAAGCGCCTGGTGGGGATGCCGGGCGACACCATCTACATGCGAGATGGCGTGCTGCACATCAACGGCACGCCCCAGCGCCAGGGGTATGGCGCCGAGCAGAACCCCAAGGGCGATCCCAACGAGGTGCACCCGCTCTTCGACTGGCAGAAGAAGGTGGGGATCATCAAGTCACGCTTCGGCGCCGCGCCTGAGCAGCCGACGCATGACAACTGGGGTCCGCTGGTGGTGCCGCCGGGCCACTACTTCATGATGGGCGACAACCGGTACCAGTCGAAGGACTCGCGCTACTGGGGGTTCGTCCCCCGGGAGAACGTGCGTGGGAGGCCGATCTTCGTGTACTACACGTACGTGCCGGGAGACGAGTCCGACAGAGCGCTGTCGTTCATCACGGACATCCGATGGGGACGGATAGGACACCTCATCAAGTAGAGAAACGACAGAGAGACAACAGAGAAACAACAGAGAGACAACAGACAACGGGGAGGGGGAGGAGGAGGACCAGAGTTGCGCCCGCGATGAGCGGGCGCGCACTCTTTGAGGGACCTCTTTCGAGACGATCCATGCGAATTCGCCACGCCACACTCGTTCTTGCCTCGCTCGCGCTCGTTGCGTGCGGCGCCGACACCTCTCGTCCCAGCGCGACGCCGGCCGCAGCGCCGGCGGCCGACCTGCAGTTCCTGCACCCGTTCGGCGCGCCGACGCGGCCATTCTCTCCCGCCGTGCGGGTGGGGAACCTGATCTACCTCGCCGGCCAGATCGGCACCGACCCGTCGGCGGGCGGCACTGTCGTGCCCGGCGGCATCGCTGCGGAAACCAAGCAGGTGATGGAGAACATCAAGCGCGTGGCGGAAACGGTTGGTTCGTCCATGGACCGGCTGGCGAAGTGCACCGTCTTCATGGCCGACATGAAGGAGTGGGACGCGATGAACGAGGTGTACCGCACCTTCTTCACGGCGCCCAACTTCCCGGCGCGCTCCGCGCTCGGCGTCAACGGCCTCGCGCTGAACGCGCGCGTAGAGATCGAGTGCATCGCGGTCGCCAAATGACCGTTGGGCGTGCGACGCATCGGGTGGCCGGGATGCGACGTCGCGTGAACGCGGCGCTGGCGTGGACCCTCGCGCTCACGCTCCTCGCTCCGGTCTCCGCCGGCGCGCAGACCGTCCGCGCCGGGCGCGTCGTCACCGACTCCCTCTGGTCGTACGCGCTCGGCACCGTCAAGAAGGTGCAGGTCTACCTGCCGCCGTCGTATGACGCGTCGACGGCGCGTTACCCGGTGGCGTACTACCTGCACGGGTGGAGCGGCGACGAAACGAACTGGGTGAAGGCCGGGCGCATCAACTCGACCATGGATTCCCTCGTGGCGGGCGGGATGCGCGAAATGATCGTGGTGATGCCCGATGGCGACGACTCGTGGTGGACGACCTCGTTCGCGCTGCCCGACCTGCCCGGCTGCCTGCGCACGCTCCCGAACTACGCGGGCGACGGCAGCACCTACTGCGTGCCGTGGCCGCACTACGACGACTACGTCAACTACGACCTCGTGCGCCACGTGGATGCGACCTACCGCACGCAGGCCGACCGCGCGCACCGCGGCATTGCCGGGCTCAGCATGGGCGGTCTCGGGGCCGTCCTGCTCGCCCTGCAGTATCCGGAGACGTTCGCCGCCGCCACGTCGCACTCCGGCGTCGTCTGGCCGCTGGAATGGGCACCCGAGGGCGTGCTCGATCGCCCCGCGGGAGCCGCCGACTCGACGTGGACGCGGATCTGGAACAACGCCGTCGGCAGGAGCATCCGCTCCGTCTTCGGTCGCGACACGGCCGCCTGGTACTCCCGCGACCCGGCCCGCATGCTCGATCGCGCCCGGGCGCGCGGCGCCGCCCTGCCGGCGCTCAAGGTCGATTGCGGCACGGGCGATCCGTTTCTCGCGGGCAACCGTGCCTTTCGTGATGCGCTGCGTACGCGGGGTGTGACGCTGACGTACGACGAGCATCCGGGCGGGCACGACTGGACGTACTGGCGGACGCACGCGCGTGAAAGCCTGGCGTGGCTCGCGACGCAGATCGCCGCACGGTAATCTTCTTCCGTGGCTGATTTCTTCCCCCGCAAGACCATCGCCTGGGAGGTCGTCGAGGATCCGACGATGCTCCGGCGCCTCTCCAGTTCCCTTCCGGAGATGGCGCTGCTCACGGGGGTCACCCTCCGGCTCTATCGCGCGTACGTGCTTTCGCACGGGTCGCCGGAGAGCGGGCTCTGGGTGGGATCCACGCTCGTCATCGGCGCGGTGCTGCTGCTCGTGCTGCTCACGGCGCACCTGGCCAACTACACGGTCCGGCACTGGTGGTGGCGCGCGCCGGCGTTCGCCGTGCTGGAGGCCGGCACCGAGATCATCATGTCGCTGGTGCTCACCACCGTGGGCCTGGAGAAGATTGGCGCCGGCGTGGCCGATTTCGGCGACTGGCTGCCGAGCGCCATGCAAGTGCTCGCGTGGCGCGTGCTGCTCATCATCCCGTTCACGGTGTTGCTGGCGCTGGTGGTCACCGTGGTGCGCCGCCTCCTGCTGGCAAGCGAGCATCGCTCCTCCACCGCGCAGCGCGTGTCCGAGGCCCGGCGCGCCGATACTGAGACGCCGCCGGCGCCGCCGGCACCGCCGGCCTGAGACCCACCTCACTGGCAGGACCTATGACCCGTCTTTCGCGAATCACCCTCGCCGCGACCCTCCTGTGGGTTGCCTCGCCGGTTGCCGCCCAGCATCCGGCCGGCCGCCTGGCCGACCAGCGCCGTCCGTTCGGCACGTTGCGTGAGCAGGCGGTGCGCCAGCAGCGCTGGCTCGAGACCCGCATGAAGACCGTGCTCCCCGCGCTCATGCGGTCGCATGGCATCGACATGTGGATCGTGCCGATGCGCGAGTACGCCGAGGATCCGGTCTTCTCGTCGCTCGTGTCGCCGACAACGTTCGCCGCGCGACGCCGCACGATCTACGTGATGTTCGACAAGTGCTCGTCATCGGGGCGCACCGACCCCGGCGACGGCTCCTGCGTCGAGCGCATTGCCCTCGGCGGTTCGTCGCAGGGGGGCGTCTGGCAGGCGATGCGTTCCACGCTGGCGGTGGAAGCGCCGGTCGGCGGCCAGCAGGCCGAGCTGTGGGGCGACGAACAGTGGAAACTGCTCAAGAAGGTCGTGGAGGAGCGCAATCCGCGGGTCATCGGCATCGACTACTCGCGCACGTTCGCCTTCTCCGACGGGCTGACGCACGGCGAGTACCTGGGGATGACCGAGGCGCTCGGCGACCGCTGGAACGCCCGGTTGAAGCCGGCGGAGGAGCTGCCGCTGCAGTTCATCGCCTCGCGCGTGGCCGACGAGGACGCGTTCTACGGCGAGGTGATGCAGCTCGTCTGGGAGTTGATCGGCGAGATGTACTCGTCCAAGGTCATCGTGCCCGGCAAGACGAAGACCAGCGACCTGGTCTGGTGGTGGCGCCAGCGCGTGAACGACCTCGGCCTCGGAACGTGGTTCCAGCCCGGCATCGAGGTGCAGCGTGCGGGGGCGACGGAGGAGTCACTGGGCAGCGACCCGATCATCCAGCGCGGCGATGTGCTGCATTGCGACGTCGGCATCACCGCGCTGGGCCTCAACACCGACACCCAGCACATGGCCTATGTGCTGAAGACGGGTGAGACGGCAGCGCCGGCGGGGCTGCAGAAGGCGCTTGCGAACGGCAACGCCCTGCAGGACATCGTGATGGCGGAGATGCGGCCCGGACGCAGTGGCAACGAGATTCTCGCGGCGGCGCGCGCCCGGATGACGGCCCGCGGCATCACCGGCACCATCTACTCGCATCCTATCGGCATGCACGGACACGGCGCCGGACCGCTGGTGGGACTGTGGGACTATCAGGAGGGCGTGCCGGGGCGCGGCGACTCCAAGGTGATTGCCAACATGTGGTATTCCATCGAGCTGCAGGCGACGACTCCCGTTCCCGAGTGGAACGGCCAGCGGGTGCAGATGGCGCTCGAGGAAGACATGATGATCGGGACCGACGGCACGCCGCGGTGGGTGCGCGGTCAGCAGCAGAAGCTTTGGCTGGTGAGGTAGGCGGATGAAGAAAGAACTGATCGTCGTGGGCGACCGGGTCCTCATTCGCATGGAGGATGGGGAGGAGCGCACCAAGGTTGGCCTGTACCTGCCCGCCACGGCGGTGGAGGGGCAGCAGGTGCAGGGCGGCACCATCGTGGCCACGGGGCCGGGACAGCCGCTGCCCGTCGTCGAGGATCACCTCGACGAGCCGTGGCGCATCACGTCGGGGCCGCAGACCAAGCATGTGCCGATGCAGGCGCGCGTGGGCGACTACGCGCTGTTCTTCCGCAAGGCGGCGGTGGAGATCACGTTCGAGGGCGATCGCTACCTGGTGGTGCCACAGGCGGCGATCCTCACACTGTCGCGTTGAGCGGCGGCCGGAACCCACCAGCGCCGCCCCTGGTTTATCCTCAAGGAGGGGGTGGGTAGCACGATTCCAGCGCCCACCCCGTGATGTGCAGGTTGACCCCCCAATCAGGAATGAGCGTCAGATGATGTATCCGGAACCGATGGTCGCGCCCATGCGCGAAGAACTGACCCGCCTCGGCGTGCAGGAACTCCGCACGGCCGCCGACGTCGCCGAAGCGCTCGGCAACGCGAAGGGAACGGCGCAGGTCGTCGTCAACTCTGTCTGCGGCTGTTCGGCGCGCAACGCGCGCCCCGCGGTGGAAGCGGCGCTGCAGCATGCGGTGAAGCCCGACCACCTCTACACGGTATTCGCCGGGCAGGACATCGACGCGACGAAGGCGGCGCGCGCGTTCTTCACCGGCTATCCGCCCTCGTCACCGTCGATCGCGCTGCTCAAGGACGGGCGCATCGTGACGATGCTCGAGCGCCATCAGATCGAGAGCCGCACGGCGAGCGAGATTGCGCAGGACCTCGTGACGGCGTTTGATCGTCATTGCGCGGCCGGCGTGGCCTGAAGAAAGGTGCGCCGGGACTCTGGCGCAAATTGACAAGATGATTGTAGCTTGTGCCTTACCAATGCGAACGTGGCATTGGTCATCGCGGCGGTTCATGCCGCCAGCGGACAAGAGGACCGGCTTCCGGGAGCCGGTCCTTCTTGTTAACGCAGAGAAACAACAGAGAGACAACAGAGAGAGAACAGAGAGACAACAGAGTGCCGCGTGCACTGTTGTTTCTCTGTTGTTTCTCTGTTGTCTCTCTGTTGTTTCTCTTTATATTGTAAAGTACGTATGACTCGCCCAGACTCTTCGCCCGCTGCTCGCCCTGTCTCCGACCTGGTCAGTCATGCTGCCGATCAACTCGCGTTCATCCGCGACACGATGGTGCGGGCGGGACGCTTCACGGCGGTGTCTGGCGCGGGGACCATCGGCACCGGGATCATCGGCACTGCAGCGGCGGTGCTGGCGCCACGCGGCGCGACGCAGGTGCAATGGCTCGCGGTCTGGCTCGTGGCGGCGGCGCTGGCCATCGCCGTCTCCCTCGGCGCCATGGCACGCAAGGCGATCCGCTCCGGGCAGTCGTTGCGGGCGGGGCCGGCGCGGACCTTTGCCCTGGCGTTTGCACCACCGCTCATTGCTGGCGCGCTGCTGACGGCGGCGCTGGCTGGCACGGGGTCGTGGCACCTGCTGCCCGGGACGTGGCTGGTCTGCTACGGCGCAGCGGTCGTCTCCGGCGGCGCTTTCTCCGTACGGACGGTGCCGGTGTTCGGCACGGTCCTTGTCGCACTTGGCGCGGCCGCGCTGTTCCTGCCGGTCGCGACGCATGCGTGGATTCTGGGCGCCGGCTTCGGGGCGGCGCACCTGCTGTTTGGCACTTTGATCGCGAGGTATCACGGTGGCTAAGGCAACTTCATCCGCCGCGAAGCGCGGCGACCGCAAGCCGACGCCCACGGGGCCGGCGCTGGCCCCCGTCCTTGGCGGCGAGCCCGTACCCGCAGCGCTCGACAAGCTCATCCATGACCGGGTGCGACTCGGCATCATCAGCGCGCTGGCCGTGAATGACCGACTGAGCTTCACCGACCTGCGCGACCTGCTCGCGCTGACCGACGGCAACCTGAGCGTGCACGCGCGCAAGCTCGAGGACGGCGGCTACGTCACCTGTACGAAAGGATTCGACGGCCGTGTGCCGAAGAGCGAGTTTCGCCTGACCGCAGCAGGCAAGCGTGCGTTAGAACGCTACTTGGGGCATATGGAAGCGCTGATCGAGGCGACGAGAGGACGGTAGGAAAGAGAGACAACAGACATACAACAGAGAGACAACAGAGAGACAACAGAGAGACAACAGAGAGACAACAGAGAG
>CAYQCP010000002.1:0-150571 GCA_964416005.1 uncultured Gemmatimonas sp.
CTCCTCGCCGAGGTTGCCGCTCGTCATCACGAGCGGACGGTCGGCGGACTTGAGCAGCAGGTGGTGCAACGGCGTGTACGCGAGCATCACGCCGACGCGGTCGAGCCCCGGCGCGAGCGCCGACGCCAGCGGCGCGTCGGCGCGCGGCCGCAGCAGCACGATGGGCCGCGCGCTCGACCTGAGCACCGCCGCCTCGCGTTCGCTGACGTGCGCCACGGCGCGCGCCGCGTCGAGCGTGCGCACCATCACGGCGAGCGGCTTGGCGTCGCGGTGCTTGCGCGACCGCAGGCGGCGAATCGCGGCGTCATTGGTGGCGTCCACCGCGAGGTGGAACCCGCCGAGGCCGCGCACGCCGACGACCGCGCCCATATGAAGCGCCGTGGCGGCAAGCAGGATGGCCGGCTCGCCGTTCGCGCGCTCCTCGCCCTCCGCCCCCTCGAACCAGATGCGAGGCCCGCACTCGGGGCACGCCACCGTTTCGGCGTGAAAGCGCCGATCGCCGCTGGCCGCGTACTCGGCGGCACAGCGCGCGCACGTCGCGAACGTCTTCATCGACGTCCGCGCGCGATCGTACGGCAGCGCATCAATGATCGTGTAGCGCGGCCCACAGTCGGTGCACGTGATGAACGGATGGCGATACCGCCGGTCCGCGTGGTCAAACAGCTCGCGCTCGCACTGCTCGCACGTCGCCACGTCGGGCGGCACCGGCCGCATCGTGTCGGCGTCCTCGCTTTCGGCGATGTCGAACCCGTCAACGCCCTCACGTTCCACCGCGGCCGATCGCACCAGCCCGATGCGCGCCACCGGCGGCGACTCATCGTGCAGCAGGCGCTCAAAGTGATCGAGCGACTCGGCGGCGCCTTCGAGACGGATCTCCACCGTCCCCGCGACGTTGCGCACCCACCCCGCGAGCCCGAGTCGGACGGCCAGCCGGTGGACGAACGGGCGGAAGCCCACGCCCTGCACCACACCGGTCACGGTCAGGTGGCGTGCGACGAGCGGCGGGATGCCGGTCATCAGACGCTCGCCGGCGGCGCCACCGACTGGCGGAGGAGATCGTACCAGTCGGCGAGGCCGTCCCCGGTGAGGGCCGACAGCCGGAGGAAGCGCAGGGTCGGATTCACCTGCCGGCAATTGCGCTCAGCCCGCTCGAGGTCGAACGGCACGTACGGCAGCAGGTCGGTCTTCGTCAGCACCACCCAATCCGCCTTCTCGAACATCTTGGGATACTTGAGCGGCTTGTCATCGCCTTCGGTGACGGTGAACAGCACGACGCGCGCCTGCTCACCCAGGTCCCAGCTGGCGGGGCAGACCAGGTTGCCGACATTCTCGATGATGAGCAGGCGCGTGCGGTCGAGGTCGATGTGGTCGAGCGCTTCACTGACCTGCAGCGCGTCCAGATGGCAGGCCCCGCCCGTGACGATGGCCTGCACCAGCCGTCCGGTATGCACCGCCAGGCGGTCGGCGTCATTCTGCGTCTGCACATCGCCGGCAACGACGGCGATGTCGAGCGGCTCGCCCAGTTCCGCAAGCGTGCGCTCAAGCAGGGTGGTCTTCCCCGCCCCGGGCGATGACATGAGGTTGATGGCGGCAACGCCGTGGCGGGCGAGCCGCGCGCGCACTTGCGCAGCCAGTTCGTCATTGCGAGCCATCACCCGCTCGCGAACTTCAATCCTCCGGACAGTCATCGACCTCGACCTCAAGCCAGCTCACCTGCAGGATGTCCCCGGGTCGTGGCGACAACACCGGACGCGCTCCCGTCCATGGCGGCTGGCGAAACACCGACTCCAGACAGAACTCCAGCGCCGACGGCACGACGCCGCTCTCGACGCCGACGTCCACGCCCACGGCGACGCACCGTGACACGGTCGCGCCCAGTCTCCTCTCGGCGATGCTCCCGATCTCGACGGCGAGACTCAGCTCATGCATCGGACTGCAACATTGACGCCCGCGATCCACTGGGTCCGGCCCAATGCCGGATATCTGCAAAGTGGGCCCCGCGCACGGCGTGCGACAGCAGGTGAATCGCCTTAGCGCTGTCCGGTATTCTCCGGGCCTTTCACCCTACTTCGGGCGACGTCGCTCCTCGATGAGCAGCGCGTTGGCCACCGCGCGTTCGCCCCCGCGGTCGCTGGGCGTGTTGATCACCTTGCCGTCCAGGATGAGCGCCGTGGAGCCCCCGCCGTCGAGGTTCAGCGCGTGCGCCACCCCCAGCGCGCGCAGGAATTCGGCCGCCTCGACCAGCGTCATGCCGACGCTGGCGGCACTCCGGCCGTCCACCGCAATCAGGTACAGGTGACTCGTGTCGGCGTCAAAGCCGACAAAGCTGCGCGGATGTCGCATGTTGGCGTTGCCGGCGGCCGTGAACTCGCGCGTCGCGGCCTCGTCCACCATGGTCACGCGATCGCGCAGGATGACTGGCCAGCCGCCGACGAGCTGCTCAATGGCTCCGACACTGGGAAGCCACGAGGCGTGCACGTCAAAGGTGCGTTGCACGCGGGCAATCGAATCGAGGCGCGCGGCCGTGGAGCCGTACGCCACCAGTGCTGCTTCGTCGGTGGCCAGCGGCGCCGAGTCCGCCGCCGCCACCCGGCCGCGGGCCCGCAGCACCAGCGAATCACGCCAGCTGCCGCTCACCACCGTCACGCGCAGCTCGCGCCCCGGGCGCGTCGAATCGGCGCGGAAGCGGCCATTCGCCTCGGGGAGCCAGAGCACCAGCCCCTGCCCATTGGTCGGCACCACGTTCACGCCATCCAGCGCCCACGACGTGCGACCGGCGTGCACGGTGCCGGTGAAGACGAAGCGGTCGATCACGGGGCGTCCGTCGCGCGTCACGCCGAACTGTCCGCGCGCGCTCCGCATCGGGGCGCGCGGCACGCCGCTCCAGGCGAGCGCCCGCCAGATGCGCCCGTCACTCACCTGGTTGTTGACGCTCTCGCCGGTGCCAAGGTTGAAGAAATCGGCGTTGATCGCGGCGCGCACCACGCGGCCGTCGCGACGCGCGCGCTCCATCATCCCCGACACCGTCTCGCGTCCGCGCAGCGAGTCGCGTGCGCGCACGCTGCGCACCGCATACTCGCCGCTGCGAAGGTCGACGCGCACCATGTGCACGCGCCACGGCCCCTGCTGGCGCACGAAGTAGCTATGCACCAACCCCGGCGCCACGGTGTCCACCACGGTGGAGTCGGGCGCAGGCTGTTGCGCGAGCAGCGGTACGGCGAGCGTGAGCGACAGCAGGCGCAATCGGAGCATCGAGGTCTCAAGCGGGGGATCGAGGAAATCTACATGCGGTCCGCGTGCGAGTGCCGATGCGCGGCGTGCCGCCACTCCTCGGGCAGCCGCGCCGCGGCCTGCTCGAGCAACGCCCGCACCTCGGCGTCCTCCAGCTGCTCGAAGTTGCGGTACCACGCGCCGACCGCGATGAACTGCTGCGGGGTGCGCACGATCACCGTCTCGTCCGCAACCTGCGCCACGTCTGCGGCGCTGTCCATCGCCGCCACCGGACTCGCCACCACCACGCGCCGCGCCCCCTGCGCGCGCAGCGCCATCACGGCGGCGCGCACCGTCGCGCCCGTCGCGATGCCGTCGTCCACCAGGATCACCGTGCTGCCGTGCACGTCCACCGGCGGCCGGTCGCCGCGAAACCGCAGCTCACCGCCGCGCACCTCCTCGTCGGCGACGCGGATGCGTCGCTCGAGTTCGGGCGCGCGCACGGCGAACGCGCTGACGATCTGCTCGTTGAGCACGCGCACGCCGCCGCTGGCCACCGCGCCCATAGCCAGTTCCTCGTGGCCGGGCACGCCAACCTTGCGCGCCGTGAACACGTCGAGCGGCAGGCCGAGTGCCATCGCCACCTCGAATGCCACGGGCACGCCGCCGCGTGGCAGGCCGAGCACCAGGACGCCCGGTTGTCCCTCGTAGGCCGACAGTCGCTCGGCCAGTTGGCGTCCGGCTTCGGCGCGATTCTCGAAGACCTGGTGCATGACGCCTCCTTCCGCGCAGGCGCGGGCGAGCGGGCCGCACGTGCGGCCCGGCCCTGTTGCTCACGCTACGACCCGGAACCCCGCCGAGGAAGAGGCAAATCCCGCACCAAGCGGCGCGCTCCCCTGACGTCCGGGCGGACGCGCGCTACGGGAACAGTTGCCGGTACTTCCCGTACCCCTCGGCCTCGAGGCGGTCCACCGGAATGAACCGCAACGACGCCGAGTTGATGCAGTACCGCATGCCGGTTGGCCCTGGCCCGTCAGGAAAAAGATGCCCCAGGTGCGAGTCGCCCTCCGCCGAACGGACCTCGACACGCCGCATGCCGTGGCTGCGGTCCTCGACTTCGCTCACGTGACTCGGCTCGATCGGGCGAGTAAACGATGGCCAGCCGGTGCCCGAGTCGAACTTGTCGGTGGACGCAAAGAGCGGCTCTCCCGACACCACATCCACATAGATGCCGGCCTCGTGGTGATTCCAGAACTCGTTGCGGAAAGGCGGCTCCGTGGCGCTGCACTGCGTGACCTCGTACTGCATTGGGGTCAGCTTGGCGCGCAGGGCGGGATCGTCTGAATCTTGTGTCGGCATGGGGGGCGTCCTGTTTCAGGGGCTACAGCACCATCTACTCAATACACCGCGGCCCACGCCGGTTCCGCGCACCCGACACGCGACGCTCAGCGCCCCGGGTGCCAGCGCAGCTCGAGCGTCGACCAGGTGTGCGGCACACCGCGGCCGACATGCTCGGCGCTTGTCTCGTGCGCCAGCCAGGAGGCGTCCAGGACGCGCCAGCGCAGGCGCACCCCGAACGAGAGCTCTCGTACGATCGGACGCAGGTCCACGTGCGGACTCGAGCGAAAGAACGTCCCGCTCAGCATCGCGTTTCGCGCGACGCCGCGCCACGTGGCATCGCCTTCCAGTCCCACGCCGACGGCGCCCACCAGCCGGGAGAGGCGCTGGGGCAGCGGCAAGGGCAGTCCACTCTCGAACTGTGCGCCCAGCCCGGCGCGGGCCTCCGTCAGCAAAGTGCCCAGTGACGCGCCAGCGTGCGGCTGTACCGTCAACGCACCGGTGGACACCAGGCGCCGCCGATCGTAGTGGATGGCGAAGACCGGTTCAGCCGGCACCTGCTCGCCCCACTCGATCGGGCGGTTGTAGCGCGGCGCGATGGAATGAATGAGGCGCTGCGTCGCTTCCGCCAGGCTAGGCTTGCCGGTCACACCCAGCGTCCACCCCGCCTCGGCGATGTCCGACGACCGCGTCACGCGCGTGCGCGCCGCAAACCACAGGATGCCGGCGTCGGGACGGCCACCGGGCAGCGCGATGGGCTGCCACTTCGGACGCTTCGCCGTGAAGATGTCCTGGCCGAAGGAGTAGGTGTGCGAGACACACGCCGCGTCGGGCGGGCGGCACGCACCGAGCCATGGGGCAATGCGCTTCGCCCACGCGCCCGCGCCGTCAAGGGTGACGGCCAGCCGTACGCCGCTGGTGTACTCCTCGTCCGGGCGCTTCCAGGGCAACTGCCAGAAGTTGAAGGCGTCGTTGTCGGCGCGCACCGCCACGGTGCGCTGCGCGGGCGCCGCGAGCGGCAGCCCGAGCGCACACGCCGCCATCAGGACCGCGTGGACGCGCCTCACCGCGCGCGCTTCGGCTTGAGGAGCAGGTCGTGGAAATCGAACGAGAAGTCCGTCTCCGGGTCCTTGGCGCGCATCTTCACCTGGTCGATGCCGCCTTCGGCGTTAAGCTGGAACGTCACCAGCGCGTCGGCGCGCATTTCGCGGTCGTCCCAGCGCGCCAGGAACGTGTCGTGCTGCCAGTGCACGAGGTCGCCCTGAAGGCCCGGGGTCTGGACCATGGCAATGCGCAGCTTGCCGCCCGCATGCGTGATGCGCACGTCCCCGTACCAGGCGTCCTCATACGTGGCGGCGTACTTCTCGAGCGCCAGCGACGGCTTGCTCAATGAGTCGCGCGCCGCCGCGGCGGCCGTGCGCGCCTTGGCCGCCGCCTCGCGCTGGCGCTTCTCGAGCGCCGCTCGCCCGCCAACGAAGTCCCACGGCGGCGTGGTGCCGAGGGAGTAGTCGAGGAGCGACCAGCCCAGCGCCGCGTACATCGGCGTCTCGGTGTTGGTGAGCACGGCAACGCCAACGCGTGCATCGGGAATGAACGCGAGGAACGACAAGTAGCCCGGCAGGCCACCGGTATGCCACAGCATCTTTCGGCCGCGGAAGTCGTTGGTCTGGAATCCCAGAGCGTACAGGTTGAATTGCCGGCCCAGCGGCGCGAGCTCCGGCGCGGCGGGGCCCGTGAACATGGGCGTCACCCCGGTCCAGATCTCGCGCGCCGTGCGCGCCGACACGAGACGTGAGCCGTCGGCGAGGCGGCCGCTGTCGAGCTGGACGAGCAGCCACCTGGCGATGTCGCGCGCGCCGGCGTTGATGCCGCCGGCGGGATTGGTGTTGTCGCTCGTCATCGGCGCGATCACCCGCACGACGCCTTCCACCTCGGCGTGCGTCGTGGCCACGTCATCGGTGCCGGCGGCGTCGCTGTGCCGCACCGTGCTGGCCGTCATCCCGACGCGCGCGAGGATGCGCTCCTTCACGAACTGCTCCCACGTGCGGCCGCTGACGCGCTCAATCACCTCACCCGCGACGAGGTACAGGACATTGTCGTACGCGTACGCCGTGCGGAACGATGTCTCCGGCTTGATGTACCGCAGGCGCCGCACGATTTCCTTGCGGTCGTACGTCGAGGCCGGCCACCAGAGCAGGTCGCCGGCGCCCAGCCCCAGACCCGACCGGTGCACGAGCAGGTCGCGAATCGTGAGCTCGCGGGTGACGAACGGGTCGTACATCGCAAACTCGGGGAGGTAGCGGATGACCGGGGCATCCCAGGCCACCTTCCCTTCCTCCACCAGGATGCCGAGCGCGGTGGCGGTGAAGGCCTTGCTGTTGGAGGCGATGCCGAAGCGCGTGTCGGGTCCCACTCGGTCGGGCGCGCCGAGCTTCTTGACGCCGAATCCCTTGGCGACGACCACCTTGCCGTCCTTGACGACGGCGATTGCAGCGCCCTGGTTGCCGAACATCTTGATGGCGCGCTCGACAATGCTGTCGATGGCGGCGGGAGACTGCGCCCAGGCATCGGCGAGGCCGATGACGGGGGCAAGGGCGAGAAGGACGGCGAGGCGGCGCATGGGGTCGGGGCTGGGTGAAGCGCCGAATTTGGGACGCGTCCGCAGCTGTCGGCTAGTGTGTCGCGACGACGCGGCCCGAGATCCGCCGGGCGAAGGCTGTGACCGGCATCACCGATCCCGCGCGGTCGCGGCCCGATACTCCCTCGATGTCCACCCGACCCGGCGCTGCCCTTCCATGGACCTCGGCGTCTGGGACAGCGGGCTCACGCCCAGCGGCTTCGTGAACCCAAGCCGGTACGCCGGGCAGAGCCTGCATGTGTTGCCACCGCTGCGCTACTTCACGGAGCCCCTTCGATCCGCACTCTACGCGCGCGTGCGGCTGTTCGCGGGCGTGCCTGCGGACAAGGACGGGCGCACCGACTGGGGAGTAAAGGATCGGTTGGCTGGCGACTGGTTTCATTCATCGCTCGCCACCACCTCGGCCGAGGTAATCGGCGGCCCGAGCGGCTGGCCGAAGTCGCCTTCGTTCGCGTACGACTATTTCGACCGCCGGCCGCTCCTTTCCGTGGGAGGTACCGTCAGCCCGGCGCTGGTGACGCCGCTCCCTGTCGACATCGAGCCCGCGACCGTCGGCCAGTCGGCGGGCGTCGTCGGATTCGCGACCCAACCATACAATGGCAGGGTGCAACCGGGCTGGTTCCTCGTGCAGATGACCGCCGAGGACCGCTTGCGCATCGAGTTCTTCGCTGGGGCGTCGACGCGCCCGGCGGGGTTCTCAGCGGCCGCACAGGACTACGTGCGCGGATCAGCCCTCGTCGCCACTCTCGAAGATGCCGAGCGCGCGGTTCTTCCGGACGTGGTTCCACGGGAAGTAGCGGCCGTTCATCGCCACGTAGACCCCCGGCGGCAGCACCTGCACCAACGACAGGGCGCTCCCGAGGTTGAAGAGTCCGTCGGAGCTGCCAAACGCATACGGCACCATCGCACCGGTGAGCATCACCGTCTTGTTCGGGACGCCGGCGGCGATCGCCTTGGCCGTTTCCACCATCGTGTCGGTGCCGTGCGTGATGACCACCCGCTGCTCGTCGCAGTGCAGGCAGGCCTGCACGATGTGCAGCCGGTCGGCGTCGGTGAGCTCGAGCGAGTCCTTCATCATGAGCACTTCGACCGTGAGGTTGAGCTTGCACCGCCCGCGTTCGAGCATGTGCTCCACGTAGGTGTGCTTGAAGGACAGTGTGCCGTCGAGCTCGTTGTATTCCTTGTCGAACGTGCCGCCGGTGACCAGGATGCGGATGGGCATGGTGCAGGAAGTTTATGCCGTCGCGCGTCCTGCGCCAACGCCCCGCTTGACCGCGGCGCAACGACCTCCACATTCGTGCCATGCATCCCATCGCCGCCGCCGCACTGCTCGCGTTCGCCGCCCTGCCTGCCGCCCAGGCGCAGGCGACGCCCCGCTCCCGTACCGCCCCAACGACAACGCGCGCGCCTTCGGCGCCGGCGCGCCACACCTTCGCGCTCTCTCCCACCGACTTCCTGCTCGACGGCAAGCCGTTCCAGATCCGCGCCGGCGAGATGCACCCGGCGCGCATACCGGCCGAGTACTGGCGGCACCGCATCCAGATGGCAAAGGCCATGGGCCTCAACACCATCGCCGCCTACGTCTTCTGGAACTACCACGAAGAGTCCGAGGGCCGCTTCGACTTCACCACGGGCAACCGCGACATCGCCCGCTTCATTCGCATTGCGGAGGACGAGGGAATGTGGGTGCTCCTCCGTCCCGGTCCGTATGTCTGCGCCGAGTGGGACTTCGGCGGATTGCCGTCGTACCTGCTGGGCGACCCCAACCTCCGCATTCGGTCCATGTACCCACGGTACATGGCCGCGGCCGAGCGCTACATGGCGCGGCTCGCCGCGGTGGTGCGCCCGCTCCTCGTGACGCGCAGCGGACCGGTGCTGATGGTGCAGGTCGAGAACGAGTACGGGAGCTACGGCAACGACCGTCGCTACATGACGCGGCTGCGCGACGTCTGGATCCAGCACGGCATTGACGTGCCGTTCTTCACGGGCGATGGCCCCACGCCGTACATGCTCGAGGCGGGCCACCTGCCGGGCGCCGCGGTTGGTCTCGACAGCGGCTCCGACGAAAAGCACTGGGACCTCGCGCGCTCCATCGTGCCCGGCGTGCCGGTCTTTTCTTCCGAGACGTATCCGGGCTGGCTGACGCACTGGGGCGAGAAGTGGGCAGCGCCGAGCGTCGAGGATCTGCGCAAGGAGGTCGACTTCCTGCTGAGGGCCGGGAAGTCGTTCAACTTCTACGTGGTGCACGGCGGCACCAACTTCGGCTTCACGGCCGGCGCCAACTCGGGAGGCAAGGGATACGAACCCGACCTCACGAGCTACGACTACGACGCGCCCATTGATGAGCAGGGGCGCGCCACGCCCAAGTACGACATGCTCCGCGCGCAGATGGCGGCGACGCTGCCGACCGGCCAGTCACTGCCCCCTGTGCCTGTGCCCGTGCCCGCGATCAGCATTCCCGAGTTCGCGATGCGCCCCTACGCGTCGCTCTGGCGCAACCTCCCACGTCCCATCGCCGCGGTGCACCCGCGCCCGTTTGAGTTCTACGGGCAGAACCAGGGGCTCGTGTCCTATCGCACCTCGCTCGTGGGACGGAAGAGCGGCAAGCTCGTCGTCACCGACCTTCACGACTACGCCACGGTCTTCGTGGACGGCGCCTTCGTCGGCACCATCGACCGCCGGCTCGGCGAGAAGGGACTCGACCTCCCGAAGGTGGCCACCGCAAATCCCGTCCTCGAGATCCTCGTCGAGGGGATGGGGCACATCAACTTCGCGCAGGAGATGATCGACCGAAAAGGGATCACCGACCGCGTCTCGCTTTCGGGAATGACGCTGTTCAATTGGGAGGTGCACCTGCTGCCGCTCAAGGACGCCTGGGTGACCGCGTTGCGCGCCGACGCCGCGCCGGCGCAGCCCGTGCGCCCCGGACACTTCTACCGCGGTGAGTTCACGCTCGAGAAGCCGGCCGACACCTTCATTGACATGACCGGCTACAAGAAGGGCGTCGTCTGGGTGAACGGCCACAACCTCGGCCGGTACTGGGAAATCGGGCCGCAGTTCCGTCTCTACTGCCCTGCGTCATTCCTCAAGGCGGGACGCAATGACATTGTGGTGCTCGATCTGCTGAAGACCGAGGCGTCGCCTCTACGCGGGGCAGCGACGCTCAGGTAGCGGCATCTCCATGCGGTGAAGCTACGGCGAACTGCACACCACGGATTTCACGGAACCCTGGGGAGAAACACGGATACCGCACCTGGGGGGACCCCAAAGGCATGATCCGTGGGCATCCCCCAGTTTCCGCGTTCTCCGTGGTATGCAGTTCGCCGTTGAATGTCCGGACGCTGCTATCGCGCCCGCACCGCGACACTCGCCCCCGCGAGTCCGTCAGCGGTGGCGTTGAGCGTCATGATCGCACCCGCGCGCGGTGCGCGGATCACCACCAGCGCCAACCCGTTGAACGCCTTGTGCTGGGCCGCCTGCGCGGTGGGCCCGACGAACGGTTCGTGGTTGGTCGGATCGCCGTTGTCCACCGCCGCAATCGCGCCGCTGCCGATCAGCGTGAAGCGCACGAGTTGGTCGCCGCCTGCCCGCACCAGTCGGCCGCGCGCATCCACCACCCGCACCGTCACGAACGCCAGGTCCTGCCCGTCGGCCCGAATCACCCGGCGGTCCACGTTCAGCTCCAGCTTCGCCGGCGCTGACGTCGTCTCCACCCGGCTCTCGGCGACCACCCGCCCGCCGCGCATCGCCACCGCGCGCAGCGACCCCGGCTCGTATGGCACCTGCCAGGCCAGATGGAAATCCTTCACGCCGGCCCACGACCGCACGCCAAGCGACCTTCCGTTCAGGAACAGCTCCACGGAGTCGGCGTTGGTGTACGCCCACACCGGGATCGGCTTGCCAGCATACTCCGCGGGCCAGTTCCAGTGCGGGAGCAGGTGCACCATCGGTTCAGGCCGCCACTGGCTCTGGTACAGGTAGAAGCGGTCCTTCGGGAATCCGGTGAGGTCCACGATGCCGAACGACGAACTGCGGTTCGGCCACGCGAACGGCGTCGGCTCGCCGATGTAGTCGATCCCCGTCCACACGAACTCCCCCGCGATCCACGGCGCTCCGCGCATCGCCGCGAACTGCACCTCGGCGCTGTTGCCCCACGGCGGGCCCTCGAGATCGTAGGACGTCACGTGGTTGGCGAGCCGATTGACGATCGTCGGCACGCCATCCTTGAGCACCAGATTGTATTGGTCGCGCGAACTGTAGTCCGACGACGTCTCCGATCCGTACGCCGGCCGGCCGCGCACGCGCTCGTAGATGCGGAGGTTGTAATTCACGCCGAACAGGTCGAGCGGCTCGGCGAAGCCGGTTCTCATCGCCGGTGCGGGATCGTTCATCGCCGAGGTGACGAAGCGCGTCGGGTCCTCGTCGCGCACGAAACCGGCGAGCCGCGTGGCCATCGCCCGGGCATTCGTGGAATCGCTCTGCTCCTCGATCTCGTTGCCGATGCTCCACATCACCACGCTCGGATGGTTGCGGTCGCGCCGCACCATGTCGCGCGTGTCGCGCTCGCTCCACGCGTCGAAGAACTGGCCGTATCCGAAGTGGGTCTTGTTCCGCTTCCACTCGTCGAAGATCTCGTCCATCACCACGAAGCCCATGCGATCGGCGAGGTCGAGCAGCGCCGGCGCCGGCGGGTTGTGGCTGGTGCGGATGGCATTCACGCCCATCTGCTTCATGATCTCGAGCTGGCGCTCGATGCCGCGGTCGAACGCGGCCGCGCCCAGCGGCCCCAGGTCGTGGTGCAGGCAGACGCCCTGCAATGGCAGGCGCACGCCGTTGAGCAGGAAGCCGCTGTCCGGTGAGAAGCCGATGGTGCGAATGCCGTAGGGCACGCGCTCGGCGTCCACGGCGCGGCCGGCGACGCGCACGACGGCCTCCACATTATAGAGATACGGATCGGCCACCGACCAGCGGTGGGGCGCCAGCACGGGAAGGGCGAGGTCGGCGTGCGCGCGGCCGTCCGCCGCCACGACCACCGGCGCACGCGCCATCGCGACCTCCCGCCCCTTTGCGTCGCGCACGGTCACTTCCGCGCGCGCGTTGACGCCGGCCGTGCCGTAGTTGCGCACGTCGAGGCGGACGGTGAGGTCGGCGCGCTGGTCGGAGACTGCCGTGGTACGGACCACCGTCCCCCACTGCTCGATGCGCACGGGGTCGGTGACCGTGAGCCAGACGTGGCGATAGATACCCGCCCCCGAGTACCAGCGCGACGACGGCTGCCTCACGTGCACGCGCACCGCCACGACATTGCGAGCCCCGGCGGGCTTGAGGTGCGGCGTGATGTCGTAGTGGAAGGACGAGTAGCCGTACGGCCGCGTGCCGAGCGATTGGCCGTTGACCCAGACCTCGGCGTTCATGTACGCGCCGTCGAACTCGAGGAAGACACGCTTCGCCGCCGCATCCGTCGGAAGCACGAACGTCTTGCGGTACCAGCCGATGCCCCCATTCAGGTAGCCGTTCGCATCGCCGCCCGGACTCCGCGGATCGAACGGCCCCTCCGGCTCCGATGGCAGCCGGAGCATGCGCGCGCTCGGCGCCCGCCCGTCCGCCGCCGTCTCGCGATGACCCTTGCCGAGGATCATGAAGTCGTGCGGCAGGTCCACCGCTTCCCACGCCGAATCGTCGAGGCCCGCCAATTGGCCGCCCGACACCTCGCCAGCGCGGAAGCGCCAGTCGAAGTCAAAGAGCGTTCGTTGACGGGGTTCGTCGCGCGTCCGTTCGACGGCCGACGGGTGGACAGCTGCACCGCCCGATGGCGCGGCAATCGGGAGTGGAGCCGCCGGCCAAAGCAGAAGCGCGAGGCCAGCCATGAGTTGTAAACGATGAGCGCGCATAACCTATCCTATTGAAAGAGGATGCCACTCGCGAACGACTGACACCCCGCGGGGTAAAACCCCGTAGTATGTAATTACGGCTGCCTCGTTCTTTCTCACTCCGTCGCGCTCTGGCTGATTCTGCCCTCAAGGGTCGCATTGGGGGCTCCGCCCGATCATAATTACAGGTCCTACCTGAATTCTCCCCCCGTCCGGACCCGAATGCCCCTGCCGTTCCGATCAGTCTGTCGCGCCGTCGCCCTGGGTGGGGTCGCCCTAGGCCTCTCCGGGTGCTCCATCAAGCGGATGGCCATCAATTCGCTGGGGGACGCCCTCGCCTCGGGCAGCTCCTCGACCTTTGCGAGCGACAACGACCCGGAATTGGTGCGTGATGCCACCCCGTTCGCCCTCAAGACCATCGAGGGACTGATTGACGCGTCCCCCCGGCACGTCGGCCTGCTGACGGCGGCGGCCAGCGGCTTCACGCAATACGGGTTTGCGTTCATCCAGCAGGAAGCCGACTTCACGGAAGCGCAGGACCTGACGCGCGCCACGGAGATGCGTCAGCGCGCCAAGCGGCTGTATCTGCGGGCCGCGGAGTATGGATTGCGCGGCCTGGAAGTGGACATGCCGGGCTTTCGCGAGCGGCTGGCTGGCGACGCCGACGCGGCGCTGGCGAAGGCAAGAAAGAAGCATGTCGCCCTGCTGTACTGGACGGGCGCCGCGTGGGCGGCGGCGCTGGCGATCGACGTCAATGACTCCGACCTGGCGGTCCGGCAGACGACGATCGAGAAGATGATGCACCGCGCGCTCGCGCTCGACGAGACCTTCGACATGGGCGCGCTGCACGAGTTCTTCGGCACCTGGGAAGCCGCGCACGCCAGTGCGGGCGGCTCGATGCCCAAGGCGCGCGAGCACTTCGCGCGCGCCACGCAGCTCGCCGCCGGCCGGCGCGTCGGACCGTTCGTCAGCATGGCCGAGGCGGTGTGCATCAACGAGAACAACCGCAAGGAATTCGAGGCGCTGCTCACCCAGGCGCTCGCGGTGGATCTCGACAAGGCCCCCGAACAGCGGCTGGCGAACACGATCATGCAGCGGCGCGCCCGCTGGCTGCTCAGCCGCATCGACGACCTGTTCGTCGACTAACCAGACGACTTCATGACCCGCAGACATATCTCGCTCTTCGCCCTCGTCCTTGCCCTGCTCACCGGTGTCGCCCTCCCCGCCCAGGGGCAGGCGACGGTGACGGTCAAGATGGCCACGCTCGTCCCCGAGAACTCCTCCTGGTTCCTGGTGCTCAAGGAAGTCGCCAACGACTGGGCGAGGATCTCAAACGGCAAGGTGCGCGTGCTGCTGTACCCGGGCGGCCGGCAGGGCGACGATCCCGATGTGGTGCGCAAGATGAACCTCGGCACGCTGAACGCCGGCGTGCTCACCTCGGCAGGACTCGGCGAGATCGAGCGCGGCGTCTACGCGCTCAGCATCCCGATGGCGTTCGCCGATTATGACGAGGTCTACGCGGTGCTCGAGAAGATGCGCCCGAAGCTCGAGGCGCAGTTCGAGGCCAAGGGCTTCGTCGTGCTCAACTGGGCCGACGGCGGGTGGAACCACTGGTTCACCAAGTCGCCCGCGGCGACGCCGGACGAGATGAAGAAGCTCAAGCTGTTCAGCTGGGCCGGCGACATGAAGACAACCGAGGCCTACAAGAAGATGGGCTTCGACCCGCGTCCGGCCCCGTCGACGGAGCTGATCACGGGCCTGCAGACCGGGCTGTTCGAGTCGTTCCTCGCTCCGCCGCAGGTGGCGCTGATCACGCGTTACTACGAACAGACCAAGTACATGACGGACATGAAGGTGCAGATCCTGATGGGTGCCACCGTCATCCGGAAGGAGACGTGGGAGCGCATTCCGGCCGACCTGCGCCCGCGCCTCATGGAAGCGGCTCAGCTGGCGGGCAACAAGCTGCAGAAGTCCATCAAGGACGGCTATCAGCGTGACGTGGACGCGATGAAGAAGGCCGGGCTGGTCGTGGTGCCGGTGGACGCGCGGACGCGAGAGGTGTGGCGCCGCTCAGTGGAGGTCGGGTACCCGATCATCCGTGGCGGCGTGATGCCGGCCGACGCGTTCGATGACGCACTCCGCTACCGCGACGAGTACCGCCGCCAGAAAGGCGCGGCGAAGAAGTGAGTCGCGCCACGGCGGTGTTCCGGCGCACCGAACAGTGGATCCTGGTCGTCACCCTCGGCCTGGCCGCCACGCTTCCGCTCATTGACATGATCGGCCGCCCGCTGGGCGGCTTCCATCTCGTCGGCACCGCGGGGTACGTGCAGCAGCTGACGCTGTGGCTTGCCTTCGTCGGCGGCATGGCGGCGACCAGCCAGGCCAAGCACCTCACGCTCTCCACCTCGGAGTTCTTCGGCGAGGGGACGGCGCGTGACGTCACGCGACTGCTCTCGTACTCGGTGGCCGCGGCGGTGGCGGGCATTCTCGCCTATGCGAGCGCGCGCGTCGTGCAGGCCAACCGGCTCGAGCCGAAGATGCTCCCCATCGGCGTCCCCGAGTGGGTGAGCGAGCTCATCATGCCGGTGTCGATGGGCATCATGGCGATCATCTTCGTCTGGAACGCCTCGGAGAAGTGGTGGGGCCGGTCCGTTGCGGCCGCCTGCGTGGCGGGGGCGTTTGCCGTGGGGCTCGTCCCCGCCGACTACGCGCACTTCCTCTGGCCGCTCGCCCTGCTCGTGCTCGCCGCAGCCCTGCTCGGTGCGCCGGTCTTCGTGGCGATGGGCGGCGTGGCGCTCGTGCTCTTCTTCGCCGAGGGCGTGCCGGTGGCCGCCGTCTCGGCCGAAGTCTACCGGCTCATCGCCTCGCCCACCCTGCCGGCCATTCCGCTCCTCACCGCGGCGGGGTACGTGCTGGCGGAGAGCGCGGCGGCGGAGCGCCTCGTGCGGTTCTTCCGCGCCGTGTTCGGCTGGATGCCGGGCGGCATCGCCGTGATGGTGGCGGCGGTCTGCGCGCTCTTCACGACCTTTACCGGCGGCTCGGGCGTGACCATCATCGCGCTCGGCGGGCTGGTCTATCCCATCCTGCGCAAGGACGGCTACTCCGAGGGCTTCTCACTCGGCCTGGTGACGGCGGCCGGATCGCTCGGCCTGCTCTTCCCGCCCAGCCTGCCCGTCATCCTGTACAGTGTCGTGGCCAGCTCACGCGAGGCGTCGGTGCCGGCCGACCAGCTCTTCCTCGCCGGCCTGCTGCCGGGCCTGCTGCTCGTCGTGCTGACCGCGGGCTACGGCATCTTCGTGGGCCGCCACGTCCAGAAGGAGCGCGCGCCGTTCTCGTGGAAAGAGGTGGCGCAGTCAGCGTGGCAGGCCAAGTGGGAGTTGATGCTCCCCGTGCTGATCATCGCGCTGTTCGTCACCGGCTCGGCCACGATGCTCGAGACGGCGGCCGCGGCGCTGGTGTACGCGGTGATCGTGGAGTGCTTCATCACGCGCGACATCAAGCTCTTCACGGAGCTGCCCGAGGTGCTGCTGAAAGCCGCGGCGCTGATGGGCGCCGTGCTCATCCTCCTCTCGGTGGCGATGGGGCTGACCAATTATCTGGTCGACGCCATGATTCCCGACGCCATCCTCGCGTGGGTGCAGACGCACATCAGCTCGCCGATGGTCTTCCTGCTCGCGCTCAACGTGCTGCTGCTCATCCTCGGCAGCGTGCTCGAGATCTACTCGGCGATCATCATCCTCGCACCGCTCATCGCTCCCATGGCGACGGCCTTCGGCATCGATCCCGTGCACCTCGGCGTGATCTTCCTCGCCAACCTCGAGATGGGCTTCCTGCTGCCGCCCGTGGGGCTGAACCTCTTCCTGTCGTCGTCGCGCTTCAACCAGCCGCTCACGAGCCTGTATCGGCACGTGCTGCCGTTCCTGGTGATCACCGGAATAGGCGTGCTGTTGATCACCTACATGCCGTGGATGAGCCTCGGTGTGCTGGAGATGCTGGGAAAGAGATAAACAACAGAGAAGAAACAGACAAACAACAGAGAGACAACAGTACATCTGGGGGCTGGCGACTCACCCCCGCGCGTACTGTTGTTTCTCTGTTGTTTCTCTGTTGTCTCTCTGTTGCTTCTCTGCCTCCGTGTAGGCTCATTCGCGTATGCTTGTTAAGGCCTTTCCCGACTGCGGCCCCCCTCGGCGGACCCCAGAATTTGAGTACGGGTCCGGCGTTAATCCCATAGATCACGCGCGCGTGGTCGCGCCCGTGCGGGAGGCACCGCGTCGCCCGGCATCGGGAGGAACTATGTCGATTCGTTCAGTGTTCTTGGCCCTCGCCGCGCTGGTCGCGGCGGCCCCGGCCACGCTCCGCGGCCAGGAGGAGGACATTGACTTCGCCAAGGCGCGCCGCGAGTTCGTCGCCGGCCAGCCGAGAGCGGCCGCCAACTCCCTGCTCATGGCCAGCCTCGGCGTGCGCCAACAGGTGGGACGGTGTCGCGATGAGGTCATCGGGTCGGAGTTGCTCAACGCGGAGAGCAACCTCGAGAAGCTGGCGAACGCCCTGCGCGCGGGCAGCGTCAAGGACGTCAAGGCGCTCGACGAGGAGCTGACGAAGATCGACCGCTTCCTCGCGCAGCATCACCTGCTGCTCGTGAAGGAAGTGGTCAAGCGTCCGCGCCCCGACAACATCCCCACGTCGGTCCGCGACCTCGACCGGCTGGCCTATCACTTCGAGCGGTCGTTCACGCTGAGCGGCAAGAAGCCCAACGAGGAGCAGGCCGCCGCCATTGCCGAGGCGCAGAAGCTGGCCAAGGAGATCGAGGCGTCCAATGCGATCCCTGGCACGGCGAGCGCGTCGCTGGCCCTGATCGAGAAGCAGGTGCTCGGCGCGGCGGTGACGGCCTCGAAGTAGCGGTACGGTCGCCGGCGCGCCGCGCCGGTGATAGGCAACGCCGGGTTGGCGCATGAGCGCCAGCCCGGCGTTTGCGCGCCTGATCCGTTCATGTGCGCAGTCAGTGGCACCCGTCGGTGCAGGTCGGCGCGCCGCGCAGCCCTTCCACGCCCTCCTTCGCGATAATCGGCACCATCGCCAGCGCCGCCACCGGGTCCGCCCACCACCAACCCACCAGCGCGTTGAGCAACAGCCCGCCGAGCAGGATGGCCGACAGCCACATGCAGAGTGATGTCTGGGTGGCTTCCGCCGTGAGGGCACGGCTGCCGAGCGCGATGCCGATGCGACGCTTGGCACGGGCCAGGTAAGGCATCACGAGCACCGACGCCGCCGCGAGCGCAATGCCGACTGGGCTCTCGCCCGGCGCCTCGCGGTTCCACAGCGCGAGCGCGGCGTCCACCGTCACGTACAGCGCGAGCGCCATGAACAGCGCGCCGATGATGCGGTGCGACGTGCGCTCGGCGCGCTCACGGCGCGCGTGGTCGGCGTCGGCGTCGAGCCGCCAGAGAGCCACCACCGATGCGGTCAGCTCAATGCCGCTGTCGATGCCAAAGCCGATGAGCGCCACCGAGCCCGCAGCGACGCCCGACGCAATGGCGACGACGCCCTCCAGCGCGTTGTAGGCGAGCGTGGCCAGGTTCAGCCGGCGGCTGCGCGCCACGAGGTCGGCGCGTGCGTCGGCGGTGAGGAGCGTGGCACCCATGACTCGAAAGCTATCGGCGGCGCGTGCGGCGCAACAACCGTCCCGCGCCACGCGCGGCGCCCGTGCTCACGGCCAGATAAGCCGCCGGCACCGGTAAGCGAAGGTGCGCAGCGGATTGTCGCGGTTGACGTCGCGCATGATGCGATCCCAGGCGCCCCTCCCCGCCACCCCGAGCCGGGACCGCTGTACGTCATGTGAGCGCAGCACGAGCCCGACGTTGCCGAGCAGTTCGCCCGAGGTCGCGCTGCCGGCCACGGAGCGCTCGAGGTCGTCCGCGATGTCGTGACGGCCCAGCGCACGCAGCTCCGCGATCACCTCGTACAGCTCAGGCCACCAGGCGCGCCGTTCCTCGTCGGCCGTCATCAGCAGGTGCGTCCGGACAGGAACCAGCAGCTCGCGTGCGGCGAGTTCTTCAGGAAGCCGAGCAGCATCGCCCCGACCTTCTGCCGGGCGCCCGTATTGGGATGCGTGTTGTCCGCGGCGAAGTCTGATTGCACCCACGTGAGACCATCGGAGCGCGGCGACGTGCCGTTGGCCCACAGGTACGGCCCCCACGACAACCAGGGTGCGGCCACGCCCGGGCGCAGGTCGCCGGCGATCGCGTCGGGCGCGCCGCTCGCACCCTGGCGGATCTGCGCCTCGACGAGCCACTTCACGGCAAAGCCGGTCTCGTACGCGAACGGTTCGGGGTTGAGCGTCCCGGACTGCGCATACCCCGCGAAAATGCGGCTCGAAAGAAAGACGATCTGCAGGTTGGGATACCGTCCCCTCAGCGTGCGCACGAGCGTACCGAGGCCGGCCGTGATCGTGTACGCGTCCGCATTCGACGCGGGGAGAGCCGTGGTCGGTCCGGGCGTGGCCTGTTTGAGCCAGATGGCCTGCACCTGCGCTTCGGTGACGCCCAGCGCCGCGAGCCGCGCGTCGCGCACCGTCGCATAGGTGGCATCGGTAAGCTGATCCCAGTCCGGGATCACCTTGCCTCCCTGCGCGCCGTCGACGATGACGACGCGCGCGTGGTCCACGTCGGGATCCGCCAACGCCTGCCCGACGAAGGAAAACGTCTGGCACGCGGTCGGCCCGCCACCGCAGAACTCCTGCGTCACGTTGGACATGCCGACGGAGAGCAGGACAATCTTGCCCGCCGCGTCGGGTTGTCCGGCCGCGTTGCGTGGGCGAATGTTGCGTGCGAAGGTCGCGCCAAGCGCGGCGTGAGCGCCGGGCATCGCGTTGGACCCGTTCGGATACAGCCCGCCCTGGAAGCCGCGATAGGTGCCGGTGGCAAGGTCGGTGAGGGGCACCTTGGTGGTGTCCGGCTTCGTCGTACCGGATGGGCCGGCGGGCGTGAGCGAGCCAGCGCAGGCGTTGAGGAGCAGCGCCAGCGTCAGCACCTCGGCAGTCAGTGAGAGCGGGCGCATGGAGTCAGGATGATCCGCGGCATTGGAGACCGGCAGGCCGTACCGGGACGACCGGCATTGCCCGTGGTCAGCCTGCCTCCAATCTGACTATCATGAGCGGCCGCCGCCACGATGCGTGGGATGTCGCTGACGTCCGTGTCGGGATCACGAGCGGCGGCAGATGGGCGCGGCGCTGCACGGAACGACAAAGAACGACGGAACGCGCCGGCGTCCCCTGATTTCGAGACGCGAGCGAACCGTCGTTCTCTGCCGTTCTCTGCCGTTCTCTGCTACATCACGATCGCCTTACCGTCCTTGTCCAGCAGAACGGGCTCGCCCAGCCCCAGCTCCCGCAGCTTCGCGAACTGGGTCTCCTTGTCGCCCACGATCACGAAGACGAGCTGGTCGGGGCGCAGGTACTTCTGCGCCAGCGCCGTGTGCTCGGCCAGCGACATGTTGCGCACGGTGTTCTCGCGCTGCCGGATGTAGTCGAAGGGATAGCCGTACTGCACGACCGGGCCAAGCATCGCGCTCAACTGCTGCAGCGTCTCGAACCGCCCGGCGTTGGCCTTGAGGAGCGTGTTCTTCACCGCGTCGAGGTCGGCCGCCGAGATGCCGTTGCGGTACTTGGCAAGCTCGTCCTTCACGATCTTGGCGGTCTCGAACGTGGCGTTGGCCTGCACCTGCGTCGTCATCCGGAACGCGCCCGGGCTGGCGCTGCCCGAGAAGACCGACCGCGCGCCGTAGGTGAACGACTTCTCCTCGCGCAGGATCATGTTGAACACGCTCCCGAAGTCGCCGCCGAGCTTGTGGTTCATCACGATCGTCTTGTAGTAGTCGGGATCGGTGGCGGGCAGGCTGAGGTGCCCCACCACGAACGTGGACTGCTTGGCGCGCGGGGAGTCAATGAAGTACACGCCCGGCGTGGCGGCCCGCGCCACTTTCACCGTCGGGACCTTCACCGCCGTCGCCTTCCACTCCTTGAGCCCGTCGAAGAGCTTGACCGCGGCGTCCTTCGACACGTCGCCCACCACCGTGATGGCGGCCACCGAGGGCGAGAAGTTGGTGGCGTAGTACGCCTTGAGGTCGTCCAGCGTGATGGCCTGCAGCGACTTCACCGTTCCGGACGCCGGGTTGGCGAGCACGTTGTCGGCGCCGTAGACCAGCTTGGCGAACACGCTCGCGCCAACGGACGTGAGGCTCGTTTCCGACCGCCGCACCGCGTCCATGGCCTGCGCCTTGGCCGCCTCGAACTCCCTGGCGTCCCAGCGCGGCTCCAGCAGCATCTCGCGTGCGAGCGCCACCACCTCGGGGAGCTTGCTCGACAGCGCGCTGCCGCTGAGCGTGATGGCCTCGTCGCCGCCCGAGATGTTCAGCGAGGCGCCGAGGTCCTCCACGGCCTCGCGCAGTTCGACCGCCGTGCGCTTCGCCGTCCCCTCATTCATCAGCCGTGCCATCAGCGAGCCGGTCCCCACCTTCCCAGCGGGATCAAGCAGCATGCCGCCCTTCACCGTGATGGAAAACTGCGCCAGCGGCAGGCTCGTGCGCGTGATGCCGTACATCGGGATGCCGCTTCCCGTCTTCGCCGTCCAGATGGCCGGCACGGGCACGGTGGGATCGGCCGGCTTCACCGGCTCCTTCGAACGGTCGATCTTGGACGGAATCACCGGCGGCGTGTAGCTCCCGACATCCCGCTTGGTCCCCTGCTTCTCCACCGACTCCTCGGCGATCAGGAACGGCGTCGAATTGGGCGCCGCGAGTTCCAGTTTGCCGGCGGGCACGGTGCTCAGCAGGACGTAGGGCCGTCCCTTGATGTACTGGTTGTAGACGCGGAGCACGTCGTCCTTGGTGACCGACATCGTGCCGTTCAGGTCGGTGGCCATGTAGTCGGGGTCGCCCTTCATGGCGTTATAGTTGCCGAGCTGGCTTGCCTTGCCGAAGATGCTCCCGCTCTGGGTGTAGAAGCGGTACTCGATTCCTGCCTTCTGCCGCTCGACGTCCTGCGCGCTGAACCCTTCCTGCTCGAAGCGGGCGAACGCCTCCATGATCGCGCTCTCGACGTCGGCGAGCTTGACGTTCGGGAACGGCCGGATGCTCACCTGGAACGTCCCGGCCACTTCGCGGCTCCGCTGGTTGGCCGACACCGATCCGCCGCCGAAGCCCATGAATCCGCCGCCACCGCCGCCCGGCGGCGCCAGCTTCTTCTCCTCGACGATGATGCGATACAGGGGCCCCTTCCGCGCCGAGAGAATGCGGCCGAGGAACTGCAGGGCGTAAGCGTCCTTGCTGTACTCCTCCACGGTCGGGAAGGTCATCGTCAGCGCCGGGGCGATGGCGAGCCGGTCTTCATAGACGGCGCGCTTGGTCGCCGTGAGCGTGACGTTCTGCTTGGCGGGCATCGCCGGCGCGGGTGACGACGCGATCTCGGCGAAGTACTTCTCGATCCACGCCTTCGTCTGCTGCACGTCGATGTCGCCGGCCACCACGAGCGTGGCGTTGCTCGGGCCATACCACTTGGTGTGGAAGTTCACCGCGTCCTGGATGGTCGCGGCGGCGAGGTCCTCGAGCGCGCCGATCACCTGCCAGT
Source organism: uncultured Gemmatimonas sp. (assembly GCA_964416005.1). Lineage (GTDB taxonomy): Bacteria > Gemmatimonadota > Gemmatimonadetes > Gemmatimonadales > Gemmatimonadaceae > PNKL01. The sequence goes on from CAYQCP010000002.1 coordinate 22,682, forward strand.
TGTACGGGTGCGACTCGGCGAACATCAGCTTGTCATTGATGTAGCTCGTCTGCGAGTACGGGGCGTTCTCGCCCTGCCGCTTCTCGTTCTGCACCACGTTCTGCTGGGTGACGAACGTCTGCTGGTTGAACTTCGGCAGCAGCCACCCCATGCGGTCCGATTCCATCCAGAGCGCCATCTCGAGGGCGTTCTTGGGGACGACCTCGTAGTAGTTGGTGCGGTCGGTGTTGGTGGATCCGTTCACGTTGGTGGCGCCGGCCGTCTGCAGTTTCCGGAACCACTGCCCCTGCGGCACGTTCTGCGACTCGTTGAAGCGCAGGTGCTCGAAGAGGTGCGCGAAGCCCGTGCGCCCCTTCTCCTCGCGACCGGAGCCGACGTGGTAGACGATGTAGACGGCGGCGATCGGGTTGGCCTTGTCCACGTGCAGGATGACATTGAGGCCGTTCGGCAGCACGTACTTCTCATGCGGGATCTTGAAGTCCTTGGCGGGCGCGCGTCCGAAGGCGGTCAGGACGACGGCGAGCGCGAGGACCAGGAGGCCCATCAGGCGGTGTTTCACGGTTCTACTCCGCAGTTTCGAGGGCGATGGCGTGGCAGCGGGGTCGTGTGACCCCTCAGTTCAATTGTACGTCGCATTGCGCAGGGGCGCTGGCGTGTCGTGCGGCGTCCCGGGCTGCGAAGTGCATACCACGGATAACACGGAACAAGAAGGAGGAACACGGATCCCGCTCTTGGAGGTTCCTCAAGAGCCGTATCCGTGTTCCTCCGCCAGTTTCCGTGAAATCCGTGGTGGGCAGGTGACGCACCGCCCTACTCGCAGCGCGGTCTTCCAAACCCTCCAGCGGCGCCCGCCGGCGCCGCCGCCGGCGCGGCCGCCTTCGGCCACGTGTTGTCCGCCGGATCGCGGTCGGGGAATCGGCAGTACGGATCGAAGGTGATCTTCTCGATCGGGCGCGGGCCGAACTCGAGCACGGCCTTGAACGTCCGACTCCCGTTGAACCAGACGTCCACCGGCCACGTCACCACGGCCGTCGTGCTGTCGGTCATCACGGCGTTCTTCATCGGGCGGATCGCCGCCCCTTCCTTGGCGAACTTCACGCGCAGCACCACCGGCGACGGCATCTGACCGTCCTGCTTCACCGTGACGGTCGTCCGGTTGCCGGCCGTCGTGACGCCGGCGATCGAGCCGTCCACGCTCTCGGTGGTGAACAGCCAGTAGTACCAGAACCAGCCGAGGTCGCGCTTGAGCGCGTTGCTCATGAAGAACATGTAATCCCACGGCGACGGGTGCTTGAACAGCCACGCCTTGGCATAATCGCTGTGGGCGCGCCAGACCGCCGTGTCACCCACGATGCCGCCCAGCATGGAGAGCATCAGCGGCGACTTGCTGTACGCCTGAAAGCCGTACATCGGGCCGCCGTAGTTCGCGTTCCACATCAGCGGCCCTTCCCGCTCTTCGCCGCTCGTCCGGCCATACGACTGCCCCAGCCCGTCGAGGTTGGGGGCTGCCTTATTGCGATCCGCCCCCGACAGCACGTTCATGTACTGGTTGAATCCCTCGTCCATCCAGCCGTACCACGTCTCGTTCACACCCACCATCATCGGCCACCACTGGTGTCCCGTCTCGTGATCCGCGGCGCCGGCGGCCGAACCGATCCACATCGGATACTCCATGCCGGTGTCGGGTCCATCCGAGAGCGTGAGCTGCGGGTACTCGTACGGCATCCAGAGCTTCGAGTAAAACTCGAGCGCATGTCGCGCCAGCGGCCCCGCCTGCACGTACTGCTGCCGGTGGCTCGGTTCGTAGAACAGGTAGACGGGAATCGGTCCCCTGCCGGGGATGGTCGCGCGCGTCGCGTCGAAGACGAACCGGTCGGAGCTCGACCAGGCGAAGTCGCTGACGTTGTCGGCGATGTACCGCCACGTGAGGCGCGTCCCGTCCACGGTGGACTTGCCCGGCCCGCGTTCCTCGGCGGTGACGATGGGGCGAATGGAATCGGACTCGAGGATGTGCGACAGCCGCTCGCGCGCCGTGGGCGTCAGCACCTCGGCGGGATTCTGCAAGACGCCGGTGGCGCTCACCAGCCAACCGGCGGGCGCATCAATGGTCACCTCGAAGCGGCCATAGTTGTTGTAGAATTCCGACGGACCGAGGTACGGCTCGGTGTCCCAGCCGCGGAGGTCGTCGTACACCGCCACGCGCGGATACCACTGCGCCACCTGCACCAGGCTGTCGCCCCACGATCCCATGCGCAGGCCGCGGCCGTTGTCCGCGTTCGGCACCTTGAAGTTCCAGTCGGCCTCGAGCGTCGCGGAACTGTGCGCGGCAATCGGTGTCGGCAGCGTGATGCGCGCGGTGGTCGAGTTCAGGCCGGAGGCGGCCAGCCGCACGGCGGGTGGGGTCGCAGCACCACCCGGGCGCCGCTGCGGTGCCGGCGGGTTCAGGTCCACCGCCTCACCGTTCACCGCGAGGCGCGTGACGCGCATCCCGTCGGTGATCTCGGAGACCGTCCCCGCGCGCACGACGTTGGCGGCGAACAGGTTCTGGTCCAGTCGCAGCTGAATGGCACGCAGGGCGCTGTCGCTGTTGTTGCGGATCACCACCGTTTCACGCGCCGACACCCGCATCGACGGCACGTCGAGCCGCGCGTGGATGGTGTAGTCCACCCGGGTCTGCCAATACTTCTTCCCTGGCCTGCCCGTGGAGTCACGCGTCCCGGCGTCGAAGGCGCGCCGGATGGTGTTGGTGAGCGGAATGTCGCGCCGCACGGCGCGCGTGGGCGCCTGCGCCAACGCGGCCAGCGGGGAGACGATCGCCAGGACGGCGATCAGCCGGATAGCACGGATCATGAAGTCCTGATTGAGGTGGCGCCGCGCGCACGCGGCCGCGGCACTAGGCGCCGCGGTGTCCCGACGTCTTCGGAAGGTGCGCCTTCGGCACGGGGGCCGGGGCGGGATGCGCCGCCAGCGGCGGGGCGGGCTGATCCTTGGTCGCCTTCGGCAGGCGACTCTGCGACTTGTGCGAACTGAAGTCGGGAACCTTGGTGTTGTGCTTCTTCGACATAATGTGATCCTCCATGCCCTATAGGCGGAGCGGCGCAGCCCATCCAGCGGTCCGCCGGCGTCTCAGGTGCGCTCCTCCTTCATCTTAACTCGCGACCGTGCGATGCGCACGACGAGCGCCGCGGGGAGGGGCGCGTCAGGGCCGGGCACGATAGATTTCCGCCCTTCAGCGCCGGCACGCGTCGCCGGCGCCCTTCCCCCCGGAGACCCGCATGCGCACGCTCCTGCTCGGCCTCGTATTCGCCGCGTTCGCCGCCGCCCCCACGGCCGCCGCCCAGTCCGCCGTGAACGTCGCCGGTGAGTGGAATGCCACGATGAACACGCCGGGCGGCGCGCGCAACTTCAAGGTGGTCTTCGTCCAGCAGGGCGACTCGCTCAGCGGCACGGTGCGGCGCGCCACGGGCGATGTGCCGCTGCAGGGGAAGGTGAAGGGGAACGACGTGACGTTCCAGTACACCATCGACTACGGCGGCAACGCCCTGACGCTGGTGGTCAGCACCACGGTCACCGGCGATTCGATGAAGGGATCCATCGACCTCGGTGGCGTGACCGAGGCCTTCTCCGCGGAGCGGGCCGCAGCGGCCGCGCCGGCGAAGCCGCCGGTGCGTTAGGCCAGCCCCTCCGAGCGCAGCGCCCAGTACGTCCAGAGCGCGGCGGCGAGGTCCACCGCGCCAAACATCACGAGCGGCGCGGCGGCGAATCCGAGCAGTACGAAGGCGCCGAAGAAGACGAAGACGCTGGACCGCGCATAGACGGTCCATCGCAGCATCGGCACCAGTCCGTGGCGCGCCGCCTGGATGTAGTAGAAGGCCAGGCAGAGCACGAGCACACCGACCACGCGGATCCAGACGTCCGACGTGGTGGGGAGGCCGAACATCCCGAGCATCACGTTGGGGATCGCGACCAGCGCGCCGCCGAGGGCGACGAGGTACCAGCCGAAGATCAGGACGCTCCTCGCGCTGTTGGTCATGGCTGCCCTCCTCGCTTGTGGTCTGGCGGCCGCACGCGGCGCGAACCAGCTGGCCGGTTTACCGCACCCGCCGCCGAGCCTTGTGCCGCAGGTACAGGCACGTGCGATCCACCATCTGTCGCACATGGCAGCGCTCGCGGAAGTAGATCGAGCACTGGTGGCAGATCTCCGTGGAGTGCGCCTCATCGTCGGCGAGCCGCGCCGAGAGTCGGTCGAGCAGCTTGGCCGTATGCGCGAGTTCGGCAGCCGTGAACTCGCTGAACAGGGCACCCAGCCGCGCGTCGCGCGCCCGGTCATACGCCGTCATCAATCGGCGGCCCTGCGCCGTCAGCGAAACGTGAATCGAGCGGCGGTCCGGCTTCCCTTCCGTGCGCTTGAGCAGGCGCCGGCGCACCAGCCCGTCCACCGACTTGCTCGCCGCCGCCTTGCTCACGCCCAGGAACGCCGCCACCTCGCTGATGGACCGCACGGCCTCCAGCGCCACGATGCGCAGCAGCTTGAGCTGCGGGAAGGTCATCCGCCCGCCAGTCACGTCGCGCAGCAGGTTGTTCTCGATGACGTCCGCCACGACGGAGTGGAAGACATGCATGCTCCCCAGGAACTCGTTGATGAGTTCCGCGGCCTGCGCGGGCGGCCGCTTGCGAATGCTCATGCGGTCTCCGCGCCGAGGTACGTGCCCATGATCCACGCCGCAGCGCGCGGCAGCGCCGCGGCGACGGCGTCGGACAGTCCCGCCCGCATCTCAGCGGGAAGCGGGCCGGCCTGACAGGCCAGCACGCGCACGTCCACGCCGCACAGCTCTTGCAGCTCACGCAGCAGGTTCGAGGTCGGCAGCTGATGCAGCGAGAAATCGTCGAGCTTCACCGGTGGGATGTCGGAAGGGTTGATCTCGAAAATCTCGCCCGGTGCACGACCGGTGTCCACGGCATCGAGCACCAGCAGGCGGCGCGGGCGCACGTGGCTCAGGCAGATCGTGAACAGCAGGCTCCGAACCCCCGTCCCGGCATCGAGCAGGCAGACGGTCTCGGGGAGGCGTTCGTGCCGCTCAAGGTACTCCACGAGGGCGCAGCCGAAACCGTCGTCGCCGTACAGCAGATTGCCGCAGCCGACGATGAGCGTCGGCTTGCGGCAATACGCGGGGAGATCCCCGTCCCCGTGCGTCATGGCGGAACCCCGCCCTCAGTTGGTCAGGGTGTCGATCACCCTCCCGTCCGCATCCACGATGTCGAGCTTCACCGCGAACCGGCCGTTCAGTTCGTGCGTCGCACACGACAGGCACGGGTCGTACGCGCGGATGGACATCTCGACCCGGTTCAGGATTCCCTGGTCGTAGTGCCCCGCGTGGATCAGCCCCCGGGCCGCCTGCGTCACCGACATGTTGATGGGTGCGCTGTTGTGGGTGGTGCCGACAATCAGGTTCACGTTGGTGATGAGCCCGTCGGCGTCCGTGGTGTAGTCGTGGATGAGCGTGCCACGCGGCGCCTCCACGCACCCCACGCCCCGCGCCGCGCGCGGTGTGACCTTCACGCGCGTTTCGGTCCCCGTGATCTCGGCGTGCGCGAGCAGCCGCACGACGTTCTCGGCGTTGTGGAGCAGCTCGATGAGCCGCGCCCAGTGGTACAGCAGGGTGAGCTGCGCCGGCCGGCCGAACGCGCTGCGGAACTCCTCGAGTTCCGCCTGTGCCAGCGGCGTCGGGATCCGGTCGCACACGTTGATGCGCGCAAGCGTATTGGTGCGGTAGATCCCCCCGGGTGCGTCCAGGTCCATCGAGAACTCACCCCACTTCTTCGCATACGGGAACTTGATGTAGCTCCACGGCTCGACGTGCTCGGCGATGAAGTCGGTGTAGTGGTCGTACGCGAACTCCTCGTACGATCCGTCCGGCGCCATCAGGCGCAGCGTGCCATCGTAGAGCTGGAGCGAGCCATCGCCACCCACCGTCCCCAGGAAGCCGGTGGTGATGACCCCCAGCGACTTCACCGTGTCGAGGTACTTCGGGAAGACGTTCTCCTTGGCGAAGGCCATGGTGAACTTCGCCAGCTCCAGCGCCTCCTCGGCCATCGGGCGCAGGCGATCGTGCTCCTCCCCGGAGAGCGGCTTGCTGAACCCACCGGGGACCGCCGCCTGCGGGTGGATCGCCTTGCCCGACAGGATCTCGAGCATCGTCGCGCACATGTGCCGCACCCGCACCACGCGGGCGGCGATCTCGGGCGCGGCCTGCAGCACGCCAATCACGTTGCGGATGGAGGGATCGGCGTCCGGCCCGAGCAGGAAGTCCGGCGCGGCGAGGAAGTAGAAGTGGAGGATGTGCTCCTCCATGTACGCCACGCTGTTGCACAACTCGCGGAGCAGCCGCCCGGTCAGCGGCGGGGTGACGCCGAAGACGGCGTCGCACGCCTTGGCCGACGCGAGGTGGTGCGACCACGGGCAAACCCCGCAGATGCGCGGCGTGATGCGCGGCAGGTCCTCCACGGGCCGGCCAATGCAGAAGCGCTCGAAACCGCGCAGCTCGATGACGTTGACCCGCGCGGTGCTCACCTCACCGGCATCATCGAGATTGATGGTGATGCGCGCGTGCCCTTCGATGCGCGTGACGGGCTGGATGACGAGAGTCTTGGTCATGGCTCACTTCCTCACCGGCAGGGGCCGCAGGCGCCCGCCGGCACCGGCGAAGCGGTTGAAGGTCGCGGCGCGATCCTGGATCTGCTTCGGATCGAGCCCGACGGATGACAGCGCGCCCATCATGTCCACCATCGGATTGGCTTTCTCCGACAGCGGCCCAAAGCACCCCTCGCACGTGGTGTAGGCGCGAATGCAGCGCGGCGTCCCCTGGCTGCCCCCGCACCCGCCGCGCGTGGCGGGCCCGAGGCACAGGAAGCCCTGCTCCATCAGGCACCGCATCTCGCTGAGCGGCCGCCCGGGCGTGAACTCGGGACCCTCGAACCGCCGCTTGAGCGCGCCCACCGCCTTCTTCTCGCGCACGCACGGGCACTCGTCGCAGACGCTCTTGGTGGACATCGAGAACGGCTCGCCCTTCAGCAGCGCCGTGAGCGCCGCGGCCACCGTTTCCGGCGTCGTCGGACAGCCGGGGAGTTGCAGGTCCACCGGGACCTCCTCCGAAATGGCGAAGACGCGATCCGTGAGCGCCGGGATGTCCTCGGTCGGCGTGTCGTCGCTGTCCGTGCTCACGCTGCCGCGAAACACCTTGTCGTGGATCTCGCCCGTCGTATACAGGTTGGCGAGCGCGGGCACGCCGCCTGAGCAGGCGCAGGTGCCCATCGCGATCAGCGTCTTGCATTTCTTGCGCATCTCGCGCGCCAGCTTGCGGTGTTCCTCGTTGCGGATGCCCCCGGTGATGATGCCGATGTCGGCTTCGGGGATCTCCATCTCCGTCCCTTCGCCGGTCTGGCCGTACACCTTGTGATCCATCAGCACCGGCATGTGCACGATCGTCACCTGCTTGAGCAGGTCAATCAGCGGTTCGCCGATGTCGAGGATCGTCACCTCGCAGCCGGCGCAAATCGCAAACCACTCCTCGGCCAGTCGGGCCATCGTCGCTCCTCCTTGTACCACGCGTGTTACCGCGGGACGCGCGACCGCTCCGTTCCGCGGGCCAGCACCTCCTCCCTATCCCCCAGCCGGCTCCATCACGCGGTACGGGCTGGGTCCCACCTGCCGCACCTGCTCGGTGAACTCCGTCATCAACTGCGCAAACTGCGGTCCCTCGGAGGCCGACACCCAGGCGAGGCGGAACCGCTCCTCCTCGAGGGCGAAGTCCTGCAGCATCAGCGTGATGGCGTCGCACCGCCGCTCCGCCTTGGCGTTCCCATCCAGATAGTGGCAGTCGCCGATGTGGCAGCCGCAGACGAGCACGCCGTCGGCACCCTTGGTGAACGCCTCGACGACGAGGTTGGGATGCACCATGCCGGAGCACATCACCCGAACAATCCGCGCGTTCGGCGGATACTGCAGGCGCGACACGCCGGCCAGGTCCGCCCCGGCGTACGAACACCAGTTGCAGCAGAAGGCGACAATCAGGGGCTCGAAGGGCTCGTTCATACGGGCTCCAGGGCCGCGCGCACCTGCGCGGCGAGCTGATCGGGGGAGAACCCGCGGACGAAAATCCCCTCCTTGGGACAGGTCGCCTGACAGGTGCCGCACCCCTTGCACAGACTCTCGTTGACCTCGACGATCTTCTTCACACTGCCGTTGTGGGCAAACTCCATGAGCGTGATCGCCCCGTACGGGCAGGTATCCACGCAGTAGGCGCAGCCGTCGCACTTCTCCCGCACCACCTGCGACAGCGTGGCCTCCAGCTCGATCGCGTCGCACGACAGGATGCCCGCGGCCCGCGAGGCGGCAGCCGCGGCCTGTACGATGCTCTCGTCCACCGCCTTCGCCGAGTGCGCCAGCCCCGCGAGGAAGACGCCCTCGGTGGCGAAGTCCACCGGTCGCAGCTTCAGGTGCGCCTCGAGGAAGAAGCCCTCGCTGTTGAGCGGCACCTTGAGCAACTGCGCCAGCACCTTGTTGTCGTCGTGTGGCACCGTGGCCACGGAGAGCACCACCAGCCCCGCCTCGATGGCGACGTCGTGCCCCCGTTGCGGGTCGGGCACCGTGACCATCAGCGAGCCGTTGTGGCCGCTGACCTCCGGCCTGTGCGCGTCCTCGTGGCGCAGGAAGACCACGCCCAGGCGGCGCGCCTCCGTGTACGCACTCTCTCGCAGGCCGTACGTCCGGAGGTCGCGGTACAACACCACCACGTGCGTGCGCGGTGACAGCTCCTTGATCTTGAGCGCGTTCTTGACCGCCTGCCCGCAGCAGACGCGCGAGCAGTACGGACGCTCGGCGCATCGCGACCCCACGCACTGGATCATCACCACCGTCGAGGGAAGCCAGCCTCCCCCCGTCTTGGCGAGGCGCTTCTCCAGCTCCAGTTGCGTGATGACGCGGTGGTCCTGTCCGTACAGGTACTCGGTGGGCGTGTACTCCTCGGCGCCGGTCGCCACCACCACGATGCCATGCTTGAAGCGCTCCACGGCGCCGTCGACGCCGATGCTCGATTCGAAGCTCCCCACCGATCCGTTCACCGTCTGGACGGTGGCGCCGCGCATGACGCGAATCCGCTGGTGCCCCAGCACGCGCGCTTCGAGCGCCTGCAGCGCGGCCTGCGGGTCCTCGCCGGTCCCGAGGTCGTACAGGCGCCGCAGGTTGCCCCCCAGCACCTTCTCGCGCTCGACCAGGCAGACGTCGTATCCCTGCTCCGCCAGGTCGAGCGACGCCACCATGCCCGACAGCCCGCCGCCGATCACCAGCGCCGCCTTCGTGACGGGCGCGTGCCCCTTCTGCAGCGGCTCCAGCAGGCGCGCCTTGGCGACCGCCATGCGCAGCAGGTCCTTCGACTTCCGCGTCGCCTTCTCCGGCTCACCCATGTGCACCCACGAACATTGGTCGCGGATGTTGGCCATCTCGAACAGGTAGGGGTTGAGCCCCGCCTCGCGGCACGTGTTGCGGAACAGCGGCTCGTGCGTGCGCGGCGTGCACGATGCCACCACCACGCGGTTGAGGTCGTGCTCCACGATCAGCTGCTTGATGCGATCCTGCGTGTCGGTGGAACAGGTGTACAGGTTGTCCTCGGCGTACACCACCGACGGGAGCGTGCGAGCGTATTCCGCGACGCTCGGCACGTTCACCACGCCGCCGATGTTCGTTCCGCAATGGCAGACAAAGACGCCCACGCGCGGCGGCTGTCCCGCCACGTCGCGCTCGGGCGGATACTCCTTGGGCGCGATGAGCGACCCGCGGGCCGGGCCGAGCATCGCCAGCACGTGCGAGGCGGCCGCCGACGCCTGCATGACCGTCTCCGGGATGTCCTTGGGCTCCGTGAACGGACCACAGGCAAACACGCCCTCGCGCGTCGTCTCGAATGGCGACAGGCGGGACGTCTTGCAGAAGCCGAACCGGTCGAGCTCGATACCGAACGTCTTTGCCAGCGCGGCCGCGCTTGCCGGCGGCTTGAGGCCGACCGACAGCACCACCAGGTCGTACTCGCGCGCCAGCAGGTGATCGGTATCAGTCACGTACTTCACGCGGAGGTCGCCCGTGCCCGGCACCTCCTCGATGACGGGCGGGCGGCTGCGGATGTAGTGGACGCCCTGCGCCTGGGCGCGCTCGTAGTACGCCTCGAAGCACTTCCCGAACGCGCGTGCATCCATGAAGTAGATGTCGGTCTGCACCTCGGCGCCCAGGTGCTCCTTGGCGATGAGCGCCTCCTTGGTGGCGTACATGCAGCAGACCGACGAGCAGTAGTCGCGCTCGTTGTCGCGCGAGCCCACGCACTGGATGAACGCGATGCGCTGCGGCGGCTTGCGGTCGCCGGGCCGTCCGACGTGGCCTCCGTACGGCCCCGACGCCGAGAGGATCCGTTCGAACTGCACGGAGGTCACGACGTTGGGATACCGCCCGTACCCGAGATCCTTCTTTGCCCGCGCATCGAATGCCTCGACACCCGGTGCCAGGATCACCGCGCCGACCTTGAGGTGCCGGAGCTCGTCCTGCTGGGTGTAGTCGATGGCATGCACGCCGCAGACGCCGGCGCACAGCTGGCAGTCGCAGCAGACGGCACACCCGACGCAGCGCGCCGCCTCGGCGCGCGCCTGTTCCTCCGTGTAGCCGGTGTGCACCTCCTCGAAGCTCGTCGAGCGCAAGAAGGCGTCGAGCGCCGGCACCGCCACTTCACGCCGGGTCAGCTCGCCCGCCGTGTCGACCACGTACGCTGTCTTGAACGGCCCCTCGTACTCGCGCGCCTCGCGCAGGCTCCGCTTGTTGATCCAGCGGTCGATGGACGTTGCCGCCTTCTGCCCGGCAAGCATCGCCGTGACCACCACGTCGGGCCCGGTGACGCAGTCGCCGCCGGCGAAGACGCCCGGCAGGCTCGTCTCGAGCGTCGTCGCATCGGCGCGCAGCGCGCCCTTGCCGCTCCGCTCCAGCCCCGCATCCGCTCCGAGGCCGCCGACGTCGGGCGACTGCCCAATCGTGTACACGGTCGCGTCGCACGGGATGACGAACAGCGAGTTCGGCACCGGCTCCGGGGTCGGACGACCACTCGCGTCGGGGGCGCCGAGTCGCATGCGCTGGCACTCGAGCCCACTCACACCCGCGGTGCCCGATGGGATGAACCGCACCGGCGCAGCGAGGAACTCCATCGCGATGCCTTCGCGCTCCGCCGCTTCCACCTCGCGCACATCCGCGGGCATTTCGGCGCGCGTGCGCCGGTAGACGATCGTCACTTGCTCGGCGCCGCAGCGCCGCGCGGTGCGTGCCGCGTCGAGCGCCGAGTTGCCGCCGCCAATCACGAGTACGCGATGGCCCAGCGGGAACGGGCCCTCGAGGTTGACGCGGCGCAGGTACTCCACGCCGCCGAGCACGCCGGGGAGTCGCTCCCCCGGAATGCCGAGCGCGCGCTCGACGTGCGCGCCGATGGCGACAAAGACCGCCGCGTGACGCGCGCGTAGTTCGTCGAGCGTCACGTCGCGCCCGATGCGCGTGTTCAGGTGGATCTCGATGCCCGCCTTCCGGAACCGTTCGATCTCCGCTTCCAGCACCGGGCGTGGCAGGCGGAACGACGGAATGCCCGCCGCGAGCATGCCCCCGGCGACCGGGAGGGATTCATAGACGACCGGACGGTATCCCTTCTGGCGCAGCTGCCAGGCACACATCAGGCCGGCTGGGCCCGACCCCACGATGCCGACGCTCTCCGGGCGATCAGGGACGGTGACCGCCGGCAGCTCGTAGCCGGGGAAGCGGTCGGTGACGAACCGCTTGAGCGCCGGCATGTTCACCGCGTCGTCAATGGAGCAGCGCGTGCAGGCGGACATGCACGGATGCGTGCACACCCGTCCGCAGATGGACGGCAGCGGGTTGTCGCGCAGGATGACCTGCAGGGCCTCTGCATAGCGGCCCTGCGCGATGAGCGTCACGTAGCCCTGCGCGCTCTGGTGGATGGGGCAGGCCCCCTGACAGGGCGACACGCCGCGCCGTGAGATGGCGAAGACGTTGGGGACGACCTGCGGATAGGGTCGGTAGATCGCCTGCCGCGTCGTGAGCCCGTGGTCGAACTCCGACGGCAGCGACACCGGGCAGACGGACGTGCACTGCGCGCAGCCCGTGCATTTCGCCTCATCCACAAAGCGCGCACGCTTGCGCACCGTGACGTCGAAGCTCCCGGCGCTTCCGCTGATGTCCTCCACGTCGGCCAGCGTGATGATCTCGATGTCCTTGTGCCGGGCCAGTTCGGCCAGGCGCGGGGCCATCGTGCACATCGCGCAGTCGTTGGTGGGGAACGTCTTGTCGAGCTCGGCCATGACGCCGCCGACGCCCGACTTCTGCTCTGCGAGATAGACCTTGATGCCGGCGCTCGCGAGGTCGAGCGCTGCCTGGATGCCGCCGATGCCGCCGCCGACGACGAGCGCGGCGCCCACCGGTTGAGTGCGTGGCGCGATCATGAGGCGCGAGCGGGCACGAGGCCCTCCTTCACGGGAAGTTCCGCCGCGGCACGCAGGCGCACGGCGTGGAAGTAGAGCGCAAGCGGGCGGTCGATCATGTGCGCCCACTCACCGAACGGCAGTTCCACCACGACCATCGGCACGGTGATAAGCAGGTGCACGGCGTAGGCGTAGTGGGTCGTCAGCTCCAGTCCGAGGACGCGCACCACGTGCACCGCCAGCCCGCTGACCGCCGTAAGCCACAACAGCAGCGGCATGGCGAGCGCGTTCGGCCGGCGCTCGGCGCGCGGCGTGCGGAAGCGGCGCACGAGGATATCGGTCGTGGCCCAGAGGATGCACGCCGTGGCCAGGTAGCCGAGCACGCGTTGCGGATGATACCACGGATGGATGGTGTCCGTCTGGAACCAGCTGAGGAACAGTCCCGTGATGACGATCATCGCCATCGTGCCGGCCGCCATCAGCCAGTGCTTCAGCCATCGCCGCGGCACGAGATGCACGCCGGCTTCCTTCCCTTCCTCCCGGAAGAGCTCGAGCGCGCGCCGCTTGCGCTGCTCCGCGGGGCACTGACGCATTTGCTTCTGGGTGACGACCGTGACGAAGACCGTCCACGCTTCCATCAGGTAGTGACGGAGCGGGACGCCCGAGCGGCCCATCGTCATGCGCTGCATGCGCAGCGCGTGCAGGGTCAGGAAGACCAGCGGCATCCCGTACGCGATCCACGTGAAGTAGCGGATCTTCGGGAACATGTGCTCCATCGGCAGCGCCGTGGACACGAAGTCCGTCATCGAGAGCTCCGCCCAGCGCAGGTGATACACGACGAGCAGGGCAAGGACGATGGCGAAGACCACGCCGAGGGCCCCCAGGTGCCACGCGCGCGAGCGCAGGATGCGCCGCGAGAGGCCGGTGATGTCGTATTGCCCTGTGAGGTAGCGACGGAGCGTGCGCATGGACTCGGCCGGGTTCGCCTTCTGCGGGCAGGCGAGCGCGCAGTCGCCGCAGTCATGGCAGATCCACGGTTCGAGCCCTTCCCGCGTCGAGGTCTTCAGGCCCAGCAGGACGGCGCGAATGGGACGGCGCGGCAGCGTGACGCTGCCGTCGCTCAGTTCGCAGGCGACGGAGCAGCCGCCGCAGTTCAGGCAGTGCGCGTCGAATCGTCCGTGGCGCCGCACGTCGGCGAGCAGCGCCGGGTCAATCAGCTCGACGTCCCGGCGGGCGGCCGTGCGAGGACGCGGCGGGCCAGTCACGGCCGGCCCGATGGGCGAGGCAACCACTTCCAGCGGCAAATGCACCCCCGGCTATTGGCGCCCATACATTATCGTTCACTTCTTAAATGGTCAACCTTATTAACAGATTATTTTCGCCCCCAGTGTACGTGCCCGTGAACGCCCGGCTCGCGCGTGCTCGCTTCGCCGACGCCGCGGCGGCAATTCCCGCATCGCGACGCACTCTGCGGTGGCGGTGCGCGGCCGCCTACCGCCCTGCGTCGAGCGTGAACGCGTCCGCGTCGAGGTGCGCGGGGAAACGCCGCCGGTGTTCCCGGAGCCGCTCGAGCGACAGCGCTGCCTGCGCCACCTGCGGCGCCGCGTCGCACTCCAGCAAGTTGGTCCCCACGGGATCGGCCACCAGGCTGCCACCGTCGTACGCGTGCCCGTTGCCGTCCACGCCCGCCCGGTTCACGCCCACCACGTAGCACAGGTTCTCTATCGCCCGCGCCCGCAGCAGCGTGCGCCATGCCTCGTGCCGCTTCGCCGGCCAGTTCGCCACGTAGAGGAGCAGGTCGTACTCGAGCTCGCCGGCGCGCCTGGGATCTTCGCGGTTCCTGGAGTAGACGGGAAAGCGCAGGTCATAGCAGACCAGCGGGCAGATGCGCCAACCGTGGTATTCCACGATGATCCGCTCCGTGCCGGCGGCATACCACTCCTGCTCGCGCGCCATCCGGAACAGGTGCCGCTTGTCGTACTGCTGCAGCGCGCCATCGGGCGTCGCGAACAGCAGCCGATTGAATACCGCCTCACCTTCGCGGATCTGCACGCTCCCCGTCACCGCGGCGTTGCGCTCGCGCGCGAGCGCGCGCATCCACGCCACGCTCTCGCCGTCCATATACTCGGCGCTCGCCACCGCCTCATTGGAAAAGCCGGTGGTGAACGTTTCGGGCAGGACGATGAGCTCGTGGCTCGCACGGACGCCGTCCGCCATCCCCAGGGTCGAGCCGCCCGCGCGCGCCGCCTTGGGCGCCACGGTGCGAAGCCACTCGCCGATTCGCACCCGGTTCGCCGCGGGATCGTGCCAGACCGTGTCGGCCTGCACGAGCGTCACGCGCAGGTCGGTGCCGCTCATGCGCACCTCCCAGCGAACACGCTGCGCATCATGCTCATACCGCCTCCAGGCGCGCGATCGCCGCGTCGAGCGTCGCCTCGCGCTTGGCAAAGCAGAGCCGCACGACGCGGCGGTCCGATGGCGGGGCGGCGCAGAACGGCGCGAGCGGGATGGACGCCACGCCGTGCGTGGTGCAGAGCCACCGCGCGAAGGCCTCGTCGCCAAGATCGGAGATCGCCGAATAATCCACGAGCTGAAAGTAGCTCCCGCCCACGGGGAGCGGGCGCAGCCGCGTGCGCCCGAGCTGGGCGCGGAAGCGATCACGCTTGGCCTCGTAGAACCCGCCCAGCGCTTCGTGGTGCGCCGGGTGCGCGCGGATCATCTCCGCGAAGGCACACTGCGCCGGCGTGGAGGTGGCGAAGGTGTTGTACTGGTGCACCTTCCGGAACTCGGCGCTGAGCGCCGCCGGGGCGATACAGTACCCGACCTTCCAGCCGGTGCAGTGGTACGTCTTGCCGAAGCTCGAGACGACGAACGAACGCGCCGCAAGCACCGGCGAACGCAGCACGCTCTCGTGACGACGGCCGTCGAAGACGATGTGTTCGTAGACCTCGTCGGAGATGACGAGCAGGTCATGGCGCTCGGCGAGCGCCGCGAGCCGCTCGACGTCGGTGGCCGACCAGACGGCCCCCGAGGGATTGTGCGGCGAGTTGACGATGATGAGCCGCGTGCGCGGCGTCACTGCGGCGGAGAGTGACTCCCAGTCCACCGAAAAATCCGGGGCGCGCAGCGGCACATGTACGCACGTGCCGCCCGCCATCTGGATGCCGGGCTCATAGCTGTCGTAGCTCGGGTCGAGGACGATGGCCTCGTCCCCCGGCTGCACGACCGCGAGAATCGCGTCGAAGATCGCCTCGGTCGCGCCGCTCGTGACCGTGACCTCCGTGCTGGGGTCGGCACGGTGCCCGTACTGCGCCTCGGTCTTTTCCGCGATCGCCTCGCGCAGCGCGGGCAGGCCTGCCATCGGTGCGTACTGGTTCTTGCCATCGCGCACCGCGCGCGCCAGCAGCTCGGCGAGCGGTTCCGGAATGTCGAAGTCCGGGAAGCCCTGCCCGAGGTTCACGGCGCCGGTTTCCGCAGCGAGCTGCGACATCACCGTGAAGATGGTGGTGCCCACGGCGGGCAGGCGGGAGGTGAGGGCCGGCATGGCGAGGGAGAAACTAACGCCCGGCGCCGCCCTCGCGCATCCGCCCCCTACGGCCCGCCGAAGATGCGCCCCGCAAAGAAGTAGCAGGTCAGCGAGATCAGCGCGATGAAGAAGACGTTCAGCCACCATCCCGCCTTCGCCATCTGGGGGATCGTGAGCGCGCCCGTGCCGTAGACCAGCGCGTTCGGCGGCGTCCCCACGGGCAGCATGAATGCACAGCTCGCGGCCAGCGTGGTGGGAATCGCGAGCAGCATCGGGTCGGCGCCAATGCCGGTCGCCAGCGACGCGACCACCGGCAGGAAGGCCGCCGCCGTGGCCGTGTTGCTCGTGAGTTCGGTGAGGAAGATCACGACGGTGGTGACCACGAGGATGACGCCATACACCGGCCAGCCGGCAAGCCCGCCGAGCTCCACGCCAATCCAAGCCGCCAACCCGGACTTCTGGATCGCCGCGGCGAGGGAAAGCCCGCCACCGAACAGCACCAGCACCGACCACGGCAGCCGCTCGGCCTGCTTCCAGGTGAGCGCCACCACCCGCGGCTTCCACGCCACGGGCACAATGAAGAGCAGCATCGCGCCCGTGATGGCGATCCCCGTATCGGTGATCGAGGGAACCACGCGCTCGAGCAGCGGACGCGTAACCCACGCGAGGACCGTCAGGCTGGCGATCGAGCCAACTAGCCGTTCCGCCCGCGACATCGTGCCGAGCGAGACTCGTTCGGCGTGCAGCATCGCCGCGCCGCCGGCGAGCGGCTCGCGCCCCAGCGGGAAGAGCCACTTGGTCAGCAGAATCCAGGTGAACGGAATCCCGATGGCCACCACGGGCACGCCGAGCACCATCCACTCGACAAAGCCGATCCTGATCCCGTACGTCTCGGCCATGAACCCGGCGAACAACGCGTTGGGCGGCGTGCCGATGAGCGTACCGAGCCCGCCAATGCTCGCCGAGTAGGCGACGCCGAGCAGGAGCGCGACCTCAAACCTGCGGCGCTGCACCCGGGCCGCGTCATCAGCCGCTGCATCGGCGCCGTGGGCGAGCGCGATCACCGACGTCGCCATCGGGAGCATCATCACCACCGTGGCGGCGTTGCTCACCCACATGCTGATGAGGGCGGTGGCAATCATGAAGCCGAGCACGAGGTTCGCTGGCCGCGTGCCCACCGCGTCGAGGATGGCCAGCGCCAAGCGCCGGTGCAGGTTGCATCCCTCGAACGCCATCGCGATCAGGAAGCCGCCGAGGAACAGGTAGATGACGGAGTTTCCGTAGGGCGCGGTCGTGGCTTCAACCGTCGCAACGCCGAGCAGCGGAAAGAGCGCAATGGGGAGCAGCGACGTCGCGGCAATCGGAATGGCCTCGGTGACCCACCAGACGGCCATCAGGGCGCCGACGGCCGCGGTGCGCCAGGCGGGAAGCGCCATTCCCTCGGGCGGCGCCGCGAGCAGCATGGCCGCGCAGACGATGACCCCGAGCGCGAGGCCGGCGTAGGTGCTGGCTATGGAATGTCCAGTGGGGTCGCCGGTCTCGGTCATCGCGCTCCTCGGGCAGTCGCTGCGGACAGGCACCAAGATGCAGCGTGGCGCGGGCGGCGTCACCCCCGCACCCGGCGTCAGCGCGCGCGCAGCAGTTCGATGACCTGCTTGGCGAAGAGGCCGCCCGACGACGCGGCATTCAGAAAGGCACCAGCGAACACGTGGCGCGCTCCGTCCGTTCGACGCACAATAACGAAGACCACCCGTTCGGTCGTCACGGGCACGCTCACCGTCTGGTAGACCGGCTGCGGCGTCGGCAGCCCTCGACAGCCCCCTGTCGTGGCATCACAGGTCCGGCGCGGATTCTCCGTCCCGGCCACCACACGCCGCTCCGGCTCAAACGAGGTGCGCTTCGCCAGGGCGATGGTCGCCAGGAACTGCGCCGTGTCGGTCTCCAGCACCTGCCAGCGCTCCCCCTTGAGCACCGTCTCGACGTCGACCCGCATCTGACGGACCGCGCCAAGCGTCACGCTCGCGTCGTCTTCACTCGACGCGTTGGCGATCAGCACCGAGGGACGGACCCACGCGAGGGACGCCGTGGCAGGGAGTGACGTGAGCTGCGGTGCGCGGGCGGCGGGAAGCGCCGTCGCGCTCGGCTGGCGTGAATGACACGCCGTGCTCGCGCCGAGCGCCAGAACGGCGCACAGCACCGTCGCGACCGCCCGCCCTGAGCCTCCCATCTGGCTTACCTCGCCGCGCTCACGGTAAACGGCGCCGACAGCACCCGGTCGCCCCACGACAACTCGAGTACCCCGCGCGGTCCACCGAGTGCCCGCACGGCGATGGTGAACGTCTCCACGAACCCCGGCGCGGCGGCAGACTGCATCTCGACGCGTCCCACGTCCTGCGTCGGGTCATAGACAGTGCCCCACTGCCCCGTCTGCCGGTTGACGATGAGCCACGTGCGATCGCGGCCGTGCTGCACCCAGAGGGTGTACATCCCGGGGGCGAGGGTGACGCTGCCGAACGCGAGCGTGCGTGTGGTGAAGAGGTGCGTGGCGTCATTGGCACCCGCGCGCCACACGGAGTCGAACGGAACGAGGGTCCCGCCCCAGACGGTGCGTTCACGCACCATCGGGCGGCCGTAGTCCACCACCACCATGCCCCCGGGACCGAAGGCCCCGCGCACCGTCTCCCGCAACGAGAGCGTGCCGGTGGGCTTCATGCTGCGCGCGATCGCCGCGAAGTCCATGCCGCCAGCCGCGCGGGTTGCGACGACCTTGTTGGTGGTGCCGGTGCCGTCCACGGCCTGCAGGCGGTTGCTCCCGTCGAAGCGCAGGACCATTGGGTAGCCGGCGCCGCGCAGCCGCACCGAGTCGCCGCCGAGCGACGCGAGACCCGTGAAGCCCAGGTTGCCCGCCGCGCCGATCGCGGGCAGCGAGTCGACCGCCCCGCTCTTGCGCAGCGCGGCCAGCAGCTCGGTGGGGCCATACACGAAGGTCGGCCAGTTGGGGAGCGCGCCCTTCGCCCCAAAGGCGCGCCGCTGGACGGAGTCGGCGAAGATCGTCTCGCGAATCACGGAGTCGGCGCCGAAGGTGAAGCGGACTTCGCGCGGTCCCGTCGCCGCCGGCGTGCCGTCGGCCTGCAGGCGCTTGAGCAGCGCGGCGGTCGGCCGGCCGTCCTTGCCGAGCGTCACCGCGTAGGCGATGCGCGCGATCGCCGGGCCGTTGCGCTGGATCATCTCGCCGGTGAGGCCCGTCGCCGTGCGCGTGTACTGCTCGATGGCGAGGGTGTCCTTGCCGAGACGGTAGGTGAGCGACGCCGACTGGGCGGGGAGCAGGAGCGGCGCGGCAAGCAGGAGGAGAGCGACAGGGCGCATGGGGGTGCGGGGTTGGAGGGATCACCGATCGTGCGGCGTCGCCTGGAACTCGGGGGGCGACTCAGCGTGCGGCCAGCGGTCCAATATGCATCAAACGGCGCCGCCCGTCGCTACCCCCGTCGTGGCGATTGCCGCGCCTAGCGCGGCGTGTTCCTCCAGCGATCGGCCGGTGCCCTCACGTACACCTCGAAGACGTACCGCCACGGAATCACGAGCGGAAAGAGCACCAGGCCAGCCAGACAGGAATTCCAGGTCTCCCTCGTGGCCGGGTCGAAGCGGTCGCCAAGCCAGAGCGGCAGTCCCATCGCCAGCACCCAGATGGTCTTCCACACCAGCTCGAAGAGGAGCAGCGGCAGCATCTGGAGCGGGTAGCGCAGGCCGAGCACGGCCAGCAATGACACGGCGCCCAACAGCGCACGGACAACACCGCGGTAGTGCTCCGGCTCGCCCGACGGAATCAGGATCAGCGGCCAGATGACCGATCCGAGTCCGACGACGATGAGCAGGTACGTGGCGCGCAGGACGTAGAGCCGGGCGATGGAGACATCGGGCACGGTGGCTTCCTTGGGAGGCGATACTCCGCCGTACGGCAGCGTTGCGCGGGAGTTTCGGGAAGCGCGGGCGACCCGCTACCGCGACCGCAGGATAGCCGTGTGGGTGAGGATGTTCGCGCCGAGCACGAGCAGGATCAGCCAGCTGTAGAACGGCCGGTTGCCGAGGATCATGATGATGCTGTACGTGATGAAGAGCACCAGGTTCAGCGCCAGCATCACCTGGTTCCTTCGACGCGCACGATGCGTGAGGCTCATTCGCTTACCCCGAGCGCTTGCGCTCGTTGAAGGACGGGAACTCCTCGTGATAGCAAATGGCGGCCAGGTCGGCCGAGCGTTCGTCGAAAAACGCCTTGGCGTCGGCGATGGCCGTGTTGTAGACCGTCGGGCCGTGCTCCGCCAGGAAGTAGTCGAGCACCAGCGCGGCCTTCAACTCGCCGATCTCGAGCTCGAGCTCGTCGGCGAAGTAGCGCTGGATGGAGACGATGGCGCGCTTGCGCGCCTCATCGGAAATCGTGATCGAGTGCTTTCCGCGCATCGCCTGTGGGGTCGGTAAGGGGATCGATGGAACGGATTCTACCTGGGAGCCAGCTTGATGGCGACCAGCTTGCGAACCGCCGCGAGGTCACGCGTTGTCGTGACGGGCACGCGAATGCCCCGCCCTTCGGCATACGGCCTCGCCTCAGACAGGGACTTCTTGATCGCCGCGGAGAGTGTGCTCGCCATCGCGAGGCCGTACGCCCGCTCGCCAAGCACGATCGCCACGTTCACGCTCGGCGGCTCCGGCAGCAGGTACAGCAGGGTGCGCTTCTTGTACCGCAGGAGACAGACGTGCCCGAAGGCGATCTTGGAGGCCTTCCACTCGAGGTCGACAGGTGACGCAAGTTCCTCGACGACGTGCACGATATCCGCCCAGATGGGATAAGCGCGTCCCAATGCCGCCTTCCACCGCCCCGCGTCGCTCGCCTTCGCGCGTGTCATGATTCTCCTCGCGCTGCCCGGTCAACCCGCGCCACGGCCGCCTGGCCCTCGGCGGCCGTGAACCGCGGCGCGACATCCGCGTCGTCGAGGGCCAACGATTCCAGCGCACGGGCGATGACGGGCGCGCCCGCTTCGGCTGGCAGCGCGCGGCCGAACACGAGCTCCGCCCGCCGACAGATGCGCTCCTCCCGCGCCGGCTGCGTCCCCGCCATCGCGTACGCGAGGCAGAACGTGCGCGCGTGAACGCCTTCATGCAGCACCGACGACGCGACCACCGCGGGACCGATGTCCCGCCGCGCGAGGAAGGTGAGCTCGGTGAGGATGGCGCGGTGCTCGTGCAGGTACGCCCCGCGTGACGCAAAGCGCTCCACGACGATCACGCGGATGTCGCGCCGCAGGTGGGCAAACCGAATCGGCTGGTATCGCTCGATCAGCGCCAGCGCGTCGTCGAGCCGCTCGAGCACCGCCGCTGTCGCGATGTCAGGCCGGGTGTTCGTGACTTCCACGCGGAATCCGCGCACGGAGTGCACCTCCGTGCGCGGCGCGCCGCTGCGCGCCAGGAGCCAGTCATAGATCTTGACGAGCCGGTTCACCACTGCCTCGCGGGGAAGGCGCAGGTCAGCCGCACGCCCGGATGCGCACCGGACACGCGCTCCACGGCGCGACCATCAACAGGTTGCGGCCGGTCGGCGCGCGACGCAAGGCCGCTGCGAACGTCGGCGGATCCGCCCAACACCCGATGGCCGTGGCAAAGCACCGCGCATCGCGTCATGCTTGAGGTGTTGCGTGCGCGGTCTCTCCACGAGGATCGGTGCCATGTTTTCCACAAGCGCAGGGCGGCGGTGTCGTCGCACAGGGACGGCGCTCACGGTGGCCGTCGTCACGCTCAGCAGCGGCGCCGCGGCGCAGGGCGGTGGCGCGCGAACCGCGTTACTCCCCTTCACCGCCGTGCAGCCGGAGTTGTTCGCCGTGCCGAACTCCTTCGCAAACGCCTGGGGCGACTACGACAATGACGGCGACCTCGATCTTGCCGTTTCGCTCGGCAGCGGCGAGGTGCGATTGTACCGCAACGACAAGGGCGTGTTCGTCAGCGTCGGCGCCGAGTTGGGCATGCCGCAGGCCGGCAGCCACGAGCTGCGCGGCCTCAGCTGGGGCGACTACGACGCCGACGGCTTCATTGACCTCCTCGGCGGCGCGACGTCAAAGGACAGGCTGACGGTCGTCCTGCGCAACGAGGGCGGCCGGCGTTTCACCGACGTCGCCGCGGCCATCGGCCTCACTATCCCCAATCGCTCGGCGCGGCAGACCAACTGGGTGGACTTCGACAACGACGGCGACCTCGACGTGTACGCCACCGACCGCGCCGGCGACAACATGCTGTTCCGCAATGACGGCGGCACCTTCGCGCGCGCCTTTGCCGGCGCCGGCCCCACCGACCCGCGCCCGACGGTGGGGGCGTGCTGGTTCGACATGGACCGCGACGGCGACCTGGATCTCTTTCTCGCCAACCAGTCCGGCGCCGCCGATGCGCTCTGGCGCAACGACGGATCCAGCTTCACCGACATCGCGCCCGCGTTCGGCCTGACCGGTCCGCCGCGCACGGCGGCGCAGGGCGGCGTGGGCTGCGCCGTCGGCGACTATGACAACGACGGCGACTTCGACCTATTCGTCCCCAACTACGGCCACAACCAGCTGTATCGCAACAACGGCAACGGCACCTTCACCGACGTGGCGCAGGCGCTCGGCGTCGGTGTGGAGAACCACGCCGTCGGCGCCGACTGGGGCGACTATGACAACGACGGCGACCTCGACCTCTCCGTCATCTCCTATGAAGGTCCGTCCGGCGCGCAGGTGCCCGCGAATGCGCTCTTCCGGAACGACGGCGCGGCGGGGTTCGTGAACGTGCTGGGCAAGGACAGTCCGCTCAACGTGGCCGATCACGGTGTGCAGTTCGTGGACTACGACAACGACGGCGGGCTCGATCTCACCGTGACCGACGGCTATGGCCCCGTGGGGGGCCACTTCGTCTTCCGCAACACGCTCCCCGCTGTCGTCAGGAGGCGCAGCCTGAGCGTGCTCGTCCTCGACGCGAACGGCCGCCAGACGCGCTTCGGCGCCGAGGTGCGGCTGTACGACCGGTCAGGCACGCTGCTCGCCTCGCGACTTGTCGTGACCGGCGGCGGGTACAACACGCAACGCGCGGCGCCGGTGCATTTTGGCCTCGCCCGGTCGCAGACGGTGGACGTGCGCGTGACCTTCATGGGCGCCGCAGGTCCGCGACAGGTGACCCTGACCGGCGTGGACCCCAACCGCTTCGCGGGCACGAGCCTCGTGATTCGCCAGCCGCGTTGAGCTGGCGGTCGCGTGGCCCGGTGCCCGCGTCCTTCCTGCGGCTAGAAGGCGAACCCGATCTTGATGGAACGCGACTGCACCTTCGCCGTGTTGTATTCCACGGCGAGCCGGGTCACGGACCACTGCGCCGCCACGCCGACCATCGCCTGGCCGCCGAACACCCTCTCGTCGTCCAGCGCCACCACCGCCGACTTCTCGTGCGAGGTGGAGAGGTAGCCCGACACGCCGGCGTAGGGCGAGAGGGATGCGCGCCGGGCAAAGATCGGATCGGCCTGAGCCAGTCGCTGCAGGGCAAACATGCCGACGCCCTGGAGGTGCTGCGCGCTGCGACGACGCTGCCCGACGCGTCATCCTACACCACGGCGACGCTCGGCTTCGCGCTGGCGCACGCCGGCGATCTGGCCGCGGCGCGCACCGTGCTCGACGCGCTGCGCAGCGAGTCGGAGCGGGCGTATGTGTCGCCGGTGGCGTTCGCCACCATCTACCTCGGACTCGGCGAGCTCGACGACGCCATCGCGTGGGCGACCCGCTGCGTGGACGAGCGCCGCGGATGGCCCGTCTATTTCCGCGTGAACCCGCTGGTCGATCCCCTGCGCGGCGAACCGCGGTTCACGGCGTTGATTGAGCGGATGGGCTTTGCGGGGTAAGAGCGTGAGTGATTGAAATTCCGGCGGTCGGAAGCCAGCTTGCCAAAGTTGCTCGCCGCCCCCGCGGCACCACCCATATCGCAACAGACTGCCATGCCGAGCCACTCACGCTTCGTCGCCCTGTTCGCCCTCCCCGTCCTCGTCGCCGGCTTTGCCGGAGCGCTCGACGCGCAGACCGATCCCAAGGCCACCGAGGTCTGGGAACCGGTGCCCCGCGTGGTCACGCCGGGGGTCGGCGCGGCCGCGCCATCAGACGCGATCGTGCTGTTCAACGGCACCGACCTCGCGCAGTGGGTGCGCGCGCCCGAAGGGACGGCGCCACGCTGGAAGGTGGAGGACGGCGCCTTCATGCCGGTGAGCGGCTCAGGCGGTCTACGGACCCGGCAGGCGTTCGGGGACTGCCAGTTGCACATCGAGTGGCGCACGCCTGCCGTCGTTTCCGGCGAGGGCCAGGGGCGCGGTAACAGCGGAGTCTTCCTGATGGAGCGTTACGAGGTGCAGGTGCTCGACTCGTACGAGAACCGCACGTACTCCAACGGCCAGGCCGCCAGCCTGTATAAGCAGTCCATCCCGCTCGTGAACGCCAGCCGCCGGCCCGGCGAGTGGCAGAGCTTCGACATCGTCTTCCGCGCCCCGCGGCGCGATGCGGCCGGCAACGTCACGACGCCGGCGGTCGTCACGGTCTTCCACAACGGCGTCCTCGTGCAGGACCACGTCGCGCTGAGGGGCAACACGGTCTATACGGGGCAGCCGTTCTACGAGAAGCACGGCGACAGGGAACCGCTGATGCTGCAGGACCACGGCAACCCGGTGGCCTTCCGGAATGTCTGGATTCGAGAGCTCTGACGAATGCGGCGACGGTAGGCGCCGCGTGCGCAGGCCGACGCCGAGCCGCTAGCCGCCTGGACGACGGATCTCACAGGCGACAGGGGCCGGCGAGGCCAGCGCGTCAGGCGCCACCACGTCCGCGAGCGTGTCATCCCGGGTAAACTGCGCGGCCGCGTACGAACACGTCGCGGTGAACTGCGTGTGCGTCTCGCGCGCCCATCGCACCGCGGCGTCGAGCAGCTTGCGAGCCGCGCCCTGCCCGCGCAGGCTGGCATCCACCTCGGTGTGGTCAATGTTGACCAGCGAGGCGCTCCGGCGGCCGTAGGTCAGCTCGCCGACGCGCCGCCCCTGCAACTCAATGAAGAACGAGCCGCGCGAGCCGTGCTCTTCATGCGTGATTTGGTAGTCGGCCGTCATTCGTGTGCTTGCACCAGGTTGATCAGGTTGCCGCAGGTATCCTCGAAGATCACCGCCGTGATCGGCCCCATCCGCTGGGGCGTGCCGCGGAACGCGACCCCGCGCGCCGAGAGGCGCGCAACGTCCGCCTCGATGTCCCTGGTCATCACCGCCGTTGCCGGGATGCCCGCGTCATACAGCGCCTTCTGGTACACCTTCGACGGAGGAAAGGCCATGGGCTCGAGCACGAGCTCGACGCCCGCCAGTCCATCGGGCGAGGTCACGGTGAGCCAGCGAAACTCCCCCATCGTGATGTCGGCCATCTTCTCGAAGCCGAGCACGCGCGTGTAGAAGTCGAGCGCGTGCGCCTGGTCCGACACCATGAGACTGATGAACTTCAGCTGCATCCGTTGCCTCTCCCGTGGTTGCCTGAACGACTACTTGCGTGCCGCCTCCCGAAACCCCCACAGCGCCAGTCCGCCAGTGAAGACGAACGCGGCGGTCGAGCACCACACCGGCACCGTCAGCTCGGCGATCAGGATCGGCCAGCCCATGAGCGCGCGGATGAGGTGTGCGACCGCGATGATGGCGAGGAAGACCGCTGAGACGAGCGTGTAGCTGCGCATGGTTCCTCCGTGACAGTCGGAGGTGTTTGCCCACGATGGGCACCGCACCTTAACGATTCCAAATTGACGCGACGACGGCAGCCGGCGCCACCCGCCACGCTTCGCTGGCAAATTGGTGTCGTCCTGATTCAATTGCAGGTACGCGTGCGACGCCCGTCTTCGCGCGCCTCCGCGGCCGAGCGCCGACATTCACCCTACGATCCCAAATGACCCGCTTCAACAACAAGATCCTCTTCGTCGGCTACGGCGCCGTCGCCGAATGCACCCTGCCGATCCTCTTCAAGTACCTCAAGGTCGCGCCCGAGAACATCACGGTGATGGACTTCGAGGACCGCGCCGAGAAACTGAAGAAGTGGACGGCCAAGGGCGTCCGGTTCGTTCGCGACCGCGTCACCGAGAAGAACATGGGAGCGCTGCTCGGCAAGTTCGTCGGGGCCGGCGACGTCATCATCGACCTCGCCTGGAACATCGACGCCTGCGAGATCCTCGACTGGTGCCACCGCCGCGGCGTGCTCTACGTCAACACGTCCACCGAGCTGTGGGATCCCTACGCCGCGGGCCCGAAGCAGCATCCGACGGAGAAGACGCTGTACTGGCGCCACATGAACGTCCGCCGCCTGATGGCGAGCTGGAAGACGAAGGGCCCGACGGCGGTGCTCGAACACGGCGCCAACCCGGGGCTGATCTCCCACTTCACCAAGCAGGGCCTGCTCGACATCGCGGCCGCTTCACTCGCCGACAGGAAGTTCAAGGCCAGGCAGGCCGAGCGCATCGGCGAACTCGCGCAGACGCAGGCGTGGAATCACCTCGCGCAGGCGCTGGGCGTGAAGGTGATCCACTGCTCGGAGCGCGACACGCAGATCTCCGACAAGCCCAAGCAGGTGGACGAGTTCGTCAACACCTGGAGCATCGAGGGCTTCCGCGAAGAGGGGCAGACCACCGCCGAGATGGGCTGGGGGACGCACGAGAAGGAGCTGCCGAAGCACGCCTTCCGGCACAAGGAAGGCCCGAAGAACCAGATCTGCCTCGCGCGGATGGGGATGGATACGTGGGTCCGCACCTGGGTGCCCAACTACACGGTGCGTGGCATGGTGGTCCGCCACGGCGAGGCCTTCACGATCTCCGACCACCTCACGGTCTGGGAGAAGGGGAAGGCCGTCTACCGCCCCACGGTGCACTACGCCTACTGCCCGAGTGACGCGGCCATCGCCTCGCTCAACGAGATGCGCGGGTACGACTACAAGCTCAATGACAACCAGCGCATCATGAACGACGAGATCACCAGCGGCTCCGACATCCTCGGCGCGCTGCTGATGGGGCACCCCTACAACTCGTGGTGGACCGGCAGCGATCTCAGCATCGAGGAGTCGCGCCGCCTCGTGCCGCACCAGAACGCCACCACCATGCAGGTGGCCATCTCGGTGGTCGCGGCGACGGTCTGGATGATCCAGAACCCGGAGGAAGGCGTCGTCGTGCCGGACGACCTGCCGCACGAGTTCGTGCTGGAGATCTCCAAGCCGTACCTCGGCAGGTTCATCTCGACGCCGTCCGACTGGACGCCGCTGAAGCACTACCGCAACCCGTTCCCCGGCTTCAATAAGCCGGATCACGACCGCAAGGACCCCTGGCAGTTCAAGAACTTCCTCGTCAAGGACGGCGAATGATCTCGAAGGCCCGGCTGAAGGCGCTGGCCGAGGAGCACGGCACGCCCGTGCTCATCATTGATCACGACGAGCTGCGCCGGAATTTCCGCACCTTCCGGCGGCACCTGCCGCGCGTGCAGCCGTATTTCGCGGTGAAGGCCGGCGCCGATCCGGCAGTCGTGCGCACGCTGTTCGCGGAGGGCTCGAGCTTCGACGTGGCGTCCATGCCCGAGTTCGACCTCGTGCACGAGAACATCAAGAAGATGCCGGCCCGCGAGCGGCAGCAGTGGATCTGGGACAAGATCATCTACGCCAACCCGATCAAGCCGGTCGAGACGCTCAAGGAGCTCGACCAGTACAAGCCGCTGGTCACGTTCGACAATTACGACGAGATCGAGAAGATCAGGGAGCACGCGCCGCGCGCCGGGCTCGTGCTTCGCCTGAAGGTGTCCAACACGGGCGCGATGGTGGAGCTGTCGTCAAAATTCGGTGCGCCGCCCAGCGAGGCGGCGGACCTGATCCTCGAGGCGCACCGGCAGGGGCTGGTCGTCGAAGGGGTGAGCTTCCACGTCGGGAGCCAGACCACGAACTTCGCCAACTACGTGGAGGCCCTGCACCTCACCGCCGAGATCTACGCCGAGGTGCAATCGCGCGGCTACACCAAGATGAACCTCGTGGACATCGGCGGCGGCTTCCCGGCGCCGTACGATGAGACGGTGCGCCCGTTCAAGGAACTGGCGCGCGTCATCAACTCCGAGCTCAACCGGCTCTTCCCCAAGCACATCGAGATCCTGGCCGAGCCCGGGCGCTTCTTCGTGGCCACGGCGGGCACTGCCGTCTCGAAGATCATCGGCAAGTCAGTGCGCGAGGGAAAGCAGTCGTACTACCTCGACGACGGCGTGTACCACACGTACTCGGGGCAGATCTTCGACCACTGCAAGTACCCCGTGAAGGCCTTCAAGCGGGGGAAGACGCGCCTCTCGGCGGTCTTCGGCCCCACGTGCGACGCGTTCGACGTCATCTCGATGGCCGAAGACCTGCCGGAGCTCAACCGCGACGACCTGGTGTATAGCGAGATGA
Source organism: uncultured Gemmatimonas sp. (assembly GCA_964416005.1). Taxonomy (GTDB): domain Bacteria; phylum Gemmatimonadota; class Gemmatimonadetes; order Gemmatimonadales; family Gemmatimonadaceae; genus PNKL01. Next base: position 51,191 of record CAYQCP010000002.1, read on the forward strand.
TCGGTGCGTACACGTATGCGTCGGCGACGACCTTCAACGGCTTCTCGCCCGCGAAAGTGGTGCATGTGAATTTGTAGCAGACGGCGGACGGCGGACGCCGGACGGCGGACGGCAGACGGCGGACGGCGGACGGCGGACGGCAGACAGCGAACTGCATACCACGGATAGCACGGAAGAAGAAGGATGAACACGGATCCGGCCTTGGGGGTTCTCCCACGGCCGGATCTGTGCTAATCCGCCAGTTTCCGTGAAATCCGTGGTATGAAGTCGCAGTGGATCTTCGCCGCTTCCAGTGAGTCCGGGGTGCAGCGCTAGCCCGGATACCACTCCCACAGATAGTAGTCCTGCCCGTACCAGTGGTTGGTCAGCGTCGCGATGCGCCGGAAGCCGGCGCGCTCGAGGACGGAGGCCGAGCGCGCGTTCTCCACGCGCGAGTCGCACCAGACCTTGTGGGCGTGACGAGCCGGCAGCGTTTGGGCGAGCGCCGCGAGCAGCGCGGCGCCAATGCCGCGGCCGCGCGCGTGCGCCGCGGTGCCGAACCACGACAGCCAGATCGTGCCGTCGTCGAACCGGCTGATGCAGAAGCCGACCAGTGCGTCGCCGTCGCGAGCGACGAGCACGGATTGCGGATCCGCGGAAACCAGCGCGCGTAGACGGTCGGCCGTGTAACGCGCGAGCTCCGCACGCCGCGCACGGTCGTTGTAGAAGGTGAGCGGCTCGATCGTATCGCGCATGAGCGCGGCGAGTGCGGCACACGCGTGCTCAGCGAGTGGACCGATGGTTGGCACGGCCACCGTCACGTCGACTATCGTGACACGGCGAGCGCCGGACCGACCGGCGCGTTCCGGTACGAGAGCGTGACGTTCTTGACGCCCGGCGCCTGAAGGAAGACGAGCTCGACCTTGACGGACGTCGCCTTGGTGTCGAACTGTTCCACACGACTGGCCTCGACACTCTGGCCGCCGATCTTCAGCCCCACGCAGCACGCGCTGCTGCCCACCGTGAAATCGGACAGCAGATAGGTGGAGTTGGGCGGCGCGAAGGCCGTGATGGCGACGATCTCCATCGAGTCAGCATCGAACCTGGTCCCGCCAATCAGCTCCGCCGAAACGGCCTCCAGTGTCGTGACTTCGCGACGGCTGCAGGCCGCCGTCGCAACGAGCATGAGCGCGACGGCAAGGCAGCGGGGTACTCTACGGTAGCGCATCACGTCTCCTGTCGCAGGTTAATTGAATGCGCATGCGGGCGCGCGCCCCGGCGCGCCTGCCTCGAAGAACGCTCGGTCCAACCGTCCCCCTGCGCACGACGACGCTTTCACCAGCTTCGCGGCATTCGCAGTTTGCGGTGGACGACGGGGGAGGACGTCGGCGCCGCCCCCCGACCGCCTACCGTCCTGCCGCGTCAATCGCAGCCAGTTCCTCGGCGCTCGTGTTGGCCCACAGCCGCTCGCCGTTGACGCGAATGGCCTGCCGCCCCCACAACGGCGGAATCAGCGTCGTCCAGATATTCGCTTCCGGCGGCCCGAGCGGCGTGGCTCGCGGCAGCCGGGCGACGACGCTGTCTGGCCGACCGAGCGACTTGCAGGCGATCAACAGCACGGCCCGATTCGTCACCACGAGCAACCGCGGGAATCGCACGATGGTTGACCAGCCGCCGACCCACGGGTTCTCGCCTCGAGCGGCCTGGAAGATGTGCGTCACGTCCTCATCGCCCTGCAACAGCGACTTCACCTGCGCGATGAGCGCCTGTCGAATGCGTTCATGCATGTGCTTCTCCGGTGTGCACTGCGCGCCACGTCGCGTCCGGCAAGTCAGACAGCGCAGGTGAATCTGGCGTTTGCGTCACCGCAGCCTCCATTCGATCAAGCGCGGGAGCTGCGACGGCACTGGCGGCCAACGCGACGAACGGGCGCGGCAGCTTCGTGGTCTCCTCCTGAGACTCGCCAATTGTGCAGCGACCAGGTGGCGGCCGCCAGCACGTCGACGAACGGCATCCCGCGGCACGACGCGTGGCACGCTCGCCGCCGATGCCTCGCCAAGGCACCTTAAGTCATGCGAATCTCGCTCTCCGCCCTCGCCGCCGCGGCCCTCGCCGCCGCGGCCCTCGCCGCGCTCGCGCCGCCCGCCGCCTCCGCGCAGAGCAGCCGCCCCGTCCTCGCCGTCTTCGCCCACGCCGACGACGAGCGCATCGTCGCGCCGCTCCTCGCGAAGCTCGCCCGCGAAGGGCGCGAGACGCACCTCGTCATCGCCACCGACGGCGCGAAGGGGATTCGCGACTTCGCCGGCATCCCCGCCGGGGCCGAACTGGCCGCGGCGCGCGCCAAGGAAGCCCAATGCGCCGCCAGTCGGCTCGGCGTGCGCCAGCTCCACCTGCTGGGTCTCCCGGACGCCGGCCTCGCCTCGTTCGACGCGCTCGGCAGGCTGCGCACCGCACTCGTCGCCATCGTGGATTCGCTCAATCCGGCCGTCATCATCACGTTCGGCCCCGAGGGCGGCACCGGACACCCCGACCACCGGCTCGTCGGCGACGTGATGACCGAAATCGTCCAGCGCGACGCACGCTACACGCAGCTCGACCTGCTCTATGCCTCGCTGCCTTCGGAGCGCCTGCGCACGGCGCCACCTGCCAGGCCCGGCGTTGGCGGCATGGCCGCGGCGCTGCTGACCGTGCGCGTGCCGTTCGAGGACCGCGACCTCGCGGTGCAACGCGAGGAGTATGCGTGCCACCAGACGCAGTACACGCCCACCGAGATGGACGCCGTCAACCGCTACCTGGCGCACGCCTTCGATGGCAGCGTCTGGCTGCGGCCGTGGAACGGCGCGCTGCGCGATGCGCGGGTCTTCCAGCCGTAGCACCCGCGGTCGCGCTCGACCTCGCGCGGCGCCCCGCGCTACGCCGCGGGACGCGTTGCCGTGAAGAGCACGGCCTTCACGCCGAAGGCCTCGGCTGAGTTCTGCGTCGAGGTCTTACGGAAACGGAAGTTCGGCACCACGACCGAGCGCACGCGCGCGAATCCGGATTCCTCGAGCAGCCTGAACATCTCTCCTTCCAGGAGAGCACCGCCAATTCAGCTCGCCCACAGTTTCGGATCATTGACTATTGATTGCGACAGCTGCTTGGCGCTGACGATGTCCGTGACGGAAAGCCGTCCGCCCGGCTTCAGCACGCGGAACAGCTCCTGGACCACCTTCCGCTTTCGGAAGGAGAGGTTGATCACGCCATTGGAGATCACGACGTCCGCCGTGGCATCCGGCAGCGGAATGTCCTCCATGCTCCCCTGGTGGCATTGCAGCTGGGCGCCGGACGCCGCCGCGTGCGCCTGCGCCTTCAGGCACATCGAGGGATTGAGGTCAATGCCAATGACCGTGCCGGTGGGTCCGGCGCTCCACGAGGCGATGAGCGCGTCGAGCCCGGCGCCGCTGCCCAGGTCCACGACCGTCTCACCCGGCTTGATGGCACTTCGCAGGTGCGGATTGCCGACGCCGGCAAAGGAGGCCACCGCTCCAGCGGGGGCGCGGTCGAGCAGCTCGGCGTCGTAGCCAAACAGCTCCGCGGCCTCGCGACCGTGGAAGAAGTGGTATTCGGCCTCTGGGCGGTCGGCGACGTCCTGGTACATCCGCAGGATCTCGTCCTTCAGCACGGCTTCCAGCGACTCCTGGTCCTTCATGGGATCGGTCATGGGGGGCCTCCGTCGTGAGCGTTGCACCAACCCGCGCGGTGATCCGCTACTTCATGTAGCGGCCGATCGCCATCGTGATGGCCGCGATGCTCAGCAGGACCGCGATCGCCTGCGACCCGGCCGCGGTGCGCGCCCGCAGCGCGTTCAACTGCGCCATCAGCGGCGCGCGCTCGGCCTCCGGCGCCTGGGCCATCTGTCCTTGCAGGGTTCCGATCCGGTTGAGCGCCGGTCGATTCACCGTCAGGAAGATCGTGAACGCCACGATCGAGACCACCGTGCCGGTGCCATACGTCATACCCTGCCGGCTGGCGAAGAAAGCGGCGCTGTAGCCGTCGGAGATCAACCCCAGCAGGCGCAGGCCGGCGAGCATCGTCAGCACCGCAATCACCGGCACGATGACGAACAGGCGGCGCTTGACGAGGGCGCCCATCACCGGCGCGGCGGCGGGTCCCGCGGCGCCCATGGCGGGGAGCAGGAAGAAGCTCACGAAGAGGGCGGTGCCGGCCCAGATCACGGCACCGAAGACATGGATGACGCGGAGGAGCAGCAGTTCAGCGTGCACGGGGGGGCTCCGGGAGAGGGGGACCGTGCGCCCGATACGGCCGGGCGCGGGCGCGGCTGACCTGGCCGTTACGATACATGCCCGGGACGAGGACCGCAATTCACGCTGGTGCGCCCCGGTCCGTTACATTCTGTCATGCCACTCTTCGAGGCCATCCGCCTCGCCCTTCAGACCATCCGGGTCCAGAAGCTCAAGAGCTTCTTCACCGCGCTCGGCGTCTGCATCGGCGTCATGTTCCTCATCACCGTCGTTTCCATCGTGGACGGGATGGGCCGCTACATGGAGACGCAGCTCGTCGGCAAGCTCATCGCGCTCAACTCGTTCGAGCTGCGGCATCGCCCCAACATCAACATCGGCGATGTCGACCGCGAAACCTGGATGGAGTACAACCGCCGCCCCCGCATCGTCGAGAGCGACGTGCCGGCCGTCGTCGAGGCGCTCCCTGCCGGGGCAAAATGGGCGATGTACTCGGAAGGCGGCGTGCGCGTCGAATCCCCCTACTCGCGCCCCCGCGCCGCCGACGTCACCGCCATCGACGGCGAGTACTTCCAGATCAAGCGGCTCGACGTCACCGACGGGCGCAGCTTCGCCCCCAGCGAACTGACCACCGGCGCCTCCGTCGTCATCCTCGGCCCCGACCTCGTCAAGCGACTCTTCCCCACCGTCAGCCCCATCGGGCGGCAGGTGAAGATGGGCGGGCGCCCCTACGACGTCATCGGCGTCGGCGAGTCGCGCGGCAGCGCCTTCGGCATGTCGTTCGACAACTACGTCTTCGCCCCATACCGCTCGCCGGTGCACCGCCTGCTGAACCGTCAGCCGCATGTCATTGACGCGGTCACGGTGCAGATGCCCATCGCCGAGGCCATGCCCGAGGCGATGGAGGCGGTGCGCTCCGTGATGCGCGCGCGACACCAGCTTCGCCCCGCGCAAAAGGACAACTTCGTCCTCGAGACCTCCGACAGCGCGCTGGAGTTCTGGAGCAAGATCAAGGGCTATTTGGTGCTCGCCGGCGTCGCGCTCCCCGCCATCGGGCTCGTCGTCGGCGCCATCGTCATCATGAACATCATGCTCGTGGCGGTCGCCGAGCGCACCCACGAGATCGGCATCCGCAAGGCGCTCGGCGCCAAGCGGCGCGACATCCTCATCCAGTTCCTCATCGAGTCGGCCACGCTGAGCACCTTCGGCGCGGCCATGGGCATCGCGCTCGGCGCGGCTGCCGCCGTGCTCATCCGCAGCGCGACCCCCATGCCGACGTATGTGGCGCCGTGGTCCATCGCGGTCGGCGTGCTGATCGGCGCCGGCGTGGGCATCATCTCCGGCGTCTACCCGGCGAGCCGCGCGTCGCTGCTCGACCCCGTGGCCGCGCTGCGGCAGGAGTGAACGCGATGCGCTTCCTGGCCAAGCTCCGCATGTCGCTCGAGGGCGTGACCATCGCCCTCGAAGCGATGAAGGCCAACCGCGTGCGCGCCGCCCTCACCATTCTCGGCGTCGCCGTCGGCGTCTTCGTGGTGGTGCTGATCTCCTCGATGGTGCACGGCATCAACCAGAGCGTGGCGCGCCAGTTCGAGTCGGCCGGGCCGACGACGTTCTTCGTGCAGCGTTATCCGATCACGTTCGAGGCCTGCGACGACAGCGGCGACACCTGCAAGTGGCGCTCGAACCCCAGCCTCACCTTTGCCGAAGCCGAAGCGCTGAAGCGCCTCGAATCCGTCGGCGAGGTGATGATCCGCCAGGGGTGGGGTGCGTCCGCCAAGTATCGCGACCGGGAGCTGTCGAGCGTGAACATCGCCGGGGTATCGTCCAACTGGTCGGTGGTCAATCCGCCGAACATGGTGGACGGACGCGTCTTTACCGAACAGGAGTCGCGGTCGGCGACGCGCGTCGTCGTGATCAACACCACGGCGAAGCAGCGACTCTTCGGCGACGATGACGCGCTCGGCAAGAACATCAATCTCACGGCAGGCAACCGCGGCGGGCCGTTCACGGTAGTCGGTGTCTTCAAGGACGAGGCAAGCTTCCTGTCGGGAGGCGAGCGCCCGCGGATCATCACGTCCATCTACGCGCTCAACCGCCGCCTCGGGGCGAACACGCGCTGGATGGGGTTCGTCATCAAGCCGGTCGCCACGGCGCGCCAGGACGTGACCATTGACGACGTGACGGCGGCCCTGCGCGGCCAGCGCGGCCTGCGGCCGAGCCGCGAATCGAACTTCGCCGTGATTACGCAGGACAAGCTGTTCGACGTCTACAACAAGGTGTTCGGCATGTTCTTCCTGGTGATGATCGCGCTCAGCAGCGTCGGCCTGCTCGTCGGCGGCGTCGGCGTGATCGCGATCATGATGATCTCGGTGACGGAGCGCACGCGGGAGATCGGCGTGCGCAAGGCGCTCGGCGCCACCAAGGGCGTCATCCTGTGGCAGTTCCTCGTGGAAGCCGTCACGCTCACCGCCACCGGCGCCGCCATCGGCCTCGTGCTCGGCTGGGCCGGGTCATTTGGCATCCGGGCGTTCACGCCGGTGGAGTCGTCGGTTCCGCCGCTCGCGGTGGTGGCCGCGCTGGCCACGAGCGCGTTCACGGGCATCGTCTTCGGCATGCTGCCGGCGCTCAAGGCGGCGCGGCTCGATCCGGTGGCGGGGCTGAGGCACGAGTAGGAGGAGGGACGGGGTTCTTCAGCACAGAGACACAGAGGAGCACCGAGGGCCACAGCGCCCTACAACTGCAACTGCTCGCAGAAACTGCGAGCGCCACGCAAGAATCTGTGTGGCGCGACGACGTTACACCTGGGTTCGCAGTCCTCTGTGGCCCTCCGTGTCCCTCCGTGTCTCTGTGATGCAAGACCCCTGCCCACTCTTCCCCTACCGCGCCACCGGCGGCCTGAGCACGTAGACCGTCCACGGCGCGACCTTCGTCTCGCTGACCCACGCATACGGCTCGCCCGCGCGGCCGAGTGGGTGCGCGGCCTCCAGCACGATCAGCCCCGCCTGCTGGAAGAGCTTCCGATAGGCGTCGGGCGTGCAGAGGATATCCTCCACCGGCCGGCGGTCGGGCACGTCGAGCATCACGATGCGGACGATGTCGCCGTTGCGCGCCTGGTGATTCTCCGGAAAATCGCGCGTGGAGAACGACGCCCATTCGTGCCGATAGATGGCGGGGTCGGAGACCACCATGACAATGCGGCCGCGCGGCTTCAGTGACGCGCGCAAGGCCTGAAAGATCTCCAGTTTCCGCTCGGCCGTCGGGATGTTGTCGAACGTGAAGGCGGCGAAGATGAGGTCGTACGCGTCGTCCTCCAGCGGCGGCGACGCATCGTCGTCCACGAGACGGTAGTCGCCGTTCGGGTCGAGCGTGCGCGCGTGCGCGAGCATCGGCTCAGCGATATCCACACCCACCGTGTGGTAGCCCAGGTCGCGCAGGAAACGGGTGGAACGCCCGGTGCCGCACCCGAAATCCAGGGCGTCCGTGCCCACGACATGCTTGGTCAGGATGCCCGGGAGGTCGCGAAATGCGAGATGGTACGTACCCGGGTACTCCAGCCGCGCATAGGCATCGGCGCGGGCGGCGTCCGCGTACACGTTGTCAAACTCGTCGGGCATTCCCGTCCTCACCCTGCAAGGCTCCCTGCGCGCTGGCGACCGCTGGCCCTGCCATCGTGCGCCGCTATCACGTCACGTTACTAAAGTGACTTTTCGACCGCCCGCTGCGCAAGGGCGCCGCACGCCATCCGGTGCCGCGCCTACTGCTTCACGTAGATGAAGTCGTTGTCCGTCGCACCCGCCTCGCCGCCGGTGATTTCCTGCGCCAGCCAGACCTTGCGATTGTGCGCGATGCCGTGAAAGACCTTGAGCGCGGCGTTGTACTGCGACTCGAACCGCACCAGCTCGGAGAACGGGATGGCGCGCCACTTGCCGTTGTCGCCGTAGACCGGGCGCCCCGACAGCTGGCCGTCCACGTACACCTGCATCTTCACGCGCTGTTCGTAGGTGCCGTCGGCGTACAGATGCACGTAGCCCTCGGTGGCGACGACGCGCACGTCGTGGTACGTGACCGTGTCGCCGGCCAGGTAGATCCCCGCGTACACCTCGGCGGGAAGCGGCTGTTCGTTGACCGAGCTGAGCACGTAGCGCGCGGCAATGGAGTCGGCCGGCGGCGGCGGCGGCGGGGGATCAGTGACGCCGGGTGCGCGGTCGGAACCGCACGCGGCGGCGAAGAGCGCGAGGACACAGAGGGCCAGCGCCGCGGCGCGGCGGCGCGTCGGGATGTACGTCAACATACGGGTGGGAAAGCTGAGGGCGAACGTTGGGCCGATGCGCCGGGGGGCGTCGGGGCTCACGTACTTAGTACGCAAGAATGCCCAGATGGTTTCTGTGCAGCCGGCACAGGACGAGCGCGTACTTGCGCGGCCAATGCTCGCCGTCCAGTCTCCTCACCGCACCACGGCACCCGTCTCAGTGAGATGAATGCGGGCTCCCGGCTTCATCGCGATGCCGTCACGCGTCAGCGACGAGGCGAGCCGGCACGCCTTGAGGCGGCCGCCCGGGTACAGCGCCACTTGCGTGGAGCCGCGCAGCTCACGCGCGAATGAGCCTGACATGCACGAGACTCCATCCACGACGGCTTCGCGCGACAGGTAGCACAGCGCCAACGCACCGCCCGCGTGAAAGCGCACCGCCCATCCCTTGTACCCCGTCCCCTTGCACGGCAGCCCCTGCAGCTCCGTGTCGCGCGGCAGCCACGCCCCGTCGAGGCCGCGATCCTGATGCAGGCGGATCCACGTCCCCTTGGGGAAGGCATGTCCCTCGATCGCCGAGTCCGCGGCGAGCGGACACTCGACCAGGCCACCATTGCCGTAGAGTTCCGCGTACAGCCGCCCGGTGGCGGCACAGCTCACTCCGGCGACCACGGTGTCGCGCGACAGGCGGATGCGTCGCGTCGACTCCTGCGCGTTCAGCGGGGCGGCCTGCGCCACGGTTACGGCCAGCGCCAGCACGCCCCACAGGGCGATGCGTCCTAGCATAAGTCCTCCCTCGGCGTGCCGCGCGTCCGATGCGCGGCACGGCGGTCGCTCGCACTACGCGATCGCCGTGGAGGCAGTTTCGAGGTATGGCGTGCGCGCTCGCGCTTCGCGGACGGCGAAGGACCCTGGTCCTACGGCGCCTTCGCCGCCGTGCACTTCGTCGTCACGCCAGGCACCACCTTCGCGGTGTCCACCCATTCCTCGAACATCCGCTTCGTCATGGCAATGCGCAGGGAGTCGGTGCGCGCCGGCGGCGCGAATGACGACATGTCGCGGAGTAGATAGCCTTCGGGCACCTCAAAGAGCGACGCCTCCAGTGTCCCCTCGGAGAAGCTCAGGACCTCCATCGTCACCTTCAGCGCGCCGGTCGGGCTCCGCACCGGCACCACGTTGTGGCCGACGACCTTCAGGAACGGACCGAGTCTCGTCACATCGCTCGAGTCCAACAACGCCGGCGGCGCCGGCGACGGCAGCTGCGCCTCCCCGCCCAATCTCCGGAACTTCCGCTGCACCGAGGCGAACGTCGGGTCGGTGGTCGCCCAGTACTCCGTGACCGTTTCCTGTGTGACGTCGCAGGTTTGCGTGCCGAGATCGAATCGCGACGTCGTCGTTCCCTCCACGCGGTAGTGCCGCGTCGGCAGGCCGGCAATCGTCTCGCCAGCGCCGAGGTCCGTGATGCCCTTCGAATTCGGCTGGAACTTGGCGCTGAATGGGGATGCGGGGCGCCCTGTCACCTGCATGACAGTCCCCGACTTCAGCTCCGGCATCAGGATGGTCCTGTGTCCGGTGGCCGAATCGATCAAGGTCACGACGGAGCCCCTCGGGGGATTGATGGGGACTTCCATCTCGATGCGCGTGCGTCCTTCCGTGCCGAACGAGCGCATGATGATGGGCCGGGCCGGGGTGGCGTTTCCCGAATCGATCGTCATCCGGTTCACGAGGGTCCAGCCGCGGACGGTTCCCGCGCTCGGCGCCGGCGTGATGGTCGCCGGCGGGATCGGCGGCCGTGGCTGCGGCGCTGGAAGCACGCCGGTGGGCGCGGCACCGCCGTCCTTCTTCTGGATGGCGAACACGAACGGCTGCTGCACCAGCTGCCGCACCTTGCGGCCGCGCAGTTCGGCCGGCACGAACTTCATGCCGGGGAGGGCCGCCTTGATGGATTCCGTGAATTCCCCGTGGCTCGACTTCAGCACGCGGAAGGTCGTGAGCACCGGAGTGCCCATCGTGTCGACCACGAACTGCGCGAGCACCTCGCCCTCCACGCCCGCCGCCTTCAATTCCGGCGGATACCGCGGCGCGGCGGACCCCGAAGCCTGCCGCACCGGCTTCTCCACCTGGAACTCGAAGTACGTCTGCTCGCCCGTCGCCTGCTGCGCGGCGGCGTCGCGGACCGTTCCGTACTCCGGGCGGATGACACCGAACTCCCCGCGGACCGTCCCAATGCCGCGGGTGCGCCCGTCCACCGACGGTGAATCGAGCGGCCGGATGTTCACGATGTAGGCGAAGCGCGCACCCTGTGCCGTCCACTCCACCGGGGGCACCGTGGCCCGCAGCGTCACCCGCTGGGTGCCGCCATGGATGGCCGCGCTGGCGAACATCCGGTACCGGCGTGGATCATCCACGTTGAAGCCCACCGCGACGGCGCCCGTGTCCAGCGACGCCAGCGTGACATCGGCAACGATCACGAACTCGGTCGGAGTGCCGTATCGCAGGTTGCCCGCGGGGCTGACGCTGACGATGACGACGGTGTCGCGCGCCTGCGCGTCCACCACGACCGGCGTCGCGACGAACGAAGCCGCCAGGCAGCAGAACCCAACGATGCGTCTCATGGACTCCCTCCGAGGAGTGCGGATGCGCTGCGAGGGGCGACGAGCATCGGGAGCGACGGCTGCGGGCGCGTGGTGCTGCACCGCGGGCGTCCGGCGTTCTCTTACGCGGTGTAACGTAGTGCACTTCCGTGACGCCGCGCTACCCGCCCGCGAGCGCGTCAGCGCGGGCGACGGCGACCGTGCGCCGCGCGCGCCGCGTACGCCGACGCGTCAGATTGCGCACCAGGCCTCGCGCCGGACCGCGTTCGCCACGCGTTCTCCGTCGTTGATCACATTTTCGTTGCGCGCCCGCCATCGCCGCCGCTCCATTCTGCGCGCGGGGCACAGTGCCCCGTGCTCGTTTCTCTCAGGCAATCGGATGGAGTTCGCGATGAACGATGGTAGACGACGTGCGATCCGACGCGCAGTGCGCGCCGTGGTCGTTCTGCTGGTCGTCCCGTGCGCGGCGCTGCGTGCCCAGAATGGCGCGATCGCCGGCACGGTCGTCGACCGTGCGACACAGCGGCCGCTCACGGAGGCGCGGGTCGTGATTCCCGGCACGACGCTGGAGGCGCGCACCAACGACGCTGGTGAATACCGCTTCGCGAGCGTCAGGACTGGGCGCCTCGTGGTCGGCGTCTATCGGATGGGCTACAAGGCCATGGCGGACACGGTCGAGGTCGTGGCGGGCCAGACGACGAAGGTCGTCTTCCAGATGACGGCCTCCATGGTGACGCTGTCGGAACTCGTCGTGACCGGCACCGCCGGCAATCTCGAGCGCAAAGCGCAGCCCGCGCTGGTCGCCTCGCTCGCCGCGTCCAGCATCGTCGCCAACGCGCCGGTGTCGTCGGTGGGCAACCTGTTGCAGTCGCGCTTGCCCGGGGTCGCCCTCACCACGCAGTCGGGGACAACGGGGACGGGCACGACGATCCGCATCCGCGGCGCGTCGTCCATCAACCTCTCCAATCAGCCGCTGCTCTTCATCGACGGCATCCGGATCTTCGAGGGGCAGCTCGCGAGCGGTCAGTCGGGGCAGGTCTACGACCGCATGAACGACCTGAGTCCGGACGAGATCGAGAGCATCGAGGTCGTCAAGGGACCCGCCGCCGCGACGCTGTACGGCGCGGACGCCAGCGCCGGCGTGATCCAGATCATGACCAAGAAAGGGCGGGCCGGCGCCGCGAGCGCGGGCTTTCGGCAGTCCGTGCATCTGGAGGCCGCGGCGTCTCGCCTCAGCTGGACGCCGCCCGACAACTACGGCCTCTGCACGGCAACGCTTGTCGCGTCTACCAGAACGAATCCGCTGTGTCGTGGGCAAGCTGTTGGCACGCTCGTGCACGACAACCCCCTCCTGCGCGTGGGCGCCTTCCGCACGGGCACCGAGCGCGTCATCGGGTGGAACGGGCGCGGCGGCGGCCAGAACTACGGGTACAACCTGTCGTACGGCGAGAACCGCTCGCTCGGCGTCCTGCCGAACAACGATTACACCCGCTACAACGTGCGCACGAACTTCACCTACGTGCCAACCGACCGGCTCACAGTGGACGCCGGCGTCGGGTTCACGCAGAGCGAGACACAGCTGCCGGACAACGACAACAACGTCTACGGCTGGCTGGGCGGCAGCATGCTCGGCAGCCCACTCACCCGCAATGACGCCGCGGTCCCGTCCAACGACGGCTGGTACGGCTTCAACCGGCACTACAACGCCATCAACTCCATCACCCGCACGCTGCGCACGCACCGCGTGACGACGAGCCTCACGTCGACGTACCTCCCGGTGTCATGGTTCACCAACAAGGCCACGCTCGGCCTCGACTTCATCGGCGACGAACAGCGCCTGTTCTATCCGAAGAACGACAGCACGTGGTACGGTGGCCTGACGGACGGCGGGAGCATGAACCAGACGTTTCGGTACGGCGAGCGTTACACGTTCGACTATCTCGGCAACGTGCGACGCGAGTTCGGGCCGGCGTGGGAAACCAACCTCTCGTTCGGCCTGCAGGTCATCTCGACGCGCAACAGCCTGACGAACGCCACGGGCATCGGCTACGTCACCAACGCCAACAACTCGATCAATGCCGCCGCGACGACCACCGGCGGCAGCAGTTTCACCGAGCAGCGCCAGTTCGGCTACCTCGGTCAGTTGCAGGTGGGCCACGCCAACCGGCGCTTCGTCCAGGTCGGCGTGCGCATTGACAAGAACTCGTCGTTCGGACAGCAGGCGCCGGCGTTCGTCCTGCCCAAGGTCGGCGGCAGCTGGGCCATCTCGGAGGAGTCGTTCTTTGACCCGTACACGCGCTGGGTGAATACGCTGCGCCTGCGCGCGGCGTGGGGCACCACCGGACGCTCCCCGGCCCCGGGGTCGGCGCTCACGACGCTGGTTGCCGCAGCGTACAACATCACGGGCACCACCGGCGCCGGCGCGATACCGGGCAACCCGGGCAACGCCGACCTCAAGCCGGAGCGTGGCGAGGAGTTCGAGGCCGGGCTCGACGCCGGCTTCTTCGACAACCGCCTGTCGGCCGAGCTGACGTACTTCAACAAGAAGACACGCGACCTGATCATCGCACGGCCCGTGCCGCCGTCCCTTGGCTTCAACGCCAACCCGCTCGCCAATGTCGGCTCGGTGCTGAACCGCGGCTTCGAGTTCGCGATGACCGTGGATGCCATCCGCCGGCACGACCTGCAGTGGACGGCACGCGCCGGCGCCAACACGCTGCACAACGAACTCACCAGTCTCGGCTCGGTGCTGCCGTTTGCCCTCGGCACCGCCAGCCGCACCATCGTCGGCCAGCAGCTCGGCGTCTTCGTGTCGAAGAAGATCCAGTCGATCGACGTGGCCACCAACAAGGTGATCGTCAGCGACACGCTCGCACCCATGGGCAACCTGTGGCCGACGCTCGAGTGGAGCCTCACCAATACGGTCACGCTGTTCCAGCACATCCGTCTGTCGGCGATGCTCGACGCGAAGCGCGACTTCATGGTGCACAACAACACGCGCTACTTCCGCGAGACCCAGCTCGTGCGCTCCAACCTGCGCCTCGACACGCTCGCGCTGTCCAAGTACGAGCGCCTGCGCCGCTTCGGCAACCTGACACCGGGCCAGCCCGCGTTCGTGACGACCACCGGCAAGTCCGCCACGGTCAGCGACGTGATTGACGCGTACCTCGAGCGGGGCGACTTCGTGCGCCTCCGCGAGGTCTCGGCGACCTACACCGTGCCACCCGCCTGCCTCAGGCGTCTGAAGCAGACCGTCTCGGGCGCGTCCATTACCTGGGCCGTGCAGAACGTGCGGCTCTGGACGGACTACAGCGGGGCCGACCCGGAAATCAACGCCCAGGCGGGCGCCTTCTCGCGGCAGGATTTCCTGACGCTGCCCAATCCGCGGAAGTCGACCGTCCGCGTCAACTTTACCTTCTAGCCGCGAGATGATCCTCATGTACCCGTTCCGACGTGCGACGGCGCGTACCATCGCCTGCGCCGCGCTGTGGATGGCCACGGCCGCCTGTTCCGACAAGTTCGTCGCGGTCACAAACCCCGATGTCATCGACGCCGCGACGGTCGACGCCACGTCCGGCGCGACGACGCTGGCCCTGTCGGCGCAGCAGAACTTCGCGTCCTCGATCGGTCTCCTGGCCGTGTACGGCGGCTGGTTCACCGAAGAAGGCAACGTCTCGGACACCTACCCGACGCGCAATGAATTCGGGTTCCGGCTCATTTCCGACCTGAACGCCGATCTCAGTGGCACGGTGTGGCAGCCACTGTCACTCGCGGCGGCGTCGGCCAAGACCGTGCTCGACCTGACGCTGCCGAATCCCGCCGCCAACATCAATCTCGCGCGCGCCGCAACGTTTCGCGGGTTCGCGATCCTGCACATCGCCACGGATTTCTGCACCGGCACGCTGTCGTCGGGCCCCGAGCTCACGACCACGCAACTGCTTGACTCTGCGATCTTCTGGTTCAGCAAGGGCGTGGAGGTCGGGCGGGCGAATGGGTCGGCGGACGGCGCCGCATTGGCCAACGCGGCTCTCGTTGGCCGCGCCCGCGCCAGGATCCAGAAGGGCGACAAGGCTGGCGCGGCCTCCGACGCGGCCGGCGTACCCGCTGGATTCGTCTTCAACCTGCAAATGACGGACGACGCATCGAACCGCAATCGCCTCGGCAACCGCGTGTTCACGTTCACGTTTGATCGCTCGTCGATCAGCGTGGCACCATGGTACCGGACGGGCGATCCCCGCGTGCCCTACATCGCGCCGGGCCAGCCCGGCGCACTCAACGGACAGGATGCGGTGCCCGGCGGCTTCTATCGCCAGATCAAGTTCAATGCCTACAACGCGCCGATGCGGCTGGCCTCACGGCTCGAGGCGGACTACATCGCCGCTGAGGCAGGGGACGCCTCGGCGCAACTCGCGCTCATCGCCGCGCGACGCGCCGCCAACGGCCGGCCCGCATACAGCGGCGGCACCGACGCGGCCAGCGTGCTGCGGGAGCTGTACGACCAGCGGGCCTTCGAGTTCTACCTCGAAGGCAAGCGGCTCGCCGACTTCCGCCGGTCGCCGGCTTCGGTGAGCAGCATGACACCGGCGGGCGCGCCGTACTTCAAGCCCGGATATGCCAACGTCGGCAGCCAGAGCTGTTATCCGTTGCCGCGCACCGAGCGCGACAACAACCCGAACATGCACTAGAGGTCTTTGAGAATGAAGTTCATCCGCGTCCTCGCCGTCGCCCTCGCGCTCGCTTCCGGTGCCTGCGTCCAGACCCACACCGCCGTGCTGGGCAACGCTCCATCGCGCGCTCCGGTGGCGCCCGAGATGGTCCGCCTCTATCGCACGCCGGCGCAGGTGCCGGGCACGTACCTGGAGGTCGCCCTGCTCTACTCCGATGGCACCACCGGCTGGACCAGCGAGTCCGACATGCTCAAGAGCATGCGCACCAAGGCCGGCGCCCTGGGCGCGAACGGCGTGATTCTCGAGGGCATCGACGAACCGAGCGCCGTCGTGAAAGTCATCGCGTCGGTGGTCTGCGTGGGCGCCGAGCGCAAGGGCCGGGCGGTTGCGATCCTCGTCCAGCCGACAGAGGCCGGCCGATGAGCGGCAAACCACCCTTGGCGTTCCGCTGTCTAATGGAAGAGTAGGTTCACGGCGCGCCGGAATCCGCCCCGTATCCGGTGCCGTAGTGAGTTCGACAGTCGTGTTCACGCCCCCCGCGGTTCACTTCTGATCGAGAAGGCAATATGCGTTTCACACGGTTCGCTGCGTTCAGCGCGGCTCTTGCAGTTCTTGCGTCAGCATGCGGGTCGTCTGGCCCCTCCGCTCCCGCCGCTTCCGATCTGTCGGGCACCTGGAGTGGCACCGTCAGCGACGCGGTGACGGGTCAGGGAACCGCCCGGCTCACGATCACGCAGTCTGGCTCGTCGCTGGCTGGCACCTGGACGACGACGTACGCGAACGCGGCCAACAACAACAGTGGGTCGCTCACCGGTACGGCAACGGGCGCGAACGTGACGGCGACCCTCATCCCGAGCAGCCCAACCGCGTGCCCGTTCACCGCGACGGCGACCCGGAGCGGCAACGCGATCACCGGCACCTACACCACGTTCAACTGCGCGGTTGCGGTGACCGGGAGCATTAGCGTCTCGAAGCAGTAGCATGTGCCGTCATCGGAGGCGCACCATCGCCGCGCTCGCCGCGCTGCTGATGGCTTGCAGCGCGTCAGACTCGCCGACCGCTCCCACCGATCCGGTCGACAGCCTGAGCGCCGGCGCGCTCTACATGAAGGCCATGGTGTCGATCATGCAGGCGCACTCCATCAATCGCAGAACGATCGACTGGGGCAGCTTCCGCACCCAGGTGCTCCGTGCCGTGCCTCCCGGCGCCTCGGTGAGCGCCGCCTTCCCCGCCATCAAGGTCGCCCTCACGCTGCTAGACGATCACCATAGCTTCTACACGTCGGCCGGAGGGGCCACCATCTCCGGGTCGCCGCTCGGCTGCTCCGCTCCTGCGGTGACGGGAGTGCCGGCGACGGGAGCCGACGTGGGCTACGTGCGCGTGACGGCCTTCACCGGAACGTCCGCGCAGGCGCTGGCCTTCACCGACGCCATCCAATCGGCGATCAAGGCCGCGGATTCGCCGCAGGTGCGCGGCTGGATCGTGGACCTGCGCGGCAACAGCGGCGGCAACATGTGGCCCATGATCGCCGGCGTCGGGCCGATTCTCGGCACGGGGACGGCGGGCTATTTCATCGACCCCGATGGTGCCGCCACGTCATGGGGATACACGGGCGCCGCGTGCCAGATGAATGGCGCGGTGATGCAGGCCCCGTCCGCACCGCACACATTGACATCCCCCTCGCCACGGGTGGCGGTGCTCATCGACCAGCGGGTGGGAAGCGCCGGCGAGGCCGTGGCGGTCGCGTTCAAGCAGCGGCCGAACACGCGGTTCTTCGGCACCGCCACCTGCGGCGTCTCCACCGCGAACGTGGACTTCCGATTGAGCGATGGGGCGCTGCTGCACCTCACCGCGTCCGTCATGGCCGACCGCACGCAGCAGCGGTATGGCGGCCCGCTGCACCCCGACGAAGTGATGGCCGATACGTCGGCCGTCGTGCCGCGCGCGGCGGCGTGGCTGCGGGCGGGGAGGTAACGACGTGTGGCGTGTTCACCCCGCATTCTCCCGCGTTCGTCACATTCTTGTTGTGGGCCGTGCGCCGAACGCGCACCATTCCGGCCGGCGTGATTGCCCGCCTCTCCCACCCCTGCTCCGCCCGATCGGAAGGACGCCATGACCCGACGGCCCGCCGTGCGCCGCTGGCTTCACCCGCCGACACTTCTCGCCCTGCTCTGCCTGTTGCCGCTGCTCGCGGTGGACGCGCAGCGTGCCGCCATCAATCGCGTCCCTCCCGAAGCGGCCTACTTCGGCCAGACGCCGCCGGGTGAGACGCCGGTGCCGTTTGCTCCCCCCATCCTGGCGGCCCATGCATTTCTCGGGCCGATCGCGTTCTCACCCGATGGCACGGAATGCTGGTTCACGGTCGATGACGCCGGGTACACGGCGCAACGCCTGATGGTGTCTCGCTTCGCCGACGGCGCGTGGAGTCCGCCGACCCTCGCTCCCTTCGTCGCCGGCTTTGCACACTCCCTCGAGGCGTACTTCACGCCCGACGGGAACCGGCTCTACTTCACCGCGCAGGAGGCGGGCTCCGGCAGCCGCATGGACCTCTGGATGGTTGATCGGGACGGGCCGGGCTGGAGCGCTCCGGTTCGCCTGCCGGCGCCGATCAACTCCGCCGCCAACGAGTTCCATTTCTCCCAAGGCCCAGACGGGACGATCTACTTCCTGTCCAACCGATCCGGGACGGCGCAGATTTATCGCGCGAGGCAGCACGCCGACGGGGAATTCCTGGTGGAACTCATCCCCGCCCCCTTCCTGAGCGTCGGCACCCATGACGGAGATCCGACCATCGCCCCCGACGGACGCTTCCTGGTCTTTCACTCTGGGCGCGCGGGGGGATACGGCGCCGTGGACCTGCATCTCTCGTTGCCGGATGGCAAGGGCGAGTGGACCGCACCCATCAACCTCGGCGCGAATTTCAACACCGGTGCCGACGAGTACGGTGCGACACTGTCCCCGGACGCGAAATACCTGTTCTTCGTGCGCCACGGCCTGACCAAGGGCGAGCTGTTCTGGGTCTCAACGCGCGCCCTCGCGCAGCGCGCCACATCACCGCGTGCGCCCTGATGCGACGCGACGTCCTGCTGTCGTGGGATCGCCTGAGCTTCCGCCTGCTGGTCTTCGGGGGCATGGCGCTCACCTGGGTGCTCGCCGGCGTGAACGGCGGCCTGCCCCTGAAGGACCTCGCCGTGAACGAGGCCGCCGCGCTGTTGCCCTGGGCCTTTCTTGCGCCGCTGGTCATGGAGTATGCCCGGCGCGTCCGACGCACGCGGCCGACCGGCTGGCGTTACCTCGCCTGGCACGTGCTCGGCATCGCGCTCATTGCGATTCCGTATTGGGTGATCCTGCGCGGCGTCAGCTTCACGTGGCGATCGTACGAGGCGGCGTCGCACGCGCTCCAGTGGAGCGCGTTGCTGCCTACCGTGCGCAACATGCTCGGCGCGCTGCTCAATGTGCCCGTCATCTACTTCCTGCTCCTGCTGGGTGCCGAGGCAAGTGAGCACGCGCGGGCCCGGCAGGAGGAGGAGGTGCAGGCGGGGCGTCTGGCGCGTCAACTGACCGACGCGCGCCTCGCGCTGCTGCAGCGGCAGGTGCATCCCCATTTCCTCTTCAACGCGCTGCAGGCCATCTCCACGCTGCTCCATCGCGCGCCCGCCACTGCCGACCGGCTCCTCGTCCACCTGTCAGATCTCCTGCGGGCGATGCTCGACAATGCCTCCGAGCAGACGCTGAGCCTGCGCACGGAGCTCGATCTCACCCGCAAGTACCTCGAGATCGAGCAGGCCCGCTTCGAGGACCGCCTGCGTGTCGAGTGGCAGGTGGACGAGCAGCTGCTCGACCTCCAGGTGCCGAGTCTCGTGGTGCTCCCGCTGGTGGAGAACGCCATCCGCCACGGACTCTCGCCCAAGCTGGGACCGGGGTGCCTGACCATTCGTGCCTCCACCGAAGGTCCGTGGCTCTTCATCTCAGTGGAGGACGACGGGCTGGGCGCCGCCCTGCCCCTGCAGCTCGGCCTTGGCGTCGGCAATACGCAACAGCGCCTCGACGTCCTGTATGGTGAACGGGCCGCGCTCCATATCGACACGGCGCCGCAGGCCGGATTCCGCGCGACGATGATGATTCCCCTTTCCGAGCAGCCGTCATGATCCGCGCCCTGATCGTCGACGACGAACCCCTGGTGCGCGAGCGTCTGCGCACCCTCTTGGCCGAGCACGCGGACCTGCAGGTCGTGGGCGAGTCGGGCGACGGACTGTCGGCGCTCGAGGCCGTGCGCGAGCACACCCCCGACGTCGTCTTCCTCGATATCCAGATGCCGGGCCTGAATGGACTGGAAGTCGCCGAGATGTGGCGCAGTGAAGGGGCGCTGCCAATCATCGTCTTCGTCACGGCATTCGATCAGTTCGCGGTCGAGGCCTTTCGGCTGCACGCCCTCGACTACCTGACGAAGCCGATCGACGCGGGGCGCTTCGCCGAGTGCCTCGACCGCGTGCGCGCGCTGCACCGGCTGTCGAACCGGGACACGCTAGAGCAGCGCATTCAGGCCGTGATCGAGATGCACGAGCGCCGCCGGCTGGTGAAGGCGCACCTCGTGGTGCGGGAGAACGAGCGCTACCTCCTGGTGCCGACGTCGACGATCCACTGTCTCGAGGCCACAGGCAACTACGTGCGCCTGCACTGCGAGCGCACGCAGCATATGCTGCGCGGCACGCTGTGCGCCATCGAATCCAAGCTTGACCCCCACCGGTTCTTGCGGGTCCACCGCTCGTGGATTGTCAACCTCGATCACGTGCGCGAGGCACAGGCGTGGTCTAAGGGGAGCTGGATTCTCCTCACCCGCGGCGGGCTGCAGGTCCCGGTGGGCCAGCAGCACCGCGATGCACTCGACAAGATCCTGGGGTGATGCCCAGCGCTGACTGAGGATGAGATGAAAGTGTCGCTGACCGTCTCGAGATCCGTCTCGAGGCCCGTGTCCCTGCTCGCGCTCACCTGCCTCGTGGGCGTGAGAGGCACCCTGGAGGCGCAACGGCCATCGGTACCACCCACGGCCGCAGCGCGCCGCGCGGCAGAGCGCATCACCCCGGCCAACATGCGCTCTCGTATCGGCCGGCTCGCGTCCGACTCGCTGCTCGGTCGGAACACTCCGAGTCCCGAACTCGACGGAACCGCCACGTACATCGCCGCCGAGTTCCGCCGCATGGGCCTGCGTCCGGCGGGCGACAGCGGTGGCTATATCCAGCGCTTTCCGATCCGCTGCACCCGACCCGACAGCACGTCGTACGTCGGCCTGACGATGGGAGGCACGAGCGTCCGCTGGCCGCTGGGCCGCGAGGTCGCCGCATTCGCAGGCCGTCTCAGGGACGGAGACTCGTCGGGCCCCACCGTGCTCGTCGCAGGGATTCCGACCGACACGGCCGATCTCTTCGGGGACCTCGAGCTGCGCGGCGCCACAATCCTGGCCGTCGTGCCGGCCCAGCATCTTCAGGTGCGGGCCCGCCTCATGCCGCACGTCATGCGTGCGCTGCAGCGCGGGGCCTCCACCTGGATCATCGTCACCAACGTCGCAGCCGCGGATTTTGGCGGAATGGCGGCTGGGGGCACACAGCCGAGCTGCAATATCGGGGCCCAGTCGGACGCCCCGGCGCTGACGATGCTGGGTGTGCGTGATTCCTCGGCGATGACCCTCTTCCGCGCCGTTGGTGAGGACGTCGCCGCCCTGCTCGCAACCCAGGCCACGATCGTGCGCGCGGTGCCAGGGCTCACCACGCAGCTTCACGGCGTGTCGCGGGTCACTCGCGAAGCCACGGCTCCAAACGCGATCGGCATCCTGCCGGGCAGCGATCCGACACTCCGCGCTGAGCATGTGGTGGTGACGGCGCATATGGACCACCTCGGCGTAGGCAAAGCGGTAAACGGGGATTCGATTTTCAACGGCGCCGACGACAACGCGTCAGGCACCGCGGCGGTGCTCGAGATCGCGCAGGCCTTCACGCGACTCGGCGTTCGGCCGCGGCGCTCCCTGCTCTTTCTCGCCGTCTCCGGCGAAGAACGAGGACTCTGGGGCAGCGGCTGGTACGTGAACCACCCCGCGGTGCCGCTCAGCCACACTGTGGCCGCCATCAACCTCGACATGATCAGCCGGGGCTGGCGGGATTCAGTCGCCCTGATCGGACTCGATGACTCGACGCTCAACGAGACCATCCGCCGCGTGGCACGCGAGAACCGCTCGCTGGTCGCACAGCCCGTGACGGACCACTGGCCACAGCAGAACTTCCTGAACCGGTCCGACCATATCAGCTTCGCCCGCCGGGGCGTTCCGTTCCTTTACTTCCTGGATGGCACGCCGCCCGCATATCATCGCGTCACCGACGCCGTGGATGACATCGACGATGTGGCGGCCGCTCGCATCGCCCGG
The DNA here is from genome assembly GCA_964416005.1 of uncultured Gemmatimonas sp. Classification (GTDB taxonomy): domain Bacteria; phylum Gemmatimonadota; class Gemmatimonadetes; order Gemmatimonadales; family Gemmatimonadaceae; genus PNKL01. The sequence continues at coordinate 73,333 of CAYQCP010000002.1, forward strand.
CTGGCGTTCCTGACGGCGCTCGACGTCGCCAACGCAGCCACCCAGCCCGCGTGGGACGCGGCGAGCCGGCAACGCATCGTCACGGGCCAGCGTGTCGCGGACGCCTACCTCGGGCAGAAGCCACCCGGTCGTACGCCCGAAGTCTTCGCGCCAGGCATCATCTCCACCGGAAGGATTCACAGCCGCCTCGAGATCTCGCCCGACGGCCGGGAGATGTACTGGAACACCGTCGACCTCAAGTCGACCTCGGCTCGTCTCCTGTTCGTGCGCGATGTGGATGGGCAGTGGTCCGCCCCGCAGTCCCCGCCTTTCGCCAAAGCAGGTGACACCCAAGGAGCGCTCTTCTCGCCCGACGGCACACGACTGTACTTCCGCCGCAACACGGGCGCGGGCTGGGTGGCGCACCATGTCGAACGCACGCTGAGCGGATGGAGCGAGCCGCGAACGGGTGGCTTCGCGCCCAGTGGCAGCGCGTCCTTCACTCGGTCGGGTCGGGTCTACTTCTCGGCGCACCTGCCGACGAAGGTCTGGAACAGCGGGATCTTCGCCGCGCGGTACTCGGAGGCGGGTTATGGGGACGCGTCGGTGCTGGACTCGACCATCAATGTGCCAAACGCCATCGACTACACGCCCTTCGTATCACCCGACGAGTCCTTCCTGCTGTTCTCATCGAATCGCCCGCTGATCGCCGACAAGGAGGAGATGTTTGTCCATGTCGCGTTTCGCGGGAGTGACGGAGGGTGGTCGTCGCCCCGGAGAGTCACCGACATTCCGGGCCGGTTTCCGTCGCTTTCTCCGGACGGGAAGTACCTCTTCTTCTGCGGAGACGACGGGAATATCTACTGGGCGGACCGGTCTATTATCGACCAGCTCAATCCCGCTGGCTCCCAAGCGGCATCGACAGCCGCATCGCCGATTGCCACGCCCGCAGTTGCGTCGCCGTCACCGCAGGCGCCGGGCATCCCTGCCTCCAGCCTCTATCTCGGGCAAGCACCTCCCGGCGACGCCCCGAAGGTGTTCCCGCTGGAGGTTACCGCCGGCTCCTTTGCCGCCGAGCGGATCGCCATCTCCGGCGACGGAACGACTATCTACTATCAGGAACTGGATGGCTACACGGCGCTCGACGGGAAGCCTCATACCGAGAGGACGAAGTCCTATCGCTTCGCGGACGGTCGGTGGCACGGCCCGACGACGCTCTTCGAGGGGTTTGTAGCTCCGGCCTTCTCACCCTCCGAAGACACGCTGTTCATCCAGCGCATAGGCGGGCAATCGTACTACTCGGTCCGCAACGACACGGGCTGGGGTACCCCCCTGCGGTGGGCGAGCAAGCTGCGCTTCGATCACTACCTGCAGGTGACAACCGCGGGACGGTACTACGCCTCCTCGACGCCCGCCAACAGTCTCGGCGGGTTGGACCGCTCCCGTATTCTGGTCACCGCACGAGACACCACGGCCACCAGCCTTGGGCTCCCCGTGAATACCGCCGCCACCGATTATGACTTTTTCGTTGCGCGCGACGAGTCGTTCATGATCATTGCGCGGCATGGGACACTCGCCGTCAGCTTCCCCAGGCAGGACGGGGGGTGGACCAATCCCAAGTCCCTCGGCGGGCGCATCAACTTTGGACTCGGCGCCTGGGGTCCGTACGTCACGAACGACAACAGGTACCTGTTCTACACGACAGGCACCAAGCCCGACTACTCGGATACCCACATCTACTGGGTGCGCATCGCCGGTGTGATCGACAGCCTGCGCCAGACAAACTACACGCCGTACCTGCGGAGCAGGATTCCACCTCAGACGCTGTCGGTGGCTCAGGAGTTCCGCTACGTAGTTCCGGATACGGCCTTCATCGATGATGAAGGCGGCCCCCTGACCTATTCGGCGACCCTCGCCGACGGCCGTGCCTTGCCGTCGTGGCTCACCTTCGATGCTGCCACCCACACGTTCGCCGGCACGCCGCCCACACCCGGTGTGATCAGGATACGCGTGACGGCGACCGATGCCGCGCGGGCATCTGCGTCAGCCGATTTCGAGTTCCGCACTGCGGCACACAGCGGTGAAGACAGGGGCTCCCTGCAATGATGACCGTGAAGTACTTTCGGACCGTGTTGCTTGTGACACTGGTCAATCTCGTGCTGCACGCCGCCGCCTATTTTGCCTTCCTGAAGGACTTTTTTCAGGCGCATCCCGCCGTTTCGGCGGACTTCCAGCGACAGCTCGTAAGACCATCAGGTCAACTTGTGGGATGGGCGATGGCCGCGACGGCAGTGGCCATGGGCCTGCTCATAACGACCGTGATGCGATGGTCGGGCGCCACGACCTTCTCGTCCGGGCTCAAGAACGGCTTTGTGCTCGCAGCCCTCTATTGGTCGTCGGTGAACTTTGGATTGTACGCCGCGTCAAACCACTTTTCCCAGGCCAGCGTGTTTGTCGACCTCGCGGCCAGCGTCGCCGTCATGACCCTGGCGAGCGCCGTCGCCGCCTGGATGCTTGGCCGCGGCCGCGCGATGCACGGGCAACGCGACGTCGATGGTGCCGTTGTGACGTGACCTACCGTCGCCGCCGCAGACGCGAGGCCGGGCATCCCTGCATCAACGCAGCTGCTTCAGCAGACCGAGCGTGTGCGAGCTTCTGTCCTTCGCCTCGATGGTGGCGATCTGCGATTGCAGGGAGCGGGCAACGCCGATTCCGTGCTTCTCGATTGTGATGATGGTCTCCAGCCAGCTCGGCCACATGTAGTCCTGATTCGGCTTGAACTCGGCCGCGAGACATTCCGCGAGGATGGCGCTCCGGTCTGGACTCACGTCCGAGGATGACAGGGCGCCCGATGCAAGGAGCTCGGTGGTCAGCCGGCAGATCCAATACGAGAATGCCACCTTATGCGCGAGCGACTTGTGTAGTGCGCACAGATCGAAGAAGCCGAACAGGGCCTCCGGGAATCCGGCGGCTCCAATGCCGCCGAGCTCTTCGTCGTGCGGCCCGACGCCGTTGCCGTTGTGCGGCGGTCGCAGACGCGTCCTGATGAGCTCCACACGCTCAGCAATTAGGGCCTTCACGACGGGGCCGACCTTCTCCCGTCGACAGGCGTCGCAGACGCGAATGTCCTGCCGGAGGGCGTGCAGGGTATCAATGGGCACGCCGAGTTTGTTGAGCCACCCGATCCAGCCCCGCTCGTCTGCTCCGAGGATGAGACTGCGCGTATCCGGATCGCTTCGCGCGTGGATGACGACGCGTATGGACGTGTCGCGTACCCGTCTCGTGCAGAGCACGCATTGCGCGCCCCGGATCTTGTCCACCAGCCCCATGGAGCACCCCCTCCGTTTCGAGACCGAACGGGTGAACCCCGATTCTGTCACCTTCCGACACGCGACGCCAGCCCTCGCAGCGCGCCCCGCATTTGCCCTCTCGAGCTTCACGGATACTCGAGAGGCGCCGCCGCGTTAACGATCACCGGCAGCTTCCCCCGCCACGTCTCCCACAGCGACGCATCCGCCGCCAGCGCACACATGAAGTGCGCCACGCTGGCCATGTTGGTGCTGGCCGGCTTGAAGAGGGCGCTCACAATGCCCTCATGCAGCGCGTAGGCGGTGACGTCGCCGTCCAGCAGCGTGTCCGGACGCACCGCCACCCACTGCACGAACCGATCGGCCACACCGACGTCGCGACCCAGGACGTCCGCGGCGCGCTGGTTGTCCATCGCCGGTGGCAGGACGCGACAGAGCGTCCACAGGAACGCCCGCTCGAACCGCGTGCGACGCGTGTCGAGGCCTCCCGGGCGATGCACGGAGACGCTGTTCATGAGGATGAACTTGACCGGCGTCGCCGGCCGCAGACCTTGAATCGCCCTGCAGAGCCGTGCGGTGGCCTGCGTGACGAGGTCGCGCGGCGACCCATAGACGCCCTTGAAACTGATCACGTGACCGAGGCACGAGATCACCGCATCGCAGTCCCGCACCTGTCGCTGGAGCTCCGCATCGCTGAGCGAGAGCAAGTCGGCCTCGAGCACGGTCAGGTTGGGATGGCCCGCCGCGCCGATCGGAAGGCGCTCGGCGGATCGCACGATCACGCGGACCTTGGCGCCGGCGTCGAGAAGCTGTTGCAGGACGCGGCCGCCGGTGCGGCCGGTGGCGCCGACGAGCAGGGCGGCCCGCTGACTTAGCGCGCTCGGAGCGTGCATCAGCGCGGCACCGCCGCCTCAGCGGGTTCCGAGGGCGTGCGGAGCAGCACGATACCCAGCCAGATGAACCAGACGATCTGCAGGAGACCGAAGGCGTACGCCAGCCCCCTGAACACGGGCACGACCGACAACACGCCCGCCGAGCCGATCACCACGCCGAGCCAGTTGAGGGCCGCGGGCAACGCGCGGGCGCGCAACGCGGCGATGCTCACCAGCAGCACCCAGAGACCGCCCAGCAGCTCGCCGTCGGCGCCGCCGAGTCGTTGCGCGATGGGCTCGATCGTCTGCCAGGCGGCAATGGCCTGCACCGGGCTGGTGGCATGGAGTTCAACCACGGCAGCGACACCGGCGTTGAAGATCATCCCGCCCGCCACGAGCGCGACGGCCCACAGGAGTCCGGGCACGGTCGCCGCCCGGCTCAGCAGCGGTGCGCCGGCCCTCAGTCGCTCGGCGAGTGCCAGCGACAGCACGGCGAGGACGATGCCGAACACGATGTACGTGATCAGGTACATCGCCCGCATGCTGGTGTGGTGGGCAACGAGCAGGGCCACTTTCTCGGCGGGGTCCGTGACGCCCGGATACTTTACCAGCACGAGGAAGTACGGCATGGCCACCAGGTAGGCGGTGGCCATGTAGAGGGCGGCGAGGCCGCCGAGCTTCTGCTGGGGCGCAGGTGCGCTACTCATCGAGGTCATTTGGTTTCCCCGTCCCGCGTGCAGGTGGGGCGTGCCCGCTCTCTGCGCGCACGCGACGCATGTGTGACGAAGTTACGGCGCCCAGCGCAGGTCTGCACGCGGAGCACCGCCACCGCTTACCACGGATTTCACGGAAACTGACGGAGCCACACGGATCCGGCCTGCGAGAAACCCACAAGCCGACCTCATCGTAGACCTACCGAGAGATCGCGCCGACGTCCCTTGCTCAGGAGACACTGCCATGCTCGGCCAGCTCCTCCCCGCACGCTTCGACAACGCCTACCTCGGCTCCCGCATCGCCCCGTGGCTGCTCGGCGTCGTCCTGACCATCAAGCTGCTGCAGAGCGTGGTTTCGATCTTCATCGGCGCGTCCGTGGCGTCGTCCGCCGACGGCATCCCGCTCGAGACGTACGGACCCGCCGCCCAGCAGACCGTGATCGCGATGTTCGCGCTCCTCGGCACCGCGCGGATGCCCTTCTACGCCCTGTGCGCGCTCGCGCTCGCCAAGTATCGCAGCGCCGTGCCGCTGATGCTCGCCCTGTTCTCGCTGGACTACGTCGTGCGTTCGCTCGTGCTGTACTACGTGCCGATCGAGCGGACGGGAACGGCGGGCGGACTGGTGGTGAACCGCGTGTTGTTCGCGCTGATGGTCGTGGGGTTGGTGTTGTCGCTGCGGCGCAGGTCCGCCTGACCGAGTCCCGCACTCGACGACCGCGATGGGGGCGCCCCACCGGTCGCTCCGTCCGCCGGCTCGACCGTCCTACGGCGTCCGCGCCATCCGTCTGGCGCCGCGGAACGCCTCATGACGGGACTGAGCGCGTGCACCCGCCAGCACCGGTGCGTCCGCGGGTGATAGAGAGCACCGAAACGCGAACAGCGATTCTGAGAGACCACACGCTTCGCGTGCCGACAAGCGCATTCCGAGCTCTTCTGCATGCGGATCGTGGGCCCGGCGGCATCGCGCAGCGTTCACTCGGCGACCAGTCGGGTACGACGGAAGCGACGGATCAGGAATGCGACGAGACCGGCGTCAACTGCGGCGCATGCCAAGCCGGCAGCGATCCACAGTTGGCCGGGCGTCACCAAGCCGGTCAGGGTTACGTGTTTCCACTCCGTCGGCAGCAGGCGAAGGGCGACCACCGGAGCCAACAGCAGCACCAGTATGGCTCCGAAGAGTGTCTGTTGTGCCTGACGCACCGTTCTCGCCCGCAGCGAGATGAGGACTCCGACCGACGCCACGAAGACTGCACCCAGCATGCCGCCGAGACACAGCACGAGCACCACCGGCGCAGCATACAGAAGTAGCCCAGCTTCCCGATGCGCCAGATTGACGGCGATGAGACCGGAGAGCAGGCTGAGCGTCGTGACCGCGCCTGCGTAACCGACCGCGGCGCTCATCTTCCCGAAGAGAATCGCACGATCGGAGAGACGACTCGCGAGGAGTGTCTCGAGCGTGTGCCGCTCGCGCTCGCCGGCGATCGCGTCGGCGATGACCGTGCTTACCAGGAACATCGGCACCCACGACCACGCGACTCCGACGATGGGAGAGGTGATCCATGAGGGGCCGTTCTGCAATGGCAGAACGACTCCAAATACCAGCAGGGTCAGCAGGATACCCTGGTAACCGCGAACGCCACGTTGCCCAAACTGCTCCGTCCATTCCTTCCAGGCGACGGCGAGCACGTCCATCATGGCTGTGCCTCCACGAGTGAGTGGAACACGTCCTCGAGCGCGCCCGCGCCGTTGCGCACCGTCTCGAGCTGAAAACCCTCGCTCACCAGCGCCGCTACAACGGACGACACAGCCGCTGCATGATCCAGATCGATGATCAGGCAGCGACCGTCAACGCGCGCGGTGCCACACCCCGATGCGCACGCAGCATCTCCATCATGGGATCCGTCAGGCCCGTACCGGTGATCTCGACGCGCGGCGTCGAGCTCTTGGCAGCCAGCTGGCCAGGAGGCGCTACCGCCTTGAGTCTCCCCTGATGCACAACACCCACGAGCGCGCACAGTCGCTCGGCTTCAGAAAGATTGTGCGTGGTCAGGAACACCGTCACGCCCTCGCGTGCCGCCAAACGCGACAGGTCATCACGCAGGGCTGCGGACGCTATTGGATCGAGCCCGGCGGTGGGCTCGTCAAGGAAGACCAATTCCGGCTGATGGAGCAGTGCGCGGGCGATCGCCAGCTTCTGCTTCATGCCGCGACTCCAGCCCGCCACGATCTCATCGCGCCGCTCCCAGAGTTCGAGATGCGACAACAACTCCTTAGTGCGCGCTCGCCTGTGGTCCCGGGACAGCCGCCAGAACCGGCCGTACAGATCGAGGTTGTCCGCCGCACTCAGGCGTTCGTACAGCCCGCAGTGCTCGAGCAGCGCACCGCTGCGCTCGCGGATCCTCGGAGCGTCGGTCCGCGTGTCGTAGCCCAGCACCTCGGCGCGACCACGCGTCGCTTCGAGCAGACCAAGCAACAGCCGAATCGTGGTCGTCTTGCCAGAACCGTTCGGGCCAAGAAATCCGAAGATGATGCCTCGCGGAATTTCGAGGGCAAGTCCGTCGAGCGCGCACACGGCCCCGAATTGGCGGCTGAGGTCATCCGTCCTGACGGCGGACGACGTTTGGCGGCCTCGATGCGAGGACATCATCGTCCGCCCCTACCGCCGCAACAGGACCAGCAGGGCCGACAGCAGCGCGGCGGTGACCATGGTCACCGCGGCCAGGACGAACCAGCGCTGGAAGAGCACGCGATGCCACGCCTGGTATCCGGCATTCACGGCTCCGCCCAGTAGCACCAGGACCAGCAGATCCCACGGCTCCTCATCGTGCACCAATCCGCGCATGGCGACGATTACCAGAAGACCAAACGAGAGAACGAGGTACGACCAGCGGTAACCCGCGTTCTCGATCGCCGTCGTTCGTTCGTCGCGCGCCGGAGGGGGCGGGGTCATGCAGTACCTCCTTCCACGTAGAAGAGGTCAGCGACGGGCTTCTGCAGCCGTCTCGCGAGGACGAATGCCAGCAGAGCGGACGGCACATACTGCTCGTTCTCGATTGAGCTGATGGTCTGGCGCGTTACGCCGGCCAGCCCGGCGAGTTCCTCCTGCGAGATTCGACGCTCCGCTCGCGCAACCCGCAGTCGATTTCGCAATCGCTCCGTGCCCATCACAGCTCCTCGTGGAGTCTACGAGAATGTACACTATAGCAGTCTATTTGTCAAGTATACCGGACATTCAGCCTGTTATACTGGGCGCCCTGAGGTCACGGACGCTTGTTAGCCGCGACCGCGCTATCGGGGCTTGAGCGTGCCGGTCGCCTTAAACTCCCGCGCGTACTCCACCAGATCGACGTACGTCCGCACGCCGTAGACGACCGCGCGGCGCCCCAGTGTATCGGCGAAGAGATAGCCGATGTGCGCGCTATCGGCGGCTCGAATGAACCGCGACGCAGCCCTGTCGGTTCGCAGCCAGAGCGTGTCGCCGCCCCGGTAGTGCATCGTGAACCCCGCCGCGAGCAGCGAATCCATGGCCGTCCCGAGGTGATACGAGAAATCGTCGAGCGCAGTCGCCATCCCGTCGTCGGCGTCGATCTGTGCGTTCGACATCACCGGATAGAATCCAACCAGCGTCAGGCCCTTTACCAAGACCCACGCCGAGTCTGGTGCGGCCGCGAAGCCCGAATCGACCACCGGGGCCGCGGTTGCCGCATCGGGAGTGGCGCCACCGGGGGCCGCCGGCTTGCATGCGGCCAGACAGAGCGTCGCGAGCAGCGCGCCGAATGAACGACCTGATTTCATTGGTTCTGTCTCCGTTCTCTGACTCCGATGGTTCCTGAGACCGCCGTGGTTGCCGACGCACGAGTCGGCTGCTCGGTGTGGACATGCAGCCCGTCGTCCTCCTCCAATCTGGCGACCAACGGGGCCTTGAGGGACCTTCCGACGCACCGTCGGCTGGAGATGCTGCCGACCGCACGGCTGCCGCACGGCGATGGAACGACCGCGTGGCTGGCGTCCCCATACGGCGTCTCAACCGCCACCCTCCAACCGCTCGCGAAACTGATCGCGATAGCCGCGGCTGAGGGGGACCTTCTCCCCGGTCGAGAGCAGGACCACGTACTCACCCGCTGCCATCGGCTCGAGCGAACGCACACGGTCGAGGTTCACGATCGCCGAGCGATGCGACCGCGCGAAGCGGGCGGGATCGAGCTGCGACTCGAGCGACTTGATGGACTGGCGCACCCGGTGCCGCGACGCGCGTGTGTGAACGAGCACGTAGTTGTCGGCCGCTTCGATCCAGTTGATGTCGGCTACCAGGACAACGACCACGCTGCCGTCGTCCTTGAGCAGGAGTCGGTCGGCAAACCGCGACGAGCGCTGGAGCTGGGAGAGCAGCGCCTCCCAGCGCGCATCGTCACGCCCCGCTGATGTCGCGCGCCGCGCACGCACCCGCTCGAGCGCCAGCCGGAAGCGCGGCGCGTCGAAGGGCTTGAGCAGATAGTCCACGGCGTGCACGTCGAATGCCCGGAGGGCGTATGCATCGAACGCCGTGACGAAGATGATCGATGGCCGGTCCGCGGCCGGAAGTCGCGCAAGGACGTCGAAGCCGTCCATGCCGGGCATCTGCACGTCAAGGAAGACGAGGTCGGGGGCGCTGGCGGCGATCACGGTGACCGCGTCGAGGCCATTGCGCGCCTCGCCGACCACGACCACGTCCGGCTCATTCGCCAGCAGCTTTCGGAGGCCGCTGCGCACCAGCGGTTCATCGTCGACGATCACGGCACGCAGCGGCGCCATCGGACTACGCCTCCTGAAACGGAAGGGCAATGCGGGCCAGGCAGCCGCCACCGGGCGCCGGCAACAGCGTCAGCGCCTGATGGGCGCCGTACAGGCGCTCGAGGCGCGCCCGCACCGTGGACAGCCCGACGCGTTCAGGCGGCGGTTCGTCGCCCACGGGTCCGACCCCGGTGTCCACGACCTCCAGCACGAGCGTGTCGGCGTCGCGGCGCGCCGTCACCCGCACGGTGCCGCCCTCGGTCTGCATGCCGAGGCCATGCTTGATTGCATTCTCGGCGAGCGGCTGGAGCACCAGATCGGGAACCAGCGCCGACAACGTGGCCTCCGGCACATCGAAGACCACCTGCAATCGGTCGCGAAAGCGCACCTGCTGGATCTCGAGATACAGCGTGAGCAGTTCGAGTTCATTGCGCAGCGGCACCCGCTCCACGGTTGCCCGGGAAAGCGTCTGTCGCAGCAGGTCGCCAAGCAGCGTTACCATGCGCGCGGCCGCAGCGGGATCCTCGACGATCAGCACGTTGATGGCGTGCAGCGTGTTGAAGAGAAAGTGCGGCTGCACCTGCATCTTGATGGCCTGCACCTGCGCCCGCGCGAGGTCTGCCGCGAGCCGCGCCGCGTGCGCTTCCCGGTGCCGGAGGCGACGCTGCGAATCGAGCGCAGAGGCAACGCCGACGACTGCCGCATAGGTGACAACGCCGCTCACGAGCCGGGTCAGGACGGAGATCGCCGTCAGGACGAGCGCCGGCGGGCGGCCCGGCGCAACGACGGACCCCGCCAGCCGTTCCACCAGCAGCGAGAGCTGCGCATACGCGCCCTCCACCAGCACGATCGTGAGCGCGGCCAGCCCGAGATGCACCAGCAGGGATCGTCGCAGACGAGGGTGCGCGAGCGGGAAGCGCCGGGTTGCGGCGAAGATCAGGGGCGTGAACGGTACCCAGAGTAGCCAGCGCGGCACTTGTATGGCCACCCAGATCCACTCCTGCCTGAGCGCGCCGCGCATCGTGTACGTGACGGCCTGTTGCAGCGCGGCGACGAGGCCGAGTGTGGTCCACGCGAGCAGTACCGCGCTCCACCAACGCGCGGTCCGTGCCGGGCCGGCGCTCCACCGTTCACGTTCGCCCGCCGGGCGCCCCTCCGAGAGCGGAGGAGACGCCCGGTCCACGACGCGCGAAAGGCGGCTCACGGCAGGCCGGTGAAGCGCGAGAGCGCCGACCATTCGCTGAGCGGCAGGTGCATGGCGGCAAACCGTTCGGGGGTGAAGCCGGCCCGACGCACCGCCGCGCCGACTTCCCGCGCATACGTCGCGGAGAAGCTGTCTGGTCCGCCGGGCTGGATGTAATCGCCCGCATACAGGAACCGCTCGCCCGGGAGGTACGCCATAAGCGCACCTTCGCTCCCCGCCCCGTCAATCGAACGCAGCTGCACGGCACCTCCGGCCAGCGCGAGCGATTCGTTCACCGGACGGAAGACGAAGCGCGCCTTGGCACGGCGCTGATCGAGCACGTCGGGCTGCAGCGTCCATTTCCTGCGGATCACGCGCTCGAGAAACGTCCGTGACGCCGGGTGCGACACGATGGTCGCGCCCTGCGCCACCCAGTAACGCACGCCAGCGATGTGGGGCCACGCCAGATCGGTCACGACCAGCACGACGGGATGGCGCCCGGGGAAGAGCTTGCCGATCCACGCCGAGTCGCGCGCCGCGCGCTCGGCGTCGATCTGGGCATCCAGCACGAACACCGTGTCTCGCTGCAGCGACACGACGTTCGTGTACGCGCGCGTGACGAGCAGGAACGTGTTCGCCGTCACCCGCACGGTATCCGGGTTCGAAGAGACCATTGCCGGAGTCGGGACAGCGTCCGCTGGAATGGCGAGGACGCCTGCACTATCCCGCGGGACCATCGCGTACTTGGACATGACGCGCTGTTCATCCGTTTCGCCGTCGACGAGCCGAAACGCGAATTGCGGCGCGAGTGCGCGCGAACCCTTCACCGGCGTCCAGATCGACCAGAGGTACTCGACGTTCACGTCGCCCCACAGGTAATGCGATTCGCGGCGTTCGAGCTTGGTCGGCATGCCGGTCTTGGGGTCCACGTACAACCGCTCCGCGCCGTCTGGCGTGCCGCGGCCGAGCACGATTCTCCAGTAGTCGCGATACAGGCACTCCTCGACCACCCGCACGTCCGGCGCGCTGCGCCAGTCGGCCAGCACCGCCCACGGATCCATGGCCCGTTCGTCCAGCAGCGACGCCTGACGACGCGGCAGAATCACCACGCGCCGCGGCGACACGGCGGCGCGGCGCGCACTGTCGCTGATGAACGCGACGGCGTTGGGCGCCGCCCCCTGCTCTGCCCGGTGCACGCCCGTGCTCCAGTCCATCGCGAGCCGCATTTCCTTCGACGCCCAGAGATACGGCGGATACATGCGGTCCGACTGGTACGCCATGTTAGTGACATCGGTGACCGACGCCGTGCGCACCGAGCTGCCGACCGAGGGCAAGCCCAATGCGCCCACCGCGCGTTCGATAACCGCGCGCGCATCAGTGGTCGCCGTGGGACGGCAGGTTGGTGGCGAGACAGCCGCCGCGAGCGACAGCAGGAGAACGACTGGTACCGGCATCACATGCTCCGTGAGAGGAAGGCCGTACGGTGTGTCCGGGTCTTCGCCGGCACAAACAGTTTGGGGCGAGCCGCGGAAAAGCGGGGTGAGTGGGGCGGTCTCAGGGCGGATCCAGGCGCGGTCGAGGGCACCGTCACTCCTCGCCTGCGCTCGACGCACGGCCGCTCGCGCCTCGGTCCTCTCGGCGCACCATGCTGGCGCCGCCCGCCATCCACCACGCCAAACCCGCGAGCGCGCCCAGCGCGAGCGCGAGCGGCAGCGGCATCCGCACTCGAAAGAGACCGCCTCCCTGAAGCTCCGCAAACAGCAGACTGACCAGTCCCCCACCGACGGCCCCTGCCACGACCACGGTCGTCGCCCCCAAAGCACCCATGCGGATCAGCACGTACACGATGGGCGCCCCCCACAGCAGCGCCATCGCCAGGGCCGTCGGGCCGCCGAACGCGCTGATGATCATCAACTCGCGCAGTGCGCGCACGACGCCGCACCGCCCCCCGAGCGCCGTCGCCTCGGCCATTATTGCGAGCCAGTAGCCAAGGGGCACGACCGCCGCGCTGACGAGGAGTGCACGGATGGGATGGCGCCGCGGCATCGTCACGAACCCTCTTCGCGATCAGCGCGTGCGATCCGGTATCCTTGCCCTTGAAGTGACAACACCAGTGCAACGATGCCGAGCGTCGTGAGCACTACGGCCGGCGCGCTGGCTCCCGACACGCCGACGGTAACCGTCGGCCTCAACTCGGTAACGCCCCTTTGGGCGGCATAGCCCAGCACGAGGACGACGGTTAACAGCGGGATCATCGCGCGGTAGCGGCGGAGCGCCGCCAGGCACAACACACCCATCAGGCACTGTCCGAGTCCGAAGCGCGCGTACAGCGCCACTGAGTCTCGCGCCGCGCCGGCGGAGTAGGTGTCCAGCGGGATGTGCGCAATCGACTGCGCGCCGCCGTCCGCGCTGAACAGGTGCACGGCACTCCGTGCGAGCGTCATGGTCGTGATCAGGGTGAAGATCCAGAGGGCACTGACGTGCCCTCGAAAGCGGCTGTCGAACTCCGCGGAGAGGATGCGCTTCATGCGAGATGGCCCCGGAGTGGTACCCGACGCTGCGCGGGAGGAGCTGTTGGAGCAGCACCGCCGGGCGCCTCGCCCTCGGACGGGCGCCGCAGCACGAACTGACTACGGTGAGCGTCCCACTGGTATCGCTCGTCAACCACGCGGCTGGGCGCCGCGCGGGCGTCGCCGGCGCGCCGCCCAACGGCTTTCTTTCCTATTGATATCCCATACGTTGGCGCTTCGCCAGTGGTTTCGGTCGCGGCGACGGAGGCGGCGCCGCGGCTGGCCGCTGCTTACAACCGCACGGTGATCGCCGGATCAATGCGCGCCGCGCGCCGCGCCGGGATCCAGCACGCGGCCACGCCGACTACTGTCGTCATCACCGCCACCCCGATGAATGTGGCCGGGTCATGCGGCGGCACGCCGAAGAGCAGGCCGCGAATCACGCCGGTGGCGAAGTACGCGCCGACCAGGCCCAGGACGAGGCCGATGGCCAGCAGCACGCCTCCCTCCCGCAGCACCATGCGCTGCACGCGTCCGGCATCCGCCCCCAGACTCATGCGGATGCCGATCTCGTGCGTGCGCGCACTGACCGAATACCCCAGCACGCCGGCGATCCCCACCGCCGCAATGCTCACTGACAAGAGTCCGAAGAGGGAGATGAGCGCGGCGTTCAGGCGCCGCGGCAAGAGGCTCTCATCCTTGATCTGCGCGACCGTGAGCACGCGCTCGATGGGGGCCGTCGGCGCGATGCGATGGACGATGCGCGTCGCCGAGCGCACCAAGGCCGAAGCGTCGCCCTCGGTGCGGATGACCAACCCGCCGAACATCGCCAACTCCTGGGCGAAGGGAAGGAACACCACCGGTCGCGGCGCCGCGTCCAGTCCGCCGTCCCGGGTGTCCCCAACGACGCCCACGATCGTGCGCCACTCGCGGCCAAACGGCGTGAACCTCAGCACTTCGCCTGTCCAGGCAACCCGTTTCCCAAGCGGGTTCTTGCCAGGGAAGTACCAATCGGCAAATGTCTGGTTGACGATTACGACCTTGTCGGACCCTGCCGCATCGTCCGGCGAGAACTCCCGCCCACCGAGGAGAGAGATTCCGGCGGCACGGAAGTACTCGGGGCTGGCCGTCCGAAAATCCGCGCGCGGCATGGGCTCAGATGCCGCGGGCGGCATCCCATCCATCCGCACGTCGATCTGGATCGACGAGCTGCGCAGCGGCATCGTGGAACCGAGCCCCACACTGGTCACCCCCGGAAGGCGACGGATGGCCTGACGCATGCGATCATAGGTCGCCTTCGCTGAGGCGTCGGCGGCAGCGCTCAGCTGCGCCGGGTTCACGAGCTGCACTGAGATCGTGAGCACGTCGCCGGACGTGAGGCCGGTGTCCACACCGGCGAGCCGTATCATCGTGCGCGTCAGGAGGCCGGCGCCAATGAGCAGCACCACCGACACAGCGACCTGCGCGATGACGAGGCTGCGTTTGAGTCGGCGCCCCCGCAGATTCCCGCCCACCAACTGCCCGCCCGCGGACATCCAGCCTGCCAGCGTGCCCTCCTTCGGCAACGACACGGTGAAGGAGAGCAACAGGGCAACGCTCACTGCGAGCGCGATGGTGAAGCCGAGCACGATGGCATCGAGCCGGATCTCGCTGGCCCGTGGCGAATACCGCGCGGCGAGCGCGATGAGCATGCCGAGCCCGCCATGCGCGATGAGCACGCCGAAGCCGGCCGCGATCGCTGTCAGCACGAGGTTCTCGGCCAAGAGCAGACGACGCAGCCGGGGCACGCCCGCTCCGAGCGCGGCGCGCACCACCAGCTCATGTCCTCGGCGCACCCCGCGCATGAGTGTCAGGTTGACAACGTTCGCCACCGAGATGACCAACACGAACGCCGCCGCACCCATGAGCAACCAGATCGTCGGCCTCGCGCGTTCCCCCATGACCTCCTTGAACGGAATGACGGCGACCCGATAACGCGACCCGGGATCGTACGCCCCTCGGAACTCGCGTTCGACGCGCGATCGGATCGCGGCGACCTCCGCCCGGGCCTGCGCGACCGTGGCGCCCGGAGCAAGGCGGGCAACAACCTCGGTCATGCGATGCGTGCGGTCCAGCACCATCAAGGCGCTCGAGTGGTGCTTGCTGATGACCATGTTGAGCAGTGCGTCGGCGCGGCCGGGAAAGAACGGCGCCGCTTCGACGACCCCGATGACCGTCACCGGCATGCCATCCGCGCGCACCTGCCTGCCGACGATGCTGGAATCTCCGCCAAATCGCGTCCGCCAGAACTCACGCGTCAGGACCATCACCGGCGGGACGTCGGTCCCGTCGTCGCTCGGTTGCGTCAGCCTCCCGAGCACCGGGGACAGGCCCATCACCTCGAAGAAGTTGCCCGTGACCAGGCCCACATCCATCCGCACCGCATCGCTGTCACCCTGCAAGGTCAGGAACCAGGTGGAGTACTCCGCGATGCTGCCGAGCGACGCGGCATGCGCGCGGAGATCGCTGACCTCCGGAATGGAGAAACTCAGGTTGGCGCCACCCGGCCCGTCGGTGGACTGCCGCAGGTAGACGAGCCGATCGCCATCTCGGTGCGGCAACGGCTTGAGCAGCACGCCGCGGAGGACGCTGAAGACCGCGGTGTTCGCCCCGACCCCGAGTGCGAGGGTAACCACGACTGCCGTGGTGAACGCCGGACTGCGGCGCAGCGCGCGCAGCGCGTATCGGATGTCAGCCGCGACACCGTCGATCCACGGGAGTCCGCGCTGCGCGCGGACGGATTCGGCGGCTTGCGTGAGGCCGCCGGACGCGAGCTGTGCCCGACGGCGCGCCGCAGCCGGGGGCACGCCGCGCCGAATGTACTCGTCGGTCTCCATGTCGAGGTGCGACTGAAGTTCGTCGCGGAGGTCGTCGTCAGCGCGATACCGCGAGAACAGTGCAGCAATGCGCGCGATTGCGGCGCGCAGGTGCCTCAGAGGGCCTCCCGCCGTGGCGCAAGAAACGCCGCGATAAGGTCCGCGGTCTTGTGCCATTCCCGCGCCTCACGCGCAAGCTGCTTGTGTCCTGCTGCCGTGAGCGCATAGTACTTCGCGCGCCGATTGTTCTCGGACTGCCGCCACTCCGCCTTGATGAAGCCCTCCTGCTCCAGCTTCAGCAACGCCGGGTACAGCGTGCCGTAGTTGAGCGTAAGCCGGTTCTTGCTCGTCTCCTCGATGCGGCGCGCGATGCCGTACCCGTGAAGCGGGCCAAGCACCTTCAGCGTTCGCAGGATCATCAGGGCCAGCGTCCCCTGTTGCACTTCCAGTTTGTTGGCCATTCTCAGTCCTATGGGTTCCCTATGTGAGGCTAACGCCGGTCGCCACCATGGGCAATGGCAGCGGCGCATGTGCGTCTCGTGTCTCGCACAGCCGTGAACCAGCGGCAAGTGGATGGTCTTCCCGCATCCTTGACGGACGAGCCGACTGCGCCGACTTGACAATCGGAGGAGCGGCGAGGTATCCTACTGTACCACTACACTAGGTACAGACGGTACAGCCATGTCCAAGACGGTTCCCGTATTCCTGTCCGTGAGCCCCGGCGATCCGCGCTCCATCGTCCGCCAGCTCACCGACGGCATCAGACTGTCAATCGCCAGCGGCCAGCTGCCGGTGGGCGCCCAGCTTCCGAGCGTCCGTGGCCTCGCCCAGCAACTCACGGTCAACCCGAAGACTATCGCCAAGGCCTATAGCGAACTGGCCAACGACGGCTGGCTGGATGCCCGCCAGGGCTTGGGGCTCTTTGTTGCGGCGCCACGACAACGCCTGTCGAGCGCTGAGCGTGAACGGCGCCTGTCCTTGGCGCTCGAGGCGTTCAGCGCGGAGGTCATTGGCCTCGACTATCCGCTCGAGCACATCCTCGATCGGATCCGCGCCGACTTGGCACCGCTCCTCCACAAGCGATCGGCGTAGCAGTCCCGTCTCCATTCACCAACCTCTCGTTTCATGCCCGCACACTTCCCGTCGCTGACACTCACCGTCGCCCTCGTTCTCGCGCCGACGGCCGCTTTGGCCCAGGCAGCGACCCCTTCACGCGCCGCCATCGTCGCGCGGCTCGACTCCATCGCAGAGTCGGGCGTGAAGGCGGGCCGGGTCGTTGGCCTGACAGTGGCCGTCCTGCAGGGCAACGACACCCTGCTGCTCAAGGGCTACGGCAGGGCCGATGTCGAGTTGAACGTGCCGACGCCGGCGAACGCGGTATACGAGATCGGCTCGGTGACGAAGCAATTCACGGCGGCGGCGATCCTGCAGTTGCGTGACGAGGGCAAGCTCGACCTCGACGCGGACATGAGCCGTTACCTGCCCGACTTTCCGCTGCAGGGACGGAAGATCAGCGTCCGCCGCCTGCTCGACCACACGTCGGGCATCAAGGGCATCACTGAACTGTCCGAGTTCCCGGACCTCAGCCGTCGTGCGTTGCCGCGCGACTCGGCCATTGCACTCATCGCGCGCCAGCGGTTCGAGTTCGAGCCCGGGGATGCGCAAGTCTACAACAACTCGGCGTACATCCTGCTCGGGTTGATCATCGAAAAGCAGAGCGGGATGTCGTATGAGGACTACATCGAGAAGAACATCTTCGCCAAGTTGGGCATGACCCGGTCGCGCTACTGCAACAACACCGAAGTCGTCGAGGGCCGGGCGCATGGCCACACCTACGCCGGGCGCCAGCTGCGGCTCGCCGACTACGCCGACCTGCGTTGGCCGTACGCGGCGGGGTCGCTCTGCTCGACGGCCGGTGACATGGTCACGTGGCTCCAGGCGCTGCATGGTGGCAGGGTCCTGTCGCCGCACTCCTACACCGACATGACCACCCCCGCCAAGCTCGCTGACGGCACACCCACGCGTTACGGCATGGGCATCTCGCTGGCGAACGATGCGGGTGGTGCGCGCCTGATCGGTCACGGCGGCGCCATCGAGGGGTTTCTGGCGTATGCGGGCTGGTATCCCGACCAGCGCGTTACTGTGGTGGTGCTCATGAACAGCACGGGCCCGGTCTCCCCGGCCGGACTGGCGAGCGACCTCGCGGCGCAGATCATACCGCCAGTGAACCGCCGGTTCCGGCCGTTCGCCGGTGACGCCTCGCCCCTGGTCGGCACATACACCGGGCCCGGGCGCGGGCGTCCGATGACCGTCGTGATCACCAAGGGAAATGACGGCGGCATCCTCGTGTCGCCAGGCGGCGTGCCCGCCCAAGCAGCGACCTGGATCGATGGGCTCACGTTTCAGTCGGGCCCCATGGAGCTCCGGTTCGACATACGCACGAGCGGTGCGCCGGTGCTGCACGTCAGTGGTGCCACCTCGCACTACGTCTTGAAGCGGCCATAGGAGGCGATCGGGCTTTATGACCAACCCCAACTGGCTCCGAATTGAGCGTCCGGGTACAGCGTCATCTCCCTCAGCCTCGCCCTGCGTCATCGAGACGGAGCAACTCGACCTGTGCTACGGGCGCAAGAAGGCGCTGAACCAGTTGTCCCTGCGCATTCCCCGCGGTCGCATCCATGCCATCGTCGGTGCCAACGGGGCCGGCAAGTCCTCGTTATTCCGCATCCTGCTCGGCGTGCAGTCTCCAAACGCCGGCCGGGCGACGATCCTCGGCCACGACTGCACCGCTCTCACCGAACGCGAGCGGGCACGCATCGGGTTCGTCAACGAAGAACACAGCTTGCCTTCGTGGCTGCGTGTGGACGAGTTGGTGGCGATGCAGCGCCGGCTGTACCCCAGATGGGAGGAGCGCAAGTTCCGCAGCATCGCGGACCACTTTCACGTGCTGCCCGAGCAGCGCATTGGCGGGCTGTCGCGCGGCGAGCGGGCGGGTGTCAACCTGGCGATGGCACTGGCCCAGCAGCCGGAACTGCTCATCCTCGATGAACCGACGCTTGGCCTCGACGTCGTGGCCAAGCGCGCCTTTCTGGAAGTCGTGCTCGATTCGGTCGACGACAATGGCGCCACCATCATCTACTGCTCGCATCAAATGGACGAGATCGAACGGCTCGCGGACAACTTGATCATCCTTGAGCGAGGGCGGCTCGTGCACATGTCGCCGCCAGACGAATTCTGCGAGCGCGTTTCGGCGTGGGTCGCCGAGTTCGCGTTCACCCCACCGGAGCCCGGGCTGATGCCGGGCGTGTTGCAGGTGCAGCAGATCGACGGCTTGACCCATTACCTCGTGCTGGACCAGGACGAGCGCTTCGGCACGTTGTTGCAGGCTCGCGGTGCCCGCCGCCACCATCGCGGCGAGGTGAACCTCGATCGTGCGGTCAACGCCTTTCTCACCCGCAATCACGCCGCGCCCGCGCCGGAGGCCCCTCGGCCATGAACGATCTCATGCGCTCCGAGTGGCGTCGTTTCCGCCGGCTCGCCGTGGTGATCGCGCTCTGCCACGGCGCGGCGCTGCTCCTGATGTCGCGCGTGGCGGACGTTCTCCAGCTCGGGTACGAAGACCATGGCGCGATGCTGGTCGTCTACATGGTGCTCGGCCTGACGCTGGCGTTGCTTCAGGTTGGCAGTTACCGCCAGGCCAGCCGCTGGCTATGGTTGATCCATCGGCCGCTGCCGCCGGCGCGCATCTTCGCCGCGCTGGCCCTGTCGGCGCTCGCCACGTTGAGCGTGGCCGTCGGCGCCCCCTTGCTCGTCTTCCTCGCCGCGACCGATGTCATCACCACCCAGGTGGTGGACACGCGCCACTACGTCGCGTTGTTCCATGCACTGGCCTTTGCAATGATGGCCTGGCTCGCCGGCGCCCACGCATCCACCAGCCGCTCCCGAGCCGCAGTCGCTGTGCTGCTGGCACCGCTGATGCTCGCCTTGCACCTCGCGTCCGTGTGGTGGTTGCTTCTGCCGGTGTTTTCGTGCCTCGCATGGCTCGTGTTCGTCGCCCGCCACAGCTTTCGCGCTGACCGCGCCGCCCCCATCGCCGGGCACATCGTGCTCCTGCTGACCGCGCTGCCGCTGCAGCTCGGGTTCTTCCTTCTGGTCTTCCAGCTGAGCAAGCAGGGCCTTGCGCTCGCCGAGTTGCTCGGCCGCAGCAGTCCGGGCAGGACGGTGCTTGCGACCGACACGGATGTCGACATTGAGGCCCTGCTGCGCAACATCGGCCAGTCGTTCTTCCTGAAGGGGATCGACGCCAGCCGCGACCCGCGGGCGGCCGCGTGGCGCGAGCAGCTTCCCTTGTTGCCGATGGCAGGGATCGAGCCGGATCTCGAGCGCTTCCCCGTGCGCCACCAGATCGGCAATGTCGCGCCGCCCCGGTGGGACGACAAGCGCAACATCAAGTGGACGTTCAGTCACGACCGCATGCAGTTCCTCGGCCGTGACGCGCGGTCCGGTGCCGTGCGCGGTTGGTGGGGCACGGGCGGCCTTGGTTCAGCCGAACGCTTCGCGCACGTGCCGGCGTACGGCATGACGCCATCGATCCTGTACGCCATCGACGACGACGCGCAGCGTCAGCATGAGCTGGTCCGCCTGCCTGACGGCGAGTGGTACACCGGCCGGCCGGTGCGCGCGCTGAACCGCCTGCTCCTGCTGACCAACCGGCGCCTGCTCGCGTACCGGCTCGACCGTGACGCGCCGTCCGAGTTCGCACCGCCCACGCTGGATTGGCAGCTCTCGCTCGCAACGAACGAACCGACGCCACACGTGAGCATCGTGGAGCTGCTCGACGGCTGGCTGGTCTCCCTTTTCTACTCTGACGCGCGGGAGTTCGACGGCTTCGAGTCACTCACTGATCCGTGGCAGCAAATCACATTCGTCGCCGCCGACGGCCAGTCCACCGTGGTCGCCGAGCGCCGCGGGATCCACGATTACCACTTCAGCGTCACCGGCTCCGTGATGGTCCCGGTGGCATCGTGGTGGCTCTCGCCGCCCCTCTACGTCCTGGCGCACGTTCCCGATCTGCTGGACACGGGGCTGACGCAGGCGCCACGCCTCGAACTGCTGCCCGGCGTGCCACTCTTCTATCCCCTGGCCCTGGGCTTGATGCTCCTCTCCCTTGCGGCCGGCTCGTGGTGGCTTCGCGGGACGAGAGTCAGCATCGCCCGCCGGCGGCTGTGGCTCGCCAGCTGCGCGACGATCGGCGTCCCGGCGTTCCTCAGTCTGATGTGCCTCGAACCGCGGACGGCCGCGTGTCGGTGAGCGGCCGTGTCGGGCACCTCGGCCTTCGTGCCGTCGCGGTGGCGGCCGTGCTCGTGGCTGTCGTGCCTGGCCCCGCCCGTGGGGCCGTGCAGGAAACGGACCCTGTGGTCGCGACGCGGGCTCGGCTCCGCCACGCGATCGCGGCGGCGACGAGGCAGCCGCGAGCCGCGATGACACCTCGCGAGACGTTTCTGCTCACTCGAGAGATTCTCGACGTGCGCCTGTCACCGGACGGCCGCCACCTGTCGTTTCTCCGGCGCCACGAGAGCGGCGTTGACGTGATGCTGCAGGAGGTCGGCAGCGGCACTCAAGTGCGGCTCGCCGCCGGCTTGCAGCGTGCCGAAACCGCCTGGTCGGGGGATGGCCGTCGGCTATGGCTCGCGGACGATCAGGGGCTCGCGGTGATCGAGGGCGCAGGCCTCAGCCGGCGGCGCGTCCTCAAATGGGATGCCCGAACGAAGCAACGCTTCTGGGCGGTGGATGCGCGCGCGCCGCAGTACGCGCTCGTCTACGAGAGGGACATGCGTCCCGGCGAGGAGCGTCACCGCTACTTGCGCGTCGATGCGCAGGGCACATCACGGCTGCTGATCGCGTCCGCTTGGCCATTGCGCGATGTGCTGCTGAATGCGGACGGCGAGCTCGCATTCACTGCGGCGTTCGACGGCGTGCGTTACGAGACGGTCATTCGCCAGCACACCGCCTCGGGTTCGCGCGAGCTGTTGCGCTGCAGCGGACTGGAGACGTGCGGATTGGTCGGCTACAACGAGGCACAACAGGCGCTCTGGCTGCTGTCGCACCTCGGCGAAGACAAGCTGGCGTTGCGTCGGTGGCGACGGGACGGAGGACGCTGGGACACCGTGCACCGCGATCCGCTGGGCATCGCCGATGCCGATGCGGTGCTCTGGAGTGCCGCCAAGGAGGACTGGCTCGCCGTGGCGTACCACGACGGACGGCGTCGGTGGTACGGCAACACCGACGAGAGATCAAACGGCAGGACCGATCGCACCACCGCCGTACTTACCGCACTCGAGCGGCAGCTGCCGGAAGCGAACCTGCAACTCGCGGCTTCCGCCGATCGCCGCCTGTGGCTGGTGCAGGCACGGCAGGGGAATCAGGCGTTGGATCGCCACTACCTGTACCGGCCCGAGCAGCGTCTGCTGCAGCCGCTGTTCGCCAGGGAGGACGCCGCGACACGCCTGCCCCCTCCGGGCGCCACGATGCACCCGGTCAGCTACCGCGCGCGCGACGGCATGCTGCTGCACGGCTACGTGCTGCTGCCCAGCGGGATCGCGCCCGGCAAGGCTCCGCTGATCGCCTGGCTGCATGGCGGGCCGACCGCACGCATCTACGACCGGTACGACGCGGCGATGCAGCTGCTCGTCAACCGCGGCTATGCGGTCTTCGTACCCAACTTCCGCGCCTCCACTGGTTACGGCCTTCGCTACGTGCTGGCGGCGAATGGCGATGTCGGCAACGGTCGCGTGCTGGCCGACATTCTCGACGGTCTGGATTTCCTGCTGGCGCTGGGCATTGGGGATCGCGGCCAACAGGCGGTCATGGGGATGTCCTTCGGAGGTTATGCCAGCCTGCTGGCGGTCAGTCATCATCCCGCACGCTTCCGCGTCGCCTTCGCCGGCGTTCCGCCGACGGAATACGGCTGGATCAAGGAGTGGCAGGCAGAGCACGACAGCGAGGCGCTCCGGGCCGGAGGCCCGCCACTGTCGCTGCAGTTCCAGCAACTGGGCTTTCGGTACAAGGACGCCCGGTGGCGGCAGAAGATGCAGCGCGAGTCGCCACTCGCCAACGTGCGCCAGTTGCAGTCGCCGGTCTACATCTGGGCCGGTGCGCGTGACGACCGCGTGCCGCTCAAGAGCATCGTGCAGTACGTCAGCGAGGCGCGCCGGCTCGGCAAGTCGCTGACCCTGCTCATCGATCCAGCTGGCGGTCACGGTCCCAGCAGCGCGCTCGGGACCGAGGCGAGTCTCTACCTCATCGAGCTCGCCGCGCATCGCCATTTGGGCGGCGGGCTGTCGCCGCGTTCGCGGGAGTTGCAGGACTTCCTGCGCCGGCATCTGCGTCTTGACGCCGACACCGCCGCACGCATGGCAGTGTCGGGCGCGCGATAGCGCGCCCGCGCGGCAGCGTCATCGAGAGTCAGCTGCTCCTGCGCGCCCGTTCGAGTTCCTCGCACAGCACGTCGATGTCGGCGCGAGTCGAGTCGTCGTGCGTGATGCAGGCGCGCAGGACCGGTCCTTCAGGCAGCGAGGCCGGCGAAAGCCATGCCCGCCCGCGTACCGCCACGTGCCGTGCGACGAGCGCGACAGCATCGGGCCGCCGGAGCGTCCGGTGCGTAAAGCACACCAGCGGCAGCGGCGACTGGTTCATAATCGTCCAGCCCGCGCGCACGAGGCGATGTCGCAGGTAGTCTGCCACGCCCAGTTGCCGTTCCACTCGTGCGGCAACCCCGTCCTGCCCCACCGCCGCAAGGGTGAGGAACACCTTGAGCCCAATGCAGCGGCGGGACCATTGCAGGGACATGCGGTAGAGGTCGCCGCCTTCGTCCGTCTCCCTGGGGACGTAGGCCGTCTCGACGTCGAAGAGCGTGCGCAGCACGTCAGGCCGCCGGCAGAAGAACATGCCGGCGCCCATCGGCACCGACAGCCACTTGTGGGCATCCCAGGTGACCGAGTCGGCGCCCGCAATGCCGCGGAGGTGCGGCCGCAGCTGCTCCGAGAAGCCTGCCGCTCCGCCCCACGCGGCGTCCACGTGGAACCAGGCCGCGTGCGCTCGCGCAACCTCCCCGATGCCGACGAGATCGTCGATGGCGCCGGAGGTGGTGGTCCCAACGGTGCCGACGATCAGGATCGGCGTGCGGCCGGCGGCCACGTCCGCGAAGACCGTCGTTTGCAGCGCAGCAACGTCCATCTCGTGTCGCGCGTTGCAGGGAATGACCCGGAGCACTTGGTTGCCGAGGCCCGCGACCCGGACCGCCTTGTGGATGGAGTGATGGGCCTGCGAGGAAACGTACACCGCGCCCTGCGCAGCCCCTTCTCCCACC
The DNA here is from genome assembly GCA_964416005.1 of uncultured Gemmatimonas sp. Classification (GTDB taxonomy): domain Bacteria; phylum Gemmatimonadota; class Gemmatimonadetes; order Gemmatimonadales; family Gemmatimonadaceae; genus PNKL01. Next base: position 97,891 of record CAYQCP010000002.1, read on the forward strand.
CCGTCCTCCGCGGCACGGGGATACACAGTGGAAATTGCCGACAGCAGCGCCGTCAGATTCGCCTCACTGGCACCGGACGTGAAGTGCGCGGTTGCGGCCTCATACCCAAGGACGCGGGCAAGAAACGCGAGCGTGTGAATCTCGATCTCGCTGGCGGCCGGCGAATGCCACCAGGCCCCGAGCTGGGGGTTATACAGGGCGGCCAGCGCGTCGGCCCAGATGCCTGCCTCGTGAACTCCCGGCACGAACAACCCGAAATACCGAGGATGGGTTGCGTGGAGGGTCCCGTGCCGCAGCAAATCGGCGACATCGCGCAGCGCCTCGGTGAGCGGGACCTGTTGCGCAAAGGTGTACGGCTCGAGCCGGCGACGGATCGTGGCGCTTGACACCGTCGGCGTCACGCGGAGCTTGCGGACATCGTCGCGAAACGCCCGTATCTCTCTCGCGAGGAACTCCGCGGGGCTCATCGCCGCACGATCCCGACGCCTCGATCTGAGGGCCTGGCATGTCGACGCTGCGTCGTCCTGTTGGAGCCTGCCACAGCCTTGACTCGGGCCGGTGTCAGGGGGACGGCGTCGTGCGAGTGCGCCATCTATCGCCCGCCGGCCACCAGTCTCCACCGATCTCTCAAGCCGGCAATCGACGCGGCGATGCTTCGGTTGAAGTCCTCGGCGGATGCCGCACGGTCCTCGGGATTCGACGAATTGGCGCGCGCGTAGGCGATGTTGCTCTCGTCGATGAAGTCTGGAATGACGGTCACTGGCTCGTACCCCGACACGGGGCCGAGGTAGACATACCCGTCGGCGAACTCCTCCATCGTGAACGGCTCATAGCCAAGCTTGTAGACCGCCGTCTCCGATACGAGCGCGCCGAACGGCGTGCCATTGAGGTCGAAACCGACGCGTTGCCACCGCCCGCCAGCTGTCGCGAAGAACGCGTCGATCTTCCCGTCCGCGGGCAGGACGGGTGCCGAGCCGTACCCGGCCGCGCCGGGCCATGGCGCGTGCAGCGCGATCATGAAGACCCGCGTCGGCGCAATCGCGTAGAGGTACTGGCCGAAACGCGACTCCTCCTTGCGAATGAGTTTGCCGTCCGCAATGATGGGCTGCGCATACTTCGTGAAGGCATGATGCGTGCCGGTATAGACGAGCGCCTTCTTGTTCGCCGCGAGCACGCTGTCGATGAGAAGCGTGGCCCAGTCCTTCTCGGTCTCGCCGTGCAACACCGAGCGCCGGACTCTCCAGTCATCCATGTCGGCGCGCGTCTTGATGAGGCTGTAGTCCGGAGATCCATTCAACGCGAGAATCCGGAAGCGTGGCGCGCCCCGGGGCAGGCCGCGGTTCACCTGCCACGCTGCCTTGTAGAGGTCCACGTACTCCTGGAAGCCCCACTGCACCAGCCCTTGCATGGTGATGCGGCGCGCCAGACGTTCATCGTAGTGGTCGGCATTCAGCACCGAGTCGATCAGCGGCTGGTCAATGCGGCGCGCGAACTCGATGGCGAGGATACGGACACCGCGTTCGTGGAGCCGAGGGATCAGGTCCCGCACGAATGTCACATGCTGGCGGACCCAATGTGGCTCGGCGATCAGCACGAGATCCTGAGTCGCGAACTTCGAGAGCACGTACGCTTCGGGGGACTGCGTCCTGGCCGCCAGGTACGTCATCAGAGGCGACGGCTCCTGCGCCCGCGCCGTCACGGCGGAGAGCCCTAGCAGCGCTGCGAGTAGTCGGTTCATATACCCCTCCGTTGTGCGTCCGCCCGCGTCGCCGCGTACCCCGCATCGCCTTCGTCGTCTGCACGCACGCGGCCACCGGCGACCGGAGCTCGCACCGCGCTTACCCGCGCGCCGACGCTTGCGCTGGCAGCGGCGTGACTCCCTTACTGATGAGCCAGACTCCCAACGGCACTTCGAAGAGCAACATCGGCAGCCAGATGAACTGCGTGATCGGTCCCCGCAGCAGTCCGGAGAGCTGCAGCGGCAGGCACACCACGAGCAGAACCGACGCGAGCACGCCAAGCCAGGCGAGTCCCGTTGGGATCATCCGGCCGCGGAGCAGCAACCACGAGAAGAGCGTGCTGCCAATGGCGAAAAACGTGGCACTGGCGTTGAACGAACCTTCCAGCTTGAAGAAGTACGCGCCAAGCGCAGTTCGCGCCCCCGCGTCGAGCCCCGCCGCGTCGGGGGCCGTCGCGAGCCAGAGCAGACCGAGCGTCCGCGAGAAGTCCATGCCGCAGATGCCCTCAGCGACACGGCAGGTGAGACCGATCATGGCGAGGTCCGCATCCTGCTCCCTCGTGATGGCATAGAGCGTGACCGCCAACACCAGCGCCGACAGGTTGCCGACGAGCGTCAGCAGGATGGCGAGCCGCGCATCCGTCGCCAACTGGGCGAGTGTGGCCAGTTGCGCACTAACACCCTCTCCGGCGACCGCCCGCGACCACAGCCTCAGGCCGAGGAGGCCGGCGGCGATGTAGACAATGAACGTTGCTCCGGCAATGCGCGCGTTCGTCGAGCGGGTCATTCGTGCTCCACCAGTCGGGCGTCAGATTCGCTCCACGGGATCCGGTTCACGTCGGAGGCGTGACTGTGCTGCTATTGGTAACCCATATGACGTTAACATCGGGCTGGCGCGCCTGCAATGGGAGTGCGGGCCGGCCGGCCTGCCGCACCGGGGCGGAACCGATGCCAGCAGGAGCCCCGCGCATGAAGCGTGATGCGTGGATGGAGCCGGCCGGCGACCGCTCATGAACCGTGAGACCGCGTCCGCGTGCCCGCCCGGCCGATCCCGGTCACCCGCGCCCCCGTTACTTGAGCGCCTCCAGCGCCTGCCGCGACAACCGACTCTTCGGATTGATCTTCAGTGCATTCTGGTATTGCACGCGGGCCACCTCCTTCGCCCCGCGCTTCTCCGCGAGCTTCCCGAGATAGTAATGCGCCAGCGCTATGGTCGGCGGCGGCGCGTCCGGGGCGGGCGCTGCCAGGAATCGCTTCAGGGCAGCCTCGCCGCGATCGATCTGCAGGCCCGTAAGTCCCGAGATCCGCCCGGTGTGATAGGGAGCCCACGGGTCATCCGGTCGGCGCCTGGCATACCCATCAATCGCGGCCACCGCGTCGTCGAGCTTGCCGGCGCGCACCAGCGCGTCGGCGAGTGCCACGACGGCCACGACACTGTCCGGCGCCAGCACAGTCGCCTGCTGGTACGCGGCGATCTCGGCGTCGGGTTTCGCTTCGTACTGCGCCAGGTCGCCTCGGGCCATGGCCCCGCGCATCGCATTGCGCCTGGCAATCTCAGAGACCTGCGCGCGCGCCTTGTCCATGCTGCCGCCCATGACGGAAGGCGCCTGCGCGTAGAAACCCACGAGGCCGAACCGGGCATCCACCTGGTTCGGGTCCAGTTCCACCGCGCGCTCCCACTCCTTGCGAACGCGCCGCGCCAGCAGTGGCGCCCGAAAGACATTCGCGCGCTTGGCCGCCTCGCCCAGCGCGCTGCCGAGCCAGTAATGGTACAGGGCATTGGAGTCCTCCAGCTGCACGGCGCGCTCGAACTGTCGGATCGCCTCGTCCTGGTCGTTGCCGATCATGGCAATGCGCCCAAGAAAGTAAGGGACCGTCGCGACGCGCTCGTTGGCCCTGTGTACCGCCACCAGCTCCGCCTTCGCCTCGGCGTACTTCGCCTCGTTGAACAGCCGCGTCGCGCGCTCGATCGACTGCGCGCGCGCACCGGACGATAGAACACCCAGCGCGACTACCATCAGGCTGACCGAGTGCCGGAACGCCGGCACCGCGTGTTTCATCGCCATATGGACGCTCGCGCCGCGCTCGCCTGGGCCAGCCACCGCTGTTCGTTCACCCCGAACGCGAGGAACCACACAATATACGCCAAGGAGACGAGGAGCCCGACCGCCAGGGTGAACGGGAGCAGCCGCGCGGCGAGCGGCTCATACAGGAACGTCAGCCAACCCAGGCCGGCGACCACCGACGCCACGCCGAGGAGGCGCGGCAGGAACGTGGAACGGAACACGAGGTAACCTTTCCCGAGTGTATAGAACCCGAAGAACACCATGGCGATCGTCTCGGCCTGGTGATTGACGTGCAGGAAGAGCAATGCCTGCGCGTTCAACTGCTCGGCGCTAAAGACGCTCAGGTACTTGGCGCCTCCGAGCACGAGCAACGGGGTCGCGAAGAAGAGGCGGCTGACGATCTTGATGGCGCATCCGGTGAGCCCGAGAATTGCCGCCAGAAGCGACACGCTCTTGCTCACCGGCTTGAGCAGGTCGTAGAAGAGTACCGTCATGGCAATCTGGCATGCCATCTCGATGAGATACACCGCGTATGCCATCCGATAGAGCGGTTCATTCGACAGGATGCTGGACGCGGTCAGCGTCGCATTGCCGTACGCCACCAGCCGGTCGGCGACAAAGCCCTGCGCAAACGCTCCCATCAGCATGGTGGCCAGGAAGAGGGCTCCCGCGACCCTCGCCTTGGTCTGTGGCGACATCTCCCGCACCTGCTCCCTCTGTGGCGCTGTGTGCATACCGGTTCCTCGTGGGTGCCTATGATCGGACGTCGCGCCAGGCAGACGCGCTGGCGGTGACCCCGTCAGCTTCGCCGCCCTTCTATCTTATGGTTTCCCCATACGTCCAGTACGGCGATCAGTTTCATCCCGCGCCGGACGCTGCCGTCCGCTCGGCTCCCGGCGCGCCTGCCTGCTCCTTCCATCGAGGGAGATTGATCCCGACGATCAACAGCCAGAGACAGAACGAGACTTCTGCGACGCCGGAGAGAAGGAGGAACGGGAAGATCTTGTTCCCCACGGCGGGTGCGAGGAAGTGCCCGAAGCTGTTGGCCAGGTACAGCGATCCCTCGATGAAGAGGAGCACCGCAAGAAAGCGGGGAACGAAGGACGCGCGCAGGATCAGGTAGCTGAGCGTGATGCAGAACATGCCGAAGAAGGACAGCGCGATCATGTACCCGTTGTCAAACAGCCGGATCGAGAGGTAGGCCGCGGCCTGCAGTTGCGCCGTAGTGAACGCCGTCAGGTAAGACGCCTTGCCCAGCAACACCAGCGGCGCGTAGTGCGCGAGCAGGGCGAGCGCCTGTACGGCCGCACCAACGGTGGAGAAGAAGACCATGATTACGGCCAGCTTCTTGTCCACGATCTTGAACAAGTCGTAGAGCAGAATGTTCAGCGGGATGCACCAGAGGACGTAGAAGACCTCGACCGCGAACCCCACGCGGTAGAGAAGCTCGTTGGCGAGGATGTTCTGCGCCGTCGCCACGGCATCCCCGCTCACGACCAGGCGGTCACGGACGCCGAGCTGCGCAAACGCCCCGCCGACGATGATGATCAGGTACAGGAAGCCGGCGATGCGTGCCTTGACCAGCGGCGAGGCGTCGCCCAGTTGACGGATCGCTACGCGATTGTGCATCGCCTTTCTCCAGGTGAGAGAACCACGCCTCCGAGCCGGCGGCGTCGCGCCGGGCGGAATTGCACGAGACACCTCGAAGCCGCTCTTGAACACGCGATCGAGGAGGGATCGTTAGAATATCGTTTATCAATAAGCACTTTATCGCTATTCGTCAAGTGTATTATCGAGAGTCAATATGACACAGACGCCGATTCCTGTCCGACCTTGCGACCCAGGTGGCCCGGCGCCTTGCGGTGAGAAGCACAAACTCGCGACCCCGGCCTGCGCGGAAGATCTGGGCTATGCCGTCTCCTTCTCGGAGACGGCGTCGCTTCTCGTTGGCCGAACTCCCACCACCACCAGCCAGACCGCGAGCACCGCCTCGCCGAAGAGCACCGGCGTTGCGTAGCCCAGCGCGCGGCTCGCAAGCCCGGGCACGGCGATGCCGATGAAGCTGAGAATCACGTACGCCACACCATTCAGCACCAGCCAGACGCCAAGCCAGCGCGGCAGGAATCCGCTCCGGCGCACCAGCACTCCGAGCGGCAGCAGCCACAAGCCCCAGAACAGCTCCGCGACGTACACGCCGTAGCGGTCGAAGTTGATCAGCAGCATGGCAATCGCGTCACGCTGCGGCTTGTCAAAGACCTCGAGGAGCTTTCCGCCACGCACGATCGTCAGCATGGCCAACTCGTTTGCGCTGCCCAGCAGGGCGAGTGGCACGACGAGCATGATGAGGAGCACCATCAACGCCGACAAGTAACGGTCCACCTCGTGGAGGAGCCGGTAGAGGGCGACGATCGCCCCAATGAAACAGAGCTCGGAGAAGAGTCCCACGACGATCTGCGCGCGGAAGAGCGATTCGTTCGCCAGGATTCTGCTCATCGTCGCCGACGCGTCGCCTGCCACGGTGAGCCGGGACGGTACGTAGATCAAGAGAAATGGCGTCGCGATGACCGTGACGAGGTATAGCCAGCCAGCGATGCGTGCGGTCTTCGTCGAGGGGTGCATCTGACTCTCCCGTTGGTAGCTCATGAATCGCGCGACGGCGGCGACCGCCGCCGCGACAGTACGCCGTGGCACAGGCCGGTGACGATGCCGCCCACAACCACCACGCTGACGGCGAGGTGCAGCGGTAGATACGCCTTGCCCCACACACACGCCTCGGATCGAGGCGCTCGGCAGGCCAGCGCGACGCTGACCAGCGGGTAGCCGATGCCCGCGGACAAACCGGCGGCGACCGAGCCGACCAGCGGAAAGCGGCGGCCCCACCTCATGAGTGCTCGCAGCATGGGGACCAGGTCATGGTGAACGATCGAGACGACTTCGGTCGCGCCGGCGAGAGGCACGCCAGGCCGTCAGAGCCGTGAACACGCCAAGCCACATCAGGTAGACGATTCCGCCGGCCGCCGCCGCCAGCATCCAGAATGCACCGGAAGCGTTCCTGGAAGCCCTGATCAGGACCCAGGCGACCGGCAGGTACTGGTCCACATGTGGACCGAGCCATGGGGTGAGCGAAGTCGCGACAAGGGCGAGGGTCCACCGTGGAAAGCGCAGTGCGGTCTGGGTCATGCTCTGTCGACGGTCGGCATGGGCTGAGGTCCGTGGTGTCGCCTTATTGGGGCTGGACTCGCGGCTGGCTCCGCAATCCGCGCACCGCGAGGATGGCGGCAAACGTGCCCGTGACGCCGAGCGCGATGAGTGTCCAGATGAACAGGAACGCGCCGTCGGACTTCGCGAGCGCACCGCCGACACCCGCCCCGCTTAGGTGGATGACCGGCATCGCTGCCCCAAACAGCGACCCCAAGAGCATGATGACGTGCCCCGGGCGCCGTTCCGACAGCACCCGCGTGCCGTACAGCCACACGACGAGAATCGCCACGCCGATGAGATTCTCGAGTCCACCGGGCGACATCCCGCGGACGATATCGTCCGTCAGGTGGATCGTGAACAGGAGTATGGCGACCAGGGACGTGACGGCCAGGATGAGGCGCTCGTTCAGGTTCCGCACGCATGATGCTCAATTGAGGAATCGAGGGCCGGGATTACTTGCCACTGGGCGGCTGCCACAGCTCCACCTTGTTCCCCTCGGGATTGATGACCCCGGCGAACTTGCCGTACTCGGAATCGTCGATCGTCTCAAGCACGTTGCATCCTTCCTCTCGCAGCGCCGCGACAAGGCAGAGGCGATCCTCCACCGGCAGCGAAAGCGCACTGGCGCCCTCGCTTCTATTGGTACCCCATATGACACTAATGACGCCGCCGACGCAACGCAACTGACCGGGGCCATTGCACCGCGGATGCGGGCGCCCTCCACGTTACGCGCCGCGCGTTCCGTGCCGTTCGGCGATGATCTCCAGCACCATCGGCGTGACCATCAGCGTCTCCGGCGCGACCGCGGCGGCGGCGACTTCGCGCTCCACCGCGTGCGCCCACGGGGCGTCCACGCGCCCCAGCTCCACCAGCCGCTTGAGGTTGATCGAGATGAAGCTGGTCGGCCAGTGCCAAATGTGATCGCGGGGCGAGACGCAAGACACCCGGGGCGTGGCGCTCCGCACGGTGAGCCCGTTGTCGGCGAGCATCTGGGGCAGCTGCAGCGCGATGTCCGGCTCGCCGCCCGACGCGCGCCAGCTGTCCATCACATGCTGCACGAAGTCCTCCACCGCCGCGCGCCGCGGCGCCAGCCGCCAGGTGGCGTAGGCGACGTACTCGTGGAAGACCGCGACGCCGCCCGGACGCACCGCGGCGGCGATCCGGTTCACCAGCGTCGCGGGCGAGGAGACGAAGGAGGCGACCCAGCGACACCACACGGCGTCCATCTGCTCGGCGGGCATGGCGTCACTCATCAGGTCCGCTTCGATCAGCTGAACATGGTCGTAACCGCGCGCCTGGCAAGCGGCTCGCGCCACCTGCACAAAGCGGGACGAGCGCTCCACTGCGATGACCTGCCCAGTGGGACCCACGATTCCGGCCAAGTCAAGCGTGGCATACCCGGGCCCCGCCCCCACATCGAGCACGCGCGAGCCGACGGTGATGCCGGCCTGCTGCCAGCAGGCGAGCATGGTGGGCCGCCAGACCAGATGCTGGAGGCCGAGTCGCTGGATCTCTTCGTCGTTCGTGCCGAGTACGTAGTCGCGTTCAGGACTCTGAGCCATGACGAAGAGTGTGCACGCTTGGTTCGGTCGGACAATCCGATTCCTGCTATCGTGTGACGCACGAGTCCGCGGGGTGCACACATGCGTGGCTGTTCTACCGACCGGCGTTGCGCCGGTAACGCTCGTAGAGGTCCGCCGGCTGCCGCGCGGCCGACACCACGCCAGTCCATCGCGCAGAGAACAGCCAGTCGTCGAAGAAGGCCGTGAGGTCCGTGCCGCTGACCCCCTGGGCGACCTCGACAAAGGCCGCGCTGCTTCCCCCGCCCGCCTCGTGGCGACGGTAGTACTCGCCGATGATGCGGCGAAAGACGTCATGTCCCACCACGCGATACAGCCCGTAGAACATCAGGCTGCCGACCCAGTACGAGCGGCCCGTCATTGCTCGTTTTCCGTAATCGGCAGGCGGCACCTCACGCAGCGCCGAATCCTTGGGGAGTCGGCCAGCGAGCCAGCGCGCGACGCGCATAGCGCTCGAGTCAGTGGTCACCGTCCCCGACAGACTGTCGGCGGTCACATCCTCGAGGAATGTTGCGAGCCCCTCTTCCCAGCGCGGCGCTGGCGCCTCAGCGTTGGCGGCATTCCACAGGTGAGAGATTTCGTGATACAGCTCGGATTCGCGTCGCGCATCCTGGAACGCCGCCGCTGCCTGGAGGATGCTCGTCACGTCCGCCTGTGATCCCCACCCGTCGGGGATTTCGATCACCGCAAAGGGTGCCTTGCCACGGAGCGGTCCGAACCAGCGCGTGTACAGCGCAAGGGTGCGCGTCATGGCGCCGAGGATGCGCGTCGCGCCCGTCGAGTCGGCGGGCAGGTGGAACACCGTGAGATCGCCTTCCCTGAGGATCTTGAAGCGCGCCACCGCGAAGTCCATGCGCCAGGACGGCTTCACGCTGCGGTAGACGTAGCGCACGGTCGCGCCAGTCGCTCGGCGCTCAACGAGCTCTCCACCGTTGGCCACGGCGTGCGTTGCCGGCACGGTGATGGCGGCGGTGTAGTCGTACACCGGCAGTCCTCGACGCTTGTTCACAGCTTCCGACGGGTACCCCGGTTGCGGGTACGCGAACGTGTCCATGCGGAGCATCGAGTACGTGGTGTCAATGCGGTCACGTATGTACAGCATCCCGGTTTCAGCATAGCCCAGCACGTGTCCGCCGTACTGCACCTCGAGGGTGACTTCCGCTCCCGGTGCGAGGGCGGGTGTCAGCGGGACGACGACGTGATTCGCCTGCAGCTCGCTGAAATCCTCAAACGCCACGACCCGCTGGCTGAACGCACGTGCCGCTCCGGACGGATCCCGCACGCTCCGGACGTCGAGGAGCCGATATAACAGGAGTGATGCGGTGCGGACTGGCACCTTGTGATCGTTGCGTAGCCGCAGGCGCACCGTCGCCTCCATCCGCTGGCGCACCAGATCGAGCTGCACGCTGAGGTCGTAGCGGGTTGGCCGGAGCAGCAGTGTGTCCGGCGCGGACTGCGCAACGGCAGGCACGCTGGCGCACAGCGCGAGGACCGCGGCGGTGAGTGCAGTGCGCATCGTCGTCTCCCCTGAAGGTCACCGGCTGGCTGCCACGGTGGGCAGGGCGAGCGCCGGCCACACGTCGCGACCGAGCGTCGCTGCCACACCGCGGCACGGCCAGGGACCTTCGATTCGTGTCCTATTGGTGCCCCATATGATAACATATACGCTGCCGATGAGCGAGCGGCAAGCTCCCGCCCCCTGGACCGCCGTGTCCAGACTCCGCGGTGCTGGTCGCGGCCAGCGTCGCCGCCGCGTCGCCGCGACCGGCGACGCGGCCGGCGACCGGCCCCTCTCCTATGGCACCGATCCCGATGATGGTCCGCTCGGGTGCTCCATCGAGCCGAGCGAGCCGGCGGGCGCGCGCTGCGTCCATGCGCGAGTTCACGGCGCGATCACCCGCGACACCTCGAAGCCGTTCTTGAACACGTGCACAATCGCACGTGTGGCGGTGATATCAGTGAGGGGATTGCCCTTCACAAGCACGAGGTCGGCGCGAGCGCCGGCGACGATCCGGCCGCGGTCGCGGAGCTTGAACGCGCGCGCCGGGCCGCTGGTCGCGGCAACGAGCGCCTCGCGCGGCGAGAGCCCGGCCCGCACGAGCAACTCGAGTTCGCCGTGCAGTCCTGCGCCCATCGCGAGGAGGTTGGACGAGGCGTCGTCACCGGCCAGGATGCGCGCGCCGGCCGCGTGCAACCGGCGGACATTCTCCGTCGCCGGCGCGAGCGTGAATCGCACGAGGTAGGGCGCCATCGGGAAGTCCTTCCCGGGGGCGGGGCCGGTGAGCGCCTTGCGCTGCGCCTCCGTGAGGAACGGCGCGAGGCGCGCGTCGGTGGCGAGCGCGCCGCGCTGCGGTCCGCCTTCGAAGGCCGCGAAGTTCGAGAGCGTCGGGACGACGAACATCCCCTTCGCGGCGATCTGCTTCACGAGACTCGCGTCGATGACGGAGTCGCTGAAGAGGTGCGCGAGGCCATCCGCTCCCGCCGCCACCACGTCGCGCGCACCGCGCCGCGAGGAGACGTGGGCCAGCGTGAGCGCGCCCTGCGCGTGCGCCGCCGCGACCACCGCCTTCAGGGTCTCGAACGAGATCGACGAGACGATCTTGGCGTCCGGCTCGTACATGATCTTCACCCAGTCGGAGCCATCGGCGAGACGCGAACGCACCATTGCCTCCGCCTCCCCCGGACCGGAGATCGTCGTCAGGGGGATTCCGAACTGCGTTCCCATCCCGCCGGGAGAGGTCACGGGCACGCCCACCGAGTAGAGGTCGGCGAGGTCGGTGCGCACCAGGCTGTCGCGCCGCGGACGCTGCGATTTGGCAAACTCCGGCTGCGTCATCATGTCGAGGGTGGTCGTGACGCCGAGCCGCAGCGCGTTGCGCAGCGTGGCCACGTTGCCGACATGGGCGTGCGCGTCTATCAGGCCGGGGAGCAAGGTGCTTCCCTCACCTTCTATGGAAGCGAGGCCCGATGGCGCCCGACGGCCCACGGAGACGACGCGGCCATCGCGCACCACAACGTTGGCGCGCTCGGTGACGAGTTCGCCGTCGAAGACGCGCACGTTGCGGATCACGAAGGAGTTGCCCGATATCGGCCCCGAGGTCGCGACCTGCGGTCGTGGGGAGCGACATCCGGCAATCATGGAGAGTAGAGCAGCGGCGAGCACAAGCGATTTCGTACGCACGGAGCACCTGCCTGGGTTGTGGAGTGGAAGGGGAAGTAGTACCTTTATCGATATGACACTTACGGATAGTCGATACGTACGTTATCGATAATCAGTAAGTTTCACGATGTCCCACTCCAAAGGCAAGGCCGGCCCAAATGACTCGACCCGCCGTGGATTCGCTCACGCTTTCCCGGAAGCTGATCCGGGCGCTCATCGCGCTGAATCTCCTCATGGGTGTGCTCATCGTCATGTTGCTCGTCGCGAGCCTCGTCGCCGGAGACTTCGTCATGCGGGGCCTCGGCATGCGACCGGTCGGTGACGGATCGCTGCTCTTCGCGGGCGCGCGGACGATCATGATGATCGGAATTCTCTCCGTCCCGCTCACTCAGTTGATCCTCACGCGGCTGCTGGCGATCGTCGAAACGGTACGCGGGGGTCCGTTCATTCGAGACAACGCTGATCGGCTGCGGACGATGGGTTGGGCGTTGCTCGGGCTTGAACTGCTGCACATCGGTGTCGGCGTGGTGGCGGCCGTTGCGTCGTCGAGCGCCGAGCCGATGGGGGTGAGCTGGAGCTTCTCCGCGACGCGGTGGCTCGCGGTGCTCATGCTCTTCGTGCTGGCGCGCGTCTTCGAGCAGGGCGCCGGCATGCGTGATGATCTCGAAGGGACGGTCTGACCATGGCCATCCTCGTCAAGCTCGACGACATGCTGCACGAGCGCCGGATGACCCTCACGGAGCTCTCGGACCGCGTCGGTATCACGCTCGCCAACCTCTCCGTGCTCAAGACCGGCAAGGCGCGCGCGATCCGATTCTCCACGCTCGACGCCATCTGTGAAGCGCTGCGGTGCCAGCCGGGGGACCTACTGGCGCGGGAAGAGGGCGCCGAGTCATAAGGCGCTCGATCGACCGCCTGACTCTTGCGTCACGAGGGTCGAGGCGCGCGTGTTCCAGCTGGTTTCTCGCCGGTCAGATCGCCAGGCGCCATCCGATGAGGCTGGCGGCCTGCCGCCAGCCTCGCTTCTCGCGCGCCAGCTGCCGGCGCCCGGCGTCGGTGAGCGCATAGCACATCTCACGCCGCCCGTCCTCCGCGTTGCGCCATGCCACCGCCACACAGCCTGCCTGCTCAAGCCGGACGAGCTCCGGGTACAGCGTACGGAAGCTGACCGGCACGCGCCGTCCGCTCGCCTCCTCCATGCGCCGTGCGAGTCGGTCGCCCGTCGACGGTCCATCGAGATCGAGCAGTCCGAGGATCATCAGGGGCAGAATCCCCGCTGGGTGCGGCAGGTCGTCGTGCATGATTCGTCCTATGGTGTACCCATATAACGCTACCTGCGCGCCCTGTCGACCGCAATGCCTCGGCGCCGGTTGCGCACCGGACGGCCCGGCCGTAGCGTTGTATTGTTCACCCATATGACGCCCGTCGCATGCCGCGCATCGGGTGCGCCGCGGGCCCGGCATCGTGCTCACACCTGCCCGTACTCCGCATGCACGACCCTCACCTGGTGGCGGCTGACGCTGTCCTGAACGCGTGGCGTATCAACGCCCGCGTGACGTCACTGCTCGTCCGCCACCTTCCGCTGGCCGTCTGGGATCTCGCGCTCCCCCGTTCACCCCGGCGCACCGTCCGCAGCGTCGCCGCGCACCTCCACAATTGTCGCCGGCTCTGGGTGCAGAGCCTCGGGCCCGGCGGCGTGATCGACATTCCGGCCCGCGTCGATCCCCGGTCGGTGTCTCGGGGCACGCTCCTGACGGCGCTGCGCGCCAGCGAGCTCGCCGTTTCTCGACTGCTGCAGGCCGGGCAGGCGAATGACGGCCGCATGCCCGGGGCTGCGAGCACCTTTGCCTACGGGGCCATGCCTCGCGATGTCATTCTCTTCACCGGCTACGCGCTCTCGCACGAGGCGCACCACCGCGGTCAACTGCTCGTCATGGCACGCGAACTCGGACACCGGCTCCCGAAGGCTGCCGTCGCCGGGCTGTGGCAGTGGTCCAGTCGCCTGCGCGAGACCGGGGGACGCCGCGGGCGCAGCGCGCCCGACGCCTGAGTCCTCGGACGTCGCCGCGGCGCCCGGGCCCTGCTGGTGCCGCGATGGGCATCCGGGCGCGCGACGCGCTCATATGGGTATCCCATGCAACCATTTGCCAGGGCCATGCTGTCGAAGCCCGTGACCCCAGCCATGGAGAGATTCATGCATTGCCGCTTCGCCCCCCGCATCGCCGTCGCGTGTCTGGTCCTTGCCGCGTCGCAACCACTCGTGTCGCAGCCGTCGTCACCCGCGTTGCCGCCTGGCACGCATGAGTACCTCGTCCGCGGGTGGTATCAGGACATCGCGATGGAGCCGTGGTCGTCGACGCTCTCTGCACGCGATACTACCGTCGATGGCGCGACAGGCACGCGCGCGACGTACCGGGCGCGGCAGAGTGGCGACGGCTGGCTCTATACCTACACGGCGCTCTGGAGCAGCGTCTCGCCCTCCGTTCGCGCGACCTGGGTGATGGCCGGCCATGCCCAGGGTACGTGCCATGTCGTGGCAGACAAGGGAGAGCTTACGGGCACGCTCGACGACGGCACCATCCCCACGCCGGTTCGCGCCACCGGCACCATGGTACCCGACTTCGCCATCGGCGCGTATCTGGCGGGCCGCACGCTCACCGCCGGCGACACGATCCTGCTCACCCTGTTTCGCTGCATGCCGCTCAACGGCCGATCGGCGATCGAAGCGTGGCCGGTGGTCGGCGTTGTCAGCACGGGCGCAGAGACGCGCGGCGCTGCCGGACAGCCAGAACCAGCCTGGATCGTCGACGCCGGCAAGGACCGCGGTTTCACCGTCGTGCTCGCGGTGCGCGACCGCATGCTGCTGCGCCTCGAAACGCCGCAGGGGCCCACGGGCCTCATGACCGAGGCTTACGCGCGGACGAGGTGAAGCGAGCGGCCAGACGCTTTGGGGCGCGTCGTCGCCACGCCGCTTCGAGCGCATACTCGACCGGGCCTTTGCGCGCCAGGCGCAGCTGAATCGTGGTGGCGCCTGCCGCGCCCCAACTGCCGTGCACCGCCGCGAAGATCGTCGGAAAGTCGCGCACCAGCAGATCCTGATCCTGCGGGGAGAGCAGCACCACGCCGAATCGCTCACTCGGATAGCCAAGCGTCGCGAAGATCTTGCCCCCCACTCGAAAGTCGGGGTGCGCCATGTGCGACGCCTCGGTGACTTCCGGAAGGCTGAGCGCTAGGCGCCGAAACGCAGCTGGTGTCACCCGGAGCTCCTTCGTTTCAGTCGAACGACCGTCCGCGGCGCGCTGTGGCCGCGGCGCGTGCACATGCCCGCGTATCGCTTGGCTTACGCCTCGAAGGCACCCGCAAACTGGCCACGCCTACGCAACTCCGCCAGCGCCGGTCGTGCGGTCTGCCATGCAATCACCACATTGACGCAGGACGCGCAGCAGGATTGGGCCGTTGGCGCCCTGTGTCACACCTGTGCGCACAATGGCGCTCCCTACGGCGTTCGCACGATCCTGACGAGCGCGCGCCCCGCGCGATTGGCGGCGACGATCAGTCGGCTGTCTTTTCGCTCCACGGAGCAAACCGCTCTGCTCCGCTGGAGACTCCCGGCAGGACGCGACTGGCGGTCAGCCAGGCGACGGCGAACGCGATCAGTCCGGTGCGTTCACCGTAAAAGGTGAGCCGAGGCACCTTGGCGGCGATCGGGCCCCCCAGAAGGTTGTCTCCACCGAGCACGACGATCGTGGCGATAATCGTCAGCCCGCAGAGCTCGTAGATGTGCGACCTGAGCATTGCCTCGCGATGCCCTTTTGCTCGCGCGCGCTGCCGGAAGGTGTAGCACAGCGCCGCAAGGACCACGAACATGACGCCCGCGGCGATTCCGTGCAGGCCCGGAACGATCTCCGGATAGACTTTGCATCCGCAGGGGAACATCGCGACGCCGAAGGCAGCGATCGCGGCCACTTTGCTCAACAGCATTTCGCGCGTCGAGTACCCATTGTACGCGAGCAGGAACGCCGTAATCGCGAAGAGACAGCCAACGAAGACGTCGCGTGCCCAGCCGCCGACATGGTACGACGCACTGATGGACTCGATGCTGTTCTGCGAAAGAAAGCTCGTCACGCTCGCGAGAAAGAGCGCGATGCAGCCAACGATGAGCTTGATGGTCCGATGATCTATCTCAATGCGAGTCGGGGTCAACATCATGGTGCGCCCTCCTATTGAGGTCGCGTTTCACGGCCGCGCCTGCGTTGTCAGCGATTTCCGAATCACTCCCAGGTTTCGCGTCTTCAGCCCCTCCAGCGCCGTGCGCGCCTGCGGGCTCCAGCGCAGCAGGTCGCCCGACAGCATCACGAGCGTCCGGCCGCCGCGCCCGTCGAACACTCCCACCCGCCCGACCGGCGTGTGCAGTACACCACCCGCCGCATAGCGGTCGGACGCGAAGTGCACCGTCGCGACGCTCACCCCCCACGTCCTGATGGCGTCGCCCTTGTACTCGAGCCGCAGGATGCCGTACCACTCGGCCATCGTCGCCGTGCGATACGCGCTGTCGGCTTTGAGGATCGGTTCGAGCCCTGCCGTCGGATGCGCGAAGACCGTGCGCCAGCGCGGCGGCTCGAGCTCGGACAGCGTCCACCGTTGCCGGTGCCGTCGCCAGCACTGGCTCGTCGGACTCAGCAGGTAGCCGACCACCCAGAGACGGCAGCTGGCCGCGAGGCGCTCTACAAACGTCATGGAGTAGGCGCTCGTGGCGAAGAGCGTCCAACGCTCGCCAATCGCCGCGTATGTCTTGGCGGTGCGATCAAGTTCCGCCCTGAGGAGGAACTCAAGCAGGGCGTACGCGCTGCTCGCCACCGCACAGATCGCCACCGAGGCCACCCGGTCCGCGTCCTGGAACGCGAGCGGATTGCCGGCCACCAGCAGGCCGCTTCCAAACGGCGGCTGGACGACGCGCAATGCGGCCATGTCAGGCACGTCGGCTGAGGTGATCGTGTTCCCCTTGCCCGCCTGCAGGCCCGCAATGACCGACTGCAGCACGCTGTCCACGGCGAGCCAGGCAGCGGGTCGCTCCGGCGCGGCGCCGAGCGCCAGGGCCACGAGTTCGTCGCCGTGCGTGTGCACCCGGCGCAGCGTCGCCGCCGGCCCGCTGTCGACGAGCAGCTTGTCAAACTCGGTGGTCGGCCACGCAGCGCGCTTCAGCGCCGAGGCGAGGGCCGGCGGGTCCGTCGCGCGATAGGCGGGCTGATAGGTGGTGCACTCCTGCTGCGCCTTGGTGTCCTGCGCTGGCAGCGCATGCGCCGCAAGCATCACTGCCACCGCGAGTGTGACCGCGCGCACGAACTCACGCGTGACCACACGCACCAACGCACGCACGACCACACGCGTGACCCTCGTGCACAGCGGTGCGGGAAGTACTTCGAGAGTTGTCATGGGCATGCCTTCTTCGCCGCCATCAGCAGTTCGGCACCGATCAGCAGTCGCTCGAACCAGCCGCCCTCGGGGCGGCCGCCCCCGGGTGCGGCGTGTGACTTGAACGTCGCCATCGCGGCGCGCAGCTGCGTCATGGCTGTGGTATCCGGGCAGGCGAGTTGGGGGAGCTTGGCCCACTGCGCGGGCCAGTCAATCGTCGCCTGCTCGGCGGCGGTGAAGTTGCTCCCCCGGATCAGCCCGGCGAGGACCGGTGCGACCTCGCGGGCGAGCAGATAGTTGGAGAAGCCGTGCACGTGCGTGATCTCGGGCTTGCCGTTGGGTGGCGCCGCCACGCCCGTCGACTCGAGCAGGCCCACCAAACCGTATCCCTCTGCGCTCGCCCACCCCGACGCCCACGCCCCGGCATGCGCGGTGGCGTGGCATCGCCATGGCAGCAGCCACGGGATGGGATCGAGCTCCTGTCGCACGTTTGCGAAGGACTGCACGAGCAGCGGCTGGCCGCCCGGCAGGAGCGGCGGCGAGTACACGTCGTTCTCCGAAATCAGAAACGGCGCCACGTTGGCGAGGGTCATGAAGTGGTCAATGCCTCCCGTCACCTGCCAGGGACCGCTCCCTCCGAGAAAGCGCAGGGCGTACGTGGTGGCCGCGGTGCCGAGCGAGTGCGCGACAACGATGCGCCGCGTCTTGCCGCTGACCTTGCGGGCGAGCGCGTCGGCCTTGGTAATGGCGCCGTTGATGGCCGCGGTCGCCTGCTTTCGCGCCTGCGCGGTGTCCGCCCACCAGAGCAGCACATCGAGGCAGTTGTGCCAGAGAAACGGCTGGCTCGCGAGATCGGCAATGCGCGCATCGCTGAGGGCGCCGCCGGCGACGTCCTTGAGCGCCGTCTCGCGATCGGCGGCGCCCGTCCGGAACTGATCAAAGGCCTCGTAGTAGCTGACCGGGATCACCCAGGTCTTCTTCTCACTCCCCTTCGGCACCTTGTCCGGAAGCGGGTCCATCCACTCCAGCTCGGCGAGGCCGAACGACTTCTGGAGGCACAGCATCGCCTGCTTGACGTCGGCCGACCACGGCGCGGCGCCCGCAACGGCGCCGCAGCCCATACCATGCACGAGATAGACGAGGGTTGGCATGGGTCAGAGCACCTTGACGACGCTGGCTGGCGGCACGACTGGTGAGCCGGCCGCCAGCACGCCGCGCTGTTCGATCTGATCGAACTGCCTGGCCTGACTCTTCTGCACGTCCTTTAGCGCGGACGCGTAGGCGACAATACTCGTCCAGAACGCCGATCCGCCGCTGATGAGGAGGCCGAAGATCGGCCACGGGACGCCAAGCTCGGGGCTGACCTTCACCTGACCGCTGAGGCCGCCATCGCCGGACGCGAGGAAGTACGCGGTCGTTTGACTCGCGATGATCGTGACGAGCAGGACGCGCAGGCGCCGGTCCTGGTCGGCGCGCGCGTCCGACTCGCCGAAGGCGGGGCGCGCCACCTCGTTCAGCGAGGGAAAGTAGGTCTTGACGATCGTCACCAGCCGCTCGACGGCGAGACTACCGGCGAGGGCGAGCGCGGCGAGGGTGCTGAGGGCATCCGGCATGAGCGTGATCCTCCCGAGCTGCGGGGTTGCGTGGGACACACCGGGACGAGGCGGCGGAGGTGTGCCGTGCTGTCACGCCACGTTACCTAGTATTCAATCAGCCGGGGCGGCGCGCCAGTCTGAGATGGAAAGCCCCGCGCTGAATCCACGCGTAGCACCAGCACATCAGGCGCTGCTCAGCGGTCACTGAACAATGCAATGTACGGTGCATAACGAAATCGCCGATGACGCGCGTGGCCGGTCACCTCCTGCAGCACGCCGATCTCCACGAGTCTCGAGACGGTCGTGTTGGCGGCCGTGTACGTCGTACCGATCAGCGACTCAACTTCCCTGACGGACACGATGGGCCGATCAAAGAGCGACTCCAGCACCTTGTGACCGTTGCCGGCGGCGCGACCGAACCGGGTCGTGATCGCGGCGCGGTGCTCCTCACGCATCTGCAGAATTCGGCGCGCCGTTTCCGCGCTCTGCGCCGCCACCTCGGCGACGCCGCGCAGGAAGAACCGGAGCCATGCCTCCCACTCTCCGCGGTCGCGTACGGCCTGGAGGTGGTCGTAGTACTCCTGCCGGTGCTGCTTGAAGTAGTGCGAGAGGTACAGCACCGGCTTCTGGAGGATCCCCCCTTCGGTCAGCAGGAACGTGATGAGCAACCGGCCAACACGCCCATTGCCGTCGAGGAACGGATGGATCGTCTCGAACTGCACATGGGCGAGCGCGATCCTGACGAGTGGTGGCAGGCTGTCGTCGTGATGGAGGAACTGCTCCAGCGCGCCGAGTGCCGCGGGCACCATGTGCGGCGGTGGCGGCACGAACGTCGACGTGGCCAGCGTGCAGCCCGCGGGGCCGATCCAATTCTGGCTGGTGCGGAGCTCGCCCGGCTGTAGTCGCCCACCCCGCACTCCCTTGAGCAGTTCGGCGTGGATCTCCCGGATCAGCCGTACGGAGATGGGAAGTTGCGGAAGGCGCGCCAGGCCGAGGTTCATCGCGCGCACATAGTTCACCACTTCGTCCACATCGTGAGGCACGTGGTCGAACAGCTGCGCCTCGGCGGCCAGGACGTCCTGCAGGGAGCTCTGCGTGCCCTCGATCTGACTGGAGAGCACCGCCTCTTTGCGCACGTACATGAAGACGAAGAGGTCAGGGTTCGGCAGGGTCAGCACGGACCCGTCGAGCCGTCCCAGCGCGCGATCCGCCTGAGAGAGCAGACGCTGCAGATCTCCGTCCAGCACGAGCGGCTGTTCCGGCGGGAGCGGCGCGGGCTCATACGCGCGGTATCCCGTTGGCTGGCTGACGTATCTCCCAGCCCGATCGGACACGCGGATCGGAGACGTCATAGCACGCACTCGCTGAGTTCAATATGAGGAATCTATCGCCCCATATTGTACGCACACCTTAATATGAGGCAAGTTTCGCTCTATATTGTAGTCAGACTTCAATATGATAGCAATAGTAGGTGCCAACCGCCACGGTGAGGGCGTCGATGCTTCATCGACGAACCCGGTGAACTTCTCCGGCGCCGGAGTTGGTAATGACCTTTCCAACCCCGGCGCCAAGCGACCGGCCGCTGCCCGATGCGTCAGGGTTCACGCGAACCAACCGCCTATCGCGCCGGCAATCCCGCCGATGATCGCGCCAACTACGGTGCCTCCCGCAGGAAGAATCGCCGAGCCAATGAGCGCACCAACGACTGCGCCTGTTGCGGCGGCGGCCGCTACCCTGCCCACCTTTGCACCGGTGGTATTCGGATTCGGCTGAAAAGCTTTCACGGCCTTTCCCACGACCCAGCCTGCGACGCCGGCCGGAATGACAATCAGGCCCCATTGCTTGAGCCCCATGGTCTTCACGCACTCGAGAAGCACTTGCCAGGTCAGTTTGGCTTCCATTGTGATCACCTCGCATTGAGTTTGGGCCTGCATGTGCTCGGCATGCGTCACGAGCGCGAGAGCTTGGTTTGGCTGGCCGGTCTACGGGGGCTGGGACCTCGCGGCTGAGCTAGGGGCCGCCGGCCGCCGCCTCCGCCGCTTCGATCCCCTCGACCCACTCTTCGAAGGCCTCCCATTCGCCTAGCTCCCAACTGGACGAGGGCGCGTCATCGGACTCGGCGTCTTCCGCCTCTTCCCGGGCCGTAGCCGCTGGGCAGACGCCGCCTGGCACACACGGGCCGTTGTGAGAGTGCCGCGAGATAATGCGGCCGCTGCGGTCCCTCACGACGATGTCCGTCGAGCCGTCCGGCCAGTGCGTCGTAATGGTGACGTTGCCGTATTCGTCGATGCTGGTGTGGCTTCCGACGGGGTTCCTCCACGGTGCACCCTCCTTGCGCACTCCGGACTCGCGCAGCAATGCCCCGGTCAGGATTGCGCCCGTCCTGCTGAACCTGAGCACGGCGCGGGCCCCCGGTATCGAAGCGATCTTGAGGCGCGTCCCGTCGTTCTTCGCCACTTCGATTGCCCGAGCTTCGCGAAACGCCTTCCGCAGGTGGGGCCAGGATGTAGAGCGGTCGGGTCTCGCATCCATGGTTCCTCCAAGACGCAATGGGAAAGCCACCGGCGCTGCTCTGCTGCCGAGAGCAAGCGTTTCGTTTCGGGCCTCGTGTTGCACGCGTCGGGCGCGATGAGCGTGGCGAGAATCCGTATGGTCGTCGTCTTGCCGGCGCGTTGGGCGCCGTCAGTCCAGATTCGGTGCCAAGGGCAATGCGCAGGTCCACGCCGCCAAGGGCGCGCGATGAGCCGTGGGGCTTCGCGAGGGGTGTGTCTCCATGGCCGTCGACGACGACGAGGAGCGCACGGGACGTTGGCGTAACGTCGCGACGAGCTTCATTTCGGCCTCCGGGGGGGCAAACGCAAAACCGAAAGAGCTATGGCTGCTTGATTGGCCGAGTATATCCCTAAAGGCAGGGAAGATGCAATACGGCGGTCTTGATCAGGGTCTGGTCGAGTTCATCGCGCACGGCCAGCGGCTCGACCGGATCTTCCCCTGGTGTCAGACCACCGAGGCCGCCTCGTGGGATTCGAACTTCTCTGACCGGGCGAGCGAGCGGAACGCGTGGACGAGAGCCTCCTGCACGGCTTCCTCGGTGTCGGTGCGATTGCCGAGCTGGTGGATTGCGTAGCGACTCAGCCGGGACTAGTGCCGATCGACTAGTGCGCCGAAGGCCTCAGTGTTGCCTTGGCGGACTTAGCGGACTAGGTCGGCGTCGGAGGGGGTCGCGACCTGTGTGTCCCTAGAGAGGGGCGAAGGCCAGAGGGGAACGGCGGGCTATCCACGAGATTCTGGCGGAAAGACTTCACATCGCCTGTTACAGGCTCTTGCGACGCCGCAGGCGTCGCTGATACCGATATCGCCCAGTAGCTTCGAGTTTGCGTTCAATCGCATTCGCAGCCGCTCGCGATGGCGTGCATCGATACCGAATCGAGCACCGGGTGATGAGAAACCTGCGGCGTCCCTCCTCCGTCGTGAGGTCGAGGTCGGGCGCGATCTCAGTGTCGAAGAAGAGATGTCTTGCCAGGATAGACTTCGTGGACCGAACGTCCCCTGGCTCGGTCATTGAGCCGCCGGACCTTAACCGAAGCCCATTCTGTCACGATGTAGCATGAGCCATGAGGCGTTCGCGCAGATTGACCGCGATTCCGACTTTCAGCGGTAACGGCCCTGCCCAGATCTCGTAAATACCTGAAGACGCGGGTAGCGTAGCGACTCCCGTGAAGCGCACTTCTTTGACGCCCGAGAGCTTCGACTGAGACGCCGGATCGATAGTCGCGGCACTGGAGCGTTTCATCTTCACTCGCATTACTCCCGCACGGACTGCCGGGCGTCTCTGCCCCGGAGGCCACATGGCCAGCGCTCACGGAGGGCATGGCTGTTGTGGTCCGTCTTGAGGTGCAGTCCGCGCGTCGTAGGGAGTCGCTTCATGCGCCGGGCATTCGAACAGCGTCACCGGTGACAAGACTCCCCGCACCGTATCCTGGCGGGAGTCCCGGTCCCGTTATCGGCGTTCCCTTCGACTCGGCGGCAGCGCATTCGGAGTTGAGCCGCAAAAGGAATGCCAGAATATCCTCGTCCTGCCCCGCGCCGTATGCCGCGCGCACGGCCGCGTCGAGTTCGGCGTGGGCGCTTAGCAACGGGTGCTTACCCGGCTGTTCACTCGAGCGATACAGGTCCCGTAACGAGAGGTTGTGCTTGGCACGGAGTGTCGCCCGGAGTTCGCGCAGGCGCACTGCTGCGGCAGCCACCGCTTTCACGTGCTTATCCGTCGGTGCCTGCGGCCAAGGAAACGTATCGAAAACCGTGTTCGAGGTGTATCGCGGCGTCATGCCGAGCGATGAGCATCGCGCCACAAACCAGTCCCAGTGGACACTGGATTGAAGAACGCCAAACGAGTAATCGTCGGCGAAGGGAAAAGCTATCAGGACGTCGCTGGGGTTGATTCCGGTGCTCAAGAACTCGAAGATCGGACGCTTGGTGACGCGACCGCACACGATGTAGCGGGGGAGCGTCGTCAACTTCGCGACCATTTCGCCTCGCGCGTAAGAAAGCTGCCACCATTTCGCAAGAAAGTTCGCGTGATGCCTGTTAGTCTTCGCCCCTGCACCGTCCGCGAGTGCGTCACGCGTTCTGGCGGCCTCAGCCTCAGCTGCACTCTTCCGCGTGGGGAGCACTGTCTCAGTCACACCTTCAAATAGTGGGCCGAAGGCGCGCGCCTCCAGCAAATCGCGCTCACCGAAGTCGATTACATACCGAGTGGGCAGCGAATCCGCCTGGCCAAGCAGCTCATCGGCCGTCAGGTACGGACGCAGCACGGCGCTCCAATTCGGGTGCGACTTCAGCAGCGCCTCCGCTTCTTTCCGGGGCAAAAGAAAACCCTCGTGCCCGTGCGTCTGTCCCTGATAACATCCGCCCGATGCGCTATTCGCCTCCAGTACGCGTGCCGTAGAGACGTCCAGCTCGAACGAGAGGGCGGGTCCAATCTCATCGAGCAGCACAAATTCCCAGGAAGACTCCTCGTTGTTGCCAATCTGCCTGCTCAACCGGCGCTTGCCCTTGTACGGCCCCCTGACCCAGTTCACGATCGACACATGCACCGCGGCGTCCCCCGACCAGACCTGCGTGGCAACGGCGTCCGTAATTGTGCCATTGTTCGCGACGATGTGGTCGAGGCCGCCTTCGCGGCTGTAGTTCTGTCGAATGGTGTTGGTGCCAACGAGCCCCGCATGACCGCCAAGCGGAAGTTCGTCGTGCGCACGTCGGAACCAGTAGACGCAATAGTCGGCCCGCCCAGGTACGTCAGGGTACCGCGCCCGAACTCGGTTCACGTACGCACGACCGTACTCCTCCTGCATCTTGTTCTTGCTCTGGTACGGCGGATTCCCGATGATCGCGTGCGCCTTTGGCCACTCAGCAAAGAGCGCGTCGGTCACGATGCAGTTGGCGTCGAGGTTCTCGAGCGGCAGGACGTGGTCACCGTGCAGGTCCAGGTCCATCTGCTCCCGGTCAAGTGCCTCCATGGCCTCGTCGAGCGCGAGCTTCTTGCCGAAGAGCAGTGTCACCTTTGCCAGTTCGACCGCGAACGGGTCGATATCCAGTCCGAAGAACTGCTTCGGACTGATGAGCGACAGCGTCTGGACCTGCTTCGTGAACTCCCCAGCCGACACGAGGTGCCGCAGCTTGGCCAGCAGGAGAATCTCGACGCGCACCAACTCGCGGTATGCCACGTAGAGGAAGTTGCCGCTGCCGCAGGCAGGATCGAGAACGCGGAACTCGAGCAGTTCCCGTCGCAGGCTCAGTAGACCCTTCTTATCAGTCGCCGCGTTGATGCGCTCTTCCCACGGGCGCGACACTGTGGGCGACACGACCTTCATGATGTCACGTTCAGCGGTGAAGTGTGCGCCGAGCGCGTGGCGACGCCCCGCGTCCATGGAGGCCTGAAAGAGTGTGCCGAAGATCGCCGGATTGACGCGGGACCAGTCCTTGCTTGCGGCGTCGCTGATCGACTGCAGTTCCGCGGCGGTCAGCTCGACTGGATCGACGGTGGCGAAGAGCCCGCCGTTGAAATACGGCACGCCTCTAAATCGACCGCCCGCAGCAGGCTTGCTGCTGTTCATCTGCCGGAATAGTCCACCGAAGGCATCGAAACTGCTCTGGCCTTCGAAGCAGTCCTGCGTGAGACGCGAAACGACGCCCCGCGGCATCAGCTCCACATCCTCCGAGAACATCGCCACCACGGTCTGAAGAACGAAGCGCTGGGCCTGGCCACGATCAATGCCGCGCTTCACGAGCGAACGGAAGACCTCGGCCACCTCAGCCGCGGCCTCGCGCGTGATCGCCTCGCGATCGTTGCCGAACAACGGATCGCGCTTCTCGGGGAAGAGGAAGCTGAGCGCCAGGTAGCGCTTGGGGAGATCGCGCGTGGCCACCTTGTCGACCGGTTCGTCGATCTGCTTGTCGAAGTCGTAAATCCAGAATTCGTCGAAGTTGCAGAGCACGACGTAGCGCGGCCGATCAGGAACCAAGTGAATCCAGTAGTCGAAGGCCTGCCGGAAGTGGAGCTGCAGCTTCTCCCCGCGCTTCTTCATCTCGATCAGGACGCGCGGCTTCCAGACAAGGTCGGCGAAGGAGGTGCCGGGTCTGTCACCCTTCTGTTTCACCCGGTGTTCTAAATCCGCACCTGCCTCCTTGTAGCCCTTGTGGCCAAAGGCCTGAAACAGGCGGTCGCAGTAGACCTGGGCCTCTCCTTTCTCGTCGCCGGAGAGTGTCTCCCAGTAGTGTACGAACGCCTTTATGTGGTCGAGGGTGTCGCTCATTGAGTATTAAGATCGCGCCCGTGTCGATTCCGCGCCACAGTCCACACATGCTGCGTGTGCCACTGTCGACGACTCGAAGCCAGCATGTCGCGTTCAGACGGCACGGACTGGCATTCTCACAACGCCACGATGTGCACGTTTCTTCTCGAAGCGTCATCGCGTACCACGCGATGCCCGCCAGCCCAATAACTTGCTCCGCCCAATGCAGGGTCCCGCCCGAGACGCAGAGACTCTCCCTGTGTCATCCGCGTTTCCTCTGTGTGCCTCAGGGGCGAGTTACCGCCTTGGCGAACAGACGCCTTATCGGGACTCACAGGACTCGGGGGCACTCAAGCGGCATTACCCATCTCATCGCGCTGGAATGCCTGCACTAGGGTCGGCACCGACCAAGTACAGCATGACCTTGGAATGACTCTAGGTCTTTCCCGTTTGACGCCATGGTACGAAATGCTCCCGAAACTCCACAAGGCGATGCCAGTCAATTATCACTTCGCGATAGTACACGGGCCTAAGTAGTCCTTTAGCCTTCTCCTGCGCGAGCATAATGGGGTCCGAGTAGGCGATGAACGGATACTCTCGAATGATGTCACCCGACGGCTGAAAGGCGTCTTCGCTGATCAGAACGTTACACGCCTCCGATCGCACGCTCATGATGCGCGACAACCGGTCGATTGGTGCTCCCAAGAAGTCCTCGTGACCACGCGACAGGCGCTTCGCTGGGCCGAAGTCGATCCCGGCTCGGATCGCAAACGGGAATTGCTCCGAACCAGCCACAGCAGCGAGTTGCCGCGCCGCCTGCGCCATCAGACACACGACCTCCAACAACGGTCGGCAAGTGGGCGCGCAAATCAAAACTGCATCACCGATCTCCTTGAGAAGGCGCACTTCAGGTGACGGCGCTATCGCAGTCGCAGCAAGCGAAAAGAAAGTCTGACCACGAACGTAGCCCTCCTTAGGACCGTGCAACAATCTGTAGTTGCTGCTGCCGACCAAGTCGACGATACACCAGAAGAAGGTCGTATCAGGGTACTGGTCGTAGAGGTCTTCGATGTCTTTGCGTTCGCGCATGACTTGCGCTTGGATCTTTGTCGCATACAGTCCTACCATCATGTCCGGCTCCGCGTTAGAGCGACTGGATACCGACGAAGTCGTAGATCTCTTGATCACCCATCTCCGCTAGCACATCGACGGCTACCTGAATGCGATGTACAGGGTCTTGCAGTAGCTCCTGCGCCTTGACGGTCATATCTCGCGACCAGCGCTCGAGCATGGCTCTCTCCTCGATCATTCTCGGCAGAATCTCATCGACGCCATTGTATAGCAGTTCGACGCAAGCAGTACTTATCGTTCGTAACATACTGGTGCGATTCTGCACTCGAGCTTCAGTGAACACTTGGCCATCCAGGAAAGCAGCCATCTGGGCGAGGAGGTTCTCTGCCTCTTCTGACAAGCCAATACTCTCAGCCGCTTCGCCGTTTCGCATGGCGATCCGGAAGTCCGCGCCGTCCTTAAGTCGCGATAGCACCTCCTCCGAATGAGCTACGAAGTTGTGAATGAAGAACGTGTAGAGGCCCCCTGGATCATTGCCGATCATGGGCCGGAGCAGGCCTTCCGGAATATCAGCGCCCAGAGTTGACTGTAGCGCCTCGTAAACGCTCCGTCGCCGGTTCAGTATCGCCGCGTTATTGGCGTCGTTGAGGTTCTCGATTACCCACGTGATGTCGTCCGCGTACTGAACAACGATGGCTTCGTAGGTGCAATGATACCATTGGATAGCGTTCGTTACTTCATCCAGTTTGAACTTATGTGAGAATGACCCCTTCGATGGTGCGAGCCCGCGCGTGTGCCGCCAGATGCCATACATGGTTTCCGGCGCATACGCATTCCTGCTTGACTCTAACACGTACGGATTAGTGCAGAGCATCCAGTATGATTCCTGGCCGCTAGAATAGGGGTCATCCACATGAATCCCTGCGGCCCACGGCATGTACTGCCGCACCTTCTGAAGCACGGATTCCGACCTAAGCCTCTTCAACCAGGCAGGGAGCGTGGCTCCGCCAAACTCTATCGCCAGTTGTTTCTCCGGGGAGTGGACAAGCGGGTTATGCTTAGCGCTTTGATTGTCGAGGCTGATGACCTTCTCGCGTACCCACTCAGCGATGGGCGCTTTCGCTGCGTGAATGAACGGCACAGCGCCTACCTTGGAGCCTAGCGCCATCGCCTCGCCGAAGTCTGCGTTCAGCTTGAGGCCCCGACAGATCGAGCGAGTGACTTGCGCCATACGCATCGCGTGCGTCGTGTAGTTACGCACGATGCGCCGTTGGCCGTTGTAGAGCACGTGGTACTTCTCAGTCTGCTTGCGCATCCCACTTGAGTACAAGATTCGATCGCGTTCCATCTGCAACGGCGTACGATTAGCGAGCTTCCGATGTCCAATGGGCGTCTTCCACTGCTTGCTGTAGTACTCATGCTGACTTCCCCCGTCGACGAACAGCTCACTGAAAGGCTCAAAGCTCCGTTTGGCGTACGCGGCGAGCCCGGTCTCCATCGCGTCTACCTGGGCCATGTACTCGACTATGGCACCCATGAATCGTCTCCTTGGTCTCCGTGATAAGTTCGGCAGTCCACTCGGCACGATATGACTAAACTGCTCCGCCCAAGCTCCTACCTCTCGCACGCCGCCCCGCGAGCGAAGGATGACACGTGCTCTACCTTGACAGCCCAGGGGATAACGTGCCGCTAGCGCACCATCGTATATTACGCCATGGCACCTGTTTCGCCAGCACACCTCCAGTGCGCAGCAGACCTTGGTCACCATCACAGGCTCAGAAGAGCCGGGTAAGCCGAGCATCGGCAACCGTGCGATCAATACGACAGCTGCACCTGCCGCTCGAAAATGCGCGTCAGAAGGAGTGCGAGTACACCTGCTTCTGTGTGCGAGCAGGGCGGCTAATTCTCGAGCTCACTGTTGCCGCCTTCGGTTCTCAAACGCATATTCGCCGAGCCAGCTTTCACGACTTGCCTGCCGTCAATCCCGGACACGCCACATGCCTGCTCCGATCCCGGAAGGAATGCTCCGATACTCCGTTAGTCTCGTAACGCAAGGTCGGCATCGGTTTTACACGCTCACTATGCCCAGTGATGTGCTGGCGCGGACGTGCTTCGTAACGACGCGAGACGAGGACCCCAATACGGGGTTCCAGCGCGTGCTTGATAAGAGGCGCGCGGAGGATATCGCCACGTACATCGACAGCGGCTTCGGGACAATTCCCAGTTCGATTGTTCTCTCAGCTCAACCGGATGCTGTGCTGCAGGTGGTTGGTCGCGGGAAGACGCTGCAATTTCGGGACACGAACAAGGCGTTCCTGGTACTTGACGGACAGCATCGCGTATATGGCTTCTCGTTGGCGCAGACAGCTCTGCGCGTCCCCGTCGTTATCTACGGTGGTCTTTCGCGACAGGATGAGACTCGACTGTTCATCGACATCAATACGAAACAACGCCCAGTTCCGAATGAGCTCTTGCTCGACATCAAGAGGTTGGCAGACTACGAGAATGACGCCGAACAGGTGTTGCGGGAACTATTCGACCTCTTCAACGACGATTCCGGAAGTCCCCTTCTCGGACTAATGAGCCCCGCGGAAAAAGCAGCGAACAAGATCTCTCGGGTGACATTCAACGCCGCAGTCAAGCCGCTCGCGCCCACTCTTGGCGGGACGGATACTGCTTCCATTTACTCCGCGTTGAACGGATATGTGACGGCATTTCTTCAGGGTCTCCAGTCGCTCAGCGTTGGCTCATCCATCACGAACGGAACGGTCTTCCGCGCCTCGATGATGCTTTTCCCCGATGTGGCTCAGCGAGTAAAGGATCGGTACGGCCCAGCTTACACCTCATCGCATTTCGCAGAGATCCTCGAGCCGGTGTTTGCGACATTAAGGCCCTCGCACTTCAAGAAGCCGGGCAATTCCCAGAAAGCCCTGTACGAGACTCTTGCGAAAGCGCTCAGGGCGACCTTCAGTCTGCGATGACGGGCTTTGTCGCTCATAGTTGATGCACTTCGGCCATTCTGGCTTCCCGGCCTCAACGCGGTCACCGGGAAGCAGACGGCTGGCGTCGCCGCATGGATCATGCAGGGTGACTACCAGCTGTACACGCCGATCACGAGCACAACCGCATCCTTGAGTTTTCCCGTTCACACAGAGCTCACGCGTGCATTTGCAGGCGACTGCTCGCGATTCGCGGTTGCCGCGATCGAGACAATCGAAGGCATACGACCCAGCGAAGCACTGCCGAAAGGAACGGCTTGGCTCGCGATCCGCACTTACTACGCAGCGTTCTTCGCGGCGCATTCGCTTCTCAGGACGCTCGGAGTGAGCTGCACGAAGCTCGGTCTCGATCAGACTTCGATGCTCAATCAAGTCGCTGGCCTGTTTGGCGCCAGCGCGGGCACGCAACTACTGACAGGATTGTACGAGTGCCGAGTGGACACCGCTAATCACCTGATCGCGATTACCCAACTGCAGGGCAGAGGTGGATCCCACACCGCCACCTGGGGCATCCTCTATCGCGAACTCACTCGCCTCTCCGCGGCAGTACTCGCCGGTGGCCTTCCGAGGGTGACGGCGCAACGGGCAAGCTCGACCATAGACCAGCTTCGCGCGGCACTTGACGATCACGGAACCGTGAGCAACGGATCGTGGATGTCTCAGATTCGGAATCGCGTTAACTACGACCTCGACTTCGGCGCGTGGCATCCGTATCACGGTCGGAGTGACTACTACGACCAGCTTTACGTTAAAGCGCAGGCGTGGAGAACGGACCCCACGCTGCTGTCGATTTGGCCGCACCGTACCCACGACCTAACGCGCCTCATCGACACCAGCACTCTTCTCGTCTCACTCTGCCGTGAAGTGTGCATTGACCTAGCGGCGCGCTGTCCGCGCGGCAAGTCGTTTCAAGAGTACGGCTGCGTGGGCCTGCTGAACCAACTCGCAGCATAGCGTCGCAGGTCCCTTGCGCCGGTTGCAATGCGGAGATTGGTTCACCGTCGGAGACAGCTAGCGTCCTGCGCCACCGTCAACACTGGCGTGCGATGAGCCGACAATGCGTCCACGACTGCCGCATGCCTGCTGGCGTGCTGGCGATACCCGCGAACACGTAGCAGCCTCTCTCTTCGCCGGGAGTCTGCCTAGGCAACAGCCCAGAAACCTGACGCCCCTCTCGATGCAGCATCGAGAGGGGCGCGAGATCTCCGCTGGAGTATGACAGCTAGCCGCACTCGCTGAACCCGCACGTGTGACACTTCACACACCCCTCAGCATACTCGAGCTGGCTCCCACAATCCGGACACGACCCAATGAACTCCCCCGTGTCCCGCATGTTGCGCTCCATCTGCGGCTGCGCGCTGTTCGCCAGCACCATCACCGGCATCGGCACCTGCGCCGAGGCGGGCGTGGACTGCTGCTGCACGTGCGTGGTCAGCAGGTCCTGCTGCACTCCCTGCTTGTCCTGCCACCACTCGTACAGCGCCTGACCCACCGCGTCGGGCATGCTGAGCACTTTGTTGGGGCCGAGGCCCACTGCCCTGTCGCTTGAGATGCCGCGCAGCTGCTTGTGGATCTCCATCATCGGGATCCCGCTGCGCAGCGCCAGGCTGAGCATGCGCCCCAGCGCCTCGGCGTCCGCCATCGCGCTGCCGCCGGCCTTGCCGAGGTTGATAAAGACCTCGAACGGCTGCCCCTTCTCGTCTTCCGTGATGTTCACGAACATCACGCCGAGCGGCGTCTCCTTGCGGATCGTCGTGCCGCGCAGGCTTCCCGGACGCGACCGCTTCATGCGCCGGTTGAGGTTCTCGGCCTCGCTCTCGAACAGCAGCTTCTTGAGCCGCTCGTTCTCCATCTCGACTTCGGAGATGTGCTCCTTGAGTTCGAGAAGCTCCGCCGTCTCTCCCGTCTCCCGTCTCCCGTCTGCCGTCCGCTTCGCAGCGGCCTCAGCCGTCGCCCCGGTTGAAAGCACTTGGCCATCACGAGACCCATCGCGATAAACCGTCACACCCTTGCAGTTGAGCTCGTACGCCAGCTCGTAGATGGTGCGGACATCATCCTGCGTCGCGGTGTGCGCGAAGTTCGTCGTCTTGCTGATCGCGGAGTCGCAGTGCTCCTGAAACGCGGCCTGCATCCGGATGTGCCACTCGGCCGGAATCTCGTTGGCCGTGCGGAAGATCTCCTTGACCTTCGCGGGCACTTCGGGATGGTTGATGGTGCCGGTCTTCGCGATGCGCTCCATCAGCTCGTCGCTGTACCAGCCGCCGGCCTTGGCCATCGCCACGAAGTCCTCGTTCACGTCGGGCATCATCACGCCGGCCTGGTTGCGCATGAATGCCACGGCAAACAGGGGCTCGAGGCCCGACGAGCAGCCGGCGATGATCGAGATCGTGCCGGTGGGGGCGACCGTCGTCACGTTGCAGTTGCGGAGCAGCTGCATGGGGCGGATGCGGTTGCCGTCGGCGTCGCGCGCGCACGTCGCGTCCGGACCCCAGATGGACTTGGCCCACTCGGGGAAGGCGCCGCGCTGCTTGGCCATCAGTTCGCTCTGCGCCTTGCCTTCGACGTCGAGGAACTCCATCACGCGGCGGCCGAACTCCACGCCCTCGGGCGAGTCGTAGCGGATGCCGAGCTTGATGAGCGCGTCAGCGAAGCCCATCACGCCGAGGCCGATGCGCCGGATCTTCTTGCTCAGCGCGTCGATCTCGGGGAGCGGGTACTTGTTGACGTCGATGATGTTGTCGAGGAAGTGCGTGCTCAGCCGGATGTCGGCGCGCAGCGCCTCCCAGTCCATCGACCCGTTGTGGGCGTAGATGCCGATGTTCACCGAGCCGAGGTTGCACACGTCGTACGCGAGCAGGGGCTGCTCGCCGCACGGATTGGTGGCCTCGTACTCGCCGAGGTGCGGCACCGGGTTGTACTTGTTGGCTTCGTCAATGAAGAACACGCCGGGCTCGCCGGTGCGCCACGCGCCCGCGATCATCTTGTCCCAGACGTCCTTGGCCTTGAGCGTCCCCACCACCTGCCTGGTGCTGGGGTGCACCAGCTCGTACTCGCCGTCGGCCTTGAGCGCATCCATGAACTTGCGCGTGATGCCCACGGAGATGTTGAAGTTCACCACCTGCGTCAGGTCTTCCTTGCAGGAGATGAACTCGAGCACGTCGGGATGATCGACGCGCAGGATGCCCATGTTGGCGCCGCGGCGCGTGCCGCCCTGCTTCACCGCCTCGGTGGAGGCGTCGTACAGCTTCATGAACGACACCGGGCCGCTGGCCACGCCGGTGGTGCTGCGCACCATCGAGCCGCTCGGACGAAGGCGCGAGAACGAGAAGCCCGTGCCGCCGCCGCTCTGATGGATGAGCGCCATCGACGTCAGCGTGTCGTAGATGCCGTCGTGCCCGTTGCTGAGCGCGTCAGCCACCGGGAGCACGAAACAGGCCGAGAGCTGCCCCAGGGGGCGGCCGGCGTTCATCAGCGTCGGCGAGTTCGGCTCGAACCGGCGCTGGGTCATCAATTCATAGAACTGCTTGGCGGTGTCGTACACCTCCTGCTCAGAGGCGCCGTAGCGGCGATCCGCCTCCGCTACCACTGTCGCCACCCGCCAGAACATGTCTTCTGGTGTCTCCACCGGCTTTCCGCTCTTGTCCTTGACGAGATAGCGCTTCTCGAGGACGGTCCGCGCATTGGCAGACAGCGAATCGGGGGAGCTGGGCGGGTTAACGGGCAGGGGCATTTCGACTTCTCCGCAGTATGAAAGCAGTTACCGATTGTTGGGTGGCCCGAGGGGCCCTTCCAACGACATCAAGCGCAGGGGCGTCAAGCTAGGCGGATCGTGAATCCGCGCAAGAACCGGATAACCCCATGTGAAATAGCAACTTTGCGAACCAGAGTCACTTTCATGAAAAGGGCGTGTGGATAAGCACCTTTTCCCACAGCGACACCAAAACGGAATTGAAACGACAGCAGAAAGACACCGAAGCCAGCATATGCACCCAGTGTCCTAACTTCTTACAGTAGCGTTCGATACCGACAGCTCACCGCGTCGAGATGCGGACCGAAAGCAGTGCGCTCATGAGGCGGGGGATCATAGTACCAGTACCGGGAGCCAAGCGCCAGATCTTGCCTGCAAGCACAGGCTGTATTACCGACGAGCGATCGTTCTGGAGGTTACGTCGACGGGCTTTCTTCGCGAGTTTTGTCGGTTATGCCCGCCCTCCGTGAGCTCGTTGCGACCGCCGCCGACGTGGACGCAGTCCACGCGCTGCTCGCCGCCGCCGGCGAGCGGCTGGCGAAGCGCGGCTTCCCCAACTGGGTGCCGGCCTATCCGCGTGAGCGGGTGGCGGAGAACATCGAAGACGGCATCGTCCGGGTGGTGCGGGGGGCGGGGGAGATTGTCGCCACGTACACGCTGCGCCCGCTCGCGACGCATCCATACAGGGGAATCGACTGGCACGACCCCGACGCGATCGCTCGCTACCTGAACCGCCTCGCGGTTGACCCGCGCCACCAGGGGCTGGGGATCGGTCGCTGGTGTCTGGCCCGGGCCGCCGAAGAGTGCATCAGCGAAGGTGCGACGGCGGTGCGCTGCGACGTGCTGCAGGCCAACGTCCCCCTGCGCCTCTTCTACGAGCGGCACGGGTACGAGGCGCGCGGCGAGCGCTTCCACTCAGGGTGGCACTTTACGGTGTACGAGCGGGTGCTGTAGCGAGGGGTGCGGGGAACTGCTTACTGCACACCACGGATGACACGGAAACTGGGGGATGAACACTGATCACGCTCTTGGGGGTTCTCCCAGAGCCGTATCCGTGTTCATCCCCCAGTTTCCGTAAGATCCGTGGTATGCAGTTTAGGTGCTTCCGCAACAACCGGTCGTCACCAGCGCTCGATCGCACGGACTAAGCGTGCGGCTACCGAAGCCAGCGATCGAAGAACGCCGCAATCGCATCGAGGTTGCCCGCCGCGCCGAAGCTCGGCCCGCCGTGCCCGTCGGTCGGGAACTCGGCCCACGTCACGCGCGACGCGCCGAGCACGGGGAGCAGCGCGTCGCGCATGCGGCGCCCCTGATTGGTCGGCACGGTGCAGTCCTGCCCGCCATGCTGGATGATGAACGGCGGATCGTCGGCGCTCACCCACGTCACCGGGCTCGCCTTCATGGCCACCGCGGGAATGGACGACGGCTTGCCGCCGAGCCAGAGTCCCTCGGGCGAGCGCGCATCATCGTGCCCGGTGCCGCCGAACTTGGGGCAACCCTGCGCCACGGCGTCGGGCTCCATCTGCAGCATGTCGGCGGGGCCGAACCAATCCACCACTGCCTGCACGCGCGACGACTGCCCCGCGTTGCCCAGCGTCGCATCCTCGAACTCGGCCACGCCGCCGGTGACGCCGAGGAAGGCGGCGAGATGTCCGCCGGCAGAGCTCCCCCACGCGCCGATCTTGTCGGGCGCGATGCGGTACAGCGCGGCGTTGGCGCGCAGGTGGCGGATGGCCGCCTTGAGGTCGAGCACGCCCGCCGGGAAGATCGCCTCGCCGCTCAGCCGGTACTCGAGCGACGCGATGGCGAATCCCCGTGCAGTCAGTTGCCGCGCCGACGAGTTGGCGGCGAGCGCCTTGCTGCCGCCGCTGAACGCGCCGCCGTGGATCCAGACAACGAGCGGAAACGGGCCCTCGCCGGTGGCGGGCAGGTAGAGGTCGAGCCGCTGGGCGTTGGACGTGTTGGCATAGTGCACGTCAAGGCGTTCGCGTGCGATGGGTGTCTGCGGCGTGGCGCTCGTGGGCGAACTCGAGGCGCAAGCGGAAGCGCCGAGCGCGGCGAGAAGGAGAAGGGAGCGCATGCCTCTTTGACGCAGCCTGTGTTTGCGAGTTAAGACGGCAGGCCTACAAGGCTTGAGAATGCGGTGCTGGGAAGTGCGAACAGCATACCACGGATCGCACGGAAACCGGGGGATTAGCGCGGATCGTGCTCTTGGGGGTCCTCCCAAAGCTGTATCCGTGTGAATCCCTCCGTTACCGTGATATCCGTGGTATGCAGTAGAAGTGTCTCAACGGCGAAACTGATCAGTCGGCCGCCGTCTCCGCGGCCCTGCCCCGCTCCACATACGTTCTTGCGCCGTGTTCGATCTTCTTGCGCAGCTCGGTGTCCACCGGCCGCACGACCTTGCCCGGCACACCGAGC
This sequence comes from uncultured Gemmatimonas sp., assembly GCA_964416005.1. Taxonomy (GTDB): domain Bacteria; phylum Gemmatimonadota; class Gemmatimonadetes; order Gemmatimonadales; family Gemmatimonadaceae; genus PNKL01. The sequence continues at coordinate 133,676 of CAYQCP010000002.1, forward strand.
ACCAGCGAACCCGGCGGGACCTTCAGTCCCTCCGGCACCACCGCGCCGGCCCCGATCACAGAGCCGGTGCCGATCACGGCGCCGTTCAGGATGATCGCCCCGATGCCGATGAGACAGTCGTCCTCGATGGTACAGCCGTGGATGACGGCGCGGTGCCCGATCGTCACGCGATGCCCGACCCGCACCGGAACGCCGGGGTCCACGTGGATGATCGTTCCGTCCTGCACGTTGGTCTCGTCGCCGATGACGATGGCATCGCTGTCGCCGCGCAGCACGGCCGTGGGCCACACCGACGCGTCGCGCCCCAGGGTGACGTTGCCGATGATGACGGCGGAGGGATGGATGTAGGGCATGATGTGAATTCTACTACAACCGCGAAGGACCAAGGGCGCGAAGGGCCGCGAAGAAACCACTTGAAGAGGTTCCTCTTCGCGCCCCTTCGCGCCCTTCGACCTTAGCGGTGGAAGTTAGAAACTCAGCCCCAAGCTGAAGTACGCGCTTCCATCCGGCGAATCGGCGTACGACTTGCCCCGCACCGGCCGCGCATAGCCAAACCTGAGCCGATACGGCGCGTCGTAGTTGAGCACGGCGGCGTCGAAGATGAGCTCAGCGCCCACCGACGCCATCCACTCGCGCGGCGTCGCACCGCGCGGGCAGCCGACGCCCACTCGCGAGCCGGCTGGGCACCAGGCGGTACCGGCGTCACCAAAGAGCGTGGCGCTCAGGCGCTGCGCGAAGAACGGAACGAAACCGCGCCCCCAGTTCATCAACACCAGCGGCGCGCGCCACTCGGCGCTCGCCCCCAGCGCGCGAATGCCCTCCTGCGCGCCGGGAGCAAAGCCGCGCACGGCGAACGTGCGCCGCGCGTCGCCGATCACCACGCCCGACGCGATCTCTGCTGACGACCCGCTCTCGCCGCCGGCTTCGAACTCGCTGTTGGTCTTGTCGTCTGTCGTCCCCGCGGCAGCGCGGAACGCGAGCACGTGATGCGCCGGCCCGGGCATGAAGCCGAGCGACTTGTACGCGGCCGCGGTGCCGACGTAGGCAGCCGATCGCGTGGCCGACGCGTCGTCGGTGCGCCAACGCCAGCGCCCGGTTGCCGCCAGCGAGACGCCGTCTTCCGGCCCGAGCGCAAGAATGGGTGACCGCGTGTTGGCCCACCCCACCATCGCGGTGAAGGTCGGGTACTTGAGCGTCTTCGCAAAGAGCGGACTGCCCAGCCGGTCGATGAGCGGCGCGGGGTCGGTGACGAAGTCGCGGAACTCCATCTCGGCGCCGGCACTGAACACCGTGGCGGTGCGCACGCGCTGGCGCAGGTAGGTAAGCGACGTGCCCACGAAGCGTCGGCGGCGCGAGAGCACGCCGGCCGGCGCGTTGGAAGTGTCCACGATATCGGTGTGATCCCAGCTCTGGCGCGCGGCGACATCAAGAAGCGGCAGGCCGAAGCCGGCGTAGCGATACGAGAAGCTCCCCGTCATCTCGCGGCGATCGGGCTCGTGCGCCACAGCGAGCGCATATGCGTGGCGGCCGGTGATGTCGCTCGAGGCGAGCCAAGCGCCGTAGCGAGAACGGTTCTCATCGCTGCTCTCGACGAGCGGCATCCAGAAGCGCGGGATGAGCTGGCGCAGGGGACGGTACGGCCGCACGGCGCCGTCGGCGACAGCCGCGGGCTCGGCGCTCGTTTCGTCGGGGATAGACGGGAGCGACGCGGCATCGCCGGCGACGCCCAGCGGCGCAATGCGCGTGAGGCGCTCGCCGGCGGCGCGCGTCTCCACCGCGACGACTCCACCGCGGACAGCGAACGGCGAATCGAATGATGTCGTGGAACGACCGACGATGCGCAGTGCGCCCGTCGCGACGTCGGCCGACCAGACGACGCCGGTGCCAGACGTGTTGGCCATGAAGAGCACCGCGCTGTCGTCGAGCGTCCACGACGGGTCGTCCACGGTGGCGCGCGCCGACGCGAGGACGCGCGCGTTATGCCCGGCCGAGTCGAGCACCACGATGCTCATCGTGCCGCCGCGCACCCAGCGCGTGGCGGCGATGCGCGTGCCGTCGTGCGACCAGCGTGGCGCGCTCCAGTTGGTGTCGAGCGCGGCGGTGGTCAGCGGCGTCACCGCACCGTCCCAGCCGACGCGCACGAGGCGCGTAGAGCCGGCGACGACCTGCGTGGCGACGATGGCGCCGTCGCGCGCGCGGGCGTCGGGCGATATGAGGCGCGCGCCGTGCGTGAGGCGCCGCTCGCGGCCGTCCACCTCCCGCACCCACAGGTCGGAGCGGAGGCGCCACGGGTCTTCCCATTCGCCTTGTGCAAAAAGCACACGCCCGTCGGCGAGTCGCACATTGGCGTCGAGCGTGTTGCGGCGGGCGATGCGGCGGGGAGCCGCCGTGGGCGCGGATGCTGCCAGCGTCGGCGAATTCGCCGCAGGCGCCGTCGTCGCGGTCGTTGCGTCAACCTCACTCGCTGCGATTTCGTACAGCCCGGTCGCATCGCGTCCGTTGGCGGCAACGAAGAGCACGCTGCCGTCGGCGGCGCGGCGCGGGTAGCGCGCCACCCACGACGCGGTGGTCAGCGGCGTGATTCCCGGACCGCCGGCGCCACCGCGCACGGCGCGCGTCACCGAGTCGGCGAACGTGCGCCACTGCGCGGCAAAGCTCGTCCCGAACTCACGGCGCGCCGAGCGCTCGAAGCTGAACGGGTTCAGGCGCCCCGACGCGCGCTCCACGAAGCGTTCGACGGCGCCGCTTCCGCCCTTGGCACTCATCGCCTCGACGAGCATGGTGCCATACACGTACGCGCCGCCGCCGCCGGGATAGTCGAGCGACGACGTGGACCACGCCCCCAGCGGGCGCAGCGCCTCGTCGGCGGCGCGCCCGTTGAACACGGGCAGCAGCGAATACCCCTCGGCGCGCCCGCCATCGCCCAGCTTGGACTCGTAGTGCACCGCCAGTCCCTCGATGAGCCACGACGGCGCCCACGCGTTGGGGAAGAGGAGCGGCTGCCGTCCGAACACGGCCTGCGCCACGCGCCACCAGCCGCGCGTGCGGTCGAGCTGGAAGACGTGCACCAGTTCGTGCTGCACGACGAGATCGAACCAGTCCTCGCGAAAGCGCAGCGTGCGCTCGTCCACCGGCGGCCGCGCAAAGATCACGATGCGCGGCGACGGCGAGACCCAAGCGTAGCCGTTGGTGAAGTCGGCGTGATCGGTGACCACGAGATCAATACGCCCGCGTGCCGGCTTCAGGAGCGGCGCGAGCTTGGCATACGCGCGCTCGGCGCTGCCGGCGCCGCGCCGCGCGACGGGTTCGAGTGCCACCGGGAAGTGCACGTCGAAGTGCGGCGTCCGAATCGTTCGCCAGCGCTCATTGGGGGCCTGGCTGGAGGCAGAGGACGGGAGCGACAGGCAGAGGACGGCGGAGAACGGCAGCGCGAGCAGAAGGCGAGTCAACGCGCTCGTTCGCTGACTCACCTCATTGCGCGCACCGCCCCTGCTCACTGTTCGCATAGTGCCCCATCGTGTCGGTAGTAACTGCCGTGCCCTGCCGTTGTCGGCCGTACTCTGCCGGTATCTACTGCATACCACGGACTTCACGGAACCCGTGGGATGACCACGGATCGGACGTTGGGAGAACCCCAAGTGCAGGATCCGTGTGCCTCCCCCAGTTTCCGTGCCATCCGTGGTATGCAGTTCACAGCCGCTCGAACTAACGCAGCTCCCTGAAGTACTTCTCCAATCCCTCTGCTACCCCGAGCGCATACGCCCGCTGGAACTCGGGATTCCTCAGCGCCGCCTCCTGCTCTGGCATCACGATCCACGCGCCCTCACAGAGTACGCTCGGATACCATGTCGGCCGCGCGACAGCAAGGTTGTAGAAGAAGATCCCCTCGTCGCGCAGTCCCATGTTCCGCGCCAGGCCCTGCTGCACGGCGCGCGCCAGCGGCTCGCTCTGCGGATGGAAAAAGAACGTCCCCGACCCGCGCGCGGCGGCAAACGGATTGGCGCCGTCGGCGAAGGCGTTGAGGTGAATGCTCACGAACGCCTCAGCGTTCTCGCGCCGCGCCTGGATGGGACGCCCGCCCAGCGCCACGGCGCTCGCGTCGCTGCGCAGCATGATCACACGGGCCCCGCGCGCCTCGAGCAGCTCCTTCAGCTGCTGCGCGATGGGAAGCGTCGCCTCGGGCTCGCGCAGGCGCGTGGGGCCCATCGCGCCGCCCGGCGGATGCCCGGCGTCCACGGCGATCACACGTCCGCGCAACGGCGCCGATTGGTCCACCAGCGGCGCGTGCCGCACGCGCAGCACGAGGGCGCCGGCGCGCCAGAGCACGAGGTACCCCACCGACTGATGTCGCAGGTCCACGTCAAAGCGCACGCGCTCGTTGGTCACCTGCTCCCACCGCACGAGGCGCACCGTGGGGTCGTTGGTGTCGAAACGCACGTAGTCAAGATTGGCGCGCGCGCCGTACACCGTGAGCGACAGGCGATCTCCCGCCTGCTCCACGTTGAACGGCGCCTTGGACTCCATCGTGAGCACGATATCGGTGAAGCCGGCGCCGAGGGCGATGCGCGCCGCGCTGATGCGACGCGGACGCAGGGCCGCCTCCGCCGCGGCGCGGCGTGCCGCCGTGTCGTTGGGCGCGGCGTTCGAGATGGCGGGTGAGGTACCCGGCGCGTCCACCCAGGCATCGAGCTGGCTGTCGAGCCGCACGCGCATGCTGCCGCCGAGCCGCGCGGTGGCCTGCACCACCGTGCCCGGCATCAGGAAGTAGCGGTACGTGCCACCCGCCGCCGACCGGGCATACGTCACCATGTCGGTGTCGGACGTGGCGTATTCGTTGGTGTTGGTCAGCGTGACCGCACGCGGAAAGTCCGCGCTGTCGAGCACGGCCGCCGGGCGCGGCGCGGTTGCGCGATCGGGGAACCGGATCTTGCGCACGGCGGTGGCCGTATCGCCGGTCGGCAGCGACGCACGCAGCGTGTAGGCCGTGTCGGCCGGCACCGGCAGGAAAGCCATGAACGAGCCGTTCGGGTTCACCGTCACGGGGGCGCCGTTGATGGTGAGCGTGGCGTCGCCGTTGCCGACGTTGCCAAAGACGAACGTGGACTCACGGACCGACATCACGTACCCCTCGGGAGGGTAGACGAGGTCCGGAATCAGGGTGCCGGTGACCTTGGGGAACGGCGGAAGACCAGGGCGCGGCGCGGGTGGGGCGGGCGGCGGCGGCGCGGCCGCCTCTACCCGGACCGGTACGGGCGCGGGAGCCGGCGCGGCGGGGGTGCCGGCGCAGGCGGCAGTCACGAGGGCCACGACGGCCCCAAAGGCGATAGGCAGGCGCTGGTGCATGGCCCGCAATATTACGCAAAACCCCTGCGACGTGGACTGGAGAATCCCCTCCCGCCCTGCCTAGCCGCCGCCCCCCTCGCAATCCTATTATATGCCAACGCCCAATACGGGGCGGATTTCGGCGAGGAGCGGCGTGAACCGTTGCGGTTTCTGCGGTCGGGACAATGAGGGCGAATCGCGCTTCTGCATCGACTGCGGAAAACCGATCGTCGCATCGGGCGCACGGGTCATCGAGGTGGCGTCTATCCTGAGCCCCGGCGGCCTGCGCATGTCGACGCCCGGCGGCGGAGTACCGCCGACCCGGGTGGCAAGCGCCGCCAAGCCGGCGGGCTCCACCAAGGCCTGCCCATTCTGCAACGCCAACGTGCATGTGGGCCTCCCCTTCTGCCCGCAGTGCGGCGGACGCCTCAGCAACGAGCCGGCGCCCGAGCCGGCCCCGGCGCTCACCTGCGACGCGTGCGGCAAGCCGGTGCGCGGCGGCGACCAGTTCTGCCCGCGGTGCGGTGCCAAGCGAAAGGTCGCGGCACCGCCCCCGACGCCCGGCGGCACCGCCGTCTTCTCCGCTCGCGCCACCCAGAGCGGTCCCAAGCTCGCCCTGCTCGGCGACAATGGCGAGGTGACCCAGCGCTTCACGCTCGGCTCCGGCGAGGGCATCGTGGGACGCGCCGATGGCGAGATCAAGTTCCCCGACGACGTCTTCATGAGTCCGGTGCACGCGCAGTTCGCCATCCGCGAGGGACAGGTGTTCGTGCGCGACCTCGGCTCGCGCAACGGCACCTGGGTCTTCATTGACGCGCCGCAGAAGCTCAGTGACGGCGACTCCATTCTCGTCGGGTCGCAGATCCTGCGCTTCAAGCGGCTCGGCTATCCCGGACCCAACCCGCCCGAGGCCGACGCGACGCGCCGGCTGGGATCGCTGTTGCCGCACGGCGACATCGCGGTGCTGCAGCAGCTGCGCGCCGACCAGTCGGTGCGCGACTCGATGCACCTGAGCCCCGGCCGCAATGTCTTCCTCGGCCGCGACAAGGGCGACTGGGTCTTTCCGTACGACCAGACGATGAGCGGCACGCACGCCGAGATTCGCAACGAGGACATGGATTTCGTCCTCCTCGACGCCGGCAGCCGCAACGGCGTGGCCGTCTCCGTGCGCGGCGAGCGCGCGGTGCGCGCCGGCCAGCGCGTGCTGATGGGCGACCAGATCCTGCGATTGGAGAGCTTGTGAGCGAACAGAAGATCTGCCCGACCTGCGGGACGGAGTACCCGCTCAGCGAGCGGTTCTGCCCCCGCGACGGCACCGCCCTGCGCAGTGCCACCGCCGGCACCGACCTCATGGGCACCGTGGTGGCCGATCGGTATCACATCCTCAAGAAGCTCGGCGAAGGCGGCATGGGCCAGGTTTATCTGGCCGAACACGTGAAGATGGGGCGCAAGAGCGCGCTGAAGGTGATGAACCCCGGGATGAACCAGGACGCGGACGCCATCGCGCGGTTCAATCGCGAGGCCTCCAACGCGAGCCGCCTGAATCACCCGAACATCTGCGCCATCTACGACTTCGGCGAGACGCCCGACGGGCTCATCTATCTCGCCATGGAGTTCATCGAGGGGCAGTCGCTCACTTCGCTCGTCGAGAAGACCGGCGCCCTGCCGCCGGCGCGCGCCGCCAGCATCATCCACCAGAGCGCCGACGCGCTGCAGGTGGCGCATGACGCGGGGATCGTGCACCGCGACCTGAAGCCCGACAACATCATGATCGCCAAGAACCGTGACGGCACGGATCTGGCCAAAGTCGTGGACTTCGGCATCGCCAAGGCGCACAGCAGCGACGCGCAGAAGGTGACCAAGACGGGCATGGTGGTGGGGACGCCCGAGTACATGAGCCCCGAGCAGCTCTCGGGCGACAAGCTCGACGGCCGCAGCGACATCTACTCGCTGGCGCTCGTCGCGTTCAACTGCCTCACCGGCACGCTGCCGTTCCCCAGCGAGTCGGCGCAGGAAGCGATGATTGCGCGCCTCATCGAGCAGCCCAAGTCGCTCGCCGAGATGAAGCCGGACATCGCCTGGCCCGCCGAGGTGCAGCAGGTGATGGACAAGGCGCTCGCGCGCGACGCCAACGAGCGGTACCAGAGCGCGGCGCAGTTTGGGCGCGAGTTGTGGGCGGCGTGCGAGAGCATGCCGGCGTCGCAGGCGGCGGAGGCCGGGACGCAGGTGCTGAGCGCGCCGGCGTCGGCGGCGGCCGGCGTGCCCAAGACGCGCGTGGCGACGCCCGGCGAGGGTGGCAAGACCGTGGCAGCACCCTCGGCAAAGGGTGCGCCTGCAGCAGCCGCGCCTGCCCCTGTTGCTGTCAAGAAATCGAACACGACGATGATCGCCGCTGCTGTGATCGGGATCGCAGTTCTCGGTGGGGGCGGCTACGTTATGTTGGGCGGGAATGCAGCCGATACTCCTCCGGCGTCCGACAGCTCGGCCGTGGCGCAGGGCCCAGCGGGACAGCCGCAGTCGACCGCTCCGTCTGGAACACCAGCCACACAGCAAGGTGGAGTGACGCAGTTGAAGACGCCCGTGAATCCGGCGGGCGGCGGGAGTCGTACGCAGGGAGGAGCGGCGCAGCCGCCGGTGGCACCGGTTGGTGCGCCAGCGGGTGGCGGGGCTGAGGCGCTGGTGGCGAAGTGGGTACCGCGCGCGCTCGACCTCACTGCGGGATCTGCACAGCAAGTATTGCGTGAGGTCGAGCCGGAGATCGGCTCGCTCTCGGGAGAGGCCAAAGGCAACGCGTATTTCGTGGTCGCCATGGCGTACTTCAAGCTTGAAAATTCAGACGACGGCTGCGCAATGGCGGAAAAGGCGAAGCCTCTCGTGAGGGGAACGACTCTGACTCAGCTCAACCCATTCCTCGAAGCCTGCAAGTGAGCGAATCCTCGTCCCCACGCGACATCATCGTCCACGTCTTCGGACGCACGGACGTCGGCCGCACGCGCGAACACAACGAGGATTGCTTCGTCGTCGCCGACCTGACGACGATGAATGCCACGCTGCAGCCCGAGGTGCGTGAGCACCGGCCGGGCAACCGCGGCACGCTGTTCATGGTCGCCGACGGCATGGGCGGCGCCGCGGCGGGTGAGGTCGCGAGCCAGATGGCTACCGAAGTCGTGCTCGAGGAACTCGACACCTGGTGGCGCCGGTCGGAGTCCACCGACGCCGACACATTTGCCGGGGCGCTGCGCAAGGCGGTCGAGGCCGCCAACACGCGCATCCATCGCTACGCCGTCGAACATCCCGAGAACCGCGGGATGGGCACCACCACCACCATCGCCGGCATCCTCGGCGCCACGCTCTATCTCTGCCAGGTGGGCGACAGCCGCGGCTATCTCGTGCGCCAGGGCGTGGCGACGCAGATCACCAAGGACCAGTCGCTGGTGCAGCGCCTCATCGACGCGGGCGAGCTGACGGCCGAAGAAGCCGAGGTGAGCGAGCGCCGCAACATCATCCTGCAGGCGCTGGGCCCCGAGGCGCAGGTGAAGGTGGACCTCACCACGCAACCGCTGCGCCGCGGCGACACGCTGGTATTGTGCAGCGACGGCATGTCGGGGCAGATGCGCACGCCGGACATCGCGCGCATCGTCTCCGAGAAGGCGCCCGACCTGATGGAGACGTGCAAGGCGCTCATCGACCTCGCCAACGAAAACGGCGGCCCCGACAACATCACGGTGATCGCGGCGCGGTTCGAGGGTGACGGCCTGCAGCCGCCATCCGGAAACGACGAGGTGGGGCACCAGCCGTACGTCTCGCCCGCCGAGCAGCGCGCCACGATGCCGGTGGACGCCGCGACGATCGACCAGTCGTTGATGGAGGCGTCGCTCGTCACCACCGCCGAGACCGAGATTCCCGCAGGGGCGCCTGGATCGGCTGCCAATGGCAGCGCGGCCAGCGCGCCGGAGGCCGGCGGCGTGCGCCCCACAACGCCGATCGCCCCGCCCGTCGCGCTCCCGTCGCGACGCCTCAGCGTCGCCCAACTGCGCGTGATCTTCGGCGGCCTGACGGTGCTGGTGGGCGTCTGGCTGGCCTGGGTCTACCTGCTGCGCGACTGACCACGCGATGCCCATCGAGCTCCGCATCACCAGCGGCGCGCGGGCGGGCGCTCGCGAGACCTTCAGCAAGTCGGTCATCACCATCGGGCGCCACCCGCTGAACGACCTGCGCCTCGACGCCGAGAAGGACCTCGATGTGTCGAGCCGCCACGCGGAGATCCGGATCGTCGGCAGCACCGCGACCGTCCGCGACGTCGGCAGCAGCAACGGCACCAAGGTCAACGGCCAGCCGCTGGTGGGCGAGCGTGCGCTGTTCGAGGGCGACGTCATTGCACTCGGTGGCTCGCGGGGCGCCTCACTCGAGTTCCACCTCGTCGCGGACGCGGCCACGGCCGCGCCGCCGCCGGAGACGAACGTCGCACCGACGCCCGTCCCCGATGCGCCGCCGGCGAAGCCACGCCGCGACACCACGGCGCGCATCGCCGAGGCGGTGGAGCAGCAGACGAGCAACCTGCGGCGGATTCTCTACCTGTTCGGCGCCGCGGTGGTGATCATCGGGCTTGGCCTGATGTACATCTCCCGCCAGAACTCGGCCGCCGATCGCGCCACCATCGAGAAGCTGCTCGCCGAGCTGCAGGAGCAGAACGCCGCCATCGCGCAGCTGCGCGGGAGCGCCGGTGCCAACGGCCTGGCCAACGAGGTGGGGCGCATCCAGCGCGAGCGCGACTCGCTGCTCACCGTCCTGCGCAGCGGCGGCAGCCGCGCCGACGTGACGCGCCGCATCGAGGAGCTCCAGCGGCAGCAGACCGCGGCGGGCGCGGTGAGCAAGGTGGACTACGAGCGCATCGCGGAGCAGAACGAGCGCGCGGTGGCGTTCATCGTCGTCGAACGCGAGGGCACCATCGAGGGCGGCACGGGCTTCGGCGTGACGCGCGACGGGCTCATCGTCACCAACCGGCATGTGGTGCAGAACCCCGGAGAGCCGGCACCGACGCGCATCGCGGTGCAGTTTCACGGCACCAGGCGATGGCTGCCGGCGCGGCTGATCAAGGTCTCGGAGACCGACGACCTCGCCTTCCTGCGGATCGACGCACCGGGGACATTCCCTACCGTGGCGGGCGTGAGCCCGAGCGGCGGCGTGCGCACCGGCGCGCCCATCGCGATTGCCGGCTTCCCGCTCGGCAACGAGACGGCGGGGATGGGCGGCTCCATTGACACCATCACGGCGCGCGCCACGTGGACGGCGGGCATCGTGAGCAAGTCGGTGCCGGACATCCTGCAGGTGGACGCGTACGTGGCGCACGGCTCGAGCGGCAGCCCCGTCTTCGACCAGCGCGGACTCGTGGTCGGCGTCGTCTACGGTGGCCCTACTGAGGCTGCGGGGCGCATCGTGTACAGCGTGCCGAGCGACCGCCTGATTGCGCAGCTGCCGGGTGAGGCGGCGGGGGTCGTGAAGCAGTAGTTCCGTGGAACTTCAACCGCGAAGTGCGAAGGGCGCGAAGGGGCGCGAAGAGTTTTTCTTCGCGCCCCTTCGTCGTTCTTCGCGCTTCTTCGCGATTGTCAGTTGTGGTTCGCCTGTCGTCACACGCGACGGCGAGATGTCCACCTGCATACCACGGATTTCACGGAAACCGGAGGGGAAACACGGATACCGCGTTGCGAGCACCCCCAAGAGACGGATCCGTGTTGCTCCAATTTCTTCCGCGTGATCCGTGGTATGCTGTTGAACTTCAACCACGAAGAGCAAAGGGCGCGAAGGGGCTCCAATGGTAACAACAAGCGCCACGCAGAATCTGCGTGGCGCGTTCTTGACTCCAGGTATTCCTTCGCGCCCCTTCGCGCCCTTAGTCCCTTCGTGTTATCAGTTGCAACGCTACGTCACCAACGCCCGCGCCGCCGCCTCCTGCATGCCGCGGTCGCCGGCCCACGCGCAGAGGACGTGCGCGGCATCCGGAAGCTCCGCGGCAAGACGCGGATGGCCGAACAACACCACCAGCGTGTCGCGCTTGAGCGATCGCGCCGCCTGCACGGCGAGCCGCACCGTGAGACGAGACTGCGGCGTGAGACTCACGTGCCCCTTGCCGGGAAGCACATCGGCGAAGACGGCAATCACGAGCACGCCCTCGCCGCGCTCGGTGGCGCCCGGCACCACGTTCACGGTGCGGCCGAGCGTCTGCAGCGCCTGCACGAAGTACCAGCGCGACGGCGCGGCGCTCGCGGGGTCGTCGTCCACCATCACGACCTCGCACGCCGGCGGCAGCCACGGGACACGACCGCGCACGTTCTGCAGCACGCGATCGGCCACCTGCTTGGCCCACGTGCGGTCGTCGAGCGTCGGCCCGCGGCTGTCGGGAAGCCAGCGTCCCCACGTGGCCCACCAGTCGCGACGCGCGCGCGACTCGGCCAGCCGCTCGCCATCGAGCTGGCCGTCCTCGACGGCATCCGCCAGCGCCTGCACCACCAGCGCCGGATCGGTGGGCGCGAGCAGCAGGTCGCAGCCCGCGGCGAGCGCGGTCACCGCGGCCTCGCCTTCGTCCTGCGCCGCGCGCACGCCGCGCATCTCGAGCGCATCGGTGACGATGAGCCCCTGGAAGCCAAGCTCCTCGCGCAGCAGTCGGATGGTCGGCGCCGAGAGCGTGGCCGGCAGCCCCGCGCGGTCGATCGCCTGGAACGCCACGTGCGCCGTCATGATGCTGGCCACGCCGCTGTCCACCGCCGCGCGGAACGGCACGAGGTCGCTCGCCAGCAGTTCGGTGAGGCTCTCCTCCTGCACCGGCAAGCCAAGGTGCGAATCCACCGTGGTGCGGCCATGTCCGGGGAAGTGCTTCGCGCAGGCGAGCACGCTCTCCGCCTGGCAGGCGTCGATCCATTCGGCGCTGAGTTCACCGACACGCGCCGCGTCTGCGCCGAAGCCGCGCACGCCGACAATCGGATTGCCGTTGTCGAGGTCGAGGTCGCACACCGGCCCCAGCGCCCAGTTGAGCCCCAGTTCGCGCGCGTCACGCGCCGTGATGCGCGCCGCGCGCCGCACGGCGTCGGCGTCGTCCAGCGCGGCGAGCGCGCCGGCCGGCGGAAGCGAGACCGCGCCGTGGAAGCGCTCCCCCGCCCCGCGCTCGAGGTCCGCGCCGACGAGCAGCGGCACCGGCGAGTGGGCGTGCAGGGCGCGCGCGAGCTGCGCCACTTCATAGCGCGGACCGCCCCGAATCAGGAAGCCTCCCACGCCAACGGCGAGCGCCTCGTCGATGGCCTCGCGCGTCCCCGTCCAGCCGAGGTCGCGGTCCCACCCGATGGCGGCAATGACGTGCTGGCCCAGCTCCCTCATTCGCGGGCTCAGGCGGGCGTCAGCGTGCCGAGCACGCGCGGGCCGCGCGACCCCGTGCACGCGGGAACGTTGCCGGGCAGTCCGCGCAGGTGCAGCCACCCGAGGAACGCAAAGGCCACCGCTTCCTTGGCATCGCCATCGAAAAAGAGGTCGTCGAACTGGCGCACGGCGCGTTGCTCGAAGAGAATCTCGAGCCGCCGTACGAGCGCCGGGTTGCGCGCGCCGCCGCCCGAGATCACGAGGTCGGCCACCGGTTCGGGAATGAAGCGCTCGAACGCGAGCCGGATGCTGCGCGCCGTCAGCTCCACCGCCGTCGCCACGATGTCCTCGTCGCGGCACGCGGCCTGCGCCGCGCGGCAGCGCGCGATCAGATCGGCCACGTACGCCGGCGTGAAGAGCTCGCGCCCCGTGCTCTTGGGCGGCGGCGCGCTGAAGTACGGATGCGTGAGCGCTTCGTCCACAACGCGCGTGATCGCTGTCCCCTGCAGGGCCAGCTTGCCGTCCAAGTCGTACGGCAGGTCGGGGCGCAGCGTACGCACCACGGCATCCAGCACACCGACACCAGGCCCCGTGTCGAAGGCACGAGTCCCCTGCACCCCTCCCCCTGGCGGCACCACGGTGACATTGCCGATGCCGCCGATGTTCTGCAGGGCACGCCAGGCTGGGCCGGCAAAGAGCAGCGCGTCGGCGATGGGAACGAGCGGCGCGCCCTGCCCGCCCGCGGCCACGTCGCGCGTGCGGAAGTCGGCGATGACGGGACGTCCCGTGCGCTCGGCGATCGCCGCCGGCTGGCCGAACTGCCACGTGGCACGCGGCGCGTCGTGCCACACCGTGTGACCGTGCGAGGCGATGGCGTCGACGTCCTCGCGGGCGAGTCCGCTCTCGGCGATCGCGGTCACCGCGGCGGCGCCGAGTCGGTCGCCGAGTTCGAAGTCGAGGCGCGTGTAGTCGCCCGGATGCGTCGGGGTCGCGATGGCGCTCAGCAGCCGCGCGCGGAACGCATCGTCGTACGGCAGCTGCACGAACGAAAGCAACTCGGGCAATGGACGATCGTCGCGCTCGCCGGGAATGAACCGCACCACGGCGGCGCTGATGCCGTCGTGCGACGTCCCCGACATCAGCCCCACGAGGACGAGCGGACGTCCCGGCGCCACGCTCACGGATTCACCGGCGGTGGCGCGTCAGGAATGACGCGGCGAATCACGCCCCCGTGCTCGGCGAGACGGCGGAGCGCCTCGTCCCGGTCCACGCCGAGCTTCTGCATCACGATGGCCGTCTTGACGCTGCGTCCCGCCGCATTGAGCAGCGCGCGCGCCCGTTCGCGGTCCACGCCGCACACCACGCGCAGGATGCGCTCGCTGCGATCCTCGAGCTTGGCGTTCGTCGACTGCAGGTCCACCATGATGTTGCCGTAGGTCTTGCCGAGCCGGATCATCGCGCCGGTGGTGATGGTGTTGAGCACGAGCTTGGTGGCCGTGCCCGCCTTCATCCGTGTGGAGCCGGTGACCACTTCGGGGCCGGTGATCACGACGATGGCGACATCGGCGGCGGCCAGCGTCTCCGCGGGCGGCGGCGAGCAGGCGATGATCCCCGTGCGGGCGCCGATCTCACGCCCGTAGTCGAGCGCGGCGCGCACGTACGGGGTGGTGCCGCTGGCGGCGATGCCGATGATGAAGTCGCCGGCGCGCACGCCGGCTTTCTGCATGTCGTCGCGCGCCCCCTGCGGCCGGTCCTCGGCGCCCTCCTGCGCGCGCGTCAGCGCCGCGTAGCCGCCGGCGATGATCCCCTGCACCATCTCGGGATCCACACCGAACGTGGGCGGGCACTCGGAGGCGTCGAGAACGCCGAGGCGGCCGGACGTGCCGGCCCCGAGATAGAAGAGGCGGCCGCCGGCGCGGAAGGTCTCCTCCGCCATGGCAACGGCCTTCGCGATCTGCGCCGACTGCGTGGCGACCGCCGCCGGGACGAGCGCATCCTCGGCGTTGATGAGGGCCACGATCTCGGCGCAGGATGCCAGGTCAATGCCGGCCGTGCGTGGATTGCGCTGTTCGGTGATGCGGGGATCGAGCATGATCGGGACGGAAGGAATCAACTAGGTGAGCCGCGGGGCTTCGTGCTAAGTTACTGGCCGTGCGTGCCGTGTCTACCTTCCTCGCCGCGTCGGCAGTGGGCCTGCTCGTCATGGCCCCGCGCGCCGATGCCCAGTCGGAGTACGAGCCGAACACGTGGTGGCTCTCGGCCGCCGCCGGCTCGCAGCGCCCCGTTTCCATCTCCGACAAGCAGACCGTCGGCGGGTGGCGCATTGACCGCTCACGGCCGGTCACCCTGTCGCTCGACTGGGGGCGCGCCGGCCAGACCATTGGCGCTCGACTGCATCGCACGGTCTCGCCCATGGTATTCGAGGGGGCCAGCTGCGCCGGCTGCGCCGGCGAAGTGCAGTCACTCTCGCTCATGGGTGCCTTCCGCTCGTCGCGACCAATTGGTGACACGCCGATTCGACAATTCGTGGAAGTCGGCGCCGGGGTCACGCGGTGGAGTGGGCTGCAGGGCACCGGTGAAGGGCGGCTGCCGCATTTCTCCCCCGTCTACGATTTCACCTACTCCGGCGCGATCGGTGTCGGGTTGCCCGTAACCGATCGGCTCCACGCCATGGTGATGTACGACATCCTGATGGCGCGGCACGTACAGGAAGTGATCATCTACGGCGGTGAGCCGACGCCGCCGGACGCGAAGCCCTCCGCCTGGTTTGGGCTTGCCTCGCTGCGCATCGGCGCACGTTATCGCCTCGGCGATAATTAGTTCGCACCCCACTTGGAGTTTCGCATGTCCTATCGCTCCGCCCGCCTCGCGCTCGTCGTCCTCACCGTAGTCGCCGCGTCCTGCCGTCACGGCGGGACGCCGCAGACCGTGGACATCGGCACATACTTGGGCGGGCAGGTCTCGCTCGCCGAGGCGACGCCGGTCTTCGGCGCGCACGGCATGGTGTCGAGCAACAGTGAGCCGGCCAGCTCGGCCGGCGCCGAGATCCTCAAGGCGGGCGGCAATGCGGTAGATGCCGCCGTTGCCACGGGATTCGCACTCGCCGTCACGTACCCCTTCGCCGGCAACATCGGCGGCGGCGGTTTCATGAACATCCACATGGCCGACGGACGCAACGCGGCGATTGACTACCGCGAAGTGGCGCCGCTCGCGGCCACGCGCGACATGTTCGTGGATCCGGCGACGGGCACGCTGACGAGCAAGAGCGTCATCGGGCACCTGGCCAGCGGCGTGCCCGGCGCGGTGGCCGGCATGGCCGAAGCGCTCGCCAAGTACGGCACGATGCCGCTCGCCGCGGTGATGGCGCCGGCGATCCGGCTGGCGAAGGAGGGCTTCATCGTCGACAGCGCGCTCTTCCGGTCGCTGCGCGGCAACCGCGCCGTGCCGCAGTTCGCGGGCAAGGCGCTGTTCTACCCCGGCGGCGAACCGCTCCAGCCGGGCACACGATTCGTGCAGGCGGAACTCGCGCGCACGCTCGAGATCATCGCCGCCAAGGGACCGGCGGGGTTCTACAGCGGGGAAGTCGCGGAAGCACTGGTGGAAGAGCAGGTGCGTGGCGGCGGTATCATCACGATGGAGGACCTGCGGCGGTACAAGCCCGAGTGGCGCACCCCGATCCGCAGCACGTACCGCGGATACACCCTGCTCACGATGCCGCCCGCCTCGTCGGGCGGCATCACGATGACGGAAACGCTGAACATCCTCGAGACGTTCGGCCCGCTGCCGCGCTACGGCAGCGCGGGGTACTCCCACCTGCTCACCGAGGCGTTCCGCCGCGCATTCATCGACCGCAATGAGAAGCTCGGCGATCCGGCCTTCGTGAAGGTCCCCCTCGAGCAGCTGACCAGCAAGACGTACGCCCAGCAGCTCGCGGCCGGCATCGACCGGAACAAGGCGACCAAGACGCCGGCGTTCAAGGTGGCGAGTGAACCCGAGCACACGACGCACTACTCGACGGCGGACAGCAAGGGCAACGTCGTGGCGACCACGACCACGCTCAACGGCGGGTTCGGCTCCGGGGTCTGGGTGCCGCAGGCCGGCTTCCTCCCTACACAAGAGATGGAAGGTTTCGCGGGCAAGCCCGGGTCGCCCCAACTGTTACGCCCCCGGCCAGGCCCGGCCACCCCCGCCACACCCGGGGAGGCCCCGGCGAGGCCCGATGGGCCC
>CAYQCP010000002.1:150581-186276 GCA_964416005.1 uncultured Gemmatimonas sp.
CACGAGATGGACGCTTTCGCGGCGCAGCCCGGGTTGCACAACATTTTCGGGGTCGTGCAGGGCGAGGCCAACGCGATCGCGCCAGGGAAGCGCATGCTGAGCGCGATAGCGCCGACCATCGTGCTCGACAAGGACGGCAAGGTGCTGCTGGTGGTGGGCGCGGCGGGCGGTCCGCGCATCATCACGACGACGACCGAGGTGATCCTCAACGTCATCGAGCACCACATGTCGCTGGCCGACGCGATGCGCGCCCCGCGGCTGCACCACCAGTCGCTGCCCGACACGCTGCGCTACGAGGCGGGGGCGTTCAGCGACGCGGTGGCCGATTCGCTGCGCGCGATGGGGCACGTGCTCCAGCGCACCGGCGGCCTCGCCAACGCGAACGGGATCATGCGGGTGAGCGGCGGGTGGATCGGTGTGCGCGAACCGCGCAGCGTGGGGGCGTCGGTCGGGCACTAGTCGTATCGGGCGGCCGGCGCGGACGCTCTTCGATCCGGACGCTCGGCGTTTCGGAGGGGGGCGTTCGCTCAATTCTCGGGCCTGATGGGCGCGCTGCGCGCGCCTCTATTGAGCCCTCCAGTATTCGCGAACGCCCCCCTCCGAAACGCCCCTTCCCGGTGGAGCCGCTGGAGCGCAGCGACCGATCGCGCCGCCGGGCCGCTGCCCGCACGACGCGCTCCGTCCACGGGAGTGTGCGACGGCTCGCGGCGAGTGCGGTCCCGCCAATACTCGCAGGGCCACCGTGCGCGTTCACGGTGGCCCTGAGAATTGAGCGGGATCGGACTCGCCGCGAGCCGTCCCCACACTGAAGTTACGGAACTCGCTTCACGGTAAGAGGCCCGGCGAGCGTGATCGCCACCCGCCCGCCCTGGGCGAGGCAGCCGTTCCAATCCGCCGACCCCGCGGCCACCGCACCGCCGGCCGCCGCGCCGACGGCCGCGCCCACCACCGTGGACTTGGTCTTCTTGCCGAGCAGCTGCCCGGCGATGGCACCCGCCGCGGCGCCGATGGCCACTTTCTTCGCCTGGTCGCCGGTGCTCTGCGCGCGCACCACTTCAACGTTCGGCACCGACGCCGTCCCTGAAATGCTGTAGTCCGTGCCGTCATAGGACACGGAGACGGGCTCGAAGGCCAGACGAATCCCCTCCTTGCCGTTCTCACCGCGCTTGGCCTCCGAGACACGCAGGATCACCGCGGCGCCAGCCGGCACCGATACCCCGTTCGTACCCGACACCGCGTCGGCGAGCGTCGCATTCACACGGTCACCCACCTTGGCGATGTTGGTGCAGACACGGCTCTCGCTCGACGCGTTCAGCATCGTGCCGGCGGCGATGGTGCCCGTGGTAGGTGCGGCCGGGGCAGCGCTCTGCGCCGGTGCGGGAGCGGCTTTCGCCGGAGCGGGCGCCGCCTTGGCAGACGCCGCGTTGGCAGGCGCCGCGTTGGCAGGCGCCGCATTGGCAGGCGCCGGCTTGGGCGCCTCCGCAACGGTTGCGGCGGCGGCCTGCGCCGTGTCGCCAAGCTGCGGCTGGCCCGCCGCCGCGGGCGCCAGTTCCACCTGCCGGCTGTCGGCAGCCGCGTCGTCGGACTTGCCGCACGCCGCGATCAGCGCAACCAGCGCCAGCGGCGCGACCGTGATCCGGATAAATTTCGTCATGAGATCCTCCTGCCATCGAGTGGGAAGCCGTCTGCCCAATAATCACATCGCCCCTCGCGGCGCACAACCTTGACGCGGGGTGTGGTGCGCCCACTGCGGCGCCTGCTGCCCTTCGCGATGCCCTACCGCGCCGCCATGGCGTGGGGCATCGCCTGCGTGGCCTTCTCATCGGCCTTCTATAGTCTCCAGCCGCTCTTCCTGCGATCGGCCATCGACGCCCTGCATGACGGAGCACCCGCCTCGCGCGTCTGGCGCCTCGCCGGGCTCATGGTGACCGTCGCGCTCGTCACCGCCTACTTCCGCTGGCAGATGCGCGAGCAGCTCAACGGCGTCAGCCGGCGCATCGAGACCGACCTGCGCGACCGGCTCTTCGCGCACCTGATGACGCTCGACGCCGGGTGGTACGCGAAGACCCGCACCGGCGACGTCATGGCTCGGCTGACGAACGACCTCGGAGCCGTCCGCATGGCGGCCGGCCCCGCGATCATGTACCTGGTAAACACCATTGCGGGCGGTTTGTTCGCGCTCGCCTTCATGATCCGGCTCTCCCCCCGGCTCACCCTCGTGGCCCTCGCGCCGCTCCTCCTGCTCCCGGTGGTGATGCTGCGCCTCGGACGCGCCATCCATGACCGGTTCGAGTCGGTGCAGGCGCACTTCAGCGATCTCACCACCCGCGTGCAGGAGAACCTGAGCGGCGCGCGCATCGTGCGCGCCTACCGGCAGGAGCCCGCCGAGTCCGAACGGTTCGCAGCCATGAGCAGCGAATACGTGCGCCGCAACCTCGCGCTGGCGCGCCTCAACGCGCTGATGCACCCGTCCTTCACCCTGCTCGCCGGGCTCGGCTCGGTGGCCGTGCTCGGGATCGGCGGGGCGATGGTGCTTCGCGGCACGCTCACGGTGGGGACGCTCGTCGCGTTCGGCATCTACCTCACGACACTCACGTGGCCGCTCATCGCGCTGGGATGGGTGACGAACCTCTTCCAGCGCGGCGCCGCGTCCATGGAGCGGCTCATCGAGATCCTCGACACCACCGCCGCCGTGCAGCATCCGGCGCAGCCGCGCACGCTGCCCCCGCGCACCGGGGGACGCCGCGTCGAGTTCCGCGACGTGTCGTTCGCCTATCCCTCACGCGACGGCGCCCCGCCGCGCGAGGTGCTTCGCCACGTGTCGTTCTCCATCCCCGCCGGCGGCACGCTGGGCGTCGTCGGCGCCACCGGCGCCGGCAAGAGCGCCCTGCTCGAACTGCTGCCGCGTTTCTTCGACCCGCAGTCCGGCAGCGTCCTGCTCGACGGCGTCGATGTGCGCGATCTCCCGCTGGACACCCTGCGCGCCGAGATCGGCTTCGTGCCGCAGGACGCACTGCTCTTCAGCGACACGGTCGCCTTCAACCTCGCCTACGGCGGCGCCGACAGCGCCACCGCCGAGTGGGCCGCCGAGGTGGCACAGCTGGCGGAATCGGTCGCCCGCCTGCCGGCGGGCGACCAGACCATGCTCGGCGAGCGTGGCATCAACCTGTCCGGCGGGCAGAAGCAGCGCGCCACGATCGCCCGGGCGCTCGCCCGCCAGCCGGCGGTCGTGGTGCTCGACGATGCGCTCTCGGCCGTGGACACGCACACCGAGGCGGCCATCCTGCACGGCCTGCGCGAGGCGCTGAGCGGGCGCACGGCCCTCTTCGCCTCACACCGCGTGACCGCCCTGCGCGAGGCGACGCACATCATCGTCCTCGCCGACGGCACCGTGGTGGAGGAAGGGACGCACGAGGCGCTGGTCGAGCGGCGCGGTCGCTACTGGGAGCTGCTGCACCGCCAATTGCTCGAGGAAAGCATCGAGGCGGAGACGAGCGCCCCCGCCTAGTTCGCGACCGCGAGCGCCCGCGGCAGGCGGACGGTGAAGACCGTCCCTTCGGCCTCGTTGGAGACGAAGGAGACCTGGCCGCAAAGGTAGTGGCGGGTGAGGAGGCGGATGCTGTACGTGCCCAGCCCGCGCCCTGCCCCCTTGGTGGAATACGACCGCTGGAAGACCTGCTGCTGCACCTCCATCGGCATCACCGTCGGGTTGTGCACGGTGAAGACGACGGCGTCGGCCTCGCGGCGCGCCCCCACCGTCACCACGCCCCCCACGGGCACCGCCTCGAGCGCGTTCTTCGTGAGATTCACGAGCACGCGCCGGACGAGCACGGGATCCGAGGTGAACTCGAACGGCTGTGTCGTGCTCTCCACGTGCAGCTCCCTTCCGCGCCCCGCACTGGACGTGCGCAGCACGTTCAGGACTCGCCGAATGAGCTCCATCGAGTGCACCATGCGCGGCGTCACCTCGAGGTCGCCCGACTCGGCGGCGCTCAGCGCGCGCTGCGCATCGATCTCCTCCACCAGCTGTTCCGCGGACTGGGACATGATTTCCGCGGCCTCCTGGATGCCGGCGGCGGGCAGCTGCCCCTGCGCCATGAGCTCCGACAGCCCCCGCACGCCGCCGGCGGTGTTCAAGACGTCGTGGTAGAAGATCCGTTCCAGCGCCTCACGCCGCTTCTCATGGCTGATGTCGATCAGCGAGAAGACAGTGAACCACTCGCCCTCGACCTCGAGTGATTGCGTCCAGACGCGGAAGTCCACGGACGTCTCCACGTGGTCTCCATTGGCGACGGTGAGGCGGCACTCCTGAACGTCGAGGCCGTGCCATCTCTGGCTGTTCACGATGGCGCGCGCCGCCCCGCAATTGCGGCAGAACTTCGTCGTGCCGCAGCCGCCGTCCGTTTCCTGCGAGTGGATGCACCCCACCGCCTCGCCGGGGCGCTTGCCGAGGGCGGAGGCCACCAGCGCCTCGAACACCTCGCGCTTCTGGTCCACGACCCCGACCTCTGGATCGCCCGTCCCCAGGAACTCGCGGAAGGCGAGGTTCATGAGCACGATCTGGCGATCGGCGTTCAGCACCACCGCCATGTTCGGCATCGCATCGAGGAAGTCGCTCACGAACGGCAGCTCCACGAGCTTGCGGTGCTGGCGCAGCACCTCTTCGGCACCAGCCCGCTCCGCCGGCGCGAATGCGGTGGGCATCTTCACCGGGACGGCTTCGGGGGCAGCGTTCGGAACGGGCATGCGCACGACCTCGCTAGATGCGGGACCGGATGAACTCGGGCGTGTACTGCTGCATGAAGCTCGCGATGCGCGTGAACTGGTCGGAAATCAGCAGCAGGCCGACCGCGATGAGCAGCGCACCGGCCAGTCGGTTGATCCAGACCATCTGCGTGCGGATCTTCTGGAAGAAGCCGAGGAACCGCTCCACCGCCACGGCGGCAAGCAGGAACGGGATGGCGAGTCCCATCGAGTACACGAACAGCAGCACGAGCCCGCGCCCGAGGTCGGCTTCGCTCGCGGTGTAGGTGAGGATCGCGCCGAGGATGGGGCCGATGCACGGCGACCAGCCCGCGCCGAACGCGATGCCGACCAGCACGGTGCCGAGGTAGCCCACGGGCTTGTTGGTGAGGTGCACGCGCGTGTCGCGCGCGAGCAGGCCGAGGTTCAGCACGCCAAGCAGGTACAGCCCGAACACGATGACGAGCGCGCCGCCGAATCGGGTGAGCCAGACGCGCTGGCTGAGCAGGACGCGCCCCAGCACGGTGGCGCTGGCGCCGAGCGCGAGGAAGATCAGCGTGAAGCCGAGAATGAAGAGCAGCGCGTGGATGAGGGCGATGCGCCGCGAGCGCTGCACGTCTTCGAGGCTGAGCCCCGTGATGAACGTGACGTAACTCGGCACCAGCGGGAGCACGCAGGGCGAGAGGAAGCTGAGCAGCCCCGCACTGAATGCGATGGCAATGCCGAGCGAGGCCGGTTCGTTCACAACGTTCTCCGATCGAGGACCGAGGGTGTCCGGCGGCAGGCGCGGCAGGTGCCATGCACGAGGAGCCGGTGTCGCGAGGGGACAAAGCCGCGCGCGGCGGCCGTGCGGCGAATGATGTCGGAAATGCGGTCGTCGAAGAATTCGATGACGGTGCCGCAGATGGTGCAGGTCAGGTGGTAGTGATTGGGCAGGTCGCGCTTGGGCTCGAAGCGCTTGAAGCCCTCGCCGAAGTCGCGTTCCTCCGCGAGGCCCGACGAGACGAGCAGGTCGAGCGTTCGGTACACCGTGGCGAGCCCGACGTTCTGCCCCTGCTTGGCAAGCACGGCCGCCACGTCCTCGGCGGAGAGATGCGCCGGCGCGCTCAGCAGCACGTCGGCAATGGCCAGCCGCTGCTGGGTGACCGGCAGTCGCCGTTCACGCAGGAACGCCCGAAAGCGCTCAGCCGCGGCGATCCCTACGCTGGCATCCGCCATGCGGGGTCCTGGAGCAGCGTGCGCAGCTGGTCGCCGCTGAGCCGCTCGGTTTCGGTGAGGTCCTTCGACCGCTGGGTCACGCCCCGCGCCACCGCGTCCACCGTGGCCAGCGGCGCGTCGGCCGTGGCGCCGCATTCGAAGAGCCACTTGCCACGGTCGGGCCCCTTCCGCGTGAGGCGGTAGCGGGCGGTGAAGACGACTAAGCGGTCTTGGGGCACGGGCACGGTGGGGTCCACGGGCAGCGGCACGGTGGGGTCCACAGGCACGGGCACGGTGGGGTGATCGGAAACAATGGGGTTCACGGGAACAGTGTTAGCCTCTTCGGCCTCCCCTGCACCCCACTGTGCCTGTGCCTCCGCACTCCCCGGGTCTCCTGCACCCCACTGTGCCCCAGCCTCCTCCCCGCCCGGAGTCACCGCGATCACCGCGACTCCAGTCTCCAGCACGCCCTGCCGGATCGGGCTGAACAGGTGCAGTTCCACGATGCGGTCCGCGCCGAGGCGGCCCGCAATGGCGGTCAGGAATCGGGCGCGGGTGTCGTCCATCCGAGGAAATCTACCTCTGCGGCCGAATGGCACCAACTGACCACTCCCAGGTCAGGCGACAGTCCCGCCCCCTGGCGGCGGCAGGCGGCAGCTCGCCCACCGCGAGCGCGGACCGGTGGGGCGCCCCACTATGGTGCGGCGGTCGGCATCCGGAAGATGGTGATGTACCTGATGACCGGCCCCGACGACGCGGCGGCCTGTCCCTCGCGCTCGTACTCGATCCACGTGCCGAGCAACCGGAGCGACTCGAGATCGCCGCGTGCCCCGCTCATGCCCGCCACGAACCGCGCCGGCCCATCTGCTTCGCCCGGCACCTTGCCCGCCTCGGCGGCCGGATCCCAGAGGCCCGCGACGCCCGCCAGCTTGCCGCGCCAGAACGTCTGCTCGGGGCTGGGACCTGCCACGACCGCGATGCTGTGCAAGGGCATGTCGCGGCAATCCGGGAACCGGGCCTGGAATGCGGCCAGCCGGTCTCCCATCAACGGGCCGGTGTCGCGCCCGGCGGAACGAAGCGCGCCATCACAGGCGCCTTCGGCTTGAAAGAGAAAACTGACCTGACGATTGCGGAAGGAGAGCTCGATGCCCACATCGTCTCCCTGCACCACCGAGGCAACACCGCTGCCGAAGGCCGAGGCAAATTGGGCGAGGGTCATCTCGCCAAGGCGGATCGTGCCGAGCGATTCGCCCGGCACCATGGCCTGTGTGGCCAGGACGTCGAGCCCACCGCCATCGGTGTCGCCCAGCGGGCGATCCTCGCCGCACGCGAGTGCGCCGGTGACGACGATCGCCGCGAACCCTCTGTACCACCACCGCTCCAGTCGCATGTGCGTTGTCTCCGCCTGCACGTGACGGGCCGATGTGCCAAGGAGGCTGCTCACAGCAGGGCCACCGGATCCCGGTCGAAGGTCACCCGCATGTCGTGCGCCGCCGGCAGTTCGAAACGGGTCAGGAAGGCCCGCATCAGTTGGGTCATGGGCCGCGACCGCTCCGCCTTGAGCACCAGGTGCCACCGCCACCGCCCCTTGATCCGCTCTATTGGGCACGGCGACGGGCCCACCAGCGTCACGGCATCACCCAGCGTCGCGATGCGCGGCGACAGCCAGTCCGCGGCCTGCTGGGCGCACGCCGCCACGGCGAGTTCGTCGAGCCCGCTGATGACCACGTTGGCCAGCCGCAGGGTGGGCGGATACGGCGGGCTCTCGCGGGCCGGCAGCTCCTCGCCCACGAAGCGGAGGTAGTCGTGTTCGATGGCGCAGACCACCGCGTGATGTCCCGGGGTCCGCGTCTGGATGAAGACCTCGCCCCCCTTGGGACCGCGCCCGGCGCGCCCCGCCACCTGGCTCAGCAGCTGAAACGTGCGCTCGCTGGCGCGAAAGTCGGGGAGGTTGATGCCGATGTCCGCGTCAATCACACCAACCAGCGTCACGTTGGGAAAGTCGAGCCCCTTCGCGATCATCTGGGTGCCGAGCAGGATGTCCACCGCGCCGCTTCCCACGCGGTCGAGGATCTCGGCGTGCGCCCACTTGCCCGTCGTGGTGTCCACGTCCATGCGCGCCACGCGCGCCGACGGGAAGCGCTCGTTGAGCAGCCGCTCCACCTGCTGGGTGCCGACGCCGCGCTGGTTCATGCGTTCGGCGCCGCACTCGCGACAGGTGGTCCCCAAGGCCTCGGCGTGCTGGCAGTAGTGGCAGATGAGCCGCTCGGGGGTGCGGTGATACGTGAGCGAGATCGCGCAGTTGGGGCAGGTCACGACGTGCCCGTCGGGGCAGGTGACGAAGTTCGCGAAGCCGCGGCGGTTGAGGAGCAGCAGGCTCTGCTCCCCCCGCGCGAGCCGCTCGTGAAGCGCGGCCTCGAGCGGCGCGCTCAGGATGCGACGCAGGGCCTGCACTGCCGCCGGCGCCCCCTGCCCCGTTTCGGTGCGGAGGTCCACGATCCGCACCCCGGGGAGCGCCCCGCCGCCGACGCGCGCCGGGAGCGACAGCAGCGTGTACTTCCCCGACTGGGCGTTGGCCCAGCTCTCAAGGCTCGGCGTGGCACTCCCCAGCACGACCACCGCCCCCGCCTCGCGCGCGCGCACGATGGCCACCTCGCGCGCGTGATAACGCGGCGCCTCGCCCTGCTTGTACGTGGCTTCGTGCTCCTCGTCCACGACGATGGCGCCGAGGTTCGCGAGCGGCGCAAAGACCGCGGAGCGCGCGCCGATGGCGATGCGCTTGTCGCCGCGCTGCAGCGCGCGCCACGCGTCGTAGCGCTCGCCGTCGCTGAGCCCCGAGTGGAGCACCGCGACGAGGTCGCCAAAGACGGCGCGGAAGCGGTCCACGGTCTGCGGCGTGAGCGCGATCTCGGGGACGAGCACGATGGCGCTCTGGTTGCGGTCGTTGAGCACGTGCCGCAGGAACTCGATGTAGACGAGCGTCTTGCCGCGGCCGGTAATGCCGTGCAGCAGGAAGGTCGCTCCGGGGGCGCCGCTGCGCAGCGCCGCGATGGCGCGGCGCTGCGCGTCACTCAACGTGACCGCCGCCGGAGGCGGCGCGGCGCGCGCGAGGAACGGGTCGCGGTCCACCGGCTCCTGCGCCACCGCCGCGACGCCGCGCTTCACCAGCCCCTGCACCACGCTCTCCGTGCAGCCGAGCCGCTCCACGAGGTGCGCCACCGTGGACTGCCCGCCGAGTGACTCGAGCAGCTCGTAGAGCGCGCGCTGCTGCGGCGCGCGCTTGAAGAGCGCGTCGCGCTGCATCAGCGAATCGAGCGGCTGCGAGATGCGCAGCACGCGCTGGGTGCGCAGCGGCGGATCGGCGCGGCGCGCGCGCGCCATGGCGGCGGGGAGCGCCGCGCGCAGGACGAGGCCGACGGGCGACACGTAGTAGTCGGCCATCCAGCGGCCGACGGCGAGCAGGTCGGCGCGAAAGGCCGGCTGTGCATCGGGCGCATCGATGATCGGCTTCGCCGCGGCCGCACCCAGCGACTCGCCGCTACTCTCGCCGAGCACGATGCCCATCGCGGTGCGGTTCCGGAACGGCACCACCACGCGCGCGCCGGCCGTGACCGCGTGCCTCAGCCCATCCGGAACGGCGTATGTGAATGCGCGGAAGAGCGGAAGCGGCAGTGCGACGTCGACCAGCCGGTCGGTCATGTCCGTCCCGGCGCCGGAGGCGACGGGCGGGCCGGGGCGGGCGTCGGAGCCGGCGCAGTCAACTGCACGGGGAGCGCACTGCCGGACGGCGTCCCTGCGTGCACGCGCGCGTCGCGCCGCGCCCCCACCTCGTACAGCCATTTCTCGAGCGCGCCCGCCAGGTCGGCGCCCCGCTGCCAGCGGGCCTCGGGCAGCTTCTCGAGGCAGCGCATGACGATCGCGGCAAGCGCCGACGGCACCTCGGAGTTCACTTCGGCCACGGGGACGGGGGCCTCGTGCACCTGCTTGTAGCCCACGGCAAACGCGTCGGCGGCGTCGAACGGCGGGAAACCCACGAGGCACTCGTACATCATCACGCCCACCGCGTACAGGTCGGCGCGCCCGTCGAGGGTGCGCCCCATCGCCTGCTCCGGCGCCATGTAGTGCGGCGTCCCCATCGCGCGACCGCTGGCCGTGAGGCGGGCGTGGAACTGCGCGGTGGCGATGCCGAAATCGGTGAGGTACGCGTTGCCGTCATCGTCGAAGAGCACGTTGTCGGGCTTCACGTCGCGGTGCACCACACCGTGGCGATGCGCATAGTCGAGCGCCGTCGCCACCTGCGCGCCCACCTCGGCGACTCGCACGGGCGGGAGCGTGCGCTGGCGCGCGAGCAGGTCGGCCAATCCGCCGCCGCCGAGGAACGGCATGATGAGGTAGACCATCTCGCCCACTTCACCATAATCGAACGGCACGCAAATGAGCGGATGCACCAGCCGCGCCGCCGACTCCGCCTCGCGGCGGAACCGCTCGCGCATCTCCTCATCGCGCGCGAGATGCGCGTGCATGACCTTGAGCACGAGCGGACGGCCCAGCGTCTCCTGCTCCACGAGGTAGACGTCGGCCATGCCGCCCGAGCCGATGCGCCGCAGCACGCGGTAGCGGTTGCCCGTGGCCTGCCGCAGCGCCGTGATCAGCGCGTCCGGAACGTCGGGGCGCGTGGGAACGTCGGGCAGCGCCGCCGCGCAGCGCACGCACGTGGTGCCGGCGCCGCGGTTCCAGGTGCCGCATTCGGGACAGAACACGCTACAGCACCCCGCGGCGCTTCAGCGCGAGGACGAGCAGGCCGCCCAGCGCCAGCTGGCCCGCGAACATCACCCAGAAGCCGTGCGGCCAATTGGCGAGCGGGACGTCGGCGAAGTTCATCCCCCACATGCCGCTCACCACGACGAACGGCACGCTGAGCGTGGCGACGACGGTGAGGCTCTTGGTGGCGATGTTCAGGCGGTTCGACACCTGCGTCAGGTACGACTCCATCACCGACGACACGAGGTCGCGGTAGGTATCGATGGCCTCGTTCAGCCGGATGATGTGGTCGTAGATGTCGCGGTAGTAGATCTGCAATTCGGGCGGGATGAGCGCGGTCGGCCGGTTGGTGAGGAAGCTGAAGACCTCCCGCTGCGGCGCGAGGTGCCGGCGCAGCTGCAGCACGAGGCGCTTGACGCTGAAGATGTCGTGCAACGCCGCCTGGTCGAACCGCGTGAAGACGCGCTCCTCGATGCTGTCGATGAAGTCGTCGAGCTGGTCGACGATCGGGAAGTACGCGTCCACGGCGGCGTCGAGCACGGCGTGCATCATGCGCGCCGCGCCGCGTTGCAGCAGGTCGGGGGATCGCAACACCCGCTCCCACACCAGATCGAGCCCCGGCGCGTGCGACCCGTGCACCGTCACCAGGTAATTGCTGCCGAGGATGCAGCAGAGGTTGAACGTCTCGATGTCGTGCGGGTCGTCGGTCTCGCTGAGGAATCGCACGCCGCGCACCACGACGAAGAGGTAGCCGGCCTGCTCCTCCACTTTCACGCGCCCATTGGGGCTCAGCGTGTCCTCGACGAGCAAGGGATGGACATGGAAGACGTTCTCGAGCAGGGCCACCTGCGCACTGCTGGCGGTGTCCACGTCCACCCAGAGGAAGCCCGCGGTGTCCTGCAGGCAGCGCGGGAACTCGCGCGGATCGAGATCGCGCTGCACACCGCCCGCCGACGAGTGGTACCAGCTGCGCGGGAACGCCGCATCGACGACGGCCATCCGCTGCGACTTGCGAATGCGAAACGTGCCGGATGGGCGACGAGCCAACGGATCCTCCGCGCGGTGAGGGACGCTCGTGCGAAAGCTACGGTGTGCGTGAACGGACCAGCAAGCTTAGTCCTCGAGCGCGCGCATGTGCACCACCGAGGCCTCGCCCACGCGGTCCGGCGCGTAGCCGCCCTCGAGCGCACTCACCAGCCGCCCGCCGCACCACGATGTGGCCCGCTCCACCATCGCCCGTGTGAGCGCCGTCACATCTGGCATCTCGAGCGTGAACCCGCCCAGCGGGTCGCCGTTCAGGGAATCGAAGCCGGCCGACACGAGCACGAGTTCGGGCGTCCAGTCGGCGGTGGCGGCGTCCACCGCGCCGAGGAAGGCGTTCACGTACGCCGAAGCGGCCAGCCCGGCGGGCATCGGGACGTTCCAGATGGTCTCCTTCGGGCCGCGGTCATCCGCCGCGCCCGTCCCCGGATACCACGGCCACTGGTGCATCGAGACGAAGCGGATCTCCTCGGTCTCCTGCACGAGCGCCTGCGTCCCATTGCCGTGGTGCACGTCCCAGTCGGCGATGAGAATGCGTTTCAATCCGTGGCGCGCCCGCGCGTAGTGCGCGCCGACCGCCACGTTGCCGAAAATGCAGAAGCCCATCGCGTGCGCGCGCAGGGCATGGTGCCCGGGCGGCCGCACCGCGCAGTATGACCGGCGCCCGTCGGCGACCGCGAGGTCAATGCCGTCGAGGACGCAGCCGGCTCCCGCGACCGCGGCGTCCCACGATCCCTCGCTCGCCACGGTGTCGGCGTCGAACCGGCCGCCCCCCGCTGCCGCCAGGGCGCGCACCGACTCCACGTAGGCCGCGTCGTGCGCCAGCGCGATCTCCTCCGCCGTGGCGTGGCGTCCCTCGCGATGCTCCACGCGGAGCATCAGCTCCCAGTCGTTGCGCAGCGCCCGCGTGATCGCGCGCAGCCGTCCGACATGCTCGGGGTGGCTCCACCCCGTGTCGTGCCGCCCGCAGTCGGAGTGCGAGATGAAGGCGACGCTCACGCGGCGGGCGTCAGCGTCGTCAGGAAGCGCGCCACCTGCTGGTCGAACATGTACGACGATCCGCTGACCACGCTCCCGCTGCCATCGGCGAAGGCGGCGATGACGACTTCCTCGCCCCCCTGGCCGCGGAGCACGAGGTGGTTGGGCCCTTCCTTCTCGACGAACGCGGCATAGATGGAACTGCCGTGCGCGAAGAACTCGCGCGCGGCGCGCAGGACGTCGGCGGGCGGCGTGCTCGTGCGGTGGCTCTGATGCGTGCGACTCGACTGGTTGTGCATGGTCTCGATGTGCTCCTCGGTGATCAACCGCGCGCCACAGTGGCGCCCGCGGGTCCTTCCAACGGCAGGTCCAGCGTGAATGTCGTGCGTCCATCGCCCAGGGCGTCGGCGGTGACACCGCCCCCCATGAGCCGTCCGACCGTGCGCACAAGGTCCAGGGCCCAGTCGAGCTGCGCCGCGGCGGCATGCTGCGTGTCCTCCGACTCCTCTTCCCCGGAGGCCCGGCGGCCGCCCACCTCCTGGACGCGATAACGCACCCGCCCGTCGTCCGCCTCCACCGTCACTTCCACCTGGTCCGACCGCCCATGCTCGAGCATGTGCTCGACGAGCGTGACGAGCAGGCGCACGATCTTGCGGCGGTCGCCCAGCATCGGCGGAAGCGCCAGCACCGGCTCCACCGATGTCACCGACACGCCCGCCACGGAACCACTCACCTCGCGCACCGCGTCGCGCATCGGGACGCGCGGATCGAACTCGTCCGACGCAAGGTCGAGCGTGCCGCGCCGCGCCCCGGCGAAATCTATCAGCGCGCCCACCAGGTCGAGCACGCGCGCCGCCGACATGCGCACCGCGTGCACCTCCGCGCGCTGCCCCGGGGTGAGTGGTCCCGACACCTCGCGTTCCAGCTGCTCGAGATTGGCGAGCAGCGCCTCGAGCGGCGTCCGCAGGTCATGCGACACGCCCTCGAGGAAATCGTCACGCGCGCGGCGCGCGCCGTCCACGGCGGCGTACTGGCGCTCCACGTCGGCCGTCGCCTCGAGCAGCGCGGCGTTGACGCGGCGCAGTTCGTCGCGCCGCGCCGCCTGTTCGGCCGTGGCGGCCAGCAGGTCGGCGACAAGTCGCAGCAGTCCGCGCGCCTCGCTCGTCACGCCGGACGCCTCACGGAAATAGAGCGTCGCCACGCCAAGCACGCGTCCCGCGGCGATGAGCGGGAGCGCCGTGATGGCCGCAAAGCCGAGCTCGCGTGCCACGTCGTGCCAGTCCTCGAGGTCAGGATCGGCGAAGACGTCCGGCACGTCGATGACGCGGCGTTCGCTGGCCGCCTCCCCGCTCGGCCCGAAGCCCACGCGCACGCGCATGGCGCCGAGCCAGGGACGGTACTTCTCCGGCCACTGGTGCGCGGCGACGAGGCGCATCAGCTCCGACGCGCCGTCCAGCAGGTAGACCGAACCGAGCGTCGCGCCGAGTTGCGGCGCGATGCGGTCGAGGGCGAACTGCAGCGCCTCCTCCGCCGCTTCCCCACTCACCGACGCATGCACGATATCGCGCACTGCGTCGAGATCGCGCCGTTCGCGCGGCGCTGCCGGCTCGGGGGCCGGCAGCGGCTTACGCGGGAAGTAGCGCTTGCGTGGCGGCATCCCCTACCGGCCAGCCCCTGCCGCCTGGTACAGCCGCGCCTCGAACGCGTCGCGGATCTGCACCGTCATCGGCCCCGGCTTGCCCTTGCCCACGGTCTTTCCGTCGATCGACACGACCGGCGTCACGTCGGTGGTCGAGCCGCACACGAAGACTTCCTCGGCGCTGAAGAGCTGCGCGAACGGAATGGGCTCCTCGCGCACCGGCACCTTCAGGTCGGCGAAGAGCTCCATCAGCACCTTGCGCGTCACCCCGGGGAGGATGCGTTCGGTGAGGGGGTGCGTCCGCATCTCGCCGTTGACGACTGCGAAGACATTGGTCGCCGCGCCTTCCGTGACGATGCCGTCCTCGTGGAGGATCGCCTCGTACGCGCCGGCCTCTGCCGCCGACTGTCGGGCAAGCACGTTGCCGAGGAGGTTCACCGTCTTCCAGTCGCGCCGCTTCCAGCGCATGTCCGGGAAGGTGACGGCAGGGCAGCCCTCGTCGCGCATCTTGCGGGGCACGACCAGCTTGGACGCCGACACGAAGACCGTCGGCTGCACGGTGGCGGGCGGGAAGTAGTGGGTGCGCGGCGCTGCGCCGCGCGACACCTGCAGGTAGAGGAAGGCTTCGCCGTCCGCCAGGTCGTTCTTCCTCACCACCTGCTCGCAGACCGCTTCCAGCGCGTCAATCTGCGCGCGGTTGAAGTTGATCCGCAGTCCCTTCAGGCCGTTGTCCATGCGCTCGGCGTGGGGCGCCCACTCGAACATCTTGCCGCCCACGGCGCGCACGCCCTCGTAGATGCCGTCGCCGAAGATGAACCCGCGATCCTCCACGGGAATCATCGCTGACTCGCGCGGGACGTAGTGGCCGTTGAGATACATGATCATGGAAAACCCTCGAATGAGTGCTGCTGGAATCTACAGGTTTCGCGGCGCAGCGGAGAGAGCGGGAGATGGGGCTGGGACCTGATTCCTGCATACCACGGATGACACGGATCGGAGGCGGATGAACACGGATCCTGCCTTGAAGGGTCCTCCAACGCTTGATCCGTGACCTCCGCCAGTTTCCGTGAAATCCGTGGTATGCAGGCGGCTGTTCCCCTCCCCCTACTGCAGCATCCCCTCGATCGAACGCACCAGCGGCGCGAACGACAGCTCCCGCCCTGTCACGCGCGCCGCCTGCTCAGTGGCCAGTTCGCGCTGCCCATGCCCGAACAGCTCGGCTTCGATCCACGGTCCGGCGTGCGGGTTGCGCCACCAGTCCTCGTTGAACCGTTCGCAGAGCGACTCGTTGAGCAGGGCCTGCAGCTGCCAGGCGCGCAGGTAGCGCGCGGCGTAGAAGCGGGGGTCCACGTCGAGGAAGGCATCGGCGGGCTGGTACCGGAAGCCCGTCGCCGCCGTGAGCGTCTCGACGTACAGGTCGGGCAGTGCGTGCCACGGCGTCGTACCGGCGTGCAGCTCCACCTCGTAGATGAGCTTGGCGCAGTAGCGCCGCAGAAACTGCAGCTCCTCGAAACCCGCGGCGCGGAGGTACTTCGGCATGTCGGTCCTGGACAAATCGGAATGGCGCGCCAGCCAGCCGCGGTCCTTGAGACGGTGATCGAACAGCATCGCGTACCCTTCGGTCACCGAATTGTCACCCAGCCAGCGGAATTCAAAGGGGAGAGCGCGCTCCATGTTGGCGAAGTGCAGCGCGTGTCCCAGTTCGTGCATCAACGTCATCCAGTCGTTCTGCCCGCCGTGCGGACGCAGCACCAGGTAGACCTCGTCGGGAATGCGCACCGGAGAGCAAAAGGCGCGCGCGCGTTTCCCCGGACGGTCGCCCGTGTCGAAGATGACGCGGCCGTGCGCATCGGGGCTCGCCCCCATCTCGCTGACGGCCCGGCGCACTTCGTATTCCATGGCCGCCGCGGGGAACGCGCCATCGAACTCCGGAGCGCGCATCAACGCCATGGCGTCGGCGCGCGTCGCTTCGCTGAGGCTGAGGTTCAATCCGCGCTTCAGGAACGCGGGGAGCACGTCGTCCCACATCGCCTGCGTGTCGCGCAGGAACTGCACGCAGGCGTCGCGCAGCGGCCCGATGCTGAAGCCGCTCAGCGCCTCCCACGTGGCGACATAGCCGTCGGCGATGCCGAGCGACGCCACCACCTCGTGCTCGCGCTCCAGCCGCTCGCGCTTGAGCGGCGCAAGTTCGGCCGCCACGAGCTTTGCCCGCGCATCGTCGAGCGCCTGGCGCTCCGTCTTGTCGCGGGTGTTGGCGATGGTGATGGACGCGCGCTGGTACGGCTCCTCCGCCCCGTCGTTGCCGCGGATGACGGCGGACGCCTCCCACGCGATCTCGCGCTCCTCGAGCGCCGCCAGCTCGCGTCCGCAGCGCGACTCGACAAGCCAGTCGAGCAGCATCCGCGCCGAGCGGCGCGCCTCGCTTCCCGGCGGGGCGTCGCGGAAGCGCTCCTGCACCTGGGCCAGGGCCTCGTCATCGAAGGCGCGCGCGTGCCGCGCGAAGATCGGCTGCAGCTGCGCCTCGCCCTTGAGTCCGGCGTGCGCCTCGTAATACTCGCGCGAGAGCTCCACGAGAAAGGCCTCGCCGCGCTGCCGCAGCGCGTCGAGGCCGTCCTCCATCCGCCGCGGCACGGGCGCGCCCTCAGCCAACGAGCTTCGCGGCGAGGTAGGCGCGCAGCTGCGTGGCGTCCACGCGGTCCTGCGCCAGCGTGTCGCGGTCACGCACCGTCACGGTGCCGTCCTGCGTGGAGTCGCCGTCCACGGTGATGCAATACGGCGTCCCCACCTCGTCCTGCCGGCGGTAACGCTTGCCGATGGAGCCAGCGTCGTCGTAGTCCACCGGGTAGAGCGGCCGCAGGTCGTCCATGATGCGGCGCGCCATCTCCGGCTGTCCGTCCTTCTTGGTCAGCGGGAAGATGCCGGCCTTCACGGGAGCCAGCGACGGCTTGAGGTGCAGCACCACGCGCCCCTCGCTCTCGCCTTCCACCGATTCCTCGGCGTACGCATTGCACAGCAGCGCCAGGGTCACGCGATCGGCGCCTACCGACGTCTCCACGACGTACGGGATGTAGCGTCGGTTGGCCACCTGGTCCACGTACTCCAGCCGCTTGCTGCTGAACTCCTGGTGGCGGCCGAGGTCGAAGTCGCTGCGGTGGTGCACGCCTTCGATCTCCTGGAAGCCGAGCGTGCCGCCGAAGTCGAACTGGATGTCGAACGCCGCCTTGGCGTAGTGCGCCAGTTCCTTGGCGTCGTGCTGGTGGAACTCGAGCCGGTCGCGCTCGAGCCCGAGGCCCAGGTGCCACTCCATGCGCTGGGCCTTCCAGTACTCGAACCACTCCATGTCCGTCGTCTTCCCCTCGGCGGCCTGGGGGTCCACGAAGAACTGCATCTCCATCTGTTCGAATTCACGCGTGCGGAACGTGAAGTTCCCCGGGGTGATCTCGTTGCGGAATGCCTTGCCGATCTGGGCGATGCCGAACGGCACCTTCTGGCGGCGCGCCTGCTGCACGTTGAGGAAGTTCACGAAGATCCCCTGCGCCGTCTCCGGGCGCAGGTAGACCACGGCCGCGGTGTCCTCCACCGGGCCCATGAACGTCTTGAACATCAGGTTGAACTGGCGCGGCTCGGTCAGCTGGCAGTCGCCGTGCTCACCCGGCTTCTTGCTCGGCTTGCGGGGGCACGAAGCGCCGTCGAGCTGGTCGGCGCGGAAGCGCGCCTTGCACGCCTTGCAGTCCACCAGCGGGTCATTGAAGCCGCTGACGTGGCCGCTGGCTTCCCAGACCTTCGGGTGCATGAGGATGGCCGCGTCGAGCCCCTCGACGTCGTCGCGCGACCGCACCATCGCCTGCCACCACGCGTCCTTGACGTTCTTCTTCAGTTCCACGCCCAAGGGGCCGTAGTCCCAGACGGAGCCCGTGCCGCCGTAGATCTCGGAGGACTGGAAGATGAAACCGCGGCGCTTGCAGAGACTGACGAGCTTCTCGAGGACGTCGGGACGGGACATGGCGGGACCAGGAAGTGGGCGCGGCTGGAGGTCGTGCCCGGTGCGGTGCCACGGCTGGATGCGGTGGCGTCAGAGCGAAATCTCGCCCAATTCGCGGGTGGAGTCTACGTGCCCCTCCACCGACGCGCGGCGAGCCGTGCGCGGCCCTGCGGGCGTGGCCGACTAGCATTTTGCCCGTCTCGGGCGTTGTAGAAGGGACGGCCCCCTGCATTCCTCCCCATCGGGATCCTTGTGGGCCTTCTATGCGCCTGATTCGACTTGCTTACCTCCTCGCCGCCGGAATCTTGTTGGCCGTCGTCGCCTGCGGAGGCGGTTCCGCCCAGAATGCGACCCCAAGCGGCGGGGGTGGCCGCGGTGGCCGCGGCGGCCGCGGCGACCCTTCCGATCGCCCGATTCCCGTCGAGGTCCAGCTCGTCGCGCGCGGCGAGGTCGCGCGGACGTCGACCATCGCCGGCATCCTGCAGCCGATCCGCATCGTGGCGGTGAACGCCCAGCTCGGCGGCATTGTCCTCGCCGTGAAGGTCGAGGAGGGGGCCCGGGTGGAGCGCGGCCAGTCGCTGGCGGAGCTCGATGCACGCGAACTCGAGGCACAGGTGCGCGGCGCGGAGTCGTCGCTGGCCCTCGCCGAATCGAACTTCCGGCGCTCCGAGCAGCTCCGCAAGCAGCAGATCATCACCCAGACAGAGTACGACCGCGACGAGGCGGCGCTCGCCGCGGCGCGGGCGTCGCTCGACCAGCTGCGCACGCGACTCGGCTACGCAAGGGTCGTTGCGCCCACGACCGGCGTGGTGACCGAGAAGCGTGTCGAGGCCGGCGACGCCGTCTCGACCCAGACGCGGCTCATTACGATCGCCGACGTCTCGACGCTCGTCACGCGGGTGCAGGTCTCCGAGCTCGAGGTGCGCTCGCTGCGTGCCGGCGACCGGGTGCAGGTCACGGTCGACGCGCTCGCGGGCGAGGGCGTGAGTGCCAGCATCCGGCGCATCTTCCCGTCGGCGGACAGCGCCACCCGCCTCGTCCCGGTCGAGATCGCCCTCACGGGGCCCGTGGTAGAGCGGCTGCGTCCGGGCTACACGGTCCGGGCGGTCTTCCTCCTCGATCGTCGCACGGATGCGCTGCTGATACCGTCGCGCGCCTACAGCCCGATGATCTGGTCCCGCCGCGTACCGACGCTGACGTACCGAATCGGTGACTCCACCAGCTCCTCGATCCGGTCCAGGTACTTCCGTGCCCGCGCCGGCAGCGCCTCGATCGTGCGCGCGTCCGCGGTGGACGTCATCCACCCCTCGAACCACTCATAGTGCGGCTTGATCGGCTCGAGGTCGGCGATGTCGCCGGGGAACTCGGTCACCAGCTCGCCGTTGATGTGGTATCCGGTACACAACGCGATCTTCTCGAGCGTGTCGAGCACGTCGAGCTTGGTCACCGCCAGCGCCGACAGGCCGTTCACGCGCACGGCATAGCGCACCACCACGGCGTCGAACCACCCGCAGCGGCGCGGACGCCCGGTGGTGGCGCCGTACTCGTTGCCGAGCTTGCGCACCCGCTCGCCCATGACCTCGTCGTACTCCGTGGGGAGCGGCCCGCCGCCCACGCGCGTCGTGTAGGCCTTTACCACGCCGATGCACTCGTCGAGCACCCGCGGCGACACGCCCACGCCCGTGGCCGCACCGCCCGCCGTCGTGTTGCTCGACGTCACGTACGGATAGGTGCCGTGGTCAATGTCGAGCAGCGACCCTTGCGCCCCCTCGAACAGCACCGCGGCGCCGTTCTTGAGCGCGCGGTGCATGGCAAGCCCGACATCCTCGCTGATGCCGAGCAGGCGCGGCGCGAGCCGCGCGAGCGCCTCGAGCGTGTGCTCGACGCTCGCGCGCTTCTGCGAACCGGTACCGATGAGCACGTGGTTGGCGTGCTCCACGCCGCGCTCCACCAGCGTGCGCAGGCGGTCCGCGTGGGCGAGGTCGAGCACCCGCACGCCGCGCCGCGCGATCTTGTCCTCGTAGCACGGGCCGATGCCCCGCCCCGTCGTGCCAATCTCCTTGCTGGCCGAGCTCTCCTTGTCCACCAGCTTGTGGTACGGCATCACCAAGTGAGCGCGGTCGCTGACGTACAGCCGCCCGCTGACGTCCACGCCGTCCTTTACCAGCTGGTCCACTTCGTCGAAGAGCGTCTCGGGGTCGAGCACCACGCCGTTGCCGATGGCGCAGCGCACGCCGGGATGCAGGATGCCGCTCGGCACCTGGTGCAGCACCGTCGAGTGGTCGCCGATGTGCACGGTGTGGCCGGCGTTGGCGCCCCCCTGGTAGCGCACCACCCAGTCGGCGCGCTCGGCGATGACGTCCACCAGCTTCCCCTTCCCCTCATCGCCCCACTGGGCACCCACCACGACGATCGCGCGGGTCTTCGCATCAAACATTGGAGCTCCAGGCCGGCAGGCAGCGAGGCGATGGCACACAAAAAAACGCCCCGGCGCATTTTCGCGGGGCGTTGAAATAATCTACGGCGCGCACTCGGCCATCGCAACGAGCCCCGGCCCGGCGTCCGCCGTCTGCCGTCTGCCGTCTGCCGTCACGCGACCATCAGGTCCTGCACCACCTTGCGCTGTTCAGCAGTGAGCGGCAGCAGCGGCAGCCGCACGGGGCCTCCCACCAGCCCCACCGCCTCCAGGGCCGCCTTCACACCCGGCACGCCAAGCCCCGCCACGATCTGGCTCGCCATCGGCTTCAGCCGGTCCTGCGCGATGGCGGCGCGCTTCATGTCGTTGCTCCGGAAGCCGTCGTACACGTCCACGCACAGCCCGGCTGCAAACAGCCCCACCGCCACGATGCCGCCGCGCACACCCAGCTGGAGGCCGGGCAGCAGCTGGCCGCCATTCCCGGTCAGCACGGTGAACGACGAGCCCTGCGCCTGAAGGTAGCCCTCCAGCAAGGCGAGGTCGCCCGAGCTGTCCTTGATGCCCACGATGTTCTCGTGCATGGACAGTTCGGCAACCAGGTCCGGCTCGAGCTTGAAGTGCATGTACTTGGGAATGTTGTACAGCACCACCGGCACCGGGCTTTCATCGGCCACGCGCTGGTAGTGCGCGCGCAGCGCCGCGGCGGACATCTGCGGCCCGTAGTAATGCGGCGCCACCACGAGCACCGCATTGGCGCCGCGGGCGCCGGCGTCCCGGCAGCGCGTCACGCACTGCTTGGTGGACTCGGCGCCGGTCCCCATCAGCAGCAGCCGGTCGGCGGGGACGGAGGCCCGCGCCGTCTCGATGAGCGAGGTGCGCTCGGACTCGTCGAGCAGCGCGGCCTCCCCCGTGGAACCGCAGACGACGATCCCGCTCAGGCCGTGCGCGAGGTGTGACCGGATATTGGACGCAAAACCGACAAGATCAGGTGTCTCGGACGCCGTGAAGGGCGTGGTGACGGGGCCGAGGACGCCGGAGAGCGCAGGCGAAGACATGTGTGTGGCGGTAGTGACGGGAGACGGCAGACGGGAGACGGGAGACGGGAGAGCGCCCTTACTGTCCGTTCAGGAAATCCATGCCCGAGCCGGTCTGGAAGCCCTGGTCGGGCTTGGGAGTCTCCGCGGCGACATCGGAGGCCTTGACCGTCGTCGAGCGCCGGCGGAAGGTCTGCATCTTGAGCTGGAAGTCGCTGGGACGCGTCGCCGCGGCGAGCGCCACCTCGAACGTGCACTGGCCCTGCTGCACGAGGTCGCTGAGGTGCTGGTCGAACGTCTGCATCCCGTACTGCTCGCGCCCCTCGGCTATGTAGTCGCGAATCTCGCCGATCTTCTCACCCTCGAGGATCAGGTCGCGGATCGTCGCCGTGACGATCATCACTTCGGCCGCCACGACGCGCCCGTGCCCGTCGGCGCGCGGGAGCAGGCGCTGGCTCACCACCGCGTGCAGCGTCTCGGCGAGGCGCACCCGCACCACTTCCTGCTCCTCCGGCGGGAACATCGCCATGATGCGCAGGATCGTGCTCTGGGCGTCGGGCGTGTGCAGCGTCGAGAGCAGCAGGTGCCCCGTCTCCGCCGCCTTCATGCCCGTGTCCACCGTCTCGGCGTCTCGCATTTCGCCGATGAGGATGACGTCCGGATCCTGGCGCAGCGCGGCGCGCAGGCCGCTGCGGAAGCTCTCCGTGTCCACGCCAATCTCGCGCTGGGTGATGCTGCTCTGCAGGTCGCGGTGCAGGAACTCGATCGGGTCCTCGATCGTGACGATGTGCTTGTTGCGCGACGAGTTGATGTGGTTGATCATCGCCGCCATCGTGCTCGACTTGCCCGAGCCCGTGACGCCGGTGACGAGGATCATCCCGCGCTCCGCCTCGGTGACGCGGCGCATCACCTCCGGCATCTTCAGCTTCTCGAACGTCGGCACCTCGAACGGGATGACGCGCATCACGATCATGAAGCTCGACCGCTGCCGCAGGATGTTCACGCGGAAGCGCCCGATGCCCGGCGCCCCCCACGAGCAGTCGTAGTCGTTGAGCTTGTCGATCTTGGCGCGGTCTTCCTCGTTCGGGATCAGCCGCAGCGCAATCGCCTTGGTCTGCTCGGGGCTCAGCGCCTGCTTGGTGAGGGGGACGAGCCGACCGTCAATGCGCGCACGAAAGACGTCGCCTGCCTTGATGTGCAGGTCCGACGCCCCCCGGTCCACCGCCGCCTTGATGATCTTCTCCATCGTGCCGTCAGTACCCCAGCGCCTTGTCCACGAGGTTTCGGAGGGGCCGCCCCTCCGCGTACGCCTGCCAGTTCCCGAGGAAGAGCGCCGACAGCCGGTCCCACAGGCGGCGCGGCGACACCCCGCTGACATGCGGTGTCACGAGAACCTGACGAAGTTGCCACAGCGGGCTCTCGGGGGCTAGTGGTTCGCGGGCAAACACGTCGAGCACCGCCCCGCGCAGCCGCCCACTCACGAGGGCCCCGTGCAGCGCCGACTCGTCGAGCATGGTGCCGCGCGACACGTTCACCACGATCGCCCCCGGCGGCAGCAGCGCCAGTCGACGCGCGTTCAGCAGGTCGCGCGTCTCGCCGGTCAGCGCCGCCGCAAGGACCACGACGTCGGCGCCGCCAAGCTCCGCATCCAGCGCCTCGAGCCCCGCCACGCACACGAAGCCCGGCGGGCACCCCTTGGACGGTACGCGCCGCAGCCCAACCACCGTCGCCCCCAGCGCGGCGAACCGGGCGCCTATCTCCGACCCGAGCCCGCCGGTCCCCACCACGAGCACTCGCAGCTCGCCCAGTTCGCGCACCATGGCCGCCGCGGTCCCGAACACCGCCCCGTCCCACCGCCCCTCGGCCCTCAGGGCCTCTGCGACGTCGAGGGCGCGAGTCAGGTGGAGGACCCCGGCCAGGACGTGCTCGGCAATGGGCGGACCGTAAATGCCAGCCGCGTTCGTGAACAGGCACGGACCGTCGCGCATCTCGGGAATCGCCAGCAGGGCCCCGGTCCCCGCCAGCGCTGACTGCACCCACCGAAGCTTGGGCGCTCCGTGAAAGAGCGGCGCCGGCATCCCCCAGCCGAAATAGACCTCGGCACTGGCGACGGCAGCCATCGCCTCGGGCCCGGGACCGCGCGGGGACCCTTCGAGCGCATCATTCTCCTCACCCACGACCACCAGCTCCCATCCCGGAAGCGTCGCGGCGCGCAGACGGTCGGCGACCGCGTCGGGCAGCCGAAAGGCGGGCGACGGCGACCGCAGGTCGACGACGGCGCGGCGCATGCTAGTGCAGCGTCACGTCGAGCACATCCTGCCGCTCCAGCAGGAGGTCGCGCGCCACCTCGAACTGCCGCGCCGGACCGCGCCACCGCATCTCGAAAACCCGGTCGCGGGGATGGTCGAACGTCTCCCGGTCTACCACGTGCAAGCCGGAGTCCTTCAGCATCTGTTCGAGGGGCGCGAAATCGCACGCCACGGCCGCCCGCAGGGTCACCGGCACCGTGCGTTCAGTGCGCACCAGCTTGTGTTCGAGCCTGCCAAGCACGAGCAGTACGATGAGCACCATCGCCGTGGCGCCGAGCCCTTCGACAAAGAACCCCGCGCCGATCGTCAGGCCGATCGCGGCGACGGTCCAGATGGTCGCCGCCGACGTGAGGCCGCTGATGTTCCCCTTGGACTGCATGATGGTGCCGGCGCCAATGAAGCCGATGCCCGTCACCACCTGCGCCGCCATGCGGGACGGATCGCCCACGCGTCCATCCGGGCCCATCAGGTTCATGGACAGGTCCATCACCAGCGCCGAGCCAAGGCAGATCAGGATGTTGGTGCGCAGTCCCGCTGGCTTGCCGGCAACCTGCCGTTCGAGGCCGATGGCGCCGCCCATCAACACCGCCAGCCCCAGCTTCAGCGCGAGGTCCAGCCGCAGCCCGATGAACAGGTCCTGCACGAGCTGCATGCCTTCCTGGGCCAACGTCATTGCTCGGTCTCCCGGGCGGCGGAGGGGCCGCCCCGCTTCAGGCGAGTCCCATCTGCTCCTTGACGTGCGTGATCGTCTGCCGCGCAATCGTGCGCGCCTTCTCCGCCCCCGCATCCAGCGCGTCATCCACCAGCCGCGGCTGCTCGGCCAGCGCCTGTGCGCGCGTGCGAATGGGGGTCAGCTCCGCGTTCATGTGCTCGAACAGCACCTTCTTGCAGTCCACGCATCCCCAGCCGGCCCCGCGACACTTGGCATCCACCTCGGCCACCGTCGCCGGCGGCGAGAAGGCCTTGTGCAGCTCGAAGATCACGGGGCACAGGTCGGGATTGCCGGGGTCGGTCTTCTTCACCCGCGCCGGGTCGGTGACCGCGGGGCGCAGCTTCGCCCAGATGTCGTCGGGCGACTCGAGCAGGCCGATGGTGTTGCCCAGCGACTTCGACATCTTGGCGTTGCCGTCGAGCCCCACGATGCGCCGCGTCGGCGTCAGCTTGGCCTGCGGCTCGGGGAAGTAGGGCTGGCCCTCGGGGGCGAAGCGCGCATTCCAGTTGCGCGCCACGACCCGGGAGAGCTCGAGATGCTGCACCTGGTCCTCACCCACCGGCACGAGGTCGGCGAGGTAGAGGAGGATATCG
Source organism: uncultured Gemmatimonas sp. (assembly GCA_964416005.1). Lineage (GTDB taxonomy): Bacteria > Gemmatimonadota > Gemmatimonadetes > Gemmatimonadales > Gemmatimonadaceae > PNKL01. The sequence goes on from CAYQCP010000002.1 coordinate 175,987, forward strand.
GCGGCCTGCAGCACGGGATAGTTGAGGATGCCGGCCATCACCTGCTCCTGGCGCGCCGACTTCTCCTTGAACGCCACCTGCCGTTCCAGCTCCCCCAGTGGCGTGATCGTGTTGAAGATCCACTGCAGTTCGGTGTGCTCCGGCACCCGCGACTGCACGAACACCGTGCACTGCGCCGGGTCGATGCCGGTGGCGAGCAGCGACACGGCCATCTCCCGCGTGCGGCGGCGCAAGTCGGCCGGCGCGTACGAGAGCGTGATTGCGTGGTAATCCACGACGCAGAAGATCGATTCGTACTGCGACTGCAGCGCGACCCAGTTCTTGATCGCGCCCAGATAGTTGCCGATGTGCAGTTCACCGGACGGCTGAATGCCGCTGAAGATGCGGGGCATGCGGGAAAGCTAGATTTGCACGCATGACTCTTCAACCAAGCAACCCGGATTTATACGCTCCCGACCGGCTCCTCGACGCCCTTAAGGCGGCTGCCGCAGCCGCCGCCGAGGTGATCCGCGACGGCGAACGGCGGCGTGCCACGCTCGTCTGGCGCGAGAAGTCGGCCACCGATTTCGTGAGCGAAATCGACATGACCGCCGAAGCGCGGATCATCGAGGTGCTGGCGGCGCGCGTTCCCGGCGCGGCCATCCTCGCCGAGGAGACGGCCAGCACGCTGGCCCCCGAGCGGCGCGCGCAGGGCGTCACGTTTGTCATTGACCCGCTCGATGGCACGACGAACTTCCTGCACGGCGTGCTCGAGTACGCAGTCTCCATCGCCGCGCTGGTGGACGACGAACTCGTCGCCGGCGTCGTGCTGCACGTCCCGCGGGACGAGTGGCACACGGCCACCCGCGGCGGCGGCGCCTGGTGCGATGGCCGCCGGCTGGCGGTGAGCGGCATCGTCGCCCCCGACCGTGCGCTCATCGCCACCGGCTTTCCGTTCAAGGGGGGCGATGACGTGGACCGCTACCTCGGCCAGATGCGACGCCTCATGACGCACACGGCCGGCCTGCGCCGCCCCGGGTCGGCGTCGCTCGACCTCGCCGGCGTCGCCTGCGGGCGCTTCGACGGCTTCTGGGAGAACGGCCTCGCCCCGTGGGACATCGCGGCCGGCCTCCTGCTGGTGCGCGAGGCCGGCGGCCTCGTCACCACCCTCGACGGCGCCCCCTGCCCCGTGGCACACACGAGCGTGGTGGCGGCAAACCCGGCCATGCACGCCTGGCTTCTGGGGAAGCTCCGATAAGGCGCTACGGCATACCACGGATCACACGGAACCAGAGGGATGAACACGGATCAAGCGTTGGGGGAACCCCCAAGAGCAGGATCCGTGGTAGTCCGCCTGCTTCCGTGTGATCCGTGGTATGCGGTCAGCAGTTCCCCAACCCCGCGCTCCTCGCGGAACCGCAGCCGCTCGCCACCGCCCCCAGTCGGCGTAGATTGATGGGGTTCGCCCCCACGCCGTACAATCGCAATCGCTATCCTGACTCGCGATCCTCAATCGCAATCCTGAGTCCAAATCCTCAATCGCAGTGATATGAAGCTCATCGAACTCGTCCCCAACTTCTCCGAAGGCCGCCGTCCCGAGGTCATCACGGCCATCCGTGACGCCATTGCCGCCGGAGAGGGCGTCACCGTGCTCGACGTCTCCAGCGACCCGTCGCACAACCGGACCGTCGTGACCGCCGTCGCCACCGCCGACGCCGCCGTGGACGCCGCCTTCCGGGGCATCGCCAAGGCCGCCGAGCTCATCGACCTCAACACGCACACCGGCGAGCATCCCCGCATCGGCGCCACCGACGTCTGCCCGTTCATCCCGCTCGAGGGCGCCACGATGGACGACTGCATCGCCCTCGCGCGCACGCTCGGCCAGCGCGTCGGCGACGAACTCGGCATTCCGGTCTTCCTCTACGAGCGCGCCGCGACGCGCCCCGACCGCGAGAACCTGGCCGACATCCGCCGCGGCGAGTTCGAACTGGCCAAGGTGGAGATCGGCACGAATCCCAGGCGGGTGCCGGACTTCGGCCCCAATCACGTGCATGCCACCGCCGGCGCCACCGTCATCGGCGCCCGCCCCTTCCTCGTGGCGTACAACGTCTATCTCGGCGGCGCCGAGAACGTGCCGGTCGCCAAGGAAGTGGCCAAGGCCGTGCGCGGGTCGAGCGGCGGCCTGCGCTACGTCAAGGGGCTCGGCCTCGAGGTCGACGGCCAGGCGCAGGTGTCCATGAACCTCGTGGACACGGAAAGGACGCCCGTCTATCGCGCCTTCGAGATGGTGAAGCGCGAGGCGGAAGCGCACGGCGTGTCGCCCACGTGGAGCGAGATCGTCGGTCTCGTCCCCGAGCAGGCGCTCTTCGACACCGCGGCACGTCACCTGCAGCTGCGCGGCTTCTCCAAGGACCTCGTGCTCGAGCACAAGGTGCGCCGCGCCATCAGCGGCGGAGAGTCGGTGAGCAGCTTCGTCGCCTCGGTCGCGTCCAACGCCCCGGCGCCCGGCGGCGGCTCCGTCTCGGCGCATGCCGGCGTGCTGAGCGCGGCGCTCGCGCAGATGGTCAGCGGCCTCACCGTCGGTCGCAAGAAGTACGCCGCCGTCGAGGACGAAATGAAGGCGCTCGCACTGGAGGCGGTCGCCCTCGGCAACAGGCTTTCGGCGCTCGTCGCCGAGGATTCGGCGGCATACACCGTCGTCACCGACGCGTACAAGCTGCCCAAGGACACCCCGGATCAGCTGGCGACGCGGGAGGCGGCAATTCAGCGCGCCCTGCTCTATGCGTCCGAAGTGCCGCTCCAGACCGCCGAGGCGTGCGCGCGCGTCGCCGAACTGGCGGCGGTGGCCGCGGAGAAGGGAAACACCAACGCGGCGAGCGATGCGGGCGTGTCGGCCCTGCTCGCCGAGGCCGCGTGCCGCGGCGCCGTGTACAACGTGCGCATCAACGTCACCTCGATCACCGACAAGACGGCAGCCGGCCCCCTCGCACAGAAGGCGACGGCCGCGCTGGAGCGTGCGCGCGCCGCCGCCGCGCGCGCCACCGCCGCCGTCGAGAAGAACATCGGAGGATAGCCGCGCGTGCCCCCTGCCGACTGGACGCAGTGGTTCCGCCACGACTACGCGGGCGCGCCGTTCGTGACGTTCGGACGCGCCCATCTCTGGTCGCTCGTCATCCTCGCCGCCTTCGGCGCGCTGATGCTCCGCTTCCGCGGCGCCGACGAGACCACGCGCCGCCGCGTGCGGTATGCGCTCGCCATCCTGCTCGTCGTCAACGAGAGCGCATGGCACGTCTGGCAGTACCACTACGGCGCGTGGACGCTCGACAAGATGCTCCCGCTGCACCTCTGCTCGGCGCTCGTCTGGATCGGCGCGTACGGGCTCGTGACGCTCAATCCGGTGCTCTACGAGTTCATGTACTTCATGGGCATCGCCGGCCCGCTGCAGGCGGTGCTCACCCCCGATGCCGCCCAGTACGGCCTGCCCCACTTCCGCGCCGTGCAGACGCTCGTGTCGCACGGTACCCTCATCGTCGCCGCGCTCTACCTGACGCGCGTCGAGGGCATGCGCCCGACCGTCGGGTCCATACGCCGGGTCATCCTTGGAACGATGGCGTACATGGTGCTCGTCACCCTCGTCAACGTGGCGCTGGGGAGCAACTACATGTGGACGCTGGGCAAGCCGCCGGTGGTCAGCCTGCTCGACGTGCTCGGCCCGTGGCCCTGGTACCTCGTTCCCGTGGTGCTCCTGGGCATCCTCAATGTCCTGCTCCTGTATGCCCCCTTCTGGTGGGCCGACCGCCGGCGCGCCCGCGCGGCTGTAACCCGCGACCGTCCACCCGCGTAGGTTAGGGTATGCCCACACCGGCCCCGCCCCAGACTGCTGCCCAGGCTCCGTCGCCCTCGGGCGTCACGGGAACCTCCGTGCTGCCGCAAGACGTCAGCCGGCCGATGACACGCGAGGACGTGCAGTTGCTGCAGAACCGTCGCAGCGAGCTGTCGCGCCAGCTCACGTCGGCCTCCGGCCGTCGCTCCGAGGTGGTCCGCGAGATGGGACGCAACGTCAACGGCCGCGAAGGGCTCGAGTCCCGGCTCAAGGTGCTCGACGAGCGCATCGTCCAGCTCGAGAAGGACATCGCGCAGAACGGCCAGCTCCTCGCGTCGGCGCCGCCGAATCTCGTCCAGGAAACGACACCGCCGCTGATGATCGGCGGCCCCGCCGGCGCGCCGGTCAATGTCAACAACATCTCGATCGCCGCCATCGTCGCGATCGGGTTCCCACTCGCGGTCGCCTACTCGATCCGCATGCTGCGCCGCGGCGCGCGCGCCGCCGCCGCGTTCCCCAGCGCGGTGGCAGATCGCATCGCCCGCATCGAGAACGCCGTGGACACCATTGCGCTCGAAGTGGAGCGCATCTCCGAGGGCCAGCGCTTCGTCACCAGGCTGATGAGCGATCCGCAGCAGCTCGGTGCGGGCGCGGCCGAGCCCGTTGTGATGCCGCTGGGCGAGCGGGCCGCGGTGGAGCCCCGGGACGCGCGCTAGCGCGTCAGACGCAGCGCCACGACTTCATCACCGGCGTGGCGTTCCTCAGCCACCCGCAATCCCAGCGCCTCGGCCGCTGCCACGAGCGGCCGCAGTTCATTGCGCGATGAGCCGGGGAAGAAGTGACTCGCCACGAGCCACACGTTGGGCCGGGCCACGGCGGCAAGCCGGCGCGCTTCCTCTTCGGCCCAGCCGGCCGACGGTCCGGCGGCCGAGGGCGCTCCGGCGATGTGATATTCCACGCCAGGGGCCAGCCCAATCAGCTCCGTGCGGGCGCCGGATGTCACGACCAGCGAGTCGCCTTCCCCGGGTCGAACGGCCCGCGCCCGCGCGCTGTTTTCATAGCCCGGCGCGCCGGCGCGGCCGGCCAGGCTGACCCAGCGGTCGAGCCGCGGGTTCCCGCGCCATTCACCGCCGCTCGTTGCCAGCAGCCAGGCCGGCGCCGATCGCGCGAAGACATAGATCGGCGTCGTCGCCGCCTCGTTGTCCACGGCCGTGAAGAGTTGCCGCGTCGGCTCCAGCGAACCCGGATTGCGCAGGAAGCGGTCTGCATCTGTCGCCTGCCAGAGCGCGAGCGCGGCGGAGGCGACGACGACGAACACCGCCGCCGAGCGTGCGTTTGCCACGATGCTCCGGCTCGAGAGCAACTGGTTGCGAATCGCCACCAGCGCGGCGGCCTGCGCCACCCAGACGCCAGGAACGGCAAAAAAGGCCAGTCGATCCGAAAGCGGATAGGCGCCGACCGCCGACGCGCTCACGGCAAAGAGCACCGGACCCGCGAGCAGCAGCGCATCGGCACCGCGCCGGCGCGCCACGAACACTAGGCCGCCGATCCATAGCGCCGAGCCCGCTGCCGCTCCCAGCAGCGAGCCGGTCCAGCGCAGCGGAATCCACGTCAGCTCCATGACCACACGCACCACGCGAATCACCCGATCGTCGGCGCCGAGGTCGAGCATCACCGGCGCCCAGTAGGCGCGCAGCGACACATTCGCAGCGCCCGCGCCATACGAGGAGAGCCAGAGCGCGCCGAACGTCGCCGCCGCGACCGCGAGCGCGGGCAGCGCCACGAGGCGCGCCCCACGCGCGGCCCGCACGTCGGTGCGCGTGACGAGCGACACCGCCACCGCGGCGATGACGAAGACGGCGGGAAGCGAAAGCGGAACCGCCAGCAGCATGGCGGCGGCCAGCGCCCACCATCGCCGCAGGCGGTGCGGCTCGGCGGCGGCCTCGCTGGCGAGCAGGAGCAGGACGGCCGCCACGGCCGCGTCACTCGCGTACGGCTTGGCCTCGGTGGAGTAGCGAAGTGCCAGCAGCGAGCCGGCGCCCGCCACGGCGGCCAGTGCGCCGGCACCCGTACCGACGATGCGCCGGCCGAGCCGCCAGAGGAGCCAGGGCAGCACCGCGCCGGCGCAGAATGGGACGAGGCGCAGCCACAGGTCGGGCACGTCGGCGTGCGCCGCCACCGCGCGCTCGACCCACAGGAACCCCACCGGTGCGGCCTGCCCCCAGTCGAGGGGCTGCAGCAGCTCGCCGAAGCCGCGCGTCAGCACGTTCAGCGCCAGCGACGCCTCGTCGAGCCACAGTGAGCCACGCTGCGACAGGGCCCACGCGCGGGCGGCGACGCCAAGCACGATCGCGGTCCACGCAACGACTACGGCAGCGCGCGCCGGCGTGTCGGCGGGGCGGTTCATGCGATCAGGCGGGGCATGCGGGCGCGCTCATGACCCTCCAACCTGCGCGGCGGGTGCGCGCATGGCAATCGGCTGCCCTTCACCACTTGCCGCAGTTGCCGTCCTTCGCGCCCCTTCGCGCCCTTCACCCTTCGCGGTGGATGTTACAGCCGCGTCAGCACCCGCGGACCATCCTCGGTGACCGCCACCGTGTGCTCCACGTGCGCGCTGCGCGTGCCGTCCAGCGTCACCACGGTCCACTTGTCCGCGAGCGTGCGGGTCACGGGGCCGCCAACATTCACCATCGGCTCGATGGCGATGGTCAGCCCGGCCTGCAGGCGCGTGCCGCGCCGCGGCTTGCCGTGGTTGGGCACCTGCGGATCCTCGTGCGGCAGGTGGCCGACGCCGTGGCCGACCAGCTCGCGCACCACGGAAAAGCCGGCGCGCTCCACCACCTGCTGCACCGCGTGGCCGATGTCGCCCACGTAGTTGCCCGGCACCGCCTGCGCGATCCCCGCGTCGAGCGCCCGTTCGGTGACATCCACCAGCCGCTGCGTCGTGGGATCGACCGTCCCCACCGGCACGGTGATGCAGGCATCCGTGTACATCCCCTGGTACTGCACGCCCACGTCGAACTTCACGATGTCGCCGTCGGCGAGCACGCGCTTCGGCGAGGGGATGCCGTGCACGATCTCCTCGTTCACCGAGATGCAGATCGCGCCCGGGAAGCCGTACAGCCCCTTGAACGCAGGCACCGCGCCGTCGTGGCTGCGGATGAAGTCCTCGGCGATGCGGTCGAGGTGCCCCGTCGTGAGCCCGGCGCGGACCTGCGAGCGGAGACGCGCGTGCGTGAGGGCGAGGATCCGCCCTCCCGCCGCCATCGTCTCGATCTCCCGCGCGCTCTTCAGCTGGATCAACAGCCGACCGCCCGCAGGGCGCGCGCCTCGACGTCGGCGAACGTCCCCGTCGCGTCGATCGCCGCGATGTTGCCGCCGTTGGCGCGATACCACGCCACCACCGGCTCCGTCTGCGCCTTGTAGACGCGCAGGCGGTTGCGGATCGACTCGGGCTCGTCGTCGGCGCGGCGCACGAGCGTCCCCTTCGGCGTCGCCGTGCACTCGGCGTGCACCTCGCCCGGCTGCCGCCCCGCGACCGGCGTCTGGCAGGCACCGCACGTGGTGCGCGAGCTCAGGCGCGCGACGAGCAGGTCATCGGCGATTTCGAAGAGCATCACCACGTCCACCTGCTTGCCGATCTCGGCCGCCACGCGGGCGAGCCCCTCGGCCTGCGGCACGGTGCGCACCACGCCGTCGAGCACGACGCCCTTCGCCTGTTCCGGTGCGGCGAGCGCGTCCTTCATGATGCCAAGGATGACGGGGTCGGGCACCAGGTCCCCGCGGTCCATGTACGCCTTGGCTTCGAGGCCGAGCGTCGTCCCCGCCTTCGCGGCGGCGCGCAGCACGTCCCCCGTAGAAATCTTGGGGACGCCGAGGGCAGCGGCGACCCGCTCCCCCTGCGTCCCCTTGCCTGAACCCGGTGGCCCGAGCAGGACAACGATCATGAGGTCTTACCCCCCAGAGAAGATATCACCACTCGTCTGGCGTCCACGGAAGCGCACGCGCCCCTTCTTCATAAAGCCGTCGTACTTCCGCAGCAGGAGGTGCTGGTTCATCTGGGCGATCGTGTCGAGCGCGACGCCCACGACGATCAGCACGGATGTGCCGCCAAACTGGAACGGCACGGCCATGACGTCGGCAATCCACACCGGCAGCAGGGCCATGATGGTCAGGAAGATCGCCCCCGGGAGGGTGATCCGGCTGACCACCTCATCAATATACTCCGCCGTCTTCGCCCCTGGCTTGATGCCCGGGATGAAGCCGCCCTGCTTCTTCAGGTTCTCCGCAATGTCGACCGGGTTGAAGATGATCGACGTGTAGAAGTACGTGAAGAACAGGATGAGCACCGCGGAGAGCACGAAGTAGAGCCACGTCCCCGGGACGAACAGGTCCGAGAAGTCCCGGAGCCGCTCGTTGCCGCTGAACTGGGCCACCGCGCCCGGCACGACGATCAGCGACTGCGCGAAGATGATCGGCATCACGCCCGACGAGTTGATGCGCAGCGGGATGAAGTTCCGGGCCGCCTCGCGCATCCGCCCCCGCGCCATCGTGCGCTGCGGGATCTGGATGGCGATGCGCCGCGCCGCGAGCGTGATCGCCACGACGCCGGCCACGACCGCGAGCATCAGGGCGACGAGGGCGACCAGGCCGAGCACGCTGATGCTGCCCGTGCCGATGAACTTGAACGTCTGGATGCCGCTCGGCCAGAAGCGCTCGATGATCGAGAAGAAGATCATGAGCGAGGCGCCGTTGCCGAGGCCGCGCTCCGTGATCTGCTCGCCCAGCCACATCACGAACATCGCGCCCGTGGTGAGGATCCAGGCCATCTCGAACTTGAAGTACGCGCCCGGCGTCGCCACCGCGCCCTGCACGGACTCGGTGAAAAGGGCAAAACCCCACGCCTGCACGAGCGCGAGCGCGACGGTGCCGTAGCGCGTCCACTGCGTGATCTTTTTCCGCCCCTCTTCATCCTTCTGCATCTTCTCCCACGCCGGGAAGACGGCGCCGGCGATCTGCGCAAAGATGGAGGCGGAGATGTACGGCATGATGCCGAGGGCGAAGATCGTCGCCTTCGACATGTTGCCGCCGACGAACAGGTCGTACAGGCCGAGGAAGCCGCCGCCGCCCTGCGACTGGAAGAAGTCCATCATCGCGACCACGTCCACGCCCGGGGCGGTGACGTGGCTGCCCACCCGGTAGATCACCAGGCAGATGAACGTGAAGACGATCTTCTCCCAGAGCTCCGGCGTACGATAGATGTTCGCCAGCGTCGAAGCGGGATTCGCCTGCGCCATTAGTCCTCGACCTTGCCGCCTGCGGCTTCGATTTTGGCCTTGGCCGCGGCGCTCACCTTGAGGCCGCGCACGGTCACCGCGCCCGACAGCTCGCCGTTGGCGAGCACCTTCGCCGGACGTCCCTTCGACACGAGGCCGGCGGCGACGAGTGTCTCCGCCGTGATGTCGCCGGTCAGCGCCGCGATGTCCGCGAGCCCCACCACCTGGTAGGACACGCGGAACGGATTCGTGAAGCCGCGCTTCGGAATGCGGCGCGTCATCGGCATCTGGCCGCCCTCGAAATGCGGCTTGCCGCCGCCCGGGCCGTGGTGGCCCGAACGTGCCTTGATGCCCTTATGGCCCTTGCCCGACGTCTTGCCCTTGCCGGAGCCGGGTCCGCGCCCAAGGCGCTTGCGGTCGCGATGCGACCCGGGCGCCGGCGCGAGGTTGCTGAGGGAGATCTTCTCGGTAGCCATCGATTACTCCTGCACCGGCGTCACTTCAACGAGATGACGCACGCGCTTGATCTGGCCGCGCAGCGACGGCGAGTCCTGATGCACCACCACGTCCTGGTGATGGCGGAGGCCGAGCGCCTCCAGCGTCAGCCGCATCACCTTGGGCTGGCCGGAACCGCTGCGAACCTGCTTGATCTGCACCTTGCCCGACGTCAGCGTGTTCGGCGCAGTCTTCTTGGGTCCCCGTCCGGGGTGCCAAACGAATGTGCGTGGCATCAGACGGTCTCCTTCACCTTGGCACGTGACTTGTAGCCCAGCGACGACGGTTCGACGCCGCGCTCGCGCGCGATCTGCTCCACCGTCGTGAGCGACGACAGCCCGTCGAGGGCGGCGCGGACGAGGTTGAACGGATTCGTGGATCCCAGCGACTTCGTGAGGATGTCGGTGATGCCGACGCACTCCATGACGGCGCGCACCGCGCCGCCCGCGATGACGCCCGAACCCGGCGCCGCCGGCTTCAGCATCACTTCGGACGCGCCGTGCTTGCCCACGATGGCGTGGGGAATCGTCGCGCCGGTCAGCGGGATCGACACCATGTTGCGGCGCGCCGCCTAAACGGCCTTGCGGACCGCCTCGGAGACTTCATTGGCCTTGCCGCTCGCGATGCCCACCTTCCCCTGCCCGTCGCCGACGGCGACGAGCGCGTTGAAGCTGAACCGCCGGCCGCCCTTCACGACCTTGGCGACGCGGTTGATCG
>CAYQCP010000003.1:0-136911 GCA_964416005.1 uncultured Gemmatimonas sp.
CCTGCACCTCGGGAGGGCCGCCTCGCGGCGCGACGCGGCCGCCGCCGAGGACACTGCCGCCGCTGGGTGCGACGCGGCCGCCGCCGCTGCTTCCATCGCGCGGTTCCACACGGCCGCCGCCAATCACGCCGCCGCCGCGACGCTCGGCCTGACCATCCACGCGGCGCTCATCGCGTCCGTTTCCACCCTTCTCCGCACGACCGCCGCGCGCCTCGCCACCACGATCGGCGCGCGACCGATCCATGCCGCTCCGGCCAGGCTGCGCAAGCGCCGGCACGCTGATCGCGAGCACGCCCACCGCCAATACCGTACGCATAACACCCATACTGCCTCCAAGAGGGTTCTGCGTTCTCTACCCCCGGCTGTGGGTGATGATCCGCACGGAGTGCCCTGCGCCGGCGCACCGTGAATCAGAGGGCTGGAACCTCGCGCACGCCGCGGGGTTCTAGCGGCGCAGAAACTCAGAGCGGGCGAGGCCACTCGGCCCCGCCCGCTCGGTGTATCTCGGCGTCCGCGTTACGAGACGGACTCCACGATCTTGATCCCGCGCTTCGCCAGTTCGGCCACGTACGCCTCGCCCGGCATGCACTCGTCCGACGTGTGCACCCCCGCCGGCGCGATGCGTCCCTGCGCCTGCATCAGGCCCGTGATCGCCAGCGAGAACCCCGTCGTGCGCTCCATCGACGTGATGTGCGTCTTCTCGTCGAAACGGTCCACCATCTCGAAGGTGTGCGTCACCGGCTTGCCGCCCTTCAGGCCGCTCACGATGACCCGCATCGCCACCAGGTCGCGGCCGTCGGGCTTGTTGAGGCGCGGCGCCATGCAGGCAATCGCCACGTCGCGCGGCACCACCGGCTTTCCCTTCACGTCGATGGCGCCGAGATCGAGCAGGCCGAGCTCACGGATCGCTTCCATGATGTGCGCGTGCCCGGGATACCGCAGCGTCTTGTACTCCATCGTCGGGATCTTCCCCTCGTACCGGAACCCGATGGTGGAGAGTCCGCCCGCGGTGTGGAACGCCTCGAGCTCGCCAAGCTCGCTGAACACCACCGGCTCGCGCTCCGAGAGCGCCTTCACCTGGTGCCGCTTGCCGTCGCGAATGACCCACGACAGCGTCGTGTAGTAGTCGAGCACACCCTCGAGCGAGTACACGACCTGGTAATTCAGCGGCGGCTCCGGCTTCTGCGGCAGCCCGCCGACGAAAATCTTCACCGTCGAGACGCTGTCGCAGCGCGCGATGCCAAGCTGCGCCAGGATGTTCACCATGCCCGGTGCGAGGCCGCAATCCGGGATCACGGTCACGCCCGCCGCCGCCGCCTTGCCGTCGAGCGTCTTCTGCTGGAAGACGATCTCCGTGTTGCCGCCGAGGTCGCAGAAGTGCGCGCCCGAGGCGATGGCGGCCTCGGTCATCGGCATGTTGAAGTAGTACGGCACGGCGCACATCACCGCCTTCACGCCGTCCATCGCCTTCATCGTCGCGGCCTTGTCCGTGACATCGAGCGTCATCGGCTTCAGTTTGCCGCCGAGGTACGGCGTGAGGAACTTGGGAAGGTGGTCCACCGACTTGTCGGCGAGCCGCACTTCGGTGACGTCTGCCTGATGCAGCAGGTCGTAGGCGCACGCGGAACCCTGAAGCCCGGCGCCGAGCACAAGCATCTTCATAGAATCACTGGATACGAGAGGGAGACAGCGCGCCGCGGGGACCGCCCTTCAATTTAGCCGCATTCACGCTGCGGCGTCGGACCCTGCTACCGGGGGGCGTCGGACCAGATCATGCCGCGCCGCAGGTCCACCGTCCACGGGCGACCGCGCAGCGCCGCGCGCCCCGCGGGGGACGTCATTGGCACCGGCGTCTCGCCGGCCCGGACGGCCAGGCGCAGCCCCGGAAATCCCAGCACAAACGGCACGCCGGTGGCGCCGGGGCGCTCGGCGACGCGTCCCGCGCGCCGCAGTGTCACGGTGCCGGCCCGGCCATCCACCGTAGGCGCGAGCATTGCAAAGACGTCGAACCCGATGCGGGCCCGGCCCGCCCCCAGCGTTGCGTCGATGCGCACCGGAACGTTCCTCAATGCGAGCGTGCCCACCGTGCATTCCTGGAGGATGCCAAGCACGCCCCGTCGATCGTCGCCGACGATGTCCACCAGCCCTGCCCCCCGCGCCAGCCCCGGCAGGACGATGCCTTCCTCCTGCGGGTCCAGCTCGGCCCACACCGTATCCCTGCCAAGCACCAGCGGCAGGCGCCCGAGCGCGCCGATCTCCACCGGCGCAAAGGGCACGACGGTCGAATCGGCGCCGACAATGCTGGTCGGGCGGTTGACGAGCGCGGCGGCACGCGCCTTCTCGCCTGGTGACAATTGCGACGACGGCAGGGCGGCGAGGGACTCCCAGTCGCGCAGCCACGTGTAGACGTGCTGCAGGCGGGCCGCGATGGCGACGGCGCTGCCGCCGAACAGCCGCGCCTCCTCGAGGAGCACCGCCCCCGATTTCAACTGGCCGCGCGACGCCAGCCACTCGCCGAGCGCGGCGCGCGCGGCGGCGTTACGCGGGGCGCGACGCGACGCGTCGTAGAGCCGGCGCTCGATCGCGTCGAGGTCACCGCCGGTCGCGCTCGCGCTCGGCGCGGGCTGCGCGGCGCGCGGGATCTGCGCCAGTGCGCGCGGGGTGAACCCCGCGCACGCCAGGAGGAGCGGCAGCACACCAGGCCAGGCGGCGCACCGCACGTACCGAGTCACTTGGACGTACACACCGCCAGCAGCGTGTGCTCCGGATCGCAGTGCACCGCCGCCGGCGCCGCGGAATACGTCCCCGGCAGGATCACCGACTGGCTCGCGCGCGCCTCGATGGGCACGCGGATTCGCCGGATCACCCCAGCGGTATCGACGAGGTCCACGGGCAGCGTCAGCTGGAACAAACCGAATCGCGCCCCCTGCTCCACCTGCAGCGTCACGCGCCCGGTCGCTTCGTCCCACGCGAACGACGTACGCAGTTCCGCCCATCCCGGCCGGCGCAGCCACTGGTCGAAGAACCACCCCAGTGCCCGCCCCGACATCGCCTCGACCGCCGCCTGCAGGTCCTGCGTCAGGGCGTTGCCGTGACGGTGCGCCGTGTAATACCGGCGGAGGCCGCTGAAGAAGGCGCTGTCCCCCACCTCGTCGCGCAGCATCCGCAGCACGATGCCGCCCTTGGGATACGAATTCTCGTTCAGCAGCTTGTTGGGGTCCGTCTCCACGCTGTCGATCACGGCGCGTCGCGTCACGACATCCGCCATCAGCACCGCAGCGCGCATCCCGGCCGTTTCCCTGGCGTAGGAGGTGTCGCCGTACGCGTGCTGCGACCAGAGCGCCGCGAAGAACGTCGCGAATCCCTCGCTCAGCCAGATGTGCGCCCACTCGCGCTCGGTGACGGCATCGCCGAACCACTGGTGTGCCGTCTCGTGCGCGATGAGCCCGTCGTTAATGCCGTTCGGCGTGCGGAAGCCGCGATCGTAATAGAAGATCGCCGACGGGTTCTCCATCCCGCCGTAGCGCGTCGTGGTCTGCAGGTGACCGAGCTTCTCGTACGGGTACGCGCCGATCGTGCGCGAGAAGAAGTCCACGATCTCGCCGGCGCGCGCGAACTGCCCCGGCATCCAGACGCGCTGCTCCGGCGCCGTCCACACCATCTGCGGCACGCAGCGTCCATCCTCGGCGAAGCCGCAGGCGGTCTCTCCGAGGGTGTATGCTGTGAGCGGCGCCGCGGCGATCACCATGCCATACGTCGGAATCGGGCGATCCGTGCGCCACGTCGTCGTCACCCGCGCATCCGGGCTGGGCACGGCACCGACCAGCGCGCCGTTGCCCACGACCGTGCGCCCCGCCGGCGCCGTGACCGTCCAAGTCACGTTCGCCTTGCGCGACGGATGGTCCTGCGTCGGCAGCCAGTACCGCGCGCGATACGGAAAGTTGTCGCCAAAGGCCGCCCAGCGACCGGCGGAGTCGGTGGTGATAATGAGGCCATCAGCCGGCTCGCCGTCGTAGACCACGCCGAGGCAGCGCGTCCCAGCGACACCGGCGGGCACGGCGACGAGCAGGACGTCGTTCCGATGAGTGAACGAGGCCTGACCGCGCGCCTCGGCGCAGCCGATCCAGACGCTCGAGACGCGCATCGCGTCGTCGAGGTCGAGGCGCAGCGTGTCCACCGTGATGGGGACGGCGTAGATGACGCGCGCAGCCGCGACGATGAGCTTCCCCTGCGCCGGAAGGTCGAGGGCAAACTCGTACCGCTCGACCGCCGGCTGCGACGCCGGCGGCGGCGACGCCGACGGCTGCTGCGCCGACAGCGATCCGCCGACGCAACACATCAGCGCGAACGTCGCCGCGCGCGCCATCGCACCGCGCAGCACGCTATCGCGCACGGAACATTCTCCAGATTGCATCGCCGTGGTCGTCGGCGATGAGGATCGCGCCGTCTGCCGCGACCGCGACGTCCGCCGGCCGGCCCCACCGCCGCCCATTCTCGGTCTGCCAGCCCGCCACGAAGTCCTCATACGAAACGGGGCGGTCGTTGCTGACGCGGATGCGCACCACCTTCGCGCCGGTGGGCGTGTCGCGGTTCCACGACCCATGGAATGCGAGCAGCAGATCGGCGCGCCATTCGGCGGGCACCTGCGTCGCGTGCGTCAGGAACGTCATGCCGAGCGGCGCCGAGTGCGCCTGCATCTGGAGCGCCGGCGCGATGGTGCGGTCGCAACGCCGTTGATCGTTGTACTCCGGGTTCGGCACGCGGTTGCTGTGGCAGTACGGCCAGCCGTAGTCGCCGCCGTCGCGCAGGATGTTGATTTCCTCGGGCGGCAGGTTCTCGTGGTCGGGCTTCAGGTTGTCGCGCTCGTGCTGCGACACCCAGATGGCGCCCGTGCCCGGATGAACCGCCATACCGACCGCGTTGCGCAGGCCGCGCGCGTAGACTCGCCCGTTGCGCCCGTCGGCCTCAAACCGCATCACCGCCGCGCGGTCGGGTTCTGACTCCTCGCAGATGTTGCACGACGAGCCGATGGAGACGTACATCCCGCCGTCGACGCCAAAGACGATGCTGCGGGTGAAGTGTCCCCCACCGTGCGAGTAGCGCGCAATGGTCTCCAGCGGCCGCGTCGGCAGTCCCGCGCTGTCGAGCTTGCTGCGCACCACCGCCCCCGTGTTGGCGATGTACAGGTAGCCGTCGCGCATCGCCATGCCATGCGGGCTGTCGAGATTGCGCAGCAGCTGCGTCACCGCGTAGGTGCCATCGCCGTCCGGGTCCGCCACGAGCGCCAACTGGTCGTCACCCGTCAGCGTGACGAACATTGAACCATCGGGGCGCGGCAGGATCACGCGCGGCCCGTTGAGCGAGGCGATCTTGCGGATGTCGTACCCGGGCGGCACGCGCAGGTTGGGCGTGCTGCGCGCCTGCACCAGCGACTCGGCCGCCGCGACCTCATCCACGCGCGGCGGCGGCCCCGCCGTGCCGGTGGAACAGGCGGCCAGGGTCGTGGCCACAACGGGCGCGACGAACGCGCGGAGGAATCGCTGTCCCATCACGATCATGGCACCCCTCCGTGCGGCGTGGGTTCCTTCGCGCCCCTTCGCGCCCTTCGCCCTTCGCGGTGGCAGTTCAGCCGCGCGGTGGCAGTTGCGCTATCGCCCGAACAGCTTGCCGAGCACTCCACCGCCGCCGGCGCTGCCCGCTGCCGCGGCCAGCGCGGCCGCGAACTCCACCGCCGTCGGATACCGGTCGTCGGCGTTCCGCGCCATGCCCTTCGTCAGCACCGCGTCCACCGCCTCGGGAATGTCGGGGCGCCGCGTGCGAATCGAGATCGGATCGCTGCGCAGCCGCGCGATCATCATCTCCTGCTGGTTCTTCCCCTCGAACGGCAGCTTGCCGGTGAGCATCTCGTACGTCATGAGCGTCAGCGAGTAGACGTCGGTGCGCGGGTCGAGCGGCTTGCCGCGCAGCTGCTCGGGGCTCATGAACTCCGGCGTCCCGAGAATGATGCCGGTTGCCGTCAGCTTCTCCAGCTCGCCGCCGGCCTTGCGCTCCTTGGCCAGGCCGAAATCCATGACCACCGCCCGGTCGGTGCCGTCCGGGTTCTTGGTGATCATGATGTTCTCGGGCTTCAGGTCGCGGTGGATGATCTTGAGCTCGTGCGCCACTTGCAGGCCGGCCGCGATCTGCTGCACGAACGGCACCACCTCCGTCAGCGGCAGCTGCCCCTTCCGGTTGTTGCGGTCGCTCAGGATCTCGCCCTGCACGAACGGCATCACCACATAGACCACCCCGTCCTCCGTCTCCCCTAGCCGCACGATGTGGCAGACGTTGGGGTGCTCGAGGCGCATGCCGAGCGCGGCCTCGCGCCGCAGGCGCGCCATCGCGTTGCCGTCCTTCACCAGCGACGGCGACAGCACCTTGATGGCGTACCGCTCCTTGGTCGCGATGTCCTCGCCGAGGTAGACGTACGACATGCCGCCCTCGCCGAGCTTCTTCACGATGTTGTAGCGCCCCTCGAGCACCTGGCCCGTCAGCGCGGCCGGGTTGAACTGCTTGGGGATCCCGACCGGTGGCGTCATCGCGCGCGGCGTCGTCGACGAGCCGGACGCGCCATCTGCACCCAGCGGGGCGGCCGGCGCCGGCGCTCCCTGCGCCTGCAGCCGCGTGCCGTCCTTGGTGCAGAACTTCGCGTCGTCGGCGTATTGGGTGCCGCACGCAGGGCATCGCATGCTCATAGACAGACCCGGTTGCGCCCGTCCGCCTTGGCGCGATACAGCGCCTCGTCGGCCCGGGCAAAGAGATCGTCCACCGTATTGATGGTCGTCGACGGATACGAGCTGACCCCGATGCTGCACGTCAGCTGCAGTCCCTCCACGAGCGACACGGCAAAGGGCGTGCTTGCCACGTGCTCGCGGATGCGCTCGGCGAACGTCATCGCGCCAACCAGCGACGTCTCCGGCAGCACGACCACGAACTCCTCGCCGCCGTACCGCGCGACGACGTCGACGCTGCGGATCTCGTTCTGCAGCAGCGTCGCCACCTCGCGCAGGACCTCGTCGCCGACCAGGTGGCCGTACGTGTCGTTGACCTTCTTGAAATGGTCGAGGTCCACCATCAGCAGCGTGAGCACCGAGTCGTAGCGGCGCGCCCGCTCGAGTTCCGAGGCGAGGCGCACGGTCAGTGCGCGGCGGTTGAGCACCTGCGTGAGCGGGTCGGTATGCGCCAGCACCTCGAGCCGCGCATTGTCGGCCTTGGTGGTCTCGATGACCTGCGCGCGGTGAATGGCCGCCACCGCCGCCTTGATGACGGAGTCCGCGAACTCCACGTCCTCGTTGGTCAGCGGCGGCTCGTCCACCATGCGCCGCAGGAAGAAGACGCCGGCCTGCACCTTGCCCAGCGTGAACGGCAGGGCAATGACGCTGCGAATGGGAATCTGCGTGCCATTGGCCGCCCACTCGCGCCGCAGGTCCTCGTACAGCGGGCTGGTGTGCAGGTCTTCCACCAGCACCGGATGTCCGTGCTCGAGCGCGGCGCGAATCTCCGGATACGCGTCGAGGTTGATCTCGTAGTTGCGCAGCGCCGGATTGTCGAATGCGGTCGCCACCACGCCCACCCGGTCGCCCGGCTTGGCCAAGATCACCGAGCAGCGCGACAGCGCCAGCGCGCGCGCCACGCGGCGGGCCAGGATGTGATAGATCTCGTCCGACGACAGGTCGCCCGTGACCTCGTGGAGGATGTCCACCAGCTTGCGCCGGTTCTCCGAGTCCTCGAGCACCCGGGACAGCTCCTCCTCGGCGTTCTGCAGCGAGGCCTGCGTGGTGCGCAGCAGCGCATGCACGCGCAGCTGTGCCTGCACGCGCGCCACCAGCTCGCGCGGCCGGAACGGCTTCCGCATCACGTCGGCAGCGCCCAGTCCGAGCGCCAGTTCCGTCATCTCGTCGGGCAGCCGCGTGGCGATCATCACGACCGGCAGGTCGCGCGTCGCGTCGCCCGCCTTGAGCTCCTGCAGCAGCTGCGTTCCCGCGGCGTCCGGGAGCGAGGCGTCGAGGAGCAGCAGGCTCGGGTCCCACGTGGACAGCAGCGCGCGCATCCCCGCCGCGTCAACGGCCTCGCGCACCTCGCAGCCGGCATCGCCGAGCGCGCTCGCGATCGTGCGACGGACGCTTTCGTCGTCGTCGACGACGAGCACACGCGCGTTACGCATCACCGAGCAGCTCCTGCAGGCCGTCCCACTCGATGTTGCCGCCGCTCAGCACGCAGACCGTGTCGCCGTGCGCCTGCACGCGCCCGGTCTGCAGCGCCGCCAGCGTAATGGCGCCGCTGGGCTCCGTGACGAGCTTGTGCCGGTCGAGGAGGAAGCGCATTGCCCCGGCGAGCGCGGCGTCGGGCACCGTCACCACGTCATCGAGCATGGCGCTGAGGTGCGCGAAGTTGCGCGTGCCGATCTTCACGGCCAGCAGCCCGTCGGCAAGTCCGGTGGGATTGGCCGGAATCACGACGGGCATCCCCGCCTCGCGCGCCCGCGTGAACTTCGGCGAGCCCTCGGGCTCGATGCCGATCACGCGCGCCGTCGGGACGAGCAGCTTGATGGCCGTCGCCACGCCGGACGCGAGCCCGCCGCCGCCGATCTGCACCAGCACCGTGCCCACCTGCGGCAGGTCCTCGGCGATTTCCAGGCCGACGGTGGCCTGTCCGGCGATGATCGTGAGGTCGTCGAAGGGCGGCACGAAGGTGAGCCCCTCGGCGGCCTGCAGCTCCTCGGCCTTCGCGAGGCGTTCCGCGGTCGTGGTGCCGACATAGAAGCAGCGGGCGCCCAGCCGCTCGGCACCCGCGCGCTTGGCGCGCGGCGCCGTGGTCGGCATCACGATCGTCGCCGGCACGCCGAACATCTTCGCCGCGAGGGCGACGGCCTGGCCGTGGTTTCCGCTCGAGCCGGTGACCACGCCCCGCGCGCGGTCGGACGCGCTCAACCCCGCCATGAACGTGTAGGCGCCGCGGAACTTGAAGGCGCCGCCACGCTGCAATTGCTCGGGCTTCAGCCAGACCGGCGTCCCGAATTCCGCCGCCAGCGCCTCGGAGCCCAGCAGCGGGGTGCGAACGGCGACGCCGCGCAGCACGGCGGCGGCGCGGCGAACGTCGTCAATCCCGACGAGCATCGGCTCGGCGGTCATGGGCGGAGGGCGTTGCGCATTAGTCCTGCACGCGTGCTCAGCGCGTCGCGGAGTCCCACCGCGAGATGGCGGCGCCCTTGGCGTGCAGCTCCATGGAGATGAGCGAAACTGCGGGAGTGCGCGCGTCGTCGCGCCGGCCAACCACATAGCGCGCCAGCAGGGTGAGCGGGGTCTGCAGCACGTCCACGGAGCGCGCCGTCGCACGCGGAATCCGCCAGAGGTCCGTGCCGTCGTACGACATCCCGGCCTCCGGGCTGCACCAGAAGAACGGCCGCGTGTAGCACGCGACGCTCAGCCGGGCGGCGTCGGAGGCCGCGAAC
The DNA here is from genome assembly GCA_964416005.1 of uncultured Gemmatimonas sp. Lineage (GTDB taxonomy): Bacteria > Gemmatimonadota > Gemmatimonadetes > Gemmatimonadales > Gemmatimonadaceae > PNKL01. The sequence continues at coordinate 9,491 of CAYQCP010000003.1, forward strand.
GAGCGCGTGGTCGGGAGGGCGATGGGATCCACGGTAAACTCCACGATCTCCCGGTCGGCGTCGTACCTCACGCCCTTCACCGGCACCGACACCACGTAGGTGCGCGTGTTGCGCGCGTAGAACTCCGACTCGCGGCGCTGGAAGACGGCATAGGCCGTCGCGACACGCGCCTGGTACTCTGCCGTGCTCTCGTACGGATCGCGCGCCACTTCGGGCATCTTCGCGTTCGACATCTCGAGCGCCGCAGCCACGATGGCGTTGAGCCGCTCGGTGAACTGCGCCGGCGTCACGGCCTCGGTCACGCCCGCATCAGCCACACCACCGGCCGCACGCGTGGCGGCCAGGGCGGCCGCGTTCGACGGTGCGCGCGCCGGAAGTTCTATGACGGTGGTCGCGGGCGCGGCGCCCGCAGGAGCCGGTCGCCGAACCGGAGTGCGCCGGGTCACCGCTGCCTGCTGCGTCGCGGCAGGCTTGGACGCCGGTGCCTGGGTCGTCGCCTGCGGGGGCGTGCGCGGCGGCGTGGCCGCCGGTTGCTGGCGCGGCGCGGCTTGCGCGGGCGCCGCCGCCACCTGACCACCCGTGGCCTCGGAGCAGAATGGCCGGTCGGCCGAGCCGCTGCTGCCCGGCTGCGACACCACGATGAAGCACGTCGTGGGCTGCAGCGTCGGGTGCGTGGCGTTCGCCGCCCACGAGCGGGCCGACGCGTACGCCATCGTGACGTTCGCGCCGCTGGTCGGCGTGAAGCCCAGCGCTCGAAGGTCGGTCGTGAACGTCCGGTTCTTCTCGAACCAGGCACGCTCGAGTTCAGCCAGCCGGGTGAGGTCGGACTTCACCGCCTCACCGACCTTGGCCTTGTCGCCGCCCTGCGCGCCAAGCGCGGCCGTCAATCCGAGGAGCGCAACGACAGTCAGGGCCGCGCGGGCAATGCCGCGTGCCATGCGTGAGGTGCTGCCGCCTCGCAGGTGATTTGACTCGCGGGACTCAAGCGCCATATGAACGAATCTCCAACTATAAATGGAGAGGGTGCCGCAGAAGAGCGCGGAATACGCTATGGATCGCGACTAATTTGCTCTGCCGCAAGGGGTTCCGCAACGCCACGAATCGCCGGGGCGAGGAGGGCGTATCTGGTCCCGCGGCGCCCCTCCCGCCTACTTCTGGCCCTACCCACGGGCCTTCGCGTCCGCCTCATTTCTGCCGCCGAGCATCTTGGAGACCGCCCTCCGGGTGTGATCGCGCACGGCATCCGGCCCCTGCTCCTGCACCAGGTGCGTGACGTCGCTCGGCGACATCCCGAGGGTGCGCATGAGCAGCCGTCGAGCCGATCGCACGTCCGGGAGCGTGGCGAGGCGCTCCTTGAGCCGCGTCCCCCCGCGGACCAGCACCTGCGCCACCATGTTGATCACGCGCGCCACGTCCACGAGCGTCGAGGGAGCGACGCCGATCTTCGACAACTCCCGATGCAGGGCGAAGCGCGATCCCTCGGGCTTCTTGGCCGCCCACGCGCTCACCGACAGGTCGCCGGTGTCCTTGAGGAGCAGCTCCTCGAGCACGACATGCAGGTTTTCCGGGGCGCTTTCGCGCGCGAGGCGCAGCGCCTCCACCTTCTGCCGGCAGCGGTCGCTATCGAGGCTCCACGCGGCCACCAGCGCATCCACGCGCTCGGTGTCGGTGCAGATGATGTCCTCCACCTGCCCGGAGGCGAGAAGGGCGCGCCTCGACTGCCAAGCCGGTTCGCGCGAATGCGTGACGACCACGATGGATGCCGACGACTCGCGCAGCGCGTGCCGCAGGCGGGCCGGCAGCCGGGGGTCGGCGAACGGCGGCACACCGTGAATGACGACCAGCCGCACGGGGCGAGCGAGGCGCTGGAGCAGTTCGTGCTCACTGGCCACGCACTCCACGCGCGCATAGGGCGCCATCGCGTCACGCAGCCGGACCTTCATGGCGACGTGGTCGGAGAGGATGAGGACCGGCCGGTCCATCGCGGGCATTTGTGGCAGATAGTATGCCCCTTTTCGGCGCCGCGCCACATTGACCGCCCGTTCCGCTGGCCCCACGCCGCCGGAAACGCATTATTGTTGATGGGAGGTACGATTCCGCATGCGCATCGCGATCTTCATCTCCGCCCTGCTCGTCGCAGGCTGCCTCGACACCCCGGTCGATACGACGGGGGTCCCCACGCTGGGCGCACCGCCACCCGCCAACGCCATCACGGGCCTGACGATGCGGTACGTCGAGGTGGAACTCGCGGTGGGCGAGACGACCCAGCTGTCGTTCACGCCGCGGCTCACCAACAACGGCGCCTTCATTCCGCTGTCGCTGCTCTGGCGGTCCACCTCGCCGGAGATCGCCACGGTGGACGCCAACGGCATCGTGACGGCGGTCAGTCCCGGGCAGGCCTACGTCACCGTGACTGTGGACGGCTACACGGGCCAGACCATCGTCAAGGTGCGCGCCCCGACCCCGCCAGGCCGGTAGTCGCACGGGCGGCGACGCGGGGTCGCGCCGGGGAACCGTCATGCAAAAGGGCGCCCGACCCGGGCCCCCTTCGCATTCGTGGCCGGCGGGACGACCTACTCCTCGCCGCCTTCCGTCAGCTCCATCTGCGCTTCGGCCGTCCCGTCGTCGCCGGTATCGGCCGGGACTTCCTTGTCCTCGATCACGAGGCGCGCCACCGCGGCCACGACGTCGCCCATGTCGAGCTTCTTGAGCTGCACGCCCTGCGCCACGCGCCCGGTCTCGCGGATGTCCTTGACCGCGCACCGCAGCGTCTGCCCGCCGCGCGTGATGAGCATCATCTCATCCTCGGGGAGCACCTCGAGGAGCCCCACCACGTCGCCGGTGCGCTCGGTGCGTTTGACGGTCAGGATGCCCTTGCCGCCGCGTCCCTGCACCCGGTACTCGTCGATGTTCGTGAGCTTGCCGAGCCCGTGCTCCGTGACCACCAGCAGCGAGGCCTCGCGCTTCACCACGACCATCCCGACCACTTGGTCGCCCTCGCCGAGCGCGATCCCCTTCACGCCGGTCGTGTCGCGCCCCATCGCGCGCACGTCCTGCTCGTGGAACCGGATGCTCAGCCCGTGACGCGCCACCAGCACCACGTCGTTGGTGCCGCTGGTGATCTGCACGTCGATGAGCTGGTCATCCTCCTCGATCTTGATCGCCTTGATGCCGGTGCTCCGCACGTTGGAGTACTCGCTCAGCGCCGTCTTCTTGACCGTCCCGTTCTTCGTGCAGAAGAGCAGGAACTCGTCGTCGCTGAACTTCTTGACCTGCACCACGGCCGAGACCTGCGTGTCGGGTGACACGTTGATCAGGTTGACCATCGGCTTCCCCTTGGCGGCGCGGCCGCCCTCGGGGATCTCGTGCACCTTGAGCCAGAAGCAGCGCCCGTCGTCGGTGAAGACGAGCAGGTAGTCGTGCGTCTTGGCGGTGAAAAAGTGCTCGACGAAGTCGTCGACCTTGAGCTCGGTCCCCTTGAGCCCCTGGCCGCCGCGCTTCTGCTTGCGGTACGTCGCGATGGACGTGCGCTTCACGTAGCCGGCGTGCGAGATCGTGACGAGCACTTCCTCGTTGGCGATCAGGTCCTCGATGGAGAACTCGCCCTCGTCGGCGATGATCGCCGTGCGCCGGTCGTCGCCATACGTCTCCGCGACGGCGCCCAGCTCCTGCTTCATGAGCGCCATGCGGGCCGGTTTGCTCTCGAGCAGCGAGACCAGCACCTTGATGGCCGCACGCACGTCGGACAGCTCCTCCTCCAGCTTCTCGCGCTCCAGCCCGGTGAGCTTGGCGAGGCGCATGTTGAGGATCGCCTCGGCCTGCTTCTCCGACAGCTTGAAGCGCCGCTGCAGCTCGAGCGACGCCGACTCGGTGTCTTCGGCGGCGCGGATGACCTTGATGACCGCGTCGATGTTGTCGACCGCGATCTTGAGCCCGTCGAGGATGTGCTCCCGGTCGCGCGCCTTGTCGAGGTCGAACTGCGTCCGCCGGACGATGACGTCGTGCCGGTGGTGGATGTAGTGCAGCAGCGCCTCGCGCATTCCCATGACGCGGGGGACGAGCCGCTTCGTGATCGGGTCGGGAACGAGCGCCAGCATGATGACGCCGAACGTCGCCTGCATCGACGTGTGCTTGTACAGCTGGTTGAGCACCACGCGCGGGATCGCGTCACGCTTGAGCTCCACCACGACGCGCATGCCGTCGCGGTCCGACTCGTCGCGGAGGTCGCTGATGCCGTCGATCTTCTTGTCGCGCACCAGTTCGGCGATGTTCTCGACGAGCCGCGCCTTGTTCACCTGGTACGGCAGCTCGGTGACGACGATCTGCTGCTTGCTGCTGCTCTCCTTCTCCTCGATGACGGCGCGCGCGCGCATCACGATCTTGCCGCGCCCCGTCTCGATGTAGTCCTTGATTCCCTCGCGCCCGTAGATGAACGCCCCCGTCGGGAAGTCGGGGCCCTTGATCAGCCCGCGCAGCGTCGCGGCGTCGGTGTCGGGGTGGTCGATGAGCGTCAGCAGCGCCGACACCACCTCGCGCATGTTGTGCGGCGGGATGTTGGTGGCCATGCCCACCGCGATGCCGGCCGATCCGTTCACGATCAGGTTGGGCACGCCCGACGGCAGGACCGTCGGCTCCTCGAGCCGGTCATCGAAGTTGGGCGCGAAGCCGACGGTGTTCTTGTCGATGTCGGCCAGCATCTCCACCGCCACGCGCGTGAGGCGCGCCTCGGTGTACCGGTACGCCGCCGCCGGGTCGCCGTCGACGGAGCCGAAATTCCCCTGCCCGTCCACCAGCGGATAGCGCAGCGAGAAATCCTGCACCATGCGCACGAGCGCGTCGTACACGGACTGGTCGCCGTGCGGGTGGTACTTGCCCAGCACGTCGCCGACGACCGTCGCCGACTTCTTGTACGCCCGCCCCGGCACGAGCCCGAGCTCATTCATGGCGTACAGCACCCGGCGATGCACCGGCTTGAGTCCGTCACGGACGTCGGGGAGCGCGCGCGATACGATCACGCTCATCGAGTAGTTGATGAACGATTCCCGGATCTCCTCGTCGATCAAACGCGGAAGGATCCGCTCGCGGTTATTCGGTGCGGTCATGTGCCGTGTCAGGGGGGTGGAAAAAGGCCCTCGACCAATCGGGAAAAGTTACCGAATTGGCCCCGAAAAAGCAACAGTCAATTGCTGTTGTAAGCGATTGTATATCAATCACTTACGGAATCGTGCTTTTCAACGACAACCGCGAAGGGCGAGGGGCGCGAAGGACCGCGAAGTTTGCCTGCTTGCACGAATGCGAAACGGCGAGCCGTTTGGCCCGCCGTTTGGTGTAATTCGTACCCCTTCGCGCTCTTCGTTCTTCGTGGTTGTCGTACCCGCCTACGTCCACGTCCGCACAATGGCCAACAGCCTCCACTCGCCTTGTGCGAAGTGGAACAGGTACGTCGAACCGCCCGCGCCCTGCCGCAACCGCAACGCCCCCAGTTGTTCCGCGGGGCGGTTGACCGCGACCACCGCGTAGTCGCGCCAAACCACCGTCGCGATCACATGCGAATACGTGAGCACCGCCGTGCTGTCGCCGCGGTGCGCCGCGAAGAACTTGTCGCGCAGGTCGAGCAGGCCGCGCTCGCCGAAGCCGATCGTCAGCGCCGTGCGCGGCGGGCGCGGCATCGTGAAGTTCGTCAGCGGCGGCAGCAGCGCGTAGTGCGGCTCCTCGGGGACGAACGACTCGCACGCCTTGGTCTCAGGATTCCAGAACTCGCCCGCCAGGCCGGCGGCGATCGCCCGGTACGTCGGCGCGCCGTCCGCCACGTCCCAGTTGGGCCGCGTCATCCCCACTTCCCACCCGACCACGGCGCGCAACAGCGCATGGCCACGGACGTTGTCGATCGGATCCTCCACCCCCTGCGCGATCACCAGCCGCTCAAGGCGGGCCAGCGTCTCCGCGGCGCTCGGCGCGCCAGCCGCGCGAGCGGAGTCCGGGAACGTGCGCAGCACGCCCTGATTGCACTGCGTCGTGTCGAGGTGCACGAAGCGCGCCGCCGACAGGACGGCGACGCGCAGCGAGTCGGCCTTCCGCACCGGCGCCAGGCTGTCCTGCGCCACCGGCGCCGCCAGCGACGCCGCGAAGACCAGCGCAGCCAGCACGGTTACGCCCCGTTCGGTGCTGCCGGCGTCTTGGCCGGGGTCGCTTCCTCGGCGAGCACGTCGGCCTCCTCGGCCTCCACTTCGCGATCAATCGCGTCGCGTTCCGCCTTGTACGCCGCATACCACGAGCGGGTGATCTCCCCGGCCAGTTCGCGGTTGCCAAGCCCGAACGAAAGCGCGAGGGCCAGCGCGACGGCGCCGAAGATGATGGCGAACGCCGTCGTCACGATCTCGGTGGCAACGCCCAGCTCCTGCAGCGACATGAACACCGCCAGCAGCACCACGCCGCCCTTGCCGACGCGCGCCAGCGTCGGCCCGCCGTGCAGCGAGCTCGTGCTCGCGCCGATGAGCCCGCCAACAAAGTCGCCCAGCACGATGCCGACGATGATGATGACCACCGCCGCCACGACGCTCGGGATGTACCCGACGAGTTCGCTGAAGAGCGACGCGAGGGAGTCGAGGCCGAGGGCGTTTGCCGCGAGCAGCATCGCGCTGAACATCACCAGCCAGAACAGCAGGTTGGCGATGGCCAGCGTCGGATTCAGGTGTGCGCCGACGCGATCGAGCGGCACAACCCCACCCTTTCGCAGCACATCGTTGAGGTGCAGGCGTCGGAGCAGCCGAGCGGCGCCCTTCTGGACGAGCTTGGCCAGCAGGTAGCCGGCGAGGAGCACCACGGCGGAGCCGAACAGCGCCGGGATGTACTCCCAGAACGCGGCGAAGCTCTCTTGTAGACGGTCGAGGAAGTTCACGACGAGGACTCGATGAGGGTCCCCATAATGTACTAGAACGTGAACCGAACGAGCGAATGGGTGCCGGGCACACGGCTCGCCGCCAGCGCCAGGGACTGCGGGGTCACGGTCAGCCGTTCGCTGAGGCGGCGCCCGGCATCCGGGCGGGAGCCCATCCAGCGCTCGACCATCCAGACGCCGCCGACCGCGCCCGCTGCACCGAGCGCCGCCGTGACCGCGTTGAACCGGTCGCTCGAACCCACGAGCACCGCGACACCGCCCCCCATCAGGGCGCCGGCGAGTCCACCGGCGGCCACCAGCGTTCCCTCGCCGCGGGCATGGTCGATCGGGCGCACGAGCAGCCGGTCGCCTGCCACGAGGCCGGTGACGGCGCCGCCCAGCAATGCAAGCGTGCTCGTCTTGTGCCCCGGATGTCCGTTCGCAACGAACGCTCCGCCAGCCGTCGCGCCGATGAGCGACGCCGTCCACAGCGCCTGCACGTCGCCCGCGGTCACGTTGTAGCGCGAGTATGAGCCGTACATGGCGCCGAGCTGCATGCCGGCCACGGCCGCGCCGGCGCCGACGGCGGCGCGCGAGCGCGTGTTGGTGTAGTCCTCGTCGAACGCGTACATCGTGCCGATGGCCAGCCCCGCGGCCGCCTCAGCGCCAAACACCGATGCCATCGCCGCACCCGGCGTCAAACGCTGCCCGAGTGTCAGAGCACCGGTCGTGCCAAGGATGGAACCGAAGAAGATGCCGGCGGCGTAGTCGTTCTTGCCCGTCAGCGCATACTGCACGGCCGCGCCGGTGGCGGCGCCCAGCACGGGGGCGCGGGTCGCCAGCAGTTCCATCCCTTCCGTGATGCGCAGGTCGCGCGCGAGTTCCGCGGCGGCGAAGAAGCTCCCGCCGGCCATCACGAGATACGCGGCCGCCGCCGGCACCGGCCGGTCGGCGACCGTGGCCGCGAACGACGGCCCGTACAGCACGATGCCGAGGAACGTCTGGTTGCGGACGAACGGCGTGCGCGCGATGCGCGCCACCGCCGTCACCCCCGTGTCGCGCATCGGCCCGCCGGACGGCCGCGCCTCCGCGGGCGGCGGAGCGCGGCGGGCGCTGTCAGCGAGTTCGAGACGGGGTTTCGGGGCACCAGGCGGTTCCTGCGCGGCGAGGGGAAGCGCGAGGAGGAGGAGCGGAAGAAGTCGGCGCATTTTAGCGAGTTGGGGAGTCGCACTATAGACGGTTCGAAACGATGGGGCGTTTCGAGGGGGGAGGAGGGGTGCAGGGGCTTAGAAGGAGAGAGGAGTGGAGAGAGGGGTGAGAAGAGAGGAGGCCTCCTCTCTCATCCTCCTAACTCCACTCCTCTCTCCTTCTTAACCCCTGCACTCAATTCCTCGTCCCCCTCCGGACATCGAACATCACCGACCGCCTGCAGCTTGGGCACATCAGCCACTCCCTTCGCCGCGCGTAGCCGAGGCCGAAGCTCCCGCCACCGATCGCGCGGGCCGTCATGCCCACGGCGCAGCGCGGACAGCGCGCTTCGCCGCCGGCCGTGAACGCCTCGCGGATCACGCGCTGCTCCTCGTCGGTGTATTGGGCGCGTTCGCGGTCGGCTGACATCAGGCGCTGACCTGCAGGACGACCTTTCCGAACTGCGCGCCGGACTGGAGGTGTGCCAGCGCCTCGCGACCGCGTTCGAGGGGAAAGGTGGAATCCACCGGGAGCGACAGGCGCCCCGCGACCAGTTCGCCGACGACGGCATCGAAGTCCGCGTCGCTTCCCATCGTGGAACCCATGATCGTCCACTGATTCCAGAAGAGCCGCCGCACGTCGGTCTGCAGCGCGTGTCCCGACGTGCCGCCACAGGTGACGAGGCGGCCGGCGCGGCCCAGCGCGCCCAGCGACTGCTCCCACGTCGCGGCGCCCACGCTGTCCACGACCACGTTCACGCCGCGCTTGCCCGTGCGGGCCCGCACCTCGCGTCCCACGTCGATGCCCGTGTGGTTGATCGTCTCGTCGGCTCCCATCCCGCGGGCGCGCGCGAGCTTGTCGTCGGAACCCGACGTCACCCAGACGCGCGCACCGCGCGCCTTGGCGATGAGCAATGCGGCCTGCGCCACGCCACCCCCGATGCCCCAGATGAGCACCTCGTCGCCGGCCGTCACCCGCGCGCGCGTCACCAGCATGCGCCAGGCGGTCATCGCCGCGAGGCCGAAGGCCGACGCATCCGTCTCCGAGACGGTGGCCGGGATCGGCCGCACGTTGGTGGCGGGCACGACGATCTCGTCCGCGAAGGAGCCCGGCAGGTGCTCCCCGAGCACGCGGAACTTCACGCACAGCGGCTGCTCGCCCGAGCGGCAGTAGTCGCACTGCCGACACGACAGCCCCGGGTTGATCACCACACGATCGCCCGCACGAACCGTCGTGACGTCGTCCGACACGTCCGACACCACGCCCATTCCATCGGCACCGATGATCCAGGGACCCGTGATCGTCATGCTTGGGAGGCCCCGCACGGTCCACAGGTCCAGATGGTTGAGCGGCGCGGCGCGCACCCGCACCCGCACCTGCCCGGGCGTCGTCAGCGCGGGCGGTGCGATATCGGTCCTGAACTCGACGCAGTCGAGGGAGCCGGTGGTGGAGATGGTGAGGGCGCGCATTCTGGGGCAGACGGGAGACGGGAGACGGGAGACGGGAGACGGGAGACGGGAGAACGAATGGAGGCGGCCTCCGCCCGCACCGCCCGAATATATTAGCTTGGGTGGCAGATTCGTCGCGCTGAATCTCCCGTTACCCGTCTGCCGTCTCCCGTCTCCCGTCTGTCCTTCCCATGCAGATCCGCGTTCCCCCCCTCGGCGAATCCATCACCGAAGCCACCATCTCGCGCTGGCTCCGGCGGGAGGGCGAGGCCGTCAACATCGGCGACACGCTGGTCGAGCTCGAGACCGACAAGATCACCGTCGAGGTTCCCGCCCCGAAGGGCGGCGTGCTGGGAAAGCGCGTGAAGCTCGAGGGCGATGTGGTGAAGGTGGACGAGGTGTTGGGGGAGATTGCCGAGAGCGCGGCGGGAGTGACGGCAGACGGCGGACGGCAGACGGCAGAGGCCGCGACTCCCGCTCCTGGGACGCCTGCACCGGCGCGCGCCGAGGTGCGCGCGGCGCCCAGCGCCGTGCGCTTTGCGGCTGAATCGGGCATGGACCTCGCGGCGGTTTCAGGAACCGGCCGCGGTGGCGTGGTGAGCAAGCCGGACGTGTGGGCGGCGATACAGGAGGCCAAGCAGACGGCAGACGGCGGACGGCAGACGGCTGATGCGCGAGTGGCGTCGGCGCCCGCAGCCGCGCCTGTCGCACCGGCAGCGGCGCCCGCTCCTGCTCCCTCCGCGGTTGCTCCGGCTGCTCCATCCGCTGCGCCTTCGTCACCCACACCTGCCGTCAGCCGTCCGCCGTCCGCCGTCTCGGGCGCTACAGGCGCCCGCGAAACGCGAGAGAAGATGACGACGCGCCGCAAGCGGATCGCCGAGAACCTGCTGCAGGCGCAGCATGCCACGGCGCACCTGACGACCTTCAACGAGATCGACATGAGCGCCCTCTCGGCGCTCCGCGAGCGCATGAAGGAGCGGGTCGAGAAGGAGCATGGCCTGAAGCTCAGCTTCATGCCGTTCTTCGCGAAGGCCGCCTGTCTGGCGCTCAAGGCGTTCCCGACGGTCAACGCCCAGGTGGACGGCGATGCGATCCTCTACAAGCACTACGTCAACCTCGGCATCGCGGTGGCCAGCGACGCGGGGCTCGTGGTGCCGAACGTGAAGGATGCCGATCGCCATAGCATCCTCGAGCTCCAGCGAGACATCGCCGCGCTCGCCAAGAAGGCGCGCGACGGCAAGCTGACCATGGAAGACCTCACCGGCGGCTCGTTCACGATCACGAACGGCGGGGTCTTCGGCTCGCTCATCTCGACGCCGATCATCAACTTCCCGCAGGTCGCCATCCTCGGGCTGCACAAGACGCAGGATCGCCCCGTCGCGGTCAACGGGCAGGTCGTGATCCGCCCGATGATGTACGTGGCGCTGTCGTACGACCATCGCGTCATCGACGGCCAGCAGGCGGTGCTCTTCCTCGTGAAGATGAAGGAGCTGCTCGAGGATCCGGCGACGATGCTGATCGACTAGGTCAGTCGACCTGGACGACAAAGGGCCGCGCGTACGCGCGGCCCTTTTGTCTGCGCGGTGACGCCCGTTCAGCGCTCGAGCCGGTCCGCGAAGGCGGGATAGTCCGCAGGGAAGCAGTCCGGGCAGAGCGCTCCGCTGAGGGTGGCCCCCGATGCCTGCAACTGCTCCTCCGCCGTGCGCCACGCGCCGTCCTTCTCCCGAATGCGCCGGCAGTTGCCGCAAATCGGCAGCAGCCGGCTCAACGAGCCGATGTCGCGCAGCGCCGTGGCCAAGTCAGCCGCAGTGCGGCGGAGTTCGAGCAGTGCGGACGCCTGCCGGGCGATCGCTTCGAGGGCGAGGCGCTGATGCTCGAGGAGCGCGAGGCGCGGTTGCCGATCGATGACACAGACGGTGCCGATGTTCAACCCCTCGCGGCTGCGCACCGGCGCGCCCGCGTAGAAGCGGATGCCGGGGTCGCCGACCACCAGGCGGTTCTCCGCGAAGCGTGCGTCGCGCGTCGCGTCGGGCACCACCATCACCTCGTCGGAGAGAATGGTATGTGCACAGAACGCCGCGTCGCGCTCCGTCTCAGGGTCGGCCAGCCCCACCCTCGACTTGAACCACTGCCGCGCTTCATCGACCAGGGTAAAGGTCGCAATTGGGCTGCCGGTGATGAACGACGCAAGTAGCGCGAGATCGTCGAAAGCCGGTTCCGGGGCGGAGTCGAGGATCTGGTATCGGCGCAGCGCCTCGAGCCGTGCGGCTTCGTTCGCAGGGAGCGGTGCGGGCATGCAACAGTCTCGGTTAGAGGGCGACAGTACTCTGGACACTGCGCGCCGAGTACGCCAGCCCCGTGGCGGCCGCGCCCGGCGGCGATCCCGGCCTGACATCGTCCGCATCGTCGCGTCGATTGCGTAGATTTGAGGGACCTCAATTCCGACACCCGTGAACGATCAAATCTCTCCTGACGTCCTCGTCATCGGCGGCGGCCCCGGCGGCTACGTCGCCTCCATTCGCGCCGCGCAGCTTGGCCTCTCCACCGTCTGCGTCGAGATGGATCGCACGCTGGGTGGCACCTGCGTCAATGTCGGCTGCATCCCGTCCAAGGCGCTGCTGAGCTCCACGGAGCACTACGAGTTCGCGCGCCTGCACGCCGCCGACCACGGCATCGACTACCAGGGGGTCTCGTTCGACCTCGAGCGCATGATGAAGCGCAAGGACGACGTGGTCTTCCAGAATACCAAGGGCGTCGAGTTCTTGTTCAAGAAGAACAAGGTCGCGTGGGCCAAGGGCTTCGGCACGCTCAAGGCCGGCAACGTCGTGGAGGTGAAAGCCGAGGACGGCACCATCACCACCTACACCCCGCGCAACGTGATCCTCGCCACGGGCTCCGTCCCCGTGGAGCTGCCGTACCTCAAGTTCGACGAGGAGCGCATCGTCTCGAACGTCGGCGCCCTCAAGCTGCACGACGTGCCGGGCCAGCTGATCGTCATCGGCGGCGGCGTCATCGGCCTCGAGCTTGGCTCCGTCTGGCGGCGCCTGGGCGCGCAGGTCACGGTGATCGAGTTCATGCCGACCATCCTGCCCGGCAACGATGACGACATCACCAAGGAAGCGACGCGCATCTTCAAGAAGCAGGGGATGGACATCCACGTCGGCACCAAGGTCACCGGCGGCCGCCGCGAGGGCGAGCGGGTCGTCGTCGAGGTGGAGGAGAAGGGGACGCCGGCCACGTACAGCGCCGACTGCGTGCTCGTCTCTATCGGCCGCAAGCCGGCGCTCTACGGCGTCGACGCCGCGGCGCTCGGGCTGACCCTCGGTCCGCGCGGCGAGATCGCGGTGGACGACCGTATGCGCACGAACCTCCCCAATGTCTACGCCATCGGCGACGCGGTGGGCGGCAAGCTGCTCGCGCACAAGGCCGAGGAGGAAGGCATCATCGCCGCCGAGGTGATCGCCGGCAAGCCGGTGCACATGCACTACCACAACATGCCGGGCGTCGTCTACACCTGGCCCGAGGTCGCCACCTGCGGCCTGACCGAAACCGAGGTGAAGTCGAGCGGCCGCGCCTACCGCGTGGGCAAGTTCCCCTTCTCCGCCAACGGCCGCGCGCGCTCGATGAACGAGACCACCGGCTTTGTGAAGTTCATCGTCGACGCCGCCACCGACGAGATCCTCGGCTGCCACATGATCGGCGCGAACGTGAGCGACCTGCTGGCCGAGGTGGTGCTGGCGATGGAGTACCGGGGGACGGCGGAGGACATCGGAGCGACGGTGCATTCACATCCGACGCTCAGCGAGGTCGTGAAAGAAGCGGCGCTATCGGCGCTCGGCAGGGCAGTACACATCTGAGTCAGAGAGACAACAGACAAACAACAGACAAACAACAGAGAGACAACAGAGGTGTTCACGATTTTACGTGTCACCTCTGTTGTCTCTCTGTTGTTTGTCTGTTGTCTCTCTGTTGTTTCTCTCAGGCCACGCCGTATCGTTCCTTGAGGACGCTCGCATGATGCATCGCGTGGCCGGCAGTGATCCACGCGAGCCCGCGCACGCTCACTTCCTTGCCGCTCGCCGTGCCACGGCGGGTCCAGGCGGCCTCGGGGAGCCAGCGCAGCAGCGCCAGCGTGGCGCCGCGCACGGCGGCGAACTCGCCGAGCAGGGTCTCGAGCGGCCGGTCGTTGGCGCCGCAAGTGACGGCGTAGGCGTTCTCGTCGAACGAGGCGAGCGGCGTGGCGTCACCCCGGGCGATGCGCAGCGCCCGATAGGCGAAGATCCGCTCCGCATCGGTGATGTGGCAGACGACCTCCTTCACCGTCCACTTGCCCGGCGCGTAGGCGAAAGCGGCCTGCTCCTCGCTGAGGTCCTTGAGGCACGCGAGAAAGGCCTCGCCCTGCTGCGCGAGTGTACGCGTGATGTCGCCATCGGGCACGACGCCCACGTACGTGCCGTAGTACGGAGCGAATTCGTCGGCGTTCGGTCGGATCGTCGCGGCAGTGCTCATCTAAATCCCCCTGTGAAATTCCACTTTCCCGCCTGAATCTAGGGTGTAAGGGTTTCGTGAGGAAATGCCTCACAAAACTTCCATAATTGCACCCCATTCCGCGTCGATGCCCCTAGATAGACATTCCCTCTGCGACCGGTAGCGCGCTGAACGCAGGTGGCGAAGCACCGGAGACAAACATATCGGGTAACGCAGGGTCGCTTCGGCGACCCAGCGTGTCGCGGTAGGCACAGCGGGGGGCGCGTACAGTGCGCCGGGGGGCCGTCACTGGCTCGTCAACCGCTGACCTACCGCGACTCGCGTTAACAACAGATATACAACAGACAGACAACAGAGAAACAACAGAGAGACAACAGACCCCGGCCGCCGGGAAGTACTGTTGTCTCTCTGTTTTCTTTCTGTTGTCTCTCTGTTTTCTTTCTGTTGTCTCTCTGTTGTCTCTCTCACTCCTCACTTGGCTCTGAGAACAATCTCCCTTCTCACGTATCCGTCGGCGTCGGCTCCGTCGCGAGGCAGTGGGATGATCAGCGGTGCGGCACCCGCGTACAGCAGCCGATCCACAAGTGCGCCCCACGTGCGCCGCGTCAGCGGGCTCATCCACTCGCCGCCCGTTGGCGCATAGATGACGTCGGGCGCCCCCTCCACGCCGCGGGCGCCGCGCACGAAGCCGATGGCGGTGTCGCCGGCGATGCTTTCGACCACCAGCCGCACCTTCTCGCCCTCGGTGCGCAGCGAGACGACGCGCACGTTGCGGGACCGCTCGCCGATGACGGCGGGCTTCACCGCGAATCGCACCTCGGGTGCGCTGCTGCGCGCCGTCTCGAGGCGAAGCGTCTTCTGGCCGGCGCGCAGCTCGCCGTAGACGGGACGCGCCCCCGCCACCGGGTTGAACGTGACCTTGAGCAGGCGACCGGTCTCACCGCCGGCGCGTGTCACATCGAGCGTCACGTCGCCGGAGCGCACCGTGACCTTGAGATCCACCTGCGCACGCCCCACCCACAGGCGATCCACCCGCACCCCTTCCTCACCCAGCGGCACCCACGGCGCCACCAGGAGCGTCCCCGCCGGCGCGTCCACCTCGAGCCCCATCATGCCGCGCAGCAGCGGGGTGAGGATCATCGACGTCGCGAAGAACTGCTGCGGCACCGCCGTGTCGAGCGGCTTGTACACGCGTCCGCTGATCACCTCGGGGTTTCGCCCGCGTGACTCGTCAAACGTGGTCTGCGCGGTGGCGCGCAGTGCCTGCCAGCCGGCGTTGGGGTTCCCGTAGCGGAACTGCGCCGTCGACACCCACCCGGTCACGAAGCCCCACACCGCGCCGTTGTTGTAGTGCAGCGGGTCGAACAGGCGGCTCGTGGTCGAGAGCGGACGCGCCCCCCAGTCGGTCATCAGGTCGCTGCGCGCCATCCGCTCGGCCATCTGCCGCCCCTGCCCCTTGTCGAAGACGTCGAACGCCATCGCCGTCGCCGGCCAGGCGGTCATCGTCTCGTTGATCTTCCCCTGCTCCAACACGGCGAAGGCGTACTGCCCCTTGGCCGGGATCCACAGCTTGCTGTCCAACGCGGCGATCGTGCGCGTGCGCTCGGCGCGTGCCTCGCTCGCCAGCGCCGGCTCGCCCATCGCCTCGGCCATGCGCGCAAAGCGCTCGAGCGACGCCGCCCAGACGCCGTTCAGGTAGACGTCACTAACGATGCCTTCCTGCAGGTCGCCCACCTCGAGCGCGCCGGCGCCGGCGCATGTGTTCTCCATCAGTCCGTCGCTGTCGGTGTCGCATTTGCGCGACCACTCGTACGCCTTCTTCACGTTCGGCCAGAGCGCGCGCACAGTGGCGGTGTCGGCCGTCTGCTTCCAGTACTCGCCGAAGGAGAGGATCCAGAACGGCGTCGTGTCGCCGTGGTAGAACGCGTACGGATACGAACCGAACCAGTCGATCTTCCCCGCCCCCTGCGAGATCTCGTGCGTGATCTTGCCGTCGGCCCGCTGGTACTTGGCGAAGAACTCCAGCGCGCCGTCGCGCACCAGCTCGTGCTGGCCTACCGCGCTCATCGCGAACGAGTTGATGGACGCGTCGCCGCCGAAGAACCAGCCGAAGCCGGGGCGATCGCTTGCCGCGCCCGAGAGCCCGTAGCCAGCCACCAGGCCGCAGCCGAGATCGGGATTGCAGACCATCGACTCGTCGAGGTTCACCTTGGCCCACTCGACGGCGAGGTCGAGATTCGGGTCGCCGGTGGAGACCGACACCTGCTGCGTGCGAATCGAGTCGGCGTGCGCGACGCGCTTCTGCCACTCGCGTTCGATCGCGCCGGGCACCAGCAGCGACCGGTAGAGGGCGAGCACCGAGTCACGCGGCATCTCGCCGCCCGCCATCACGATCGGAATGAACTTGGCGTGGACATTGATGTTCCCGCCCGGCGGCTCGCCCAGCCGCGGCTCCGTGAAGCGCTCCTTGTCACTCCCCACGCCGATGGTGAACTGCGGGGGCGCCGCGCTCAGCATGTGCGCCGGGACATCGCTCGCCTGCGTCACGGCGGGGGAGCCCAGGAAGGCGCTCACCTTGCGGCGGCTCTCGCTGAAGACGAAGGCCTTGGCACCGGCGTGCCACGCCACGTACTGCCCGCCGAGCGACGCCGGCCAGGCCAGGTGCAGGTCGGGGACGAACGACGCGATGATCTCCATCGGGCGGATTGCGTCCACCTCGAGGAGCATCATGATGGCTGGCTTGTCGATCGAGGCGAACACGGTCTGCTTCACCGTGAACGTCTCGTACGCGTAGGTGATCGTCACGCCTTCGGGGCGCACCAGCACCGAGCGGGCGACGTCGCGTCCAGGGATGGGCTGCGCGTACTTGGGGACACGGAACGAGAGCTTGAGATCGTGCATCCACTTGTACGGCCAGCTCCACATTTCGAAGGCGCCGTCCTCGGTGCCCATGGCGATGGCGCGGCGGCCGACGGCGCTGACGTACTGCCCCGGGCGGGCATCGCCGGAGAGCGCGATGGGAGATCGCCCGAGGTCGAACGGGGCGATGGTCTGGGCGGGGGCGGCCGCGGGGAGCGCGGCGGCGAGGGCGAAGGCGGCAAGGGAGCGGCGCATGCGCGCAAATATGCCCGCGATGCCAGGTATGCGCGACCATGCAGACGTGATCAGGCGCGGACGTGCTTACCGACCCGCACGTCCCACCGAGTCAACGAAACGGCGCCTGACGCGTGTCTGGCGCGACGCCTCGCGGGATTGTACCATACGGTACAATCACCGAACCGGTGTATGCCTGCTGCGCTCCACTCCCGCGAAGAGGTCGTTGGTCGCCTGATGAAGGTGATTCGCCGTCGTGGGTATGACGGCGCGTCGCTCGCTGAACTGTCAAAGGCCACCGGGCTCGGCAAGTCGTCCTTGTACCACCACTTTCCTGACGGCAAGGACGATATGGTGCGGGCCGTGCTCGACCAGCTTGCTGCCAGCCTCGACACCACCGTGTTCGCGCCGCTGCATGCTCCGGGAGACCCTCGGCAGCGGATCAGCGCGATGGTCCGCGCTCTCGACACGTTCTACCGTCATGGCGAAGAGCCGTGCGTCCTGGCCCAGTTGGTCCTCGGCAGCACCCATGCGCGCTTTCGGGAGCAGCTGCGCACCCTCTTCAGGGCCTGGGTGACCGCCATCGCAGCCCCGCTGCTCGATGCCGGCCTTCCGAAGGCGACGGCACGGGCGCGCGCCGAGGACGCCGTGCTGCGCATCGAGGGCGCCTTGGTGCTCGCGGGCGGTGTTGGCGACACGGAGATCTTCGGTCGGACGCTGCGCACGCTCCCGAGCACGCTGCTCGCCCCGCCCAGCTGAGCCGAAGGCAGCCTGAACCGACGCCGTCGTTCGCGACCCTTGACATTGTACCGATCGTTCGGTACACTGCGGTTCGTTCACACCTTTCCGCACTCAACAGGAGTTGCCATGCCGCGCATCAGTCCCGTGAATCCCGCCGTCGCCACGGGCGACACCGCCACGCTGCTCGCCGAGACGAAGGCAGCGTTTGGCGGCACGCCGAACCTCTTTACCACCGCCGCCCACGCCCCCTCCGCGCTGCGGGAGATGCTGGCCCTTTTCTCGTCCCTCGGTTCGTCCTCCCTCGGCCCAAAGGTCGGTGAGCTCGTGGCCATGGCCGTCGCGCAGGCCAACGGCTGCAGCTACTGCCTGTCCGCGCATACCGCCATTGGCGGCCTGCACGGCCTGGATGCGGCCGCGCTCTCCGCTGCGCGTCGTGGTGCGTCCCCCGATTCCAAGACGGAGGCGATTCTCAGGCTCGCGCTAGCCATCGTGGACCGTCGGGGCAAGATCGACGACGCGGCGCTGGCGACGGCGCGGGCTCACGGCGTGAGCGACGCCGAGGTGGTGGATGTCGTGGCGCATGTCGCGCTGAATGTCTTCACCAACTACCTCAACAACGTGGCGCAGACGGACATTGACTTCCCGGTCGTGGCCAGCGAAGCGGCCGCGTAACGTCGCGGAGGTGGCTGGCCACCGTCGGACAGCCACCTCCGCTCCCTCTCGCTTCGGAGTCGCCATGCCCGCACCGATCCGCCCGCCGTTCACGCTCGAGACCGCCGCCGCCAAGGTGCAGGCGGCGGAGGCCGCCTGGAACAGTCGCGACCCGCACCGCGTGGCGCTGGTCTCCTCGGAAGACTCCGAGTGGCGTAACCGCACCACGTTGTTGAGGGGAGGCGACGAGATCCGCGCCTTCCTCGCCCGAAAGTGGGAGCAGGAGCTCGACTATCGGCTCAAGAAGGAACTGTGGGGCTTCCGGGAGAACCGGATCGCCGTGCGCTTCGAGTACGAGTGGCACGACGCGACCGGACAGTGGTTCCGGTCGTACGGCAACGAACTGTGGGAGTTCGATGCCGACGGACTCATGACGCGGCGGTTCGCCAGCATCAACGACGCGCCGATAGCAGAGCAGGAGCGCCGCATTCTCCTGCCGAAGCGGCCGTGAACGGCCTCCATGTCGCGGGCCTGTGGCGATACCCGGTGAAATCGATGGCGGGCGAGGCGATCCGGCAGGCGCGTCTGACCCCCGTGGGCATCCCGGGTGATCGCACCGTGCATGTGCGCGGGCCGGAAGGGGTGCGCACGGCTCGCCGGCTGTTCAAGCTGCTTGGCCTTCGGTCGACGCTGCGCGACGATGGCCACGCGCTGGTGAACGGCCTGGCGTGGGAGAGCCCGGAGGCGCTCGCGCTTGTCCGCGAGGCGGCCGGTCCCGACGCCGAGCTCGCCGAGTATCACGGCGTCGAGCGATTCGACATTCTGCCGTTGCTCGTCGCCACCGACGGAGCCGTCGCGTCCTTTGGTCGCGACATCCGCCGCCTCCGCCCGAACATCCTCATCGGCGGAGTCGACGGACTGGCGGAGCGCACCTGGGAGGGAAAGGTCCTCCGCATTGGTGAGGCCCTCATCGGCTTGGATTCACTGCGCGGTCGCTGCCCAATGACGACGGTTGATCCCGACTCCATCACGCGCGATCCCGACGTTCTCAGGGACATCGGTCGCCGATTCGGCGGCAAGCTCGGCCTGAACGCCGAGGTGCTTCGCCCCGGCCTCGTCCGGGTCGGTGACACGGCACGACTGGTAGATGGCGCATAGCCGCGAGCCCGCAGACGCTGGCTTCCGACCCGTTCGGGGTCTCCGGTGACGCGACGCTATCGGGCCTGCCCCGACGGCGTGACCGGATGCGACGGGACGGCCGAACGGGCGATGTGCTGCCCCGATCGGCTCAGCGTCCCGGCGACATTTCGTCACGGAGCCTGAGCAACCGCTCCCGCAATTCGCGCGGCGTCGACTCCACCGCTCGCGCCGCGGAAAGCCGTTCGAGGAACATCTTGGAGAAGTCGTGATGCCCTCGGCAACCGCGGCAGATTTCCAGATGGGCCCTCACGCGAACGGCCATCGCCTCGTCCAGCTCGTCGTCGAGCAAGTCCCAGAGCACCGTCATGGCTTCGCGGCACGACATCGGCGCGACTTGCGGAAGAGTGGGCTTCATTCTGTTCCCCTGGCCAGGCCGGCGTCGCGCGCGAACTCGATGAGGGACTCCTGCAGCAGGCGCCGTGCGCGAAAGAGCCTGGAGCGAACGGTTCCGACCGGCACACCGGCGATCTCCGCGGCGTCCGCGTACGAGCAGCCTTCCATGTCCACCAATACGACAGCCAGCCGATAAGTTTCCGGCAGGCGCCTGACGGCATCGGCAATTGCGTCCGAGAGGTCGAGGCGCGCCACGATCTCGTCGAGTCCTTCGGCGCGCCACTGATTGTGCGACTGCACGGCGTGCAGCACCTCGCCCTCGGCATCATCGAGCGGCGCATAGCGCTGCTCGCGCTCCTCACTCCGCAGGAAGGCGTTGCGGCAGATCGTGAACAACCAGCGTCGTGCATCGCTGCCGGGAATGAAGCTGGACGCGAACTTGAATGCACGAAGGTACGTCTCCTGCACGAGATCGTCGGCGGCCACCGCGTCGCGCGTCAGCGACCTCGCAAACCGGTAGACGCTGTCCATCGCGTCGAGCAGCGCTGCCTCGAACGCAGGGTCGCGGTCCGTTCGCATCGCGTCCTCAGCCGTCATGTGTGCTTCGCAGCCCGGGTGGCGAGATTCGCTTCATGGCGTTCGTGGAGTGGGCAAACCGAGCTTATCCGTGACGACCGCCGGAAGTTCCCGTACGCACCGCAGCGAGACGCGACGCCTAAACACACCGACGGAACCGACGAGATGCGACCCGCCGCAAAAGGGAGGGCGGTCGGGGGTGATCTCCTGTCACTCGGCTTCCGCTCGGCGGGCCTCAGCGCCGCGTCGGCGCATTGGCAAGCCGGCGCCTCCGTCAACACGGTGTTATGGGTTGCACACGACGTCAAGGTCGAGGCGCGCCGGGGTCGGCGCCCACTGCCTCAGAAGAGCTGCTTGCCGGCGCCCACCAAGTACCATTCAGCCACAGCGATCATGACGACTGCAAAGCCGCGCTTGATCCAGAGCATCCAGGCGCCAGCGCGCGGCAGCCGGATGAGACGGTCGGTGCCGAGACCCACCGCCACCAGTATGCTCGACATCCCGAGTGCGAAGCTGAAGAGATACACGAAGCCGAGCCCCGCGCGGTGCGTGCCGGCGACCCAGGTCAACAGGGCACCGAAGATCGGCGCGCCGCACGGCGCGGCCACGATGCCCGAGACGGCTCCCATCGCGGCCGCGCCGAAGAACCGGCCGCCAGACTCGCGTTGCACGGCCCACGCCATCAGCCGGCTGGGCACGAGCACGGGAATCACGTCGAGGCTCATCAGGGCGAACACGAGCAGGACGTTCGCCTGCAGCAGCAGCGCCACGGGATGCGTGCTCACGGCGCCGAAGAGCGTCCCCGTCAGCCCCGCGAGCAGGCCCAGCAGGGCGTACACGAGCGCAAGGCCGAGAACGTAGCCCGCCGTGGGGGCCAGCGCGCCCGTGCGTCGCCCGGAGGCCGCGGCCACGTCTCCTCGCGCGCCGGCCACGACGGCGGCCGTGATGGGAATCATTGGATACACGCACGGGGTGAGGCTGCTCAGGACGCCGGCCACGAAGGTCAGCGGAAGCGCGAGGTACGGGCGAGATGCAAGCAGGGGGGCGATGTCAGGGAGGCTCATGCCCCACGTATCCAACAGCGCGTCTCTGGTTCCCAGCGCTGCCACGTTGTGCCGGCCCAGGCATGCGTCGCGCGTCAGTCCCGTGAGGTCGACAGCATTCGCTCTGCCTCGTCCGGCGGCGCGCGAACCGCAGACTGCGCCACGCGGAATGCGACGGCGGCGCACACGGCGCGGAACTCACGCGCGTCCTGGTGAATAGCCACCACGACGCGCCGCACTGGCGGCGCACCGTCGCTTGCACGCACGCGGCGCCCACTCTTCTGGCGCCACGGGCCGCGACGCCACCACAGTCACGGAGACATTCGCATGCGGATCATCACACACGTCGGAGTTGCCGCGGCCCTCCTGCTCGCATCGGCGAGCGGTGCGGCGGCACAGACCATGGGACTCAAGATCGGGGATCGCGCGCCGACGCTGACGCTGCCCACGCTCGACGGGCAGTCGGTTGACCTCGCCGACCATGTCGGCAAGCGACCTGTGCTCATCGAGTTCTGGGCCACGTGGTGTCCGCTCTGTCGCCAGATGGAACCGACGTATCGCGCGCTGGCCGAGAAGTACGGCAGCGACCTCGACATGCTGTTCATCGTCGTGCCCACGAACCAGACGCCCGAGCGGGCCAAGGCATACGTCGAGCGGGTGAAGCACCCGGGCACGTTCCTGTTCGATGCCGACGGTGCAGCCTATCGCGCGTTTGCCGCCTACCACACGTCGTACGTGCTCGTGCTTGATCGGCAGGGGAAAGTGCTGCACAGCGCGGACGGCGGCGCGCAGGATCTCACCGAGGTGGTTCGACTGGCCGTGGGGCGGTAAGCGGGACGGGACTGGTACGGACCAGTCGTGCGTTGCTCCAGTAGCCGCCGTTCGGCGCGACGCGCGGCAGGTCCGTTCACCCATCAGGAGCAAAACGCGGAGTCCGCGATGACTTCTCGATTACCCCCCGCTCAGCGCGGCAGCGCCGCGCCCCAGCGGTACCCCGCCCCGCGTACCGTCACGATCTCCTTCCCCATCGCGCCCAGGCGACGACGAAGAACGGCGATGTGCCAGTCCACGGTGCGGGACGTCACGTCGCCCTGATACGCCCACACATGCTGCAGCAGGAAGCCCCTCGTCAGGACCCGCCCGGCACGTGCGACGAGCGCCACCAGCAGTGAAAACTCCTTCGCTCGCAGGTCCAGCAGCTTGCCTTTGGCGAAGGCCTTCCTGGCCGAGAGATGGATGTGCAACTCGCCTGATTTCAGCGTGTCCCACGCGGGCTCGCCCGACGGCGTGACCTTTCCGGGATTCCAGCCGTGTGTTTCGCTGCGCCCGTGGCGCAGCCACTCGTAGAGCGCATCGTAGACGACGAAGCCGTGCGCCAGCATGCGATGGTCGTCGTCCATGCACAGCCGCGACATCCCAGGGAGATGGCGAGCAGCCCGGCGGACTGGGGCGCGAGGTCCAGGCGATCCGTGTCGGCCCCCCGCACGATGATCGCCAGGTCGCGCAATGGCTCGGCGTCGAGGCCATAGTCGTCGAGCATCGCGTCGAAGCTGCAGCGGTCGCCGCGATGGCGCAACTTGGCGCCGTCGACGTCGAATGCGACGGCGCCGAGTTCAACGGCGCGGGCGAGCACGGTATCCGCGGGGACGAACAGAAACTCCGCCCCGCGATCGATGAACCGCGCGATCAGCCAGGGGCACGCGACCCGGTCAATCTTGGGCCGTTCCCGCGTGATCCACTTCATGCGCGCGGCATCGCCGCTACCCGCGGCCCGCGATGCGCGCCAGCACGTCTGCAAACCGATCGACGTCGTCCGTGGTGGTATACAGGTAGCATGACGCTCGCGCGGCGGTCTTCACCCCAAGTTGCTGCAGGAGCGGAAGGGCAGCAAGATCGCCCCCGCGAATGGCAATCCCGTCTGCGTCGAACGCACGCACGAGGTCGGCGGGCGCGTGTCCCTCGACCACGAAGCTGAAGACACTCACGCGCTTGTCCGCATCGGGTGCGCCGAGCAGGCGCACACGGTGAACGGCCGCGAGTCGGGCGAGCATGCGGGTGTTGATCGCGAGCTCGTGCGCTCGGATGGCCGCGCTGCCGATGCCATTGAGGAAGTCGATCGCCGCGGCGAGTCCCACCGGCCCCGAGACGTTCGGCGTTCCTGCGCTGTACTTCAGCGCTCCGGCCGAGTGGTGCTCGCTTTCGAGGTCCACGTCGTGGGCCATGTTGGAACCGCTCTGATACGGTGGCATTGAGTCGAGCAGCTCGCGGCGTCCCCACAGCACGCCCACCGCCATCGGCCCCGCCATCTTGTGGCTCGAGAACGCCAGGAAATCGCATCCCAGCGTGCCAACATCGACGGGGAGATGCGGCACGGACTGCGCGCCGTCGACCACGACGATCCGGTTCGGACCCTTGGCCAGGGCGCACATCTCGCGCACAGGGTTGATCATCCCAAGGACGTTGCTGACATGGCTGAACGCAACGATGCGGGTCCGCGTGTTGATGCGGCGGGCCATGTCGTCGAGACGCGGGTGCCCGTCTTCGCCCATGCCGAAGTACACGAGCCGCGCCCCGCTTCGGCGCGCCAGTGCGCGCCACGGCAGCATGTTGGACGAGTGCTCGGCGATCCCGATCAGGATCTCGTCCCCGGCATGCACGTTCGCGCTGCCCCACGTCGACGCGACGAGGTTCAGCCCTTCCGTGGTGCCGCGCGTGAAGACGACCTCCAGCGGGTCCCGTGCGCCGATGTGGCGCGCCGTGGTTGCGCGGGCGTTCTCGAGCGCGGTGTTTGCGCGACGCGCCAGAGTGTGGAGCGCGCCCCCGGGGTTCGCGTTGTCGGTACTGTAGAACCGCACCAGCGCGTCGATGACCGGTTGCGGGCGCAGCGCCGTGGCGGCCGTGTCGAGGTAGACGAGCGGGTGGCCGTTGATGACCTGGTTGAGGGCGGGAAACGCGTCTCGCCACTCCGCAGGTGCCTGCCCGCGGACCGTCAAGGCGTTCCCTCCGATCGCGGCCGTGCTGGCGTAGGCAGCGAGTGACTCCACAAACATCCGCCGTTGCATGGGGGAGCACCGTGTCGAGTGATTGAGCCCCAATGTAGGATCGAACGAGCGGCGCGTTGACGTCCGACGGAGAATCACACAGTCGCCACACAATCCCGCCGGGACGTGCGCCGGCGTCACCATGCGGCGGCGCGTCGTCGTCTCGACTTCCCCCTTCTTCCAGGACGCGACCTCGCGCGGCGCGGGCTCCCGGGGCCGCGACCGCCCGCACCCTGTCTGAGACCTCCGTTCACCTGTACCTTAGTCGGTGGTTCAGCCCCCCAGCCCCCCGACTGATGAGCGCGAGCGCGTCAGGATCTGAGTCGGCACACGAGACCCGCCGATCGGCGATGCTGCGGCTCACCACGCGCATCGCCACCGCGCCGAGCCAGCGAGACGTCTTCGGTGGGCTTGCGTTCGGGATGATGGATCAGTGCTTCGGGTTCTCGGCCGTTGAGATCCGGGTCAGCGGCGACGACGGGTCGACCGTGCGGGCGGGGAACCTGAGCGCTTCTGCGGCGCGACTCGACGTGCCATTTGCGCCCGACGGAGGCGCGGCCGGGACGATCACGGTCGAGCGAACGGCGGGCGCCGCGTTCGATGATGTGGACCGGGAGCTGCTCGCAGTTGCCGCCTCTCACGTTGCGGCCGCTGTCGCGCGCTGCGGCTTTACCGATGCGGAGCGGCGTCGCACCCGGGAGCAGCAGGCGCTGCTTGACACGCTCGCCGACCTGTCGGGGCATCTCGAACTCTCCCAGCTCCTCCAGGCCGTTCTCCAGCGCGCCGTCACCCTGCTCGGCGTCACGGGGGGCGAGCTCGCAATCCTCGACGCGCGGACGAACGAGATGGTGATGGTGGCCAGTCTCAATCTCGGCACCGATTCCACCGGACTGCGCATGCGCCTCGGCGAAGGCGCGATGGGCCTGGTCGGCCAGACGCACGAGCCATTGATCATCGCCGACTACGGATCGTGGTCTGGCAAGTCGGGGAAGTACACCCAGAACAACGTCGGCGCGGTGATGGTCGCGCCGCTGCTCATTGGCAGGCGGTTGGTCGGGGCCATTGCGAGCGTGCACTCCGATGCGGGGCGCAAGTTCGGCGCTGACGATCTCCGACTCCTCGAGATGTTTGCACCGCAGGCGGCGATCGCCATCGAGAACGCGCGGTTGTTCACCGAGGCCCGCCAGCGCGCCGATGAGCAGCAGGCGCTGCTCGAGACGCTGTCTGCGCTGTCGGGCGAACTGGAGCTGACGAAGGTGCTCGACGCCGTGCTTCATCGCGCGGTCTCCCTGCTCGCGGTCAGCGGTGGCGAGCTCGCGATCTACGAGGAGGAGACCGATGAGTTGGTAATCGTCGCCAGCCACAATGTCGGCTCCGATTCGCTCAACACGCGCATGAAGGGCGGCGAGGGGGCAATGGGCCGCGTGGCGAAGACCCGCGAACCGCTCGTGATACCGCACTATCAGGAGTGGGCAGGCCGTTCACAGAGCTACGCCGTCAGCACCATTCAGTCGGTCCTGGCGGCGCCGCTGCTCATCGGCACCCGCCTGGTCGGCGTGATCGCCGCGGTTCACTCGGATCCGCGTCACGGCTTCGGGGAAGAGGGCCTGCGATTGATCAAGCTCTTCGCCTCGCAGGCGGCGGTCGCGATCGAGAATGCGCGGCTCTTCACGGCCGAACGCAAGCGTGCCGGAGAGCAGCAGGCGCTGCTGGACACGCTGTCCGATTTGTCCGGCGAGCTCGAGCTGTCCAGGGTGCTGCACGCCGTGTTGAATCGGGCCATCGGCCTGCTCGGCGTGTCTGGAGGCGAATTGGCGACCTACGACGAGGCGGGCCGCGAGTTGACGATCGTGGCGAGCCTCAACATCGGCATGGATTCGACCGGGACGCGCATGCGGCTGGGCGAGGGCGCGATGGGGTACGTCGCGCAAACGCACGAACCGCTGATCATCCCGAACTACCGGGAATGGGCGGGTCGCTCATCGAAGTACGAGGAGACGACCGTTCGCTCGGCCATGGCCGTCCCGCTCCTCATCGGCAACCGGCTCGTCGGCGCCATCGCCAGCGTCCACACTGACCCGGACCGCAAGCTCGGGCCGCAGGATCTTCGATTGCTTCAGCTCTTCGCGCCCCAGGCGGCGATCGCGATCGAGAACGCGCGGCTCTATGCGTCGGCACAGCAGTCGTTCCAGGCGCTGGTCGTGAACAACCCGGTGGCGATCGCGAACGTGGATCTCGACTTCAACATCAAGTCGTGCAATCCCGCGTTCGAGGCGCTGTTCGGGTACGTGGCCGCCGACGTCGTCGGCCGCAACCTCGACGACCTCGTGACGACCGTCGAGACACGCGCCGACGCCAAGCGCCACACCGCCACGGCGAGTTCCGGGAAGCTCTCCCGAGGGATGGGGCAGCGCCGGCGGAAGGACGGCGTGCTGGTGGACGTGGAGCATTACACGATTCCGGTGATCGTCGCCGGCGAGCAGGTCGGCGCGATGGCGCTCTATCACGACGTGGGTGAACTGCTCGACGCCCGCCGGGCTGCCGAGACGGCGAGCCAGTCGAAGAGCCTGTTCCTGGCGAACATGAGCCATGAGTTGCGCACGCCGCTCAACGCGATCATCGGCTACAGTGAAATGCTCCAGGAGCAGGCAGCGGACGACGGGATGACCGCGTACGTCCCCGATCTGGTGAAGATCCGGTCCGCCGGACGGCATCTGTTGTCGCTCATCAACGACGTGCTCGACCTCTCCAAGATCGAGGCGGGGCGGATGGAGCTCTTCCTCGAGTCCTTCTCCGTGGACGAGACGGTGCGCGATGTCGCCAGCACGGTGCAGCCGCTGATCGAGAAGAACGGCAACCGGCTCATCGTCGACACAACGGAAGCCGGCGACGACGCGCAGGCCGACGTCACCAAGCTGCGGCAGGTCCTGCTGAATCTGCTCAGCAACGCCAGCAAGTTCACCGATCACGGGGAAATCCGCCTCACGGTACGCCGCGTGGATGCCGACCTCGTCTATGAAGTGCGGGATTCCGGGATCGGCATGACCCCCGCACAGTCGGGGAAGCTGTTCGAGGCGTTCGCGCAAGCCGATGCATCCACGAGCAAGAATTTCGGGGGAACGGGGCTCGGACTCGCGATCAGTCGCCAGTTCTGCCGTCTCATGGGTGGAGACATCACCGTCACCAGCGCGCCCGGCCAGGGTTCGACATTCACCGTGCGGTTGCCGGCTTGCGTCGAAGCGACCGCCACCGTGCAACCGGCGCTGGATCCACGCATTGCAGCGGAGGCCGCCACCGGCGACCTCGTGCTCGTCATTGATGATGATCCGGCGTCGCGGGAACTGGTGCAGCGCCACCTCGCCCGCGCCGGGTATCGCACGCACGGCGCCGCCGGTGGCGTGGACGGTCTTCAGCTCGCCCGGGAACTCCGACCCGCCGTGATCACGCTCGACGTGCTGATGCCGGAGATGGACGGCTGGGCAGTGCTCTCGGCGCTCAAGGCCGATCCCTTGTTGGCCGAGATTCCCGTCATCATGGCCACCATTCTTGACGAGCGGCCACTGAGTCTCGCGTTGGGCGCCTCGGACTACCTGACGAAGCCGATCGATCGTGGCCGGCTGGTGAGCCTCATGCGTCGATACGCCGGTTCGGCGGAGGTACGCGTATTGATCGTTGACGACGATACCGATGCCCGCGACCTCCTGCGGCGGATGCTCGAACAGGAGGGATGGGCGGCGACCGAGGCGGAAAACGGCCACGTGGCGCTGAGTCGATTGGCCGATTCACTTCCGTCGGTGATCCTCCTCGACCTCATGATGCCCGAGATGGACGGATTCGCGTTCCTGGCTCAACTCCGGGAAATGCCGGCCGCAAAGGACATCCCGGTAATCGTGGTCACGTCCCTGGAGCTTACCGCCGAACATCGGCAACGGTTGAATGGCGGCGTACAGCAGATTCTCAGGAAGGGATCATACTCCCCCGAGGTGTTGATCGACGAACTGCGGGTTGTACTCGGCACGTCCAGGGCGCCACAGCCGACTTGAGAGGGACCAGGGGATTTGGGCCTGGCCGCCTGGCCGGCCACCACGCTCCTCGCGCCGGTGCCGCACCGGCAGTGGTCTTGGCGATGCCGAAGTGGCTCCGCATGTGCTGTCGCTTCGGTCGCAGTGCGGCCCCATGTCGCCGCCGCCTCACCGGGAATGCGAAAGGGCCGCCCGGATCACCGGACGGCCCTGTCTACCCCGCGCGCGGTTCAGCGCTTGTCGGGCAGCTTCGCGAGGATCTGCGCCGGCATGCTCGCCGGCGTCACCATGCGGCGACGGGCAGCGGTCTCGGCCTCCACCTTCTTCCAGAACGCGACCTCGCGCGGCGCTGCGTTCAGCGCGGCCTCGGCCACCGGCTCGCCATCGAGCCAGGCGTGCACGGCATCCGAGATGCGCCCGGTCGGAGCCAACTCCTGGTCGGCCATCGGCGCTTCCTTCGGCGTGCGGGGCGCTCCCGGTTCGAGACCGTCGCGCGGATCAAGATCTTTGTGCATCACTGGTATCGCTCCTCCAGCAGCGCCTGAAGCGCCTCGCGGGCACGGTGCACGCGCATCTTCAGGGCTCCCACGGTAGTGTCGAGCAGGACGGCCATCTCTTCGTACGATCGACCTTCGACGTGCTTCATCACGAACGCTTCCCGCAATGACGCGGGGAGCGCGGACAACGCGCGATCCAGGTCGGAGCGCAACTCTCCCCGGTCGAGTTCTTCCTCCGGGGTCTCGTATCCAGACGCCTGATCGTCCTCTTCGTAACTCAGGTGGGTCCGGCGGATGTTCTTCAGCCAGTCCTTGCACCCGTTGGCCACGATGCGGAAGACCCATGCATCGAAGCGGCCGCGCACCTCGCTGAGGTGGTTGTACGCCTTGATGAACGAGACCTGCAGGATGTCCTCGGCGACGTCCGGACTCCCCGTCATTCCCACCGCGTGGCGGTACAGCGGGTCGCTGTAACGCTGGATGAGAGCTCCGAAAGCGTTCCGGTCCCCGGCGAGCACGCGGTCAATAACCGCCTGGTCCGCGTCGGCCTGCTCTTGCTGCGGCGAGGGCTGGGTCAGTTTCACGACGCTAGTGTAATGCCACACACGCGCCGAGGACAGGCCCACCCCCACCGTCGCCGAAGGAGGCCACGCTGGGGTGTCGCACAATTGAGACGAGCCGCCGTGCAGCCAGTAACACGACGGTTACTGGGGACGGATGGGGATGGGAATCGCCCAGCCGTGCTTGGCATTCAGCGCGGCCGCGACGCGATCGGCCAGCAGTTCGTGCCCGAACGGCGACGGGTGGATGCCGTCCAGCGAAGTGGCCAT
Source organism: uncultured Gemmatimonas sp. (assembly GCA_964416005.1). GTDB lineage: Bacteria > Gemmatimonadota > Gemmatimonadetes > Gemmatimonadales > Gemmatimonadaceae > PNKL01. The sequence continues at coordinate 39,519 of CAYQCP010000003.1, forward strand.
GCCGAACGGCGCGTCGCTGCCAAGCATCCCGGCGGCGGTGAATGCGGGGGCGTGGAACGGCACCTCGCTCGAGAAGAGCGGCACCTCCACATAAGTAATCTGCCGTTTGTCCGCTGCCGCCTTGATGGCGGCGTTCAGCGCGGTAATGGTCTGCGCAATCAGCGCGGCGTCGCCGGCGGTGAGCACGTGGTCGGTCTCGCCCGGCCGGTCGGCGCACGAGAGCGCCTGCGCCGAACCCGAGCTGCGCGCCGCGGCAACGAGCGGTGGGAGAACGGCGACCGTGTTGACGAGATTGGCGCTCGCCTGGCAGTCCGACGCCACGGTGATGCCGTACGCGGCGAGCCCGGCCCGCTGCTGCCACAGCACCTCACCGGTGCGCCATGCGGGGAGGGACATCAACTGGGGGACGCCGACGAAGATCGCCGGCGCGCCGATGGCCTTCACGCTGTCGGCTATCGAGTCGAAGACCGCGGCAAAGACCGGCGCCGGCATGAGCGTCCACGCCGCCTTCTGCGTGTAGCTCGTCCCGACAAGGACCAGCCCCGATGTGGCGGCGCGCAGCACCTCGCCCGCGCCGAGCTCCAGTGCCACGAGCGTGGGACGCTGCTGCTGCATGGCCTGCACCTGCGTTTGCACCGGCGGCAGGATGAACGGATACCGCGTCTGGTTGAGCGAGGCCGCCTGCGCGGCGAAGGACCGCGGCGAGGTGTGCAGCGCGTCCCACGCGGTGGCCCCCGCCATCGCCACGTTGTTCGCGGGGAGCGTGTCGCTGCCAAGACGGCCGTTGCAGCCGGTCGCGCCGGCAACCACCGGCCCGGCGAGGGTGCGGTTCAGAGACAGCGGGGCCACGAGCGGCGGTACGCAACCCGGCGCCTTGAGCGCCGGCACGCGGAACGGCGCGTCCATCCGCGCGGCAAGACGCGCCGGCCACGAGGTGAGCTGCGACTCATACACGACACCGCCGGATTGCTCGCCCATCGTGAGTCCCGTCCCGACCGCGACGAATCGGCGGAACGCGGAAGCGCCTTCGGGTGCGGTGACGCGCGTCTCGCCACCGCAGGCGGCGAGCAGGATCAGCGCGGGAAGGAACGCGGGTCGCATTCGCTGAAATATGGCGAACGGGCGCCGCCAGAGTCGAAAGACCGGCAGCGTCACGCCTGAAACGCGGCCCAGCCGCGGTGGCGCACGAGTGCACCGTGTTCGTCGAGCAGCGGCGGCGGACGCCGCACGGCGCCTGGGGCCATTGGTGCCACGCCGGTGAGCGGTGAGGCGTCTACCGCGCGCAGCGCCTCCAGCACCGGCTTCACGACGCCGCACGGCACCCCTGCCCCGTCGAGCGCGACTTGCCAGGCGGCCGCGGGCTGCGTGCGCACGCGCTCGCGGATGGCGCCCACCACCGTGTCGCGATGCGCCAGCCGGCCGGCGTTGGTGCGATAGCGGTCGTCCGACGCGAGTGCGTCGAGGCCGAGCGCCCGCACGCAGGCGATGAACTGCGCATCCGTGCCGACCGCGATCACGAACGGCCGGTCCTGCGCTTCGAAGAGCTGGTACGGCACGAGGTTCGGATGCGCATTGCCCCAGCGCGCGGCGTCACATCCCGAGACGAGTGCGTTCTGCGCGACATTCACGAGCGCGGCGACCGCGCTGTGCGCCAACGACAGCACGAGGTGGCGCGAACCCGTGTCGGTCCCGCGACGTTGCGCCGCCAGCGCCGCGAGGATCGCGATCGCCGCGTCCTTGCCGGCGATGACGTCAGCCAGCGCGACCCCAACTTTCATCGGCTCACCATCCGGTGCCCCTGAAATGGCCATCCACCCCGATTCGGCCTGCACGACGAAGTCATACCCCGGCCGGTCGCTCTCGGCGCCGAAGCCGGTGATGGTGCACCAAAGGAGGTGCGGGTATTCCGCCAGCAGTTGTGCCGGGGAGAGGCCGAGACGCTCGAGACTGCCACGCGGGAAGTTGTCCACCACGACGTCGGCCTCGGATGCCAGCTGCCGGATCTGTGCCGCTCCGTCGCTGGTCCTGAGGTCGAGGGCGACGGACATTTTGTTCCGGTTGACCGAAAGGAAGTACGCGCTTTGACCGGCCGAGTCGAAGGGAGGACCCCACCCTCTGGTGTCGTCTCCCGTGCCCGGACGTTCGACCTTTATGACGTCGGCGCCGAGATCTCCGAGAATCATCGTGCAGAGCGGGCCCGCAAGTACTCGACTCAAGTCGAGGATTTTGACGCCTGAAAGTGGAAATGATGTCATAATGGCGTGATACTGTTTTATTAATGGCGCGCTTGCTCGCCTGAATTGCTGCTATTTTGTGCTGGAATGCCGCTGTAGATATTCGTTCCGGTCACCTTGATTATCTCTACGAAAATCATATACTTGGCGCCGATCAATGGGCGCGCGCTCTTATGTGATGTATCTGAGCGCCCCCTTCCCCCACCGCGCATTGCTCGATGCGGTGGGGCCTGACGCCGGAGGAGGACGCCGGCGGCTCGAGCATGGAGCACCGACGAAATGACCGACAAGACACCGGCCAAGCCCGAAGGTACCGGCACCGTGTTGCCGCGCCGTCACCCCGGCCATCGCGGTCAGGATGTGCGCGACGCTGTCGCCGAGATGGCCGCCAAGGCCGCCGAGATCTCGATGGAGGCTGGCAGCAAGATGGCGGCGGCGATGAAAGATGTCATCAATGCCGCCGCTGGTCTCACCGGCTTTGCCATCGAAAGCGCGCGTGACGTGGTGCAGTTCATGGTGCGTCGCGGCCAGATGACGCAGGACGAGGCCGACAAGCTGCTGCATGGCGTTGAAGAGGCGTGGAGCAAGAAGCATAAGGGAGCCAAGCCGCCGCTGAAGGCGGAGGCGCCCGCGGCCAAGGCCGCGGTGCACGCCAAGCCGGCGCATGCTCCGTCGCACAAGCCCGCCGCGCACGCCGCGCACAAGCCGGCGGCGCATAAGCCGGCGGCGAAGAAGGCCCCGGCCAAGAAGGCGGCTCCGGCCAAGAAGGCGCCGGCGAAGAAGGCCCCCGCCAAGAAGACGCCGGCCAAGAAGCCCGCACCCAAGAAGTAGCGTCGGGCGGCTTCCACGCGAGGCGACGGGCGCGCACCTTCTTGGGTGCGCGCCCGTTCTCCTTCTCCCCTGTTCCCTGTTCCCTGTTCTCTGTTCCCTGTTCCCTGTTCCCTGTTCTCTGTTCCCTGTTCCCTGTTCCCTGCACCCTCCCGTGATTTCCACTCCGCCGCTCCGCGGTGATGCCATTGCCCTGACCAGCGCGCTCGTCGCGGTGGACTCCCGCAACCCGGTCCTCGTGCCCGGCGCGCCGGGTGAGGGCGATTGTGCGCGCTTGCTCGCCGAGACGCTCGACGCGTGGGGCTTTCGGGTGGCGCTCGTGGAGAGCGGGCTGAATCGCCCGAACGTCGTGGCGCGGATCGGGCGGCCTGGCGGCCGCACCCTGATGTTCAACGGCCATCTCGACACGGTGGGCGTCGAGGGCATGACGCACCGGCCATTCGATCCGGTGATCACCGACGGCAACCTCTTTGGCCGCGGCAGCTGCGACATGAAGGGCGGCGTCGCGGCGATGTGCGCCGCAGCGGTGCATGCCGCCGATGCGGGCCTCGACGGCGAGATCGTCATCGCCGCCGTCACCGACGAAGAGTGGCAGTCGGCGGGCACGGCCGCGCTGCTTGCGCACGGCGTGCGCGCCGACGCCGCCATCGTCACGGAGCCCACGCGCCTGGCCATCGGGCCTGCGCATCGCGGCTTCGCCTGGGCGGTGGTGAACGTCCACGGCGTCGCCGCGCACGGCTCGCGCTATGACGTCGGCGTGGACGCCAACACGATGGCGGGCATTCTCCTCGCCGAACTCGACGCCTATCAGCAAACCACGCTGCCGCAGCGCACCCACGCGCTGCTCGGTCGCGGGTCGTTTCACGCGGCGCGCATCAGCGGCGGGCTTGGCCTCTCGACGTACGCCGACCTGTGCCGCGTGGAGTTCGAACGCCGCACCCTCCCCGGCGACTCCGGGGAGAGTTTTGCGGCCGAACTGCGGGACGCCTGCGCCCGTGTCGCGTCGCGGGATCCCCGATTCCGCGCCGACGTGGAAGTCACCTTCGTGCAGGCGCCCAACGACGTCGCCGTCGACGCGCCCATCGTGCAGTCGCTCACGCGCGCCATCGAGCTCATCGAGGGGACGTCCCCGTCCATCGAGGGCCTCTCGTACTGGACCGACGCCGCGCTCCTCTCCGCCGCGGGCATTCCCGCCATCTGCTACGGGCCCGGTGACATCCGGCTGGCGCACAGCGCCACCGAGTGGGTGCCGGTGAGCGAGGTGCGTCGCGCCACGGCGGTCCTCGCGCAGACGGCCCTCGACTGGTTCGGGGCGCACTAGGTGCAGCTGACCGTGAAGCAGTATGACGACCTCGAGCATGCCATCGCGCGCGGCCATCGCATCGCCGTCTTTCGCCGCGGCACCGAGTTCCTCGTGATCCCCGAGCGCCTGGTGCTCCGCGGGCGCCGGGAGTGCATCGAGGCGCGGCACCCGACCACCGGCGACCACCTGACGCTCTGGCTCGACGAGACCGATTCCGTGGAGGTCGTGCGATGAGCGCGGAACTGGTGGCCATCTACGCCGACGAGTCGTGCCTCGGCAACGGCCAGGCGGGGGACAATCCGGGCGCGGCGGGCGTGCTCATCGAGTACCAGCGCCCCAGCGGCATCGTCGTGCGACGCGACCTCTGGGTCAGCGAGCCGGCTACGACCAACAATCGCATGGCGCTGCGCTCGGTGACCGAGGCAATGCGGGCCATCGGCGCAAAAGGCGGCCGCTTCCGCGTCTGCTTCACCACCGATTCGCGCTACATCGTGGACGGCATGACCAACTGGGTGCACGGCTGGGCGCGCAACGGCTGGAAGCGCAAGACGGGCCCCATCGAGAACCTCGAACTCTGGCACGACGCCATCGACGCGTGCGAGGGACATGCCATCGCCTGGCGCTGGGTGCGCGGGCACGTCGGGCACGCCCAGAACGAGTACGCCAACCACCTCGCGACGCGCGCCGCCGCCGACCAGACGGCGAGCGGCGGGCTCGTCGAGTCGGGCTTCGACGAGTGGCTGGCGGGGTATCGCGCGCGCGGCGGGCGGGCGGGGGAACCCGACGCCTTCCCTGATGGCGCGGCTTTCGCGCCGAACGCATCTTTGCCTCGGATCTAGTGCGACGCCACGCCGGAGAGTGGGCATGCGTATCCTCGTGGGACTCTTGCTCGGGCTGGCTGCTGGATACGGCTATGGTTTCTACGACGGCCGCCACAACACGGAACCGAGCGTGCTGCGGCTGACGAAGCAGTTCCGCAAGCCGTCCGTGTCCGCGGTGCAGCGCGCCGAGTCGCTCAAGGCCGATGCGGAGGCCAAATTGCAGCAGAATGCAGACGCCAAACTGAAGGCGGCACATTGAATGGCTGACGAACTCGAGCGCCTCTTCCGCATCCTCGTTCGCCGCGTCCGCGACGTGCGACCGGAGAACCTGTCACGCCCGTTCGAGGTGGCCGAGATCCTGCGCACCTTCGTTCCGTATCGGGCGCATCGCGCCGACGTGGGCGTGGAGACGGCCGAGGACTACGAGGTCCTCGTGCTTCGCCTGTTGTCCGGTGAGCGCGGCCTCATGTTTGCGGACGACGCGATGCAGGAGGACCTGCGCCGCGAACTGGATTCGGGCAACCCGGACCTGCGTGCGCTGCACGCGTACGGCACCGCCCGCGTCACGCTCGCGCAGCATGCGATGCGCCAGGTGCTTGAGTCGTCGCCGCCGGCGCATGCCGCCGGTGCCGCACCTTCGGCTCCGACGCTCCCCGCATTCGAGGCGCCAGCAGAGGCGCCGCCGCCACACGCGAGCGAAGCGCCGCTGAGCGGCGTGGCGGCGCGGCCAACGCACGAGCGCGCGCCGGGGGCCGCCGAGGTGAGCGCGGCACTCGACGCGCTGCAGCGGCAGCTCCCGCCGACCTTGGCTGAGCTGGATGCGGTGCTGGCCGCGAGTGGGGACGCCAAGCCGCGCTCCTCCTTCCAGGCCCGCGGACACAATATTCCGGATCCAACGGCGGAAGCGACGGTGCGCACGCCGCGGCCGGGGTGCCGTTTCTGCGGCCAGATGCTCCCCGAGGGGCGCACGGTGACCTTCTGTCCGCACTGCGGCCAGAACCTCAAGGTCCGTCGCTGCCCGGGTTGCAGCGCCGAGGTCGACCCGTCATGGAAATTCTGCGTGACGTGTGGTCGCGCCTCGACGACCACTCCCTGAGCGCGCGCGGTCAGGAACTCCGGCACGCCCTCGTTCGTAGGGAATGCGAGAGGCCGTGAAATGACGAATCCCACATCCCCGCCGCCGGACGACCGTTCCCTGAATCGCGCCGCGCTGGAACGCGTCCTGGCGCGGGCCATGGAGTTGCACGTCCGCGGCGAAGACACCGACGCCACCCGCAGCGACCAGCTGAGCGAGTCGCGCGTGCTCGACATCGCGCGTGAGGTGGGCATTTCGCCCGAGGCGGTGCGGCAGGCCATCGCCGAGGAGCGGGCGCGTTCGCCGCTGGCGGAGGCGCAGCGCGAGAGCGATGCGATGCTCACCGACCCGACCATCTCGGCGGCGCGCGTGCTGACCGGCTTGCCTGCGGAGCTGCTTGGACGGCTCGAGGCGCTGCTCGCCCGGGATGAGTCCCTCAGCGTCATCCGTCGGTATCCCGACCGCATCGTGCTCGAAGCGCGGCGTGGCCTGATGGACCAGCTCACGCGCTCCATGGACTTCGGCGGCAAGGGGTACTACCTGTCGCGCGCGAGCGAGGTGGTGGTCAGCGTGGGTGCGGTGGATGCGCGGCGCACCCACGTGGCGCTCGCCGCCGACCTGCGCTCCGCGCGCAACAAGCAGCTCGCGACGCCCATCTGGCTGGCCGTGATCGGGCTGCTCGCCGGCGCGCCGGTGGCCGTGCTGACGGTGTATCCGTGGCTCGGCGTGCTCCCGCCGCTCCTGCTCGGCTGGCTCGGCTGGAAGCTGGCTCGCGGCGCCTGGCGCTCGCTGCGCCGGCAGTCCCTCGTGTCCATGGAGCGAGCGCTCGACAAGCTGGAGTATCCGGAGCCGCCGTCGCCCGCACAGCAGCTCATCAGTGGCCTCGCGCGGAGTTTGCTGCCGCCGAAATAGGGCGGTACATGTCGCGCTGAATCGGTACGGGGGTCGAACGGAATCGCTGCGAGTGTTCCCGTGTGCGCGACTTCCGACAACCACGAAGTGCGAAGGGCGCGAAGGGTTTCTCGCGGACCGGTGGAGCGGTGCGGTCATCGGAGCTGCCATTCGCGTGCACCGGGCTTTGGGACCGGGGCTGCTCGAGTCTGCGTATCAGGAGTCTCTCGCAACGGCGTTGGATCGCGCGGGCATTCCATTCGAGAGGGAGCTTCCCGTTCCGGCGTTCTTCGAGGATCGTCTCCTCGCCACGCATTACCGCCTCGATTTTCTCGTCGGCGGATACTTGGTGCTCGAACTCAAGGCCGTGGAGGCGCTTCAGCCGATTCATCACGCCCAGTTGTTGACGTACCTCCGACTGGGCAACTATCCAATGGGGCTACTGCTCAACTTCGGTCAGCCCACCCTCAGGGCAGGACTCCGACGATTCATCAACTCGCCGTAACTCGGAGCCCTTCGCGCCCCTTCGCGCCCTTCGCCCTTCGCGGTGGCAGTAGCACCAGCGTACCCCGTAGATTCACGCACATGTCCACCGCCGACTCCCCCGCGCGCATCCGCGAAGCCGAGCGTTTCGGCCGGGAGATCCTGCCGGCAGTGTCGCGCACGTTCGCGCTGTCGGTGCAGCTGCTGCGCGGCGAGCTGGGACGCTCGGTGCTCTGCGCCTACCTCCTCTGCCGTATCGCCGACACCATCGAGGATGACGGGCATGCGGCCCCCGACGACAAGGCGCGCCTGCTCGGCGAGTTCCTCGGTTGCCTGGACGATGCGGCGATTGCCGATGCGTTCCCCGAGCGCGCGGCCGGCATCCAGGGCGACGCGGCGCACGTGCAACTGCTGCGCCGGACCGATCTGGTCTGCGTGCTCTTTCGCTCGCTGCCGATCGGATCGCAGGAGCGTGTGGCACACTGGGTACGCGAGATGGCGCGCGGCATGGCCGAGTTCACCTTGCGGCATCCCGGCGGGCTGCGCATCCAGACGGTCGAGGAGTATCGCGAGTACTGCTATTACGTCGCCGGCACGGTGGGGTGCATGCTCACCGAGCTCTGGCGCGAGGACGGCCAGGTGCCGCCGGCGCGGTACGATGCGCTCTGGGCGCGCTGCACGAGTTTCGGCGAGGCGCTCCAGACCGTGAACATCCTCAAGGACATCGCCACGGATGCGGAGCGCGAGAACGCGGTCTACGTACCGGAGCGCACGCTGCAGGCCCACGGCGGGTCGCAGGCGTCGCTGCTCGATCCGTCACGCATTGCCGAGAACCGCGCCGCCGTCGGCGAGTTCATCGCGCTCGCGTGGACCGACCTCGACCAGGCGTTCGAGTACCTCCTGCTGCTGCCGCGTCGCGCCCTCTCCATCCGCGCGTTCTGCGTCCTCCCGCTGCTCTATGCGTATGCGACCCTGCGCGAGCTCACGTGCACCGACGCGATGCTGCGTCCCGGCGGCACGGTGAAGATCTCGCGCGGCGAGGTGAAGTCTCTCATGGTCGCCGGCCTCGCAGCGCTCGGCAGCAACGCGCTGCTGCGCCGCCTCGTGGCGTCCGTGCGCGAGCGCCCGTTCGCGCCACTGGCCGGACTGGCGGGGTGACGCGATGACGACGAGCGCGGGGTGGGACGACGGGGGGTTGCAGGCGCCGGACGGCTTCCGGGGCGTCTTTCGCACGGACGATCGCGCGCGCGCCGTCTACAGCGAGAGCGCGGGGATCGCGCGCATCCTCCCGGACGCCGTCGCCGTCCCCGCCGACGCCGACGACGTGGTGACGCTCGTGCAGTGGGCGGCCGCACGGGCCGTGCCGATCGTGGCGCGCGGATCCGCCACGTCCATGGCGAACGGCGCGCTCGGGCGGGGTGTGGCGCTCGACCTCTCACGACTCGACTGGATCGCCGCCGTGGACGCGGCGCAGGCGATGGTGGCGTGCGGCCCGGGCGCGCTGCGCGACACGGTGGAGGCGGCGGCCCGCGCGCACGGACTGCGCGTCGCGGTGGACCCATCGTCGGGGGCGTTCTGCACGATCGGCGGCATGGTGGCGACGAATGCCGCCGGGTCCCGCAGCGTGAAGTTGGGCGCAATGCGTCCCTGGGTGCGCGGACTCGACTGTGTGTTCGCCGACGGGTCGCGCGCCTGGGTGCGGCGGGGCGAGCCGCGTCCCCGCACCGAGGTGCTGCGCACGTTCCAGCACGACGTCGCGCGCGACGTGCGCGATCGCGGCGCGGCGCTGGCGCGCCCCGGCGTTCGCAAGGAATCGAGCGGCTACGCGCTCGCCGACTACGCCCGCAGCGACGACCTCGTGGACCTGCTCGTGGGGAGCGAGGGCACGCTTGCCATCTTCGTCGGCATCGAACTCGGGCTTGCACCCGTGCCGGCGGCTCGCAGCGCGTTGCTGGCCTCATTCCTCTCTCTTGAAGAGGCCGTGCAGGCCGCGGGGCGCGCCGCGGCGCTCGGCGCGAGCGCGGTGGAACTGCTCGACCGCACCTTCCTCGACGTGGTGCGCGCCGAGGCGTCGGCGTTGTCCATCCCCGCCGGCGCGGATGCGGTGCTGCTGATCGAGGCGGAAGGGGAGACGCCGGCGGACGCCGATACGCTCACGCTGCGCCTGACCGACGCCTGCCACCTGGCGCGGGCCGCGCACGTCGTGTCGGCCCCGGACGAACAGACGGCCGTACGCATCTGGCGCATCCGGCACGCGGCGAGCCCCATCCTCAACGCGCTCGATCCCAACCTCGCGTCCATGCAGCTGATCGAGGACGGCGCGGTGCCCCCGGATCGCTTCCCCGACTACGTGCGCGGCGTGCGCGCCGCGCTCGAGCGGCACGGGATTCGCGGCGTGATTTTCGGGCACGCTGGCGACGCCCACGCGCACGTGAATGCGATGGTGGATGTGCGGGACCCCGATTGGCGCTCGCGCGCCCGTGCCCTGATGGATGACGTGACCGGGCTCGTCGCGCTGCTCGGCGGCACGCTCGCTGCTGAGCACGGTGACGGCCGGCTTCGCACGCCGCTGATGTTCCGCGTGTGGGACGCGCGTGCCATGGCGCTGTTCGCACGCGTCAAGCAGGCCTTCGACCCGCTGGGCGTCCTGAATCCGGGCGTGAAGGTACCGCGCGCGGGCGACGACCCGTTGGCGTCGGTGAAGTACGATCCGACGCTGCCGCCGCTGCCGACGGACGCGCGGGCGGCGCTCGACCGCATTGTCCGCGAGCGTGACTGGGCGGCGTACAGACTGGGCGAACTCCCGGACGTCTAGGCAGACTGCCACCACGAAGTGTAAAGGGCGCGAAGGGGCGCGAAGAAGCGACTGCGGGAACCGCGTGGATACCGCAGTTCCCCCAAGCTGTTGCAGTCCTTCGCGCCCCTTCGCGCCCTTCGCCCTTTGCGGTAGCAGGTTGATTTGCCGAGAGCCCTCACGCGCGGGCACCACCTACAATAAATTCCTCGATCGCCACCCCTCACCACGCCTCCGATGCCGCATTTCTACACCGAGCCCAAGGTCACCGTTCTCGCGCGTCCCGCCTTTTCCGAGCCGGCGCACCTGCCGGTGGCGTGGCAGGGCGAGAGCACCGACGGTGAGCGGCTCGCGGAGTTCGCCGGCCGGCTTTGCTACATGAGCCAGAAGAACCCGGCCAGCCGGACGACGCGCGACTACCTCGAGAACATCAAGAAGCAGGGGCACGGGTCGGTGCTCGAGCACGCCAACTATTCGCTGCTGCTCGAGGGGATCAGCCGCTCGCTGACGCATGAACTGGTGCGCCACCGCGCGGGCTTCGCCTACTCCCAGCTGTCGCAGCGCTACGTGGATGAGAGCGACGCAAACTTCGTCGTGCCGCCGGCGATCATCGGCGACGACGCGCTCGTGGCGCAGTGGAAGGCGCAGGTGGAAGGCGCGCAGGCCACGTACGTGGCGCTGGTCGAGAAGCTCATGGAGCGCTACGCCTGGGTCGCCGACAAGGTGCACCGCCGCAAGATGGCGCGTGAGGCGGCGCGCGGCGTGCTGCCGAATTCCACGGAGACCAAGATCGTGGTCACCGCCAATGCGCGCGCGTGGCGCACGATGCTCGAGCTGCGCACCGGCGAGGGGGCGGAGCAGGAGATTCGCCGGCTGGCCGTGCTGGTCCTGCGCACGCTGCAGGCCGAGGCGCCGGGGTTCTTCGCCGACTTCGAGGTGTACACGGCCGAGGACCGCGTGGAGTCGGCGCGGATCTCGTACCACAAGGTCTGAGCAAACCAGGATCGCCGGCCCGACATCCCCGGTCCGCCGCGCAGATCGAGGCCGACCCACGCGGCGCGCGACCCCTGCACCCCCTGCGCGCGACTCCGGAAGTGGGTAACGTAGGGTGACATCGCTGACGGGTCTGACGATGTTCTGACGCCAACGTCAGAGCGTCGCTGCCTGATTGCAGTTACTGCGCACGTCATCTGCGGTGCGGCTCGTTCCTTGGCGCACCTTCCGGGTTCCGCACGGCATGCAGCTCACGCTCAGCACGCTCGGTACGCTTCAGGCATCAACGACGGACGCGCAGGGCAACGCGCGCGCCTTGTCGCGCGGCAAGCCCGTGGCGATGCTCGCATACCTGGCCTGCATTCCCGGACACAAAGCGAGCCGAGAGCACCTGGCCGCCCTCCTCTGGGGCGACGTGGACAGCGACGCCGCCCGCCAGAACCTGCGGCAGACCATCTGGTACCTGAAGAAGAAGCTCGGTGACGGGTTGCTCGATGTGAGCGGGGAGGTGCTGGGTCTCGCCGCCACCTTCACCTGCGATCGCGACGAGTTTCTCGCCGCAGCCCATCATGCCGACTTCCTCGGCGCCGTGCAGCGACATGCGGGCCCGTTCATCCCCGACTTCGCCGCCCCGGGCGCGTCGGAGTTCGAACAGTGGTGCGAACTCGAGCGCCGGCGCGTGACCGTCACGTTCCTGCGCTGCGCGGATGCACTGGCGCGGCAGTGGCTCAGCGAGGGGAGGTTTCGTGACGCGCAGGAGCTGGCGCGGCGCGCGCGCGACGTGGACCCGATGGATCAGGCCACGTGGCGCCTCCTGCTCGAGGCACTCATTGCGGGAAGCGACGGGCTGGGAGCCGCCAGCGAGGCTGAACATTTCGAGGCATTCCTCGCGCGCGAGGAGCAGGAACCCGACTCGGCGTCGCTGGCGGTGATGCGCGCGGCGCGGCGCTCTCCCGCTGCCCCGGCCCCCGATGCCACTGGGTACGCATCGTCTATTGCCGCCGAGCTTGTGGGACGCGAAGCCGAGTTCAGCCGCGTCCTCTCGGCCTGGGAGCAGGCGCGCATCGGAACGCCGCGCGTGATTCTGATCGCGGCGGCCGCCGGCCTCGGCAAGAGCCGCCTGCTGCGCGACGTGCAGGCGCGCCTCCGCACCTCGCGTTCGCGATGCATCCTGGTGCGGGCCAATCCGGGCGACCGGCATCTCACCGACGGATTTCTCGCCGAAGTCGTGTCGCAGTTGGCAGCGCTCGGCGGCGCGGCCGCCGTCTCCACCGGGTCGGCAGGGGTGCTCGTGGCGCTGGCGCCGGCGCTGGCCTCCCTCTACGCGTCGGCGACCCCGGACAACGCCGACGGCGAGGAAGCGGTGCGACGCCGCGCGCTGGCCATGGTGGACCTCATCCACGCAGTCAGCGAGGAGCATGCGGTGGCGCTGCTGCTCGACGACCTGCACTGGGCGGACGACCATTCGGCGCGGGTGCTCGCGGCGGCGCTCTCCCGCCTGGAGCACGCGCGGCTGATGGTCGTGATGACCAAGCGTCCCGTGGCCGATCCGCGTGCGCTCTTCTCGAACTTCGAACGGCTCGAGCTCCCACCGCTCGACCTGGCGGCGGTGACGGCGTTCGTGTCACACGCCGCGGAACTGCCGTCGGCCCCGTGGGCGGACATCCTGCCGCAGCAGCTGCTGCTCGCCACAGGCGGGTCACCGTTGCTGCTGGTCGAGACGCTGCATGACGCACTGGAGCAGGGGTGGCTGTCGTGCTCGGCCGTCGGCGTCTGGCAGTGCCCCGACCCCTCGCGCGTCACGGCATCGCTGCGGGAGGGGAGTGCGGTGCGTCAGCGCGTGCTGCGCATATCGCCCCCCGCGCGCCACGCGCTGCTTGTGCTCGCGGTGGCGGGGCGGCCGATCGAGGTGGACGACCTGCCAGCGATGGTCGGCGCAGCGCCGCGGGTGCTGGAGGAGCAGATCGAACTGCTCGAACGCGGCGGATTCGTCACGAAGCACGACACGCAGCTATTGGTGGCGCACGACGAGATCGCGGACGCAGTGATTGCGGCGTCGACCGAGGACCAGCGCCAGAGGGCGCATGCGGGCGTTGCCCGTACGCTGCTCTCGCGCGCCGACGATGAGCACGCCCTGCGGCGCGCGGCGGAGCATGCCGTCGCCGCAGCCGAGGACGGGTTGATGGCGCTGGCGTGGCGGCGTTTCCTCGGACTTCGCCGGCGCGCGGGCGACCGGCGAGCCACGCGCGGCATCGCCGTGGATTTCACGGGTCTCGACGCCGCCTCGCCCAAGGTGCATCAGCTGGTAGCGGCGACCCCGCTCTGGAAGAGGAATCGTGCGCGCTGGCTGGCTGCGGCGGCGGCCATGCTGCTCACCGCGTCGGCGTCGATTGCCGCGTATGCGCGCCGTCCTGCCCGGCCGATGACCTCCGACTTCACCTTCGTGACGGTGGACAGCGCGACGGGCGAGCACCGGTACGTTGGCGTGCGCATTCGCCCGGACGAGCCGTGGGAAGCGGGCGTGCCGCTGGAGGCGACGGAGCTCGACTCCACTGCGTATCCGAAGCGCCCGCCCGGGGTAAACGCGGTCCTGCAACGCGGTCCTGACGGAAAGCGCTGGTGGACTATGGTGACGGGGAGGGAGAACGGCGACGAGGTGGTTTGGATCGATTCGCTCGGCCGCATGCAGTTTCCCATGCCCAGTGCCGGCGACGACGTGGTTGAGAGCGTCTCGCCCGACGGCCGACTGCTTCTCGCGTCGACCGGCCGGTTCGACACAATCACCGACCACCTACAGCAGGTCATCGTCGATCCGGAGCGCCGGATCGTTCGGCGTCTGACCCATTCGGCGGAGGGTGATCGCGGCGGACGGTGGCGACCAGACGGAACCCAGGTGGCATTCATGCGACACCACTTCACCGTGGTCGCCAGCGACAGCTTATGTCTGGTGGATTTCGACGGGCGCAACGAACGATGCCTACCGTTCGACGCCGCCGAGCGCTGGAGTCTGATTGGCTGGATGGACGACGTCCGACTTCAGGTGAGAGCGTGGGATGGGCGCCAGTTCGGCGTGGACACGCGGAGCGGCGAAGCCCGCCCGGTGACCGAACTGCGCGGGGATTTCTCGACGTTCGATGGGTCGCTGCTGCTCTGCCGATGCGCCACGACGGAAGATGCGAACAGCCTGTTCTATCTTGCCCCAGTGGGCGACCCGGCGGCGGCACGCCCGATCCTCTACAAGAACCGTCCGCTCCGCGGTACGCCGGTCGTCGTTGCGCCACGCTATCGAGAGCGCCAGTGGCTCGACACCCTGCGCCTCGTGCTTCCCGTGGGCGGTCTGTCCGTCGAGAACACGCACCAGTTGCGCGCTGAGGGGCGCCGCGCGAACGGCGCGCCCGCCCCGCTGCATGACCTGCGCTGGGCGTCGCGGGATACCACCGTGGCCACGGTGGACGCCCTCGGCCGCTTTCGCCCACGCCGTCTGGGCACCACGTGGATTGTGGTCTCCGCTGGCGGCTGGCGCGCAGATTCGGCGCTTGCTCGTGTAACACCTGCGAATTCCCATACCCTCGTGCGCGAGTTCTGGGACAAGTCGTGGCCGACGCGGTGGCGCACGTTTGGCGAGCCCCGCCCACGGATCGTCGCGACGGCCATCGGACCCGCTTTCCTCCCGAACGGGGACGGTTCGTACCCCTCCGGAGCGTACCTGCCGCTTGTGATTCCGAGCGTCGAGGGTGCAGGCGTTGAAGCGATGGTGAGCATGCCCATCACGCGTTCGCAGTGGCAGACACTGAGTATCTCACTCATGCCGGCAGAGGGGCTCCCACGGCTGCGGCAGTGGGATCACGTCACTGGCGATGCATTTCCTTCAATCGGCAACACGTGCTGGAGCGTCTTTCCGGGTGGTGAGGGGGGACGGGCGACCGAACTGGCGGCTTTCGGCGGCCGTCAAAACGACGAGACATTCCTTGCTCCGCCCGGGCTCTACAACGGTCGCTGGCATCGTATTCGGCTGCAGCTGCTCCCCGACGGGCGTTGCGCTCTGGCCATTGACGGCCGCCCGATCGGAGCGCGGCGCGGACGTACGCCGGCATCTCCGTCAGGCGTCTTCGTGCACGTCATCGGGAACTCGCGCTTCGACGGCCGGCTAGTCGTGGGCCCGCTCGAGGCGTGGAGCGGCGTTCGCGGAGGCGTAGACTGGACGCTCGTGGATACCGATACGACGATCAGGAGACCGTAGCCGCGGGTGCCGGCAGAACTAATAACACGAAGGACCAAGGGCGCGACGAAGCGCGAAGAAGCACGCTGGGGGAACTGCGGTGCATTGCAGTTCCCCCAGAGTCGTTCCTTCGCGCCCCTTCGCGCCCTTCAAACTTCGCGGTGGAAGTACGCGCTTACTCCTCCGCCTCCTCCTTCTTCTCCTTCTCCGCCTCCGCAATCACCTTGGCCGCCGCCTCGTGCGGCATCAGCTCATAGGCGTGGAAGCGGTGCTGGAACGTGCCGCGTCCCTGCGTCATGGACTGGAGCTTCGTCGCGTAGAGATACAGCTCCGCCTGCGGCACGATCGCCTTCACCTTGGTCCCCAGCCCCTCGATGTTCTCGGAGCCGAGGATCTGTCCGCGGCGGCCGGAGATGTCACCCATCACGTCGCCGAGATAGGCGTCGGGGGTCAGGATCTCGACCTCGTGCAGCGGCTCGAGCAGCACCGGGCGGCACTTGGGCGCGATGTTCTTGAAGGCGAGGATCCCCGCCATCTTGAACGACGCTTCGTTCGAATCCACCGAGTGCGACGACCCGTCGAAGCACTCGCAGATGAAGTCCACCACCGGGTAGCCGGCGAGAATGCCGCGCTCGGAGGCTTCCTGCACGCCCTTGTCCACGGCGGGGATGTACTGGCGCGGAATCACGCCGCCCTTGATGGCGTCGATGTACTGGTAGCCGGAACCGCGCGGCGCCGGGCGCAGCTTCACCCAGCAGTCGCCGAACTGGCCGCGGCCGCCGGACTGCTTCTTGTGCCGCCCCTGCCCTTCGGCCGCCGCGGTCAGCGTCTCGCGGTAGGCGATGCGCGGCGTCTTGAGCTCCGCCGAGACGTTGAGGAGTCGCTTGAGCTTGGCCATCGCCACTTCGACGTGGCGCTCGCCCATGCCGCTGAGGATCGTCTCGTGCGTCTCCGAGTCGTAGTGCGTCTCGAACGTCGGGTCCTCGTCGTGGATCCGGTGCATCCCGACCTGCAGCTTCTCCTCGTCGGCGTGCACGGTGGCGCGCACCGCGTACGTCACCAGCGGCGGCGGGAACTCGATCTGCGGCATGCGGACCGGGTGTTCCTTCGTGGAGAGCGTGTCGTTGGTGTGCGTGTTCTTCAGCTTCGCCACGCAGCCGATGTCGCCGGGGAAGAGCCGCGGCACCTCGATGCGCTCGCGTCCCTGCGGAATCGACAGGTGCATGAGCTTCTCGGACACGTCGCGCGTGGCGTTGAACACTTCCTGCCCGTTGGCCACCGTGCCGCTGAACGTGCGGAAATACGTCACCTCACCGACGTGGGGCTCAGCCATCGTCTTGAAGCAGAGCGCGGTGAACGGCGCGTCCTCGTTGGGATGGATGTCGACCGTCTTGGCCCCTTCGGCACCCTTGAACGCCTTCTGCTCCTCCATCTCGTACGCGGACGGCATGAGCTGCACGAGGAAGTCGAGCACCGTGCGCACGCCCCAGGTGAGCTGGGCCGAGCAGCAGAGGAGCGGGAAGAGCTCCTGGCGCTTCATGGCCTGCTTCATGGCGGCCATCTCTTCGTCGCCCGGGATCTCCTCGCCGCTGAAGAAGCGCTCGAGGAGCGCGTCATCGGTGGCGGCAATGGCTTCAACCATCTCCTGATGGTACTTCTCGAACCGGGCCTGCTCCGACTCGGGGATGTCCGTCTCGGTGTACTCGCCCGTCTTGGTGCCGGGGGCGAAGATGTGCGCCTTCTTGGTGAAGAGGTTGATGATGCCCTTGAAGCCAAGACCGGCGCCGATGGGGATCTCCACCGGGACGACCTTCGTCGTGAGGCGCTCCTTGATGGCCTCGTACGCCGCGTCGAAGTTGGCGTGCTCCTTGTCCATCAGCGTCACGGCGAAGAGCACCGGGTCGCGGCGGGTGATGGCCTCGCGGAACATGCGCTCCGTGCCGACCTCCACGCCGGCTGCGGCGGCCACCGTGATGAGCGCGCCGTCGGCGGCGGTGAGGCCGGCTATCGCGTCGCCCTGGAAGTCGAGAAACCCAGGCGTGTCGATCATGTTGATCTTGGTGTCACGCCACTCGGCGAATGCGCAGCCCATGGAGATGGAAAAACCGCGTTCGACTTCCTCCGGAGAGGTGACCGTCAACGCGGTTCCGTCCTTCACTTGGCCATGTCGCTTGCTGCTGCCGGACACGAAGGCGAGGGCATCTACCAGTGTAGTCTTGCCACTCGTCCCGTGTCCCACTACAGCGACATTTCTGATTGCCTCACTCCGGTACTCTTTCATCCAGCCCTCCGCCGGTTATTTCGGCGCGCGTTAATAGGTATGGGAGCATCCAATTAGTTCAGGCGGACGTCAAGGGTAAGGCACCCTGACGGGCGTGTAGGGGAACGAGGAGGGGGAGTGGGGTCGGAACGAGGAGGAGGTAGAGGCGTAGCGAGGAGCGAGGAGAGTCGGAACGAGGAGGGAGATCTCGTACGCTCCAGTGATCTCCCTTCTCGTTCCACCCCTCGTGCCTCGTCCCTGCGCCTCTACCTCCTCCTCGTTCCGAAAAACGAAGCGGCCCGCCAGAGGCGGGCCGCAGTAAGCGTCCGAAGCGACACTCAGTTCTCGTCCGACTCCTGATCGAACGTCAACCCTTCCGCCTCGCGCAGGACGGCGAGCACGGCTTCCGAGTTTGCCGCGTGCGTGGCGAAGGCCGGCATCGGTGTGAACGAGAACGAGACCGCGCGGCGCGTCCCCTCGGGCCAGTCGGCCATCAACAGGCCGCCGACGAGCCGCCGGATCGCCTGGCCGCACTCCGACAGCAGCGCCTGGGCCGTCTCGGCCAGCACCGCCAGCGGGATCTGCAGGTCGCGGGTCACCATCTCCCCGGTCATCTCGTCCCGCCAGGCCGCGTCACCCACCGCACCGCGCTCGGGCCAGACCCCCACGTGCCGCACTGTGTCCACCCGATCGTCGGACGAGCGCCGCGACTCGAGCGCCGCGGCCAGCGCCAGCGCCAGCGACTCCGGACTGGGAATGCCGTAGAGCGTCACCACTTCCCGTGATGGGCGTTCCATCGTCAGCGGCGAGGGCACCGAACTGACGTGCGCGAGCACGCTCGAGTGTTCGGGCGGCTGCTCCTCTACCATCACGAGAACGTCCATGAAACCTCCAGGGGGCGACCTTTCATCCAGAATTACCTGCAAGGACCGGGCCGCGTCACCGCAGAACTGTCACAGGCCAGTCACGACGGCTCGGTCGGCCGATCATCTCCTCGACACCACTCATAACCACGGACCGCTCGAGCCTGCGTGGCGTCACGCGCGGCATTGCAGGTGGATTCTTGTACACCGAGGCACACTGCATTGCTCCATGCACAACGCACGACCGCCCGATTGGTCGGCGCTCGAGATGCCGGTCCCTCGCCGCTTGACGGCGCGTGCGTGCAGCGAGGGATTAACAGCGGGCGTCCGGTGACGTCTGTCATCGCAGCCCCCTTCCGAGCCATCCATGCGTTGCGTCGCCCCCTTCGTCGCCCTTGTCCTCGCCGGATGTTCCAGCGCCCCGCCGCGGCCGCTGCCGCCCTTGCCTGCGCCGCCCGCTGCCGAGCTGCGCACGCAGACCGCGGATCAACAGGCGGTGCACGCGCTGTCTCGGCTCACCTTCGGCGCGCGCCCCGGTGACCTCGAGGCGGTGCACGAAATGGGAGTGGACCGGTGGATTGACCGGCAGCTCAATCCGGAGCGCATCAACGACGAGAAGGCCGAGGCGTGGGTGCGGCAGTTCGAGGTGGTCCAGAAGACCGCCGCGCAGCTGGAGAGCGAGTACCTGAACCCCGGGGCACTGGTCAACCAGCTCTCCGCGCGCAACACCGGCGGACTGACGCGGGACGATTCGCTGCTGCTACGCCAGGCGCGGCTCAACCTGCGGCGCATCACCGAAGAGGTGCAGGCGGCGCGCGTAGGTCGCGCCCTGCTCTCCGAGCGCCAGTTGCAGGAGGTCATGACCGACTTCTGGCTGAACCACTTCTCCGTCTTCGCGGGCAAGGGCATCCGCGAGCAGTACTACCTGGCCGACTACGAGCACCGGGTCATCCGGCCGCTCGCGCTCGGCAGGTTTCGCGACCTGCTGGGCGCGGTGGCGAAGAGTCCGGCGATGCTCTTCTACCTCGACAACTGGGAGAGTGCGGCCGACAGCACGCGCCCGCGCCTCGTGGACCCGCGGTCTCCTGTGGTGCAGCGCGCCGTGCGCCGCCGGTTTCCCGAAGCGGCGAACCCGCAGTCCCCGATGGCGCAACAATTGCAGCGCCGGCTTCGCGCCGGGCTGAACGAGAACTACGGACGCGAGCTGCTCGAACTGCACACGCTGGGCGTGGACGGCGGCTACTCGCAGCAGGACGTGATCAACGCGGCGCGCGCCCTCACTGGCTGGACGATCGCCGGTCCGCGGCAGGGCGGCGGTTTCACCTTCACGCCGTTCATGCATGACGCGGGCGAGAAGCGGGTGCTCGGCCGCACGCTCAAGGCGGGGCGCGGCATCGAGGACGGGGAAGAACTGCTCGACATCGTCGCGCGCCACCCAAGCACCGCCCGCTTCATCGCCTTCAAGCTGGCCCGCCGCTTCGTCAGCGACACGCCGAGCGCCGCCCTCGTGGAGCGGGCCGCGGCCACGTTCACGCAGACGGATGGCGACATTCGCGCCGTGGTGCGCACGATCGTGACCAGCCCCGAGTTCTTCTCGCGGGAGGCGTTCCGGGCCAAGGTGAAATCGCCGTTCGAAGTCGTGCTGAGCGCGCTCCGCGCGCTCGATGCGGCCCCCGACCGCACCGCGCGCACCGCGCAGTTCATCGCCGGCCTTGGCCAGCCGATCTTCGGCCGACAGACCCCGGACGGCTGGCCTGAAACCGCCGGCGGCTGGATGGGGACCGGCGCGATTCTCAATCGCATCAACTTCGGGCTCGTGCTGGCCGCGGGTCGCGTGCCGGGAGTGAACGCAATGGCGTTTCCGGGCGTGGAGTCGCTGCGCCAGGCCCCGCGCGAGCAGCAGGTGGATGCCGTCGTGCAGGCGTTCCTCGGCGGGGACGCGTCGAGCGTCACGCGCTCCGTGCTGCTGACGGGGAGGAATCCGCTCCTCGACGCGGCCGCCCCCGCCGATTCGTCGGCGGTGATGCGTCCGGCACCGATGAACGCACCAGGGCGCGCCAACGCCCCGCTACCGCAGCTTCGCGGCCTCCCGCAGGTCGTGGGCCTCGCGCTCGGCAGTCCCGAATTCCAGCGGAGGTAGGTGCCGCCATGCAGCGACGCGTCTTCGTCCGCGATTCCGCCCTCGCCCTCGTCACGATCGGGCTCAGCCCGACCTTCCTGCGCCGCACGGCCCTCGGCATGGCGCTGCCGCAGGGCGCGCGGGGCAAGATCCTTATCTGCCTCTTCCAGCGCGGCGCCGCCGACGCACTGAACGTCGTGGTGCCGTTCGGCGAGCGCGCGTACTACGCCATGCGCCCCGCCATTGCCATCGCGCCACCATCCCGGTCGGCGGGTGGCAACGGCGCCATTGACCTCGATGGCTTCTTCGGACTGCACCCGGCGCTCGCGCCGCTCAAGCCGCTGTGGGACCGCGGGCTGCTGGCTCCCATCCATGCGGTCGGGAGCCCGAGTGCGACGCGGTCGCATTTCGATGCCCAGGACTACATGGAGAGCGCGACGCCCGACAACAAGGGGACGAGCGACGGTTGGCTCAACCGCTACCTCGCGACCTCGCGCACCTGCGAGCAGTGCGCGGTGACGCCATTTCGGGCCGTGGCAATGACGCCGCAGACGCCGCGCGTCCTGCAGGGAAGCGCGCCGTCGGTCGCCATGAACTCCGTCGCCGACTTCACGGTCCGCAGCGGCGGCGCGCAGGCCGCCCAGCTCGAGGCGCTGTATCGCACCGGATCGGCCGACCTGATCCACGGCACGGGCACCGAGATGTTCGAGGCGGTGAAGATGCTGCGCGCCGCGAATCCCCAGCGATACCAGCCGGAGCACGGCGCCGCGTACCCCGCGACGCAGTTCGGCCAGCGGTTGCTCTCCATCGCGCAGCTCATCAAGTCGGGCGTCGGCCTCGAGGTGGCGTTCGCCGACGTCGGTGGATGGGACACGCACGTCAATCAGGGAGGCGCCACGGGACAGCTGGCGCAGCGTCTCGGGGACTTTGGCGCCTCCATTGCCGCCCTCGTGACCGACCTCGGCGACCGCATGCAGGACGTCGTGATCCTGACCATGTCGGAGTTCGGCCGCATGGCACGGCAGAACGGCAGCGGCGGCACCGATCATGGGCACGCCGGCGCCATGTTCGCCATCGGCGGCGCGGTGAAGGGGCAGCGCGTCGTTGGACGCTGGCCGGGACTGGCGCCGGAGCAGCTGTACGAAGGACGCGACCTCGCGCTCACCACTGACTTCCGCGCCGTCTTTGCGGAGGTCGCGTCGCGGCACCTCGGCGCGACGAAGCTGGACGCGCTCTTTCCCGGCTACACACCGGCCGCCGTGCCGGGGGTGCTCGGATAGGCGCGGCGCCGACGACGCGCGAGACACGCTACAAATCGCGCGGCGCACACGGGTAGATTCCCCGCATCATGCGTTGCACTCGATTCTTCGCGCTGGCGGCGCTGCTCGTGGCGCGCCCGGCGCTGTCGCAGGCACCGACCCCGAGCCTGCCTTACAAGATCCCGATCCTCCAGTATCACCTCATCGGCGACACGGACAGCCGATGGAAGCGCTCGCACGACGGCCTCCGCCGCGACCTGCAGCTCCTGTACGACCGCGGCTATCGGCCGATCACCGTTGCCCAGCTCGTGGATCGCAAGTTCGACATCCCGCCGGGCACGTCCCCGGTCGTGATCACCTTCGATGACGCGTCCCCGGGACAGTTCTCCTACATCGAGCGGAACGGCAAGCTCGAGATCGATCCAAACAGCGCCGTGGGCATCTGGCTCGACTTCGGCCGCAAGCACAAGGACTGGAAGCCGCGCGCCACGTTCTGCCTGCTGCCCGCGGCGAGCGAGGGGCATGCGTTCTTCGGCGACACAGGCGTCGCCGGACAGAAGTCGGAATGGCGCTTCCCCAAGCTGCGATTCCTCGTGCAACAGGGCTTCGAGCTGTGCAACCACACGCTCTGGCACGGCCGGCTGGACAAGCGGAGCGACGCCGCGGTACAGGAACAGATCGGGCGCGGCCTGCTGGCCGTGGACTCGGCGGTCGCCGGTTACCGCGTGCGCACGTTCGCCCTGCCGCTGGGCCTGTGGCCGAAGAACCGCGCGCTTGCGCAGGCCGGCCGATGGACCGACGAGAAGCGCGCGCGCACGATCACGTATCGCTTTGACGCCATCCTCGAGGTGACGGGCGCACTGGCCGGGACGCCGTACGGCCCGGCCTTCAACCCGCTCTCGATTCCGCGCACGCAGGTGATTGGCGACAACCTGGCGAAGTTGCTCGACCAGATCGAGCGCTCCCGCTTCCGGCCGAGGTAGCCCCTCGGCGGGCGCTCACGTCAGCGGCGGTTCCGCAGCGCGTCGATGGCCTGGTCGAGCGCGACGCGCTGGGCGGGATGCGGCGCCCTTTTGCGGAGTTCGGCGAAGGTGTCGAGGGCCAGGCGGAGCGCCACCGGGTCATCTTCCGCTGCGCCGACGGACGCGGCGTTGTCCGCGAGATTCGCACGCGCGAGGTCGTCGTCCGGAAAGCGTTCCGTCACCTGCATCCAGCGTGTCATGCGCGCGCGCGGGTCGGATTCCGTGAGCGCCCAGAGGTGCCAGGCCCCCCGGTGCGATGGGTCGGCCGAGATGGCACGCGATGCCAATTCACCGACCACGTCAGGACCCCGTCCCGTCAGCCAGTAGGCGTTGGCGAGGCGCACGAGCGCGCGCGCATGCTCCGGCTCGCGTTCGACCACGACTTCCATCAGCGGACCGAGCACTTCGGGCATCGCCGCGAATGCATCGGCCGCCGCGAACAGCTCGTCGGTTGGCGCGTTACGAGCGAGCGTCGCGAGGGCGTCGAAGAGGCGGGGCGTGCTCCCGTCTTCCTGATATGACGCAACGATGGACGTGAGCTGCTCCAGCGTGCGACCGTGAGGAGTGTTCATTGATTCCAATTTACCCGGTCGGCCCTGACGGGAGGGGTGTCGGAGGGTTGCGCGAATGCCCCGCCCCCGCCATACTCAACTCCAATCGGTACTGCGCGCTGCGCACGCCGATGAATGCACCCCTCCGCCTCTGCCGCCCGTTAGCGGCACGCGACTCCGGCGCTGAGCGCCGCGAGTGACGGTGTGTCCGTTCGACCCTGCCGGGCTTCGTGACGTTCCGTGGCCTGGGATGCCGAGGCGCCTTGAGCGCCCAGTCTCGTCCGTTTTCAGCAAACGTTTTCCATTCAGCGCGCCACGGGTGCGCGCAGTCCGTGGAAGTCACGGGCCCTTGTCCCAAGAGGAAGCAGTCGGAGTGCCCACTCCCAGCCCGGCCGTACCGCGTGCGCGCGGTGCAGGCCCCTATCGTTTTCGAATCAACACACAGACAGACGCATGAGCGAGAATCGTCGTCCTCGCCGTCGCGGCCGCCCGGCGCGTTCGCGCGGGCAGACCGCCCCCGAGTCCACATCGGCCGAGCCCGATCCGTACCTCGACAACGCCGCCTCCGAAGCACCGGCGGCGACCGAGGCTCCTCCTCCGGCGCCGGAAGCTGCCCCGGCGACACCGGAACCCTCTCTCGAGGCTGCGCCACCGAGCGCACCTGTCGAGATGGGATCACCCGACGGAAACGGCTCCGGGCGTCCCCAGTTCGACGGGCGGCGTGAGGGTCGTGACGGACGCGAGGGCAGAGAGGGACGGGAGGGGCGGTTCGGCCGGCGCGGTCGCCGGCATCGCGGACGCAACCGCGGCGGCGAGCCGAATCAGCAGCAGGGCGGAGGGGGCGGTGGTGGTGCGCCGCCGCAGCCGATTGTCGCCGGCGGCGACACCATCGGCTGGTACGATCCCTCGCGCGACGCCGGTTTCATCCGACGTCCGAATGCGAGCTACCTGGAAGATCAGGGCGATGCGTACATGCCGGCATACCTGGCGCGGCAATACGGACTCCGAAAGTCCGATGAAGTACGCGCCACGACGGGGCGCGATCACCGCGGGCGCTCCACTTGCGTGGACATCCTCTCCATCAACGGGCATGATCCGGCCGAGGCGGCACGCCGCCCCGACTTCGCGTCGCTGACGGCGAGCTATCCCGACCGGCGCCTGACGCTCGAAACCGGTCGGCCGGCCAAGGTCGGTCCCGAGCTGACCCGCCGCTGCATCGACCTCATCGCGCCCATCGGCTACGGCCAGCGTGCGCTGATCGTCGCGCCGGCCCGTGCCGGCAAGACCATGCTCCTGCAGGCCATCACCGAGGGCGTCGCGCTCAAGCACGCCGACGCGACCCTCCTCATCCTCCTCGTGGACGAGCGCCCGGAGGAAGTGAGCGAAGCGATCTCGTGGGGCGTGGGCGAGGTGATCGCGTCGTCCTTCGACCAGCCGGCCCGTCGCCACGTCGAGGTCACCGAGATGGTGCTCGAGCGCGCGCGTCGCCTGGTGGAACTGGGCAAGGACGTCGTGATCGTGCTTGATTCGCTCACGCGCATGGCGCGTGCGCACAACACCGCCGAGCGCGGCACCGGTCGCACGATGTCGGGCGGCCTCGACACGTCGGCGATGGCCAAGCCGAAGGCGTTCTTCGGCTCGGCGCGCAACATCGCGCCGGAGCACGGCGGCGGTTCGCTGACGATCATCGCCACCGCCCTCGTGGAAACCGGCTCGCGCATGGACGACGTGATCTTCGAGGAATTCAAGGGCACGGGCAACTGCGAGATCAAGCTCGACCGTGGTCTTGCCGAAAAGCGCATCTTTCCCGCGTTCGACATTGCGAGCTCCGGCACGCGCCGAGAAGAGAAGCTGTACAAGACGGGCCAGCTCGACGCGATCTACAGCCTGCGTCGTGGCCTCCAGCAGATGCCGCCGCAGGCGGGCATGGAGTGGCTCATCAAGCGCATCGGCAGCACGCCCGACAACGACACGCTGCTCGCCGGGCTGTTGTAGTCGCGCAGGCGATGGAACGAACCGAGGGCCCGAGACGTCGTCTCGGGCCCTCGTCGCATGCATTCCAGCGGGTGCCTACTTGGCCGCGCCCAGCTCCTCGAACAATGAGGCGATGGCACGCATGCCTAGCCTGAAGTTGTCCACGCTGATCCACTCGTCGGGCGCATGGGCATTCTCGCCTGGCAGGCCGAAGCCCATCAGGAGCACCGGCACGCCTAGGATGCGCTCGAAGTCGCCCACGACGGGAATGGAACCGCCCTCGCCCGTCACTTCGGGCGTGCGTCCGAACGCCGCCGCCAGCGCCTTCTTTGCCGCCTCAAACAGCGGCCCCTCGAGGTCGGCACGCCACGGCTTGCCGCCGTGCAGGTGCGTCACCGTAGCCTGCACGCCCTTGGGCGCCACCTTGGCCACGTGGGCCTTCATCAGGGCCTCGATCTTCGCGGGGTCCTGCTTGGGCACGAGGCGGCAGCTGACCTTGGCCATGCTCACGCCCGGCAGCACCGTCTTGGCGCCCTCACCGGTGTATCCGCTCAGCAGGCCGTTCACCTCGCAGGTCGGACGCGTCCACAGCTTCTCGAGCACCGTGAACTGCGGCTCGCCGCCGAGGGACGTCGCGCCGACTTCCTTGCGGAAGTTCTCCTCGTCGAATGGCAGCTTGCGCATGCCGGCGATCACGTCGGGCGGGAACGGCAGCACGTCGTCGTAGAAGCCGTCGATCATGATCTTGCCGCTGGCGTCGTGCATCGTGGCGAGGATGCGCGCGAGGGCCATGGCCGGATTCACCACGGCGCCGCCGTACGAGCCGGAGTGCAGGTCCTGCGCCGGGCCGCGCACGTTGATCTCGAAGTAGGCGAGCCCGCGCAGCGAGCTCAGGATGCTCGGAATGCCCGGCGCGAACATCGACGAGTCGGAGATCACCACGCCGTCGCACGCGAGCCGTTTCTTGTTCTTCTCGATGAACGGCGCGAGGTTCTCGCTGCCGACCTCCTCCTCGCCTTCGGCGATGACGATCACGTTGACCGGCAGCTTGCCGCGCACCTCGAGCATGGTCTCGAGCGCGGCGATGTGCGCGAAGAGCTGCCCCTTGTCGTCCACGCTGCCGCGGGCGTAGAGCTTGCCGTCGCGAATGGTCGGCTCGAAGGCGGGCGTGGTCCACAGGTTGAGCGGCTCGGCGGGCTGCACGTCATAGTGGCCGTAGACGAGGAACGTGGGCGCGCCGGCCGGCGCCTTGCGCCACTCGGCCAGCACCACCGGATGTCCGGGCGTCGGGCACGTCTCGACGGCGAATCCCATCTTCTCGAACCGCCCGTGCACCCAGGCGGCGGCGCGCTGTGTGTCGGCGTTATGCTCCGCTTTCGCGCTGACACTCGGAATGCGAAGGAAGGCAAAGAGATCATCAAGCAGCTGCGCTTCGCGTTCGGCGAAGCGTTTTTCGAGGTCGGCCGCGATCGTCATCGAGACTCCGGAATGGACGGTGTGGAATGCCCGGGCCAGCCGCCGCGCCAATCACGGAGCAGCCAGGCGCGCTGGCGGCCGAGCAGGATACCGTGGGCGGTGCGCACCACGGGAGGCCCTTCATCAATGCGTGAAAAATACGGCGCCAGCGCCACGATGGGTGCCGGCTCGGTTGTGGACTCGTCGAGGATGAGGACGAGCACATCGCCGGGGAACGCACGCTGCCGGAACCCGGCCCACAAGTCGTACTGGTTGCGACGCCCCGCAAGGTTGGTCGCGAAGACGCGCAGCGTGTCCGTGCCCGGGCCGCGCAGGCCCCACGCCAGCTGCGCGGCGTGCTGGTAGCGATCGGCCGCCACCCAGACATTGCGAGGTGTCGGCTCAGCCCGTGCGGGACGCTGGCCCGTGCGCACGGCATCCGCGACGCTGCCTGCCACGGCATCCCAGCCGTAGGCCTGGCTCACGGGGTCGCGGCCCGGACGCAGGCCGAGCCGGGGCGCGAGGAGCGTCGCGGCGTCCACGTAGACCAGCACCACCAGGAAGCCACCCATCCAGAGTCCGCCGCGGAGCCACGCACGGCGCGCTCCGTGTGCGGCCTCCACCGAAAGCAGCAGGATGGCCGGCAGCCAGGCCGACGCCGGCCAGTTGGCCTCCACGTTCTTGCGCGTCGCGCTCCAGGCGAAGAACAGGAGCACGAAGGCGCTGACCGTGCCGAGCAAGCGCATCACGGCGTCGTCACGCTGGCGCAGGGCGCGCCAGACGGCGCCGACGAGGAGCACGAAGAGGATGGGGGAGGTGAGCCCCGCCTGCCCGCCGATGAGGTTGAGCTCGCGGTTCAGCACCGCGCCAAGACCAGCCTGCTTGGGCGCGCCGAGTCCGTGGCCGAGCTGAAAGGCAAAGGACGTCCAGTCGTGGGTGGCGTTCCACCAGAGGTTCGGCGCGAGCACGAGCGACGCTACCCCGACGGCCACCCACGGACCTGGTTCACGGAAACGCGCACGGAGGGGGGCATACAATGCGCAGGACGCCGCGATAGCGGCGGGCACGAGGACGGCCGTGTACTTCGACAGCATCGCCACGCCGATGGCGACGCCCGCGATGCTCCACCACCGCAGCGACGCACGCGATCCAACCGGCGATTCGAGCGCTTCCACGACCGCGTGCAGCGTCCAGGCGAGGGCGCAGAAGAGCGGGGCGTCCGGCGTGGCAAGCACGTATCCTGCGGCGGCGAGCGGCAGGCAGGCGAAGATCAGCGAAGCCCACAACGCTGCTTCCTCCCCACCCAGCCGGCGGGCGGTGCGCAGCAGCGCCAGCCCGGCAAGGCCGCCGGCAAGCACGGAGCCAAGGCGCACGCCGAACGGGGTATCGCCGCCTAGCGCCACCAGCCAGGCGATGGCCGGCGGATGGTCGAAGTAGCCGGCGGCGAGCCGGCGGCTCCACTCCCAGTAGTACGCCTCGTCGTTCGTGAGCGGCACGAGCGCGGCCATGACCAGCCGCACCACGGTGCCGGCCAGCAGGATCTGCCAGGCCCGGGTCCACGGCTTTCCGACAGACGACGAGGCGGATTCGAAAGTGGTCATGGAACGGACGCGAGGATCAATGACATTAGCTTGCAGAATCTACGCTCTCGCACCCCTTCCCGCCCCCGACGCCACCGTGCCCAATCGCCTCGCGCTCGAGACCTCCCCGTACCTCCTGCAGCACGCGCACAATCCCGTGGACTGGCACCCGTGGGGCGATGACGCGTTCGCGCGCGCGCGCGCCGACGACAAGCCGGTGCTGCTGAGCGTCGGCTACGCCGCGTGCCACTGGTGCCACGTGATGGCGCACGAGTCGTTCGAGGACGCGGAGACGGCGGCGCTGATGAACCAGTGGTTCATCAACGTGAAAGTGGACCGGGAAGAACGCCCCGACGTGGACGGCATCTACATGCGCGCCGTCCAGGCGCTCACGCGGCAGGGGGGCTGGCCGATGACGGTCTTCCTGACGCCCGATGGCGCGCCGTTCTACGGCGGCACGTACTTCCCGCCCTACGATCGGCACGGCCTCCCGTCCTTCCGCCGGGTGCTGGCGAGCGTCGCCGAGGCCTGGCGCACGCGCCGGGCGGAGATCGCCGACGGCGCCACGGCGATGCTGCGCATCTACGACGACCCGCCCGCGCCGCCGCGCACCCCGGTGGGCCCGTCGCTCATGCACCGCGCGGTGCATGCCGTGCTCGCCCGCTACGACCGGACCTACGGCGGGTTTGGCGGCGCACCGAAGTTCCCGCCGACAATGACCTTGGACTTCCTGTTGCGGCGCTGGGCGCGCACGGGAGACGACGCGCTGCTGGACGCGGTGCGGCACACCTGGGATCGCATGGCCCACGGCGGCCTGCTGGATCAGCTGGGCGGCGGCTTCCATCGCTACACCGTGGATGGCGAGTGGCTCGTGCCGCACTTCGAGAAGATGCTGTACGACAATGCGCTGCTCGTTCGGCTCGGCGCACACCTCTGGCAGGTCACGGGCGATCCGGAAGTCCGCGCGGTGACGGAGCGCACGCTCGCCTGGCTTGAACGCGAGATGACCTCGCCGGAGGGCGGGTTCTACGCCTCGCTCGACGCCGACTCGGAGGGGCACGAGGGACGCTTCTACGTCTGGTCCGTCGACGAACTGCAGCAGGTGCTGGGCGCGGATGCTGCGCTGCTCGCCTCGTACTGGGACGCGAGCGCCGCGGGCAACTTCGAGGGACGCAACATCCTCTGGTGCCCGAAGCGGGCCGATGCCTTTGCTGCGGCACGCGCGCTCGACCCGGCAACGCTGCAGGCGACCATCGCGCGCGGTCGGGTCGCGCTGCTCACCGCGCGCGACCGGCGTGTGCGTCCGGCCCGGGACGAGAAGGTCATCGCCTCTTGGAACGGACTGATGCTGCGCGGCGTCGCCGAGTGTGCGCGGGTGTTCGGTGAGCCGAGGTGGCGGGCGTTGGCGGTGCGCGCGGCGGGGTTCCTGGCCGAGACGATGGTCCGTGACGGACGCACCTTCCGTGTCTTCGCCGGCGGCGAGGCGCGCATCGGCGGCTTCCTCGAGGATCACGCGGCCCTTGGCCTCGGCTTCCTCGCCGTGTACGAACTGACGTTCGACGCGCGATGGTTCCACGAGGCGCTCGCGCTCACGGACGCGTGCGAGCGGCACTTCTGGGACGACGCGACCGGGGCCTTCTTCGACGCGGCGGCTGACGCGCCGCCGCTCGTGACCCGTCCGCGTGACACGTACGACAACGCGATGCCGTCCGGGACGTCGCTCGCCGTCGAGCTGCTGCAGCGCGTCGGCGCGCTGACCGGAGACGCGGCGCGCACGGCACGGGCGCAGAACGTGCTGTCCTCGCTGGCCGAGTACATGGGATCGGCGCCCCTTGCCTTCGGGCACCTGCTGGGCGCCGCGGACTTCGAGACCGATGGCGACGTGAGCGTCGTACTCGCCGGGTCGCCGGGCGCCCCGGAATTCGCGCGGCTCGAGCGCGCGCTGGCCGCCCGCTATGTGCCGTCGCTGGTCATCGCGGGCGGGGTGTCGGCCCCACCGGCCATTCTGGAAGGCAAGAGACCGCTCGGTGGCAACGCGACGGCCTACGTTTGTCGCGGCTTCAGCTGTGATGCGCCGACCGCGGACGCTGCCGAGTTCGATGCGCAGTTGGCCGCGGCAGGACGGGCCTAGCGCCTACAGGTCGGCGCACGACTTGTTGATCTGCCGGCACTGCTCGCAGATCAGCTTGCACTTGCGCCAGACGAGCGGGCCGGCGCCGCAGTAGTCGCAGGGCAGGTCTTCGGCGCGAGCAGCCGGGCGGGGCCGCTCGTCCCCTGCGGGGTCGGACGCCGTCACTCGAAATCGAGCGCGAGGTTCAGCGCCGGCGCCGAGTGGGTGAGCGCCCCCACCGAGATGCGGTCCACCCCCGTCTCGGCGATGGCGCGCACCGTCTCGAGCCGCACGCCGCCCGATGCCTCGGTGAGCACACGGCCGGCCGCGATCTGCACGGCGTCGCGCATCATCTCGAGGCTCATGTTGTCGAGCAGCACCGCGTCGGCCCCGGCCGCCACGGCCGCGCGCACCTGCGCGAGGTGATCGCACTCGATCTGCACGAATGTGCCCGGACGCGTCTGTTCGCGGGCGCGCCGCACCGCGACGGCGACGTCGCCGTCGAGCGCGGCCAGGTGGTTGTCCTTCACGAGCACCGCGTCGGCGAGCGTCGCACGGTGGTTGGCGCCGCCGCCGCAGCGCACGGCGTACTTCTCCAGTCGCCGCCATCCCGGCGTCGTCTTGCGCGTGTCCACGATGCGGGCGCGCGTGCCGCGGACCACGTCCACGTACCGCGCGGTGAGCGATGCCACCCCCGAGAGGCGCTGGAGGAAATTCAGCGCCGTGCGCTCGGCGGCCAGCAGGCCGCGTGCGCGGCCGCTGATGAAGAGGACCGTCGTCCCCGCCTCAACGCGGTGTCCGTCCTCGACGTCGATGCGGATCTCCACCTTGTCGTCGCACTGGCAGAAGGCGGCGAGGGCGAGCGGGACGCCGCAGATCGTGCCGGCTTCGCGGGCGACGAGCGCGGCGCGGGCGCGTCGCGTCGGGAGAACGGTCGCGAGCGTCGTGATGTCGTTCGCGGCATGGTCTTCGTCGAGCGCCGTCTTCACGAGCCGTGCCGTCTGCGCCTCGGTGAGCGGGAAGTCCGATTCACCGCCGGCGAAGGCCGGTGCATCCATCGCGGCGATGCGCCGCGGGGGAACGCGGCCCGGTGTCATTCGCCCGGGTCCACGCCCTCGGACGCCGGCGCCGGGGTGCCGCCGCCGATGGACACCATGCGCTCGATCGCCAGCCGGGCCCGGTCGGCGATGTCACGCGGTACGGTGATGTGGTGCTGCAGGTGCAGCAGCGCGTCGCGGACCTTGGGAAGCGTCGTCACCTTCATGTAGGCGCACGACGCCCGCTCGTTGGCCGCGAAGAAGTGCTTGCCCGGATAGGCCCGCCGCAGGCGATGCAGGATGCCCACCTCGGTGGCGACGATGAAGGTGTCCGCCGCGCTCTCGCCCGGCCGCTTGATCAGCCCCTCGGTGGAAAGGATGTGCACGCCGCGCGGATCCACATCACCCGCCGAGACGGCCTCGACGACGCTCGTCGCGCAGCCGCACTCCGGATGGATCAGGAACTCCGCGCCGGGATGCAGCGACCGCTGCAGCCGGATGTTCTCCGGATCGATGCCCGCATGCACGTGGCACTCGCCCATCCAGACATGGATGTTCGTCCGTCCGGTAATGCGACGCACGTGCGCCCCGAGGAACATGTCGGGGAGGAACAGGATCTCCCGGTTGGCGGGAATCGCATTCACCACCTCGACGGCGTTGCCCGACGTGCAGCAGTAGTCCGTCTCCGCCTTCACCTCGGCGGTGGTGTTGACGTAGGACACGACCACGGCATCCGGATGCTCGGCCTTCCACGCGCGCAGCTGCTCGGCATTGATGGTGGCCGCCAGCGAGCATCCCGCCGCGAGGTCTGGCAGCAACACCATCTTGGACGGCGACAGGATGGCCGCCGTCTCCGCCATGAAGTGCACGCCGCAGAAGACGATGACGTCGGCATCGGTGCGCGCCGCTTCCCGGGAGAGACCCAGCGAATCCCCGACATAGTCGGCGAGATCCTGGATTTCCGGGCGCTCATAGTTGTGCGCCAGGATCACCGCGCGGCGCTGCCGGGCCAGCGCGCGGATTTCCTCGACGAGCGCGGTCGTTGCCGTCGCTTCGGTCTGGTCGATCGCCATGGCGGAAAGCTAGCCGAGGCCACGGCCTGCTGCGAGGCTGGGGAACTGGCGCACGAGGCGTTCCTCCGCGATCATCCACGTGTGCAGATCTTCCTCGGGCTCGCCGCTGAACTGATTGCGCTGCTGTGGCTCCTGGCCATCACGGTGCTCGTGGGCGCCATTGCGTTCCATTTCGTGATCTGGCGCAGGACTCCGCTACCGGCGGGACCGGTGCGCGACGCAACGGACGAGCAGATGCTCCGGCTCGTCATCCGGTGGGGGACGGGGAGCGCGGCCGCACTGCTGCTGCTCGCCGGGCCGCGTGCGGTGGGCGTCGCCTCGCTGCTCGATGATCGCTTCCCGCTGGCGAGCCGGCTGGCCGCCCTGTTGCTGCGGTCCGAATGGGGCATCGGCTTTGCCGCGATGGTCGCCGCCGGCGTCCTGACGCTCGCAGGCTTCGTGCTCGCCGGCAAGCGCCGGGCGGTCGGATGGTGGCTCGTCCTCGCCGGGGTCCCGCTGCTCGCCGCGGGCACCGGGCTGCAGGGGCACCCCTTTGATGCGTTTTCGACCCTGACGCTGGCACCGATCTTTGACGGTCTGCACGCCGTGGGCATCGGATGCTGGCTCGGCACCTTCTTCTTTCTCATGCTCGCCGAGCGGCGTGTGCAGGCGCACACCTCGTCACCGTGGACGGACCCGCTGGGCGCCATGATCGAGCGCTACTTCCGCATGTCGGGGGCGCTCGTGGCGGTGGTGCTCATCACAGGCCTGTTCAGCTCGTCCACTCACCTCACCGGGTTCGACGATATCCAGGGTTCGCCCTACGGACGGCTGCTCGCGGGCAAGGTGGCCATCGTGGTCATCATGCTGGCGTTCAATGAGCACATGCGGCGCCACGCCGAACGGCAGGCGCGCACCTCCGAGCGATCAGCGCTGGTGCACACGATGCGATTCCAGACCGGCCTCATCCTCCTCGTCATGGCGCTCACCACGCTGCTCGTGGATGCGCCGCCTCCCGGGGTGAACGAGGTGCGTTCCGAGGTGTTCCGCAGCAGTCCCAAGGGGTCGGTCGAGTCGAGCGACCTGGAGATGCCGCGCTAGGGGCATTCCCCGGCTAGAACTCGATGTGACGCCCGCGCCACTTGTGCTTGGCGCGCGGGAAGTCGCGTCGGAAGTGGCCGCCGCGCGACTCGCGGCGCAACAGCGCCGCGCTGGCGATGACCTGCGCCGTCTCGATCATGTTGGCCTCCTCGGTGGCGCCTGCCGGCAGGCGGGCCACGAGTTCATCGAGGCGTTCCACGCAGGTCCGGAGGCCCTTGGCCGTGCGGTCGATGCCAGCGTAATCCCACATCAGCATGCGCACCGTGTCGGCGGCCACCTGGGCCGCCCCCCGGTCGCGCAGCACGGGGACGCGCCAGTCGGACTTGCGGGGCAGGCGCGGCAGGTGCGGCAGGGTCCCCATGTCGCGCGCCACGCGTTCGGCGAAGACGAGCCCCTCGAGCAGCGAATTCGAGGCCAGCCGGTTTGCCCCGTGGACGCCCGTGCACGACACCTCGCCGCATGCATAGAGCCGGTCCAGCGACGAACGGCCGGCGAGGTCCGTGACGATGCCGCCCATCATGTAGTGTGCGGCGGGCGTGACGGGAATGCGATCGTGCCGCGGATCGATGCCGCGGGCGACGCAGAGCGCGAAGATCCCCGGGAACCTCTTCGCGAAGGCGCGCTTGATCGCCCGCGCGTCGAGGAAGACGCGCCGCCCCGCCTGCTGCTCGCGGAAGATGGCGCGCGCCACCACGTCGCGCGGGGCCAGCTCCGCCGCGCGATGGACCTTCACCATGAAGCGCACGCCCGCTTCGTTCACCAGCGTGGCCCCCTCGCCGCGCACCGCCTCCGACACGAGCTGCAGCGGATTCTCCGGCGTGTCGAGCGCCGTGGGGTGAAACTGCACGAACTCCATGTCCGCGAGCTTCACGCCCGCCCGGTGGGCGATCGCATACCCGTCACCCGTCGCGACGACCGGGTTGGTGGTGTGCCGGAAGAGCTGCCCGCAGCCGCCCGCGGCGAGAACGGTGGCGTCGGCGATGATCTCCACGGCGGCGCCCATCACGCTGGCACGCACCCCGCAGCAGCGGTCCGCGTGCACGATGAGGTCGAGGACGCGCGCACTCTCGAGGACGTGGATGTTCGGCGTCTCGCGCACGCGCTGGATCAGCGTCCGCGCCACTTCGGCGCCCGTCTGGTCGCCGTGCGCATGCACGATGCGATGGCGCGAGTGTGCGGCCTCCTTGCCCAGCGAGAGGCGGCCGCGCAGGTCCGTGTCAAAGCGCGCGCCGGCGCTCGCGAGATCCCGCACGCGCGCCGGGCCCTCGCTGGTCAGCACCTCGACCGCCTCGGCGTCACAGAGGGCCGCTCCCGCCGCGAGCGTGTCCTTGCGGTGCAGGTCGGGCGAGTCGCCGGCGCCAAGGGCGGCCGCGATGCCACCCTGCGCATACGCGGTGGCGGAGTCGAACAGGGTCCGCTTGGTCAGGACGTACACCTCGCCGTGGGCGGACGCCCGCCAGGCCGTGTGCAGGCCGGCGACGCCAGAGCCAATGACGAGGAATCGGGTGCGGATGCGCTGGGCCATCTCACTAATGGTCGCATGGATGCCGACGCAACGACAGTGCATCGGTCCGTCTCCGCGGCTATTTTTGGCGCATGCCGACCGCGCGCCCCCACTCCGTGCCACGCTTCACGCTGGAGTCCTCGGCCCTGACGCCGGGGATGCGCCGTGCACCTGGTGCTGCGGGGCGCAGTCGCACGTGATCGAGAGCGCCGGCGGGTTGTACGCCATCGCCCTGCGGGGCGCCGCGCTGTTCGGCACCCTCGCGATTATCGGCGGCTGGGCGTTTGCACAGTTCGTCGTGGCGCGTGCGTCGGGCCCAACGGTGGATCCGTATCGCGCCTCACTGGCGAACTTCAGCAACCGCCTGGCGATGGCGGGAGCGGCGCTTCTCGCGGCCTTGATGGTGCCCCGCGCCCTTGTCCAGGCTTCGGCCACGCCCTCTGATCCGATCGGCGTGCTCGTGCTTCAGGTGTTTCGGTCGCCCTGGGGCATCGCACTGGTGCTGCAGGCCGTGGCCGCCGCCATGGTCTACGCGGGCTTGCGACACGCTGGCACCGCGCGCATGTACGCGCGCCTCACCGACGCCGGCATCGCCGTGCTGCTGGTCGCGCCGGCCTTCCTCGGGCATGCCGCCGCGGATCCCGACCGCGCGCTGGCCTCCATCATCGTCAACACGCTGCACGTCGCGGCGGCGGGTGGCTGGATTGGCGCGCTCCTCGTGCTCACCTTGATTGCGCGCACGCTGCGTGCGCGCGAGGATGGTGGTCCGCTGCTGGCGGCGCTCATCGTCTCGTTTCACCCGCTGGCGCTCGCCAGTGCGGGCACCGTCTTTGTCACGGGGCTCGCCACGGCCTGGCTGCGCATGGGAGCACCCGAGGGCATTGCCAACTCCACGTACAGCGGGCTGTTCGTCGCCAAGGTGGTGCTGGTGTTCGTGACCGGGGCGATCGGTGCGGGGCATGCGAAAGTGGCGAAGAAGCGCGTGGCGACGGTGGACCGCGTTGCCGTGGCCCGCACGCTGCTCGGTGAAACGCTGCTCGCCGTGCTGGTGCTGCTCGTCACCGCCGTGCTCGCGGGGACGGTCCCCATTGGCTGACCAATGACCGACACCGGCACGCCGCGCAACGACGCTCACGCCCGGGGCAAGCTCGTCGTCCTGATGATCACCGCCTTCATGGACATGGTGGGGATCCTGATGGTCGTGCCGCTGCTCCCCTTCTACGCCCAGGACCTCAACGGCTCCGGCTACGTGTCGCGGGCGCTGGCGGCGCTCCACATGAGCGGCGACGGCGCCGTGGTGTCGCTGCTCATCGCCACGTTCGCGATCGTGCAGCTGGTGAGCGCCCCGATCTGGGGACGCGTCTCCGACCGATTTGGCCGGCGTCCGGCGATGATGATCGGCCTCGGCGGATCCGCCCTGGCATACCTCGTGTTCGCCTATGCGCCCACGCTCGACTGGCTCTTCCTCAGCCGCATCGTGCAGGGCGCCGGCGGCGGCACCGTGGGCGTAATCCAGGCATATGTCGCCGACTCCACGCGCCCCGAGGATCGCGCGAAGGCGCTGGGCTGGCTGTCCGCGGCAACCAATGCCGGTG
This sequence comes from uncultured Gemmatimonas sp., assembly GCA_964416005.1. Lineage (GTDB taxonomy): Bacteria > Gemmatimonadota > Gemmatimonadetes > Gemmatimonadales > Gemmatimonadaceae > PNKL01. The sequence goes on from CAYQCP010000003.1 coordinate 76,642, forward strand.
TCGCGCTCGGCCCGGTAATCGGCGGCGGCGCGATGCACTTCCTGGGGCGGAGCGGTCCCGGCCTGTCCGCCGCGCTGATGTCATGCATCACCATGCTCTTCGCGTACCACTACCTCACCGAGTCGCACGACGCGGCCGCGGTGAAGGCGGCGGGCAAGGTGGTCCGGAAGTCCAGCGAGGCCGTAATGCGCGTTGTGTCCCACGGCGCCGAGCCAGCTTCACGGCTCATCTGGATCTACGCGATCACGATGGGGTCGTTCCAGGCGATGTCCACGACGCTGGCGCTGTTCCTGGCGTGGCGTTTCGGCGTGACGGCATCCACCATCGGCTTCTTCTTCACGTACATCGGCACCATCTCCGTGATCACGCGTGCGCTGGTGCTCGGCCAGATGGTGGACCGGTTCGGCGAGGCGCGGCTTTCGCGGCTGGGCATGGTCCTGCTGGCGTGCGGGCTCGGCGGCATGCCACTCGCGCCGAACATTCCCGTGCTCGCCGTGGCGGTGGCGCTCGTGCCGTTGGGCACCGCGTTCACCTTCCCCTGCGTGACCGGGCTGCTGAGTCGCGTCGTCGCGTCGCACGAGCGCGGACTGTACATGGGCGTTCAGCAGACCTTCGGCGGCATCGCACGGGTGGCGGGCCCCCTCTACTTCGGGTGGGCCTATGACCACCTCGGGCAGCGCGTTCCATTCTTCACGGCCGCGGTGGTGGTGCTGCTGACCATCACGCTGGGGCTCAACATGGAGTCCTACGCCAAGCCGACGGAGCGACAGGCGGCGTAGCTACGCCGTTCCGGCGGTCGGTCGTGCCGGATCGCGCGGCGTCACGAGGCGCACACCGCGCTGGAACGTGAAGTAGGCGTACGCCCACTGCAGGAGCACGCTCAGCCGGTTGCGGAACCCCACGAGATACATGATGTGGACGAACAGCCAGAAGAACCACGCCGGCCGGCCGGTGATGGCGAATCGCTGGCCGAAGACGGCCACCGCCTTGTTGCGCCCGATCGTCGCCATCTCCCCCTTGTTGAGGTAGCGAAACGGCTTCGTGGCCAGTCCGCTCAGCAGGCGCGACGCGTTGCTCCCGGCAAGTCGTCCCATCTGCATCGCCGCCGGGGCAACGCCCGGCACCCACCGGTCGGCATCCCACCGCACCGCCGCCAGGTCACCCGCGACGAAGATCTCCGGATGACCGGGCACCGAGAGGTCGTCGGCCACGAGGACGCGACCGGCCCGATCGAGCGGCGCGCCGAGGGCGCGGCCGAGGGGTGATGCCACATTCCCCGCCGCCCAGAAGACGGTGCGTGCCGCGATGAAATCGGAGCCCATGGTCACGCCATCGGCATTCACCTCGGTCACGGGCGTCCCGGTGCGCACCTCGACCCCCAGCCGCTCGATGTCGCGACGCGCCGTGGCGCTGACCCGCTCGGGAAAGGCGGGAAGCAGGCGCGCTCCCCCTTCGACGAGCACGACATGCGCCGTGCCGGCGTCGAATCGCCGGAAGTCGGGGCGCAGCGCGACGCGCGCGAACTCGGGGAGCGTGCCGGCGAGCTCGACGCCGGTCGGCCCGCCGCCGACGATTACGAACGTCAGCAAGGCGCGCCGCTCCGCCTCGTCAGCCGTCCACTCGGCGCGCTCGAAGGCGAGGAGCATGCGCTGGCGCATGTCGAGCGCATCTTCCAAGGTCTTGAGCCCCGGCGCGTGCGCTTCCCACCGGTCGTTCCCGAAGTAGGCGTGCCGCGCGCCCGTGGCGATGATCAGCGCGTCGTAGCCGATGGTGCCCTGCCCGCCCACCTCCACGGTGCGCGCGTCGGGCGCGATGCCAATGACGTCGCCGAGCAGCACCGTGACGTTCCGCTGCGCGCGGAGGATCCACCGGATGGGGGCGGCGATGTCGCTTGGGGCAAGCGACGTGTTGGCCACCTGGTACAGCAGCGGCTGGAAGACGTGGTGGTTGGTGCGGTCCACCAGCGTGACGTCGACCGGCGCGCCGCGCAGCGCCCGCGCGGCGTGCAACCCCGCAAAGCCGCCGCCGATGATCACGACGCGCGGCCGCATCGTCAGGCCTCCGCGGCGCGCGGCGTGCGCCCGAAGAGGACGCCCACCGTCACCACCGTCACCGCGCCAATGACGTTGTACCAGAGGAACGCCACGGATGGCGCCCCAAAGTTGACCGCGCCGACTGTCGCCATGCCGGCGATGAGCCCGTAGAACGCGCCGCTGCCGCGGGTGCGCGGGATCATCGCGAGCAGGAAGACGCCGAGGATGGAGCCGTAGAAGTACGAGCCGAAGCGGTTGACCACCTCGATGAGCGACCCGAGGTCGGCCGCAAAGGTTGCGACGACGCAGGCGAACACGCCCCACGCGCCGGTGGCGAAGCGCGAGACCTTCAGGAAATGTGCGTCGTCAGCCTCCGGACGCACCCAGCGGCGGTAGAGGTCGATGACGGTGGTGCTCGACAGCGACGCCAGCTCTCCGGCCACGGCCGACATGGCGGCGGCGATCACGGCGGCGATGAAGATGCCGGTGAGGCCGATGGGGAGCTCCGTGAGGACGAAGTGCGGAATGATGTAGTTCACGTCCGCCACGGGCTTCGCGCCGGGCACGCTGGCCGCCTTCATCGCGTCGGCACGCACCGCGGCGACCATCTGATCGCCCACACGCATCTCGCGCCTGGGTGCGATTTCCTTCGCGCGGCTTGGCGCGTCCGCGACATCACGCGCGGCGCTCTCGCGAAACGCCAGCGCGGAGTCGTATCGCGCTGATAGTGCCGCGTAGGCGGCCGGGTCGGCCGCGCGCATCCGCGCGTCCTGCGCGGGATTGTAGTACAGCGGCGGCGGGGTGAAGACGTAGAACACGAACACAAGCACGCCAACCAGCAGAATCAGGGCCTGCAGGGGAATCTTCCAGTAGGCGCTGATCAGGTGCGAGCTGCGCGCCTAGTCCACCGACTTCGCCGTCAGGTAGCGCTGCACCTGGCTCTGGTCGGTGCCGAAATACGAGAGCATCAGGAAGGTGCCGCCAATGATTCCGCTCCAGAACGTGTACTGCTTCGTGAGCGTGAAGTCGAAGTCGAAGATCTCCAGCCGTCCGGCCGCACCGGCGATGCGCAGCGCATCCTCGGGATGCACCGGAATGCGCATCAGGAGAACCACGATGACCGCCACAATGGCCGTGATGACGAGCACCATCTGCTTCACGTCGGTCCAGGCCACGGCCTGCACGCCCCCGATCATCGTATAGATCACGGTCGGCACGCCGATGAGTGCCACGGCATACGGGATGGGCAGGCCAAAGATGGACGAGAAGACGACCGCCGGCGCCGCGATGATCGTGCCGCACGACAGGCCGCGCGAGAGGAGGAACAGGAGCGACGTGAGAGACCTCGTGCGCGCATCAAATCGCTTTTCGAGGAACTCGTAGGCCGTGTAGACTTTCGCGCGGTGCAGGAACGGCACGAGTGTGACACCGAGGATCACCAGCGCCAACGGCAGCCCGAAGTAGAACTGCACGAAGCGCATGCCGTCATTCGCGCCCTGCCCGGTCGTGCCGATCATCGTGATGGCCGACAACTGCGTGGCCATCACCGACAGCCCAACCACCCACCACGGCAGGCTGCGGTTGCCGAGGAAGTACCCTTCCAGTTTCTTGGTCCCCTTGGCGCGGCGGATCCCGTCAATTGAGATGTACGCGAGGTAGCCGAGGACGATCGCCCAGTTGATCCAGTGCATGATCTACCAGCCGTACTTGAGCTGGATCCAGAGCAGCAGCGCCCACGCTGCCAGTTCCGCGAGCATTACGCGCGTGAGCACCTGCCGGAACGGGCGGCTCATGGCTGCACCCGCGCCGGCGCGGGACGCGCCGGCGTGCGGCCGGCAGAGAGCAGGTTGACGAACAGCCGCGCGCTCCCCGGCACACCCGCGGGGAATTGGCGGAAGAGCGAGAGCGTGGTGTACACGTAGGTCCCCTTGCCGTATCGGGTCGTCAGGATGGCTCCCGTGTTCTCCGGTTCGCCCGGGTCATGCATCTCGAGCGGTGCCGCGTACTGCTGATCGATGACGCTCGGCATGTACAACGAGCGTTCCTGCACCCAGTCAGCCCAGTCGCGATCGCCAATGCGATTCGGCCAGTTCAGCACTTGTGCCTTCGGATCGCGCACGGTCACCGGCGCCTCCTCCAGGGTAACACGCTGCGCGGAACGCGCGAACGACACAGGGTGCGGCATCAGCCCCGGACGCGCCATCTCCTGCTGCCCGTACTGTACGAGCATGGTTCCCCCGTCCTGCACGAACTGCAGCAGCCGACGGTTGTAGGCGCGCAGCTCATTCGAGGCCTGGTAGGCGCGCGGCCCGACGATCACCGTCGTGAAGCGGGTGAGGTCGAGCAAGGGCAATTCCTGCGGCGTGACCACCGTCAGCGGAACACCTAGCTGCCGCAGACCGGCCGCCGAGAGGTCGCCGACCCCCTGCACATACGCCACCTGCAATCCAGCCGGCACCGTCACGTCCACGGCCTGCAGCCAAACGCCCGACGACCGATAGAGCCGGATGGGATTGATGTGCGGGTACTCGATGGTGCGGAAGCCCTCGGCGTATCGTCCCATCTCCCCTTCCGCGATCACGCCGAACTCGTAGCGCCCCTCCGCCAGCGTGCCGCGAATGCGGATGAAGAGCTCGCGCGACTCGAGCGGATCGAGGGTCAGCGTGCGTGTGGCGGAATCAACCGTGACGCCGGCGGGCGAGATCACGCGCACGGCGTACGTGCGGGTCGCCGTCGAGTACGACTGTACGGTGAGGCGCAGCAGTCGGTCCATCGGCCGGCCAGCCGGGATCCACTCGAGTCCGCGGTCGAATGCGAGCGACACCGCCGGCGCGCCGCCGACCGGACGGTTCTGCTCCCCGAGCACCGGATCGGCAAATCGGTATACGAAGGGTGCGCGCGGAGAGGACACGACCACGCCCGCGATCTCGACGTCCACGCTCGCGTCCGACTCGCGACGCACGTCCTCACGGAGCGCCACGCCGCGCAGCATGCCGCTCGACACGGCCGACACGCGCCCCAGCCCGTCAGCGGGCGACTGACGGTCGGTGAACAGGTCGCCCTTGCGGCCGCCGATCCACCACGGGCGCGTGTCCACCAGCCCCACCAGCGTCCGCGTGGTGCGCCAGGCGCTGTCGGGGGCGAGCGTCACCGGCGCCGGCAGCTCCCGCGTGTAGCCGTTGATGGTCACGGCCCGCACCGAAATCGGCTGCCGTCCGCGATTGTAGACCGTGATCGTCGCCGGCATCGAATCGCCGAACGCCAGCAGCTCGCGCTCGGCGGTCGCTTCAACCGCGACGCCCGCTGCGGTGAGCAGCGCCTCCGCGCTCCGCTCACGGAGTTGCTCCACCGCCGCCTCGGCGTCGAGCTGGGCTCCGGTGCACGGCACCGGGCGCTCCATTCGCCAATGCACCGTCGGCGTGCACACGGGCAGCGAGTCCTGCGCCGACGCGATGGCGGCCGCGGCCGCCGCGAGGTGCGGCACCACACGTTCGGGGCGCCGGTGATCGAGGGTCGCGTGCGCCGAATCGCCGTGGACGCGCGCCATCCGCAACGGCGCGCGCGCCGCGGCCGGCAGTCCCGCGTCGAGCCGCGCCAGCGTCGTGTCGATGCCGTCGAAGATCGAGGCCTCGTTCGCTGCAGGGGTTGCCTCGTTCACGCGCGTCGCCTGTCGCGCGACCGCGTCCATGGCCACGCCGCGGCGCTGCAGCACGCCGAATCCCTGCGAGCGATGCTGGCTGCGGCTCTCCCCGGCGATCTCGGCGTAGCTGCGCCCGGCCACGGGATCGTACTCGCCGACGTTGAACGACAGCGTCGCCTGCACCCCGGTGAATCGCGCGCCGCGATAGAACTTGGGCACCTCCCACGCGGACCCGTACTTGGCCGTGGGAAATCGCACGGTGTCGGCAGAGGCGTCATACGCCTCCCGCGCCACGATCCCCGACACCTGGTGATGGCCGTGGCCATCCCGCGCGGTTCCCGAAAAGACCGCCACGATGACGTGCGGCCGGAAGGAGCGCACGACCGTCACCACGTCGCGCAGCAACTCCTCGTGGTCCCAGTGCGTGAACGTCTCCTCGGCCGACTTGGAGAAGCCGAAGTCGTAGGCGCGCGTGAAGTACTGATGGCCGCCGTCAATGCGGCGCGCCGCGAGCAACTCCTGCGTGCGGATGGCGCCCAGCGCCTCGCCGAGCTCGTTGCCGATGAGGTTCTGCCCGCCGTCGCCGCGCGTCAGCGACAGGTAGGCGGTCTCGACGTGGCGCCCGCGGCTCAGCCAGGCGATGAGCTGCGTGTCCTCGTCATCCGGATGCGCCGCGATCACCAGCACACGCGGCGTGACCATCAGTCCGTGCACGAGGTGATCCAGCGCCGCCGCGCCGCGTTCCTGCCCGAGGGCAGGACGCGGCGCAGCCAGCAGGCACGTTACGGCGCACGCGACCAGCGTGCGCAGCGGACGCATCGTCATACAGCCTCCTCCAGAGACTCCTGCTACTTGGCGAGCGCCGCGGAGCGTCTCGTGCCCGTGCCGCCGCGCGGCGGGGGCACGTCCAGCGCTTCCTGCACGATGCGGCCCTGCTCGTCGGCGTGCGCCTTTGGATACCCTTCCGCCGGACTCGCGCGTTCCGGCCGCCCGATGTACCGGATGACCAGCGCATTCCCCGCCGCAACCCGCAGCCGCGGGGCAATGTAGCTCCACGCGCCCATGTTCTTGGGCTCTTCCTGGACCCACGCCACTTCGTCGATGTTGGGATACCGATCCACGAGGCGCGACACCTCGTCCAGCGGCCACGGATACAGCGCCTCGACCCGCACCACGGCCACGTGGCTGCCGGGCTGCTTCGCCATCAGGTCGTAGTAGACCTTGCCCGTGCAGAAGACGAGGCGGCGCACTTGCTCGCGCTTCGCCTCGCCGGCCGGATCGTCAATCACCGGCAGGAACGTGCCCGTCGCCAGGTCGGCAAGGCGCGACGCGGCCTGCGGCAGGCGCAACAGCGACTTGGGCTGCATCAGCACGAGCGGACGCCGCGGCTGACGGTGCGCCTGCCACCGCAACAGGTGGAAGTACTGCGCCGGCGACGTGGGATAGGCCACCATCATGTTGTTCTCGGCGCACAGCTGGAGGAACCGCTCGAGGCGTGCGCTCGAGTGTTCCGGCCCCTGTCCTTCGTGGCCGTGCGGCAGCAGCAGCACGAGTCCGCTGTCCTGTCCCCACTTGGCCCGGTCGGCGCTGATGAACTGGTCGATCATTGCCTGCGCGACGTTCACGAAGTCGCCGAACTGTCCTTCCCACAGCGTCAGCGTGTCGGGCGCCGCCACGCTGAACCCGTACTCGAAACCGAGCACGGCCATCTCGCTGAGTGCGGAGTTGTGAATCTCCAGCGTTGCGCTCGCACCCGGCAGGTGCTGCAGCGGCACGAGCTTGCGACCGGTCTTCACGTCGCTGAGGACCGCGTGGCGATGTGAGAACGTGCCGCGTTCGGCGTCCTGCCCGGTGATGCGCACCGACGTCCCGCCGGCGATCAGCGACCCGAATGCCAGCGCCTCGGCGTGACCCCAGTCTATGCCGCCCGACTCCCCAAGCGCCTCACGCCGGCGCTCGAGCTGCTTGGCAAGACGCGGATGCGGCGTGAAGTCGGCCGGATACTGCAGCAACTGCTCGTTGATCGCCGCCAACGCCTCGGCACGCACGGCGGTGTCGCGCATCGGGGGGAAGACGGGCACTTCTTCCGCCGCGTGATCGGCGGCGGCCTCGACCGCGCTGCGCGGCATCGCGGCGTGCAGCGCCTGCAGGCGCTCGGCCACCGTGCGCTCCGCCGCGTCCACGTCGGCCTGCGTCGCCACGCCCTCGGCGATGAGGCGGCGTCCCCAGACCTGGCGCGGCGTCGGGTGCGCCTTGATGCGTTCGTACAGCACGGGCTGCGTGTACGTCGGTTCGTCGCCCTCGTTGTGGCCGTGCCGGCGATAGCCGACGAGGTCCACCAGGAAATCGCGGCCGAACTTCTGGCGGTACGCCACCGCGATGCGCATGGCGGCCACGCACGCCTCGGCATCGTCGGCGTTGACGTGGATCACCGGGATCTCGAAGCCCTTGGCGAGATCGCTGGCATAGCGCGTGGAGCGCGACTCGGTGGGGTCGGTGGTGAAGCCCACCTGGTTGTTGACGATGATGTGCAGCGTGCCACCCACGGTGTATCCGGCGAGCCGCGACAGGTTGAGCGTCTCGGCCACGATGCCCTCGCCCGGGAACGCCGCGTCGCCGTGAATGCACACGGGGATGACGGTGCGTTCATCGCGCTCCAGCGGGTGTCCGGCGACGCGCTGCTCGGCGCGCGCGAGCCCCATCAGCACCGGGTTCACCACCTCGAGATGGCTGGGATTCGGCACCAGCGACACGTCCACGGTCGCGCCGCTCGCGGTGACGTGCCTCCCTTCGAAACCGAGGTGGTACTTCACGTCGCCGGTGGAGGTGCCGTCGAGGTGATCGTGGCGTCCTTCGAACTCGGCGAAAACGTGCTCGAACGGTTTGCCCAGGATGTGGGTGAGCACGCTCAGGCGCCCGCGGTGCGCCATGGCGATGGCGACGTGGTGCACGCCGGCGACCACGGCCTCCTCGAGCGCGGTGTCGAGCATCGGCACGAGCGCGTCGGTCCCCTCGATCGAGAAGCGCTTGTAGCCCACGTACGCCTTGCCGAGGAAGCGCTCGAACCCGTCCACCTCGGAGAGGCGGCGGAGCACGGCGAGCTTTTCGGCGTTGTTGAGTGGGCGCGTGAGCTGCTCCGCCGTGAAGAGGGCGCGGAACCACTGCCGCTCCTCCTCCGATCCGCAATGCACGAACTCAACCGCGAGATTCCGCGTGTAGCGGTACTTCAGCCGCTCGGCGACGTCGCGCGCCGTGGCGAGGTGCGGGAAGTCGATGGCTGCGCCGCTCACGAGATCGAGGTCGGCGTCGGTGATGCCGTAGTGCTCGAGGGTGAGTTCGACCGCGCCGGGCGGCGGCGTGCCCAGCGGATCGAGCTGCACGGCAAGATGGCCGTAGCGGCGAATAGCGGCGGTGTACCGGGCCGCGCCGGCCACCTTGCGGGCAAATGCCTGCAGGTCAGCCGTTTCGGGCGCCATCGTCGCCGCCGGTGCGACGCCACCCAGCGTCTCGGCCAGCCGGAAGATCTGGCGCCATGTCTCTTCCACGGAGGCCGGATCGCGCCGGTACGCCTCAAACTGCTCGGCGATATATCCGTCGTTGAAGGCGGAGGAGATCGGGAGGCTCATAGGTCGAGAAATCTAACCGCCGACCGGGTGAATTGACGGGCCCCGGACCACCGCGTCCCCCACCCGAAGCGCCCCCGCTTCCACGACCCGCGCGTAGACGCGACTCCACCCGGGGTGCAGTTGCTGCGAGATGCGGTTGGAGTTCTCGTCCGCGAACGACGGCCGGATGGACTTGCAGGGCGACGCGTAGGCGGTGATCTCCATCGTGACGCCCCCCGCGCGCAGCTGCACGCCGGGCGTGATCGTGTCCCAGTCGAGGCCGCGAATCGTGAGGTTCTCCCCCGTCGTCCCGGGGGCAATGGCGTGCCCCTCGCGCTGGAGCGCCTCGATGCGCTCCATGGAGAAGAGGCACAGCGCGCGATCGGGGCCGCCGTGGTGCCGCCGGTCCCGCTGTCCGTCGCCGTCGAGGCCCAGCGGACCTGCGACCGCCTCCGGCACGGGGAGCTTGGGCACGCCGCCGCGCGAGACGTTGATCGAGACAATGACGCCCTGCTCACTCATGCGCCGGCACCTCCGCCGTGACGAGCCGGACGGGAATGCCGCCGTTCGTCGATTTCCATTGTTCGGTGAACGGCAGGCGGACCTGCCGCTCGAGATCACGGTCGGCGCTGAGCATGGCCAACCGCCAGCCGGCGGCCTGCGCTCGCGCCACGTTACCCAATTGCGCGAAGAGGTCGCGCAGCGGCCTCTTGTCGCCCACGCGGATGCCGTAAGGCGGGTTCACCACCAGCAGTCCCGGCGCAGTCCCCACACGCAGCGCGCTCAGCGACTGTTGCGCGATGGCGAGGTCATCGGCCACGCCGGCGCGGGCGGCGTTCTCCCGCGTCGCCGCCACGCCGCCGGCGTCTCGATCCGAGGCGCCGATCGCGACGCCCGCGCTCGGCAGTTCGGCACGCGCGGCTTCGGCGCGCACGGCCCGCCACTCCGCGGCATCGTGCCCGGGCCATTGTTCGAAGGCGAATGTCCGCGCCCGGCCCGGCGCCAGGCGCCGAGCGATCATCGCCGCCTCGATCGGGATGGTGCCCGAGCCGCACAGCGGGTCGGCGAGGGGACGACGGCCGTCCCAACCGGCACCGAGGAGCATGGCGGCGGCGAGGGTCTCACGGAGCGGCGCCTTGGCCGTCGCCTGCCGGTAGCCGCGGCGATGCAGCAGCGCGCCCGACGTGTCGGCGCTCAGCATCAACCGATCGCGAAACAGCCGCACCACGAACAACTGCTCGCCAAGGCCGTCTTCTTCGTCCTCGCCGGCCGCGCCCGCGACGAGCACGCCCGGCACGCGGTCGACCAGCGCCTCCGTTAGTCGCTGTGCCACCGCGCCGGAGTGGTACAGGCGCGACTTGCGGCACGTCACGCGAAACCGCACCCGCCGCCTCGGCGTGACCACGGTTTCCCACGCGACGCGCTTCGCATGCTTCTCGACGTCGGCGAAGGTCAGCGCCTTGAACTCCGCGAGGCGCACGACCACCCGACTCGCCGTCCGGAGGTGCAGGTTGGCACGCATCACGTCACGCAGCGAGAGCGGCGCCTCCACGGCGCCGGGATCTTCGGCCGTCGCCGAGATCCCAAGCGCGGCCAACTCACGCCGCGCCAGCGTCTCGAGGCCTGGTGCGGTGATGATCAGCGCGTCACGCGGTTGGGCTCGTGGGAGGCGTGGTGGCATGTCCCGAAGTCTCGCGCCTCGCATGCCACCAGCGCCAGCCAAGCAGCAGCGCGAACACCGCGCTGTAGAACGCCGGCGGGCCGACATCGGCCTTCACCGACATCCACCAGTGCACGATGCCGAGCACGGGAACAACGTAGACCAGGCGATGCAGCGTGACCCACCGATGGCGCAGGCGTGCGATGGCCGCGCGCGTGGAGGTCAGCGCGAGCGGCAGCATCACGAGGAGCGCGGCGAAGCCGACGACGATGTATGTGCGCTTGGTCAGGTCCTCGGCCAACTGTGCGCCGTCGAGCTGGATGTCCACCAGCGCATACCACAGGAAGTGGGTGAGGCCGTAGAAGAAGGCCGCGAGTCCGAACGTGCGGCGGTACTTCTGCAACCAGTTCCATCCCGTGAGGCGACGCACCGGCGTGATGGCGAGCGCGGCGACGAGGTACTTGATCGTCCACTGACCCAGGAGCAGTTCGCCTTCCTTGACCGGGTTCGACCCCAGCCACCGCGAACCGAGTACGAAGTCGGATACGAGGGCCGCCAGGACCAGCGGACCGGGGACGAGCACGGCGATCCAAACCGCCCATGGAAACCAGCGCGGTCGCCCCATCCCCCTCACCCCTCCCTCCACTCCTCTCCCCTCACCAAGCCCCTGCACTCCTCCCCTCTCCTAGTAGTTCCGCCGCAGGTCCATGCCGGCATACAGCGACGCTACCTGATCGGCGTAGCCGTTGAACAGCAGCGTCGGACGGCGCAGGAACTCCCCGATGCGGCGCTCCTTCGCCTGGCTCCAGCGCGGATGGTCCACGGTTGGGTTGACGTTGGAGTAGAAGCCGTACTCGTCGGGGGCCGAGTCATTCCATGCGGTCGACGGCTGGCGGTCGGTCAGCCGGATGCGCACGATCGACTTGATGCCCTTGAACCCGTACTTCCACGGCACCACCAGCCGCAGCGGCGCGCCATTCTGGTTGGGCAGGTCGCGGCCGTAGACGCCGGTGGCGAGCATCGTGAGCGGATGCATGGCCTCGTCGAGGCGCAGCCCCTCGGTGTACGGCCAGCGCAGCACCGGGAGGCGCTGGCCTGGCATGCGCGCGGGATCGTAGAGCGTGGTGAACTCCACGAACTTCGCGCCTGGCGTCGGCTCCGCGCGCTTGAGCACATCGGCCAGCATGATGCCGCGCCACGGGACGACCATGGACCACGCCTCGACGCACCGATGCCGGTAAATGCGGTCCTCCACCCGGCCGGCCTTCACGAAGTCCTCGAGGGCGTAGTCCCCGGGCTTCTTGACGAGCCCCTCGACCTTCACCGACCACGGCCGCGTCCTGAAGCCGCGCGCCTGCTCGGCCGGATCTTCCTTGCCGGTCCCGAACTCGTAGAAGTTGTTGTAGCTGGTGACGTCGTCCCACGGCGTCGGCTTGTCGTCGGGCTGCAGGCCGTACGGCTTGCCCAGCGCCTGCTGCGCCGAAGCTCGGCGCGGGAGGAGCGCGGTGGCGCCGGCGATGGCACCGACCGTGAGGCCCGCGGCGGTGAGCCACTCCCGGCGCGTGAGGTACAGTGCTTCGGGTGTGATCGCCGACGAGCGGAGATCGGGCGGGACGGGGGGGCGAATCAGCATGGGTCGGTTGGGAGGTAGCCGGCGTACCGCGAGACGGGGGGGAAAGTTCCCTGCACGGGCTGACGGGTCCGCGTCGGGAGCGTAACTTCAATCACGGATGCGGGCAACCACCCGTCTGCTGTTGAACGCCACGCCCCCGCGATTCGTTCGCCGCGCTGCCCTGCCCCTGTCCGTCTCACCATGCCTGCCGCCCGCACGATTCCTGAGAGCCTGTCGAACGCCGCCGAGCAGGTTGCCGCGGCGGCCGACCAGCTCGTAACGCAGGGCACCTTCCTCGGGCACACGCCCGAGCGCTGGCTGCAGGCGGCGGCCGCCGCGGCGGTCGGCATGGCCCTGCTCTGGGTGGTGCGCTCCTTCACGGAGCGGCGGCTGGCGAAGCTCGCCGAGCGCACGGACACCGTGGCTGACGACCTCGCCATCGCGCTGGTCCGCGGTATCAAGGCGTCGCTCTTCGTCTTCGTCGCGGTCGTCGGCCTCGATGCGTTCATCGCCTTCCCGCCGCCGGCGAACGAGGCGGTGCGCATCGTCAAGATCCTCGCCCTGGTCTTCCAGGGAATCGCCTGGTCGGACGTTCTCGTCACGTTCTGGCTCGCGCACTGGGCCCGCAACAACCCGCAGCAGAGCGATCGCACCACGATGGCCGCGCTCGGCTTCGGCGTGCGGCTGGTCCTGTGGAGCCTGCTCGTCCTGCTCGCCCTGCAGAACTACGGCGTCAACATCACGACGCTCATCACCGGACTGGGCGTGGGCGGCATCGCCATCGCGCTCGCGGTGCAGAACGTCCTCGGCGACCTGTTCGCCGCGCTCTCCATCGTGCTCGACAAGCCGTTCGTGATTGGCGACTACGTCGTGGTGGACCAGCACGAGGGAACGGTGGAGCGGGTCGGCCTCAAGACGACGCGCATCCGCAGCGTGAACGGCGAGCAGATCATCGTCTCGAACGCCGACCTCTTGCGCAGCCGCATCCGGAACTACGCGCGCCTCGACGGACGCCGGTTCCTGCTGCGCACCACGGTGTCTCTCCAGGTCGACGCGGCGCAGTTGTCGGCGATTCCCGATTTCTTCCGTCAGGCGGCTGAAGGCCAGCCGCACACCACCTTCCAGCGATCGCATCTCGTGGGCACGACGCCGCTCGGTCACGAGTTTGAGACGGCGGTCTACGTGACGCAGCTCGACTACTCGCTGGCGCTGGACGCGCGCCAGGCCATCCTGCTGCGCGTCTACTCTGCGTTCCAGCGCGAGGGCATCACCCTCGCGTCCGGCACGACGACGGTTGCCGCTCCGCGAGGCCCGGCGTGAGAGACACGCCGGTGGTGCGGATCGGCGCCGGAAGTGCGTCGCCCCTGCACACCGTGCGGGAAATCTGGCACTACCGCGACCTGTTCCAGGCGCTCGGCACGCGCGACCTGCGCCTTCGGTACCGGCAGACGTTCCTTGGCATCGCGTGGGTCGTTCTGCAGCCGCTGGCCGCCGCCGGCATCTTCGCCTTCGTCTTCGGCACGATCGCGCGCGTTCCCACGGACGGCCAGCCGTACATCCTCTTTGCGCTGGCCGCGCTCACCGGGTGGAACTTCTTCTCGGCCGTGCTTACGCGTGCGAGCACCTCGCTCATCCAGAATCCGCAACTCGTCACGCGCGTCTACTTTCCGCGACTCATCCTCCCGCTTGCCGTGGTGCCGGCCGCGCTCGTGGACCTGCTCGTCACGCTGGTCGCCTTTGCCGGCATCGCGCTGGCGCAGGGCCACGGCTTCGACGCGCGCCTCGTCGGCCTCCCCGTCGCCATCCTGCTCCTCGGCGCGCTGGCGCTCGGCGCCGGCTTCGCGGCGGCCGCGCTCGCCGTGCGCTACCGCGACGTGCAGTACCTGCTCCCCGTGGCCATCCAGCTCGCGCTGTACGCGAGCCCCGTGGCGTATTCGTCATCGGCCGTGCCGGACCGCTGGCAGGCGCTGTACTACGCGAATCCGCTGGCGGCGCCGCTCGAGCTGATGCGCTGGTCGCTGCTCGGCACGCCCGCGCCGGCGGTGCGGGAGCTGCTGTACAGCGTCGGCTCCGCGGTGCTGCTTGTCCTCATCGGCACCGCGATCTTCCGCGGCATCGAGCGGAGCTTCGCCGATGAGATCTGACGCGCTCGCCATCCAGGCCGAGGGCCTCGGCAAGTCGTATCGCATCGGCCGCGGGCCGCGCGCGACCACCCTCGCCGAACGGCTGATGGACGTCGTGCGCCATCCCTTTGGCCGCGCGGCGGGCGACGGATTCTGGGCGCTGCGTGACGCGTCGTTCGAGATCGAGCGCGGGCAGGCCGTGGGCATCATCGGCCGCAACGGCGCGGGCAAGAGCACGCTGCTGAAGCTGCTGAGCCGCATCACGACGCCGACCACGGGCTGGGCGGAGCTGCGCGGCCGCGTCGGCTCGCTCATCGAGGTCGGCACGGGCTTCCACCCCGAGCTCACCGGCCGCGAGAACGTCTTCCTGAACGGCGCCATTCTCGGCATGCGGCGCCACGAGGTGGCGCGCCGGTTCGACGAGATCGTCGACTTCGCCGGCATCGAGCGCTTCATCGACACGCCCGTGAAGCGCTACAGCAGCGGCATGTACATGCGGCTCGCCTTCGCGGTGGCGGCGCACCTCGATGCCGAGATCCTCGTCGTGGACGAGGTGCTCGCGGTCGGCGACCAGGAATTCCAGAAGAAGTGCCTCGGCAAGATGGGCGAGGTGGCGGGCGCCGGGCGCACCGTCCTGTTCGTCAGCCACGCGCTGCACGCCGTCTCGACGCTCACCACGCGCACGCTGGTGCTGGAGTCCGGCCGCATCGCCTTTGATGGCACCACCAGCGACGGCCTCGCCTTCTATCGCGCCCTGCAGGCGGAGGGGTCCGGCTCGGCGCATGCCTACCGCGCTCCCGCCGGCCCTACCGGCGTGCACCTGGTGGAGGGACGCGTCGTCACGTCCGTCAGCGACGGCCTGCACCGGCACGGCGACCCGTTCGCCCTCGAGTTCACGCTCGACGTGCCCGTGCCGGTCAGCCAGCTCTGCTTCTCGGTGCATGTCCACGACGAGTCCGATCGCGCCGTGAACCACTTCTGGATCTACGGCGACGGTCCGTCATTCAGGAACGCCACCGGTCGCTTCTCGGTGCGCATCGAGGTGCCCAAGTACCGGTTGGTCATGGGTCGGTACACCGTCACGGTCTGGGTGACGGACCGCGCCTCGCACACCATCTACGAGCACCTCACCAACCTCTGCCCCTTCGAGGTCACGATGGAGGGGCTCTCTCGACCGGACTACGAATGGAGCCCGGAGCACATGGTTTACGCGGAAGACTACACGTACGGCGTGACGCGCATCTAGCAGTTCAGGACCGGCCATGAGATCGGCGATCAACGCGGGGACCTACCCCCCCCATTCTCTTCATGAGGTGACGGATGTCGGAAAAGACGCAGAGCTTCAAGAGCCACACGGCCTGGCAACCGCTTTATCACTTCGTTGCCTCCCCCATCGCGCTCCTCAACCTCGTTATCCAGATCCGGCATGCCTACTACTACGGCACGCGCTATGCCTGGTGGGACGTGGTGTTTGCCGTCGGCGTGCTCGCGTTTGTCCTGTCGGCGCGCGTCATGGTGCTGGCGGTGCAGGATCGCATGATCCGGCTCGAGATGCGCCTGAAGTTGCGCGAATTAGGCGTGTCCGATGCCGACATCAAGCGCCTCACGGTGCGCCAGTTCGTCGGACTGCGCTTCGCCAGCGACGCCGAACTGCCGGGGCTGGTGCAGCGCGTGCTGAAGGGTGAGCTCACACACCAGAAGGAAATCAAGGCCGCCATCAAGGACTGGCAGGCCGACTGGCAGCGCGCCTAGTCGCGCCCTAGCGGTCCGGCAGGAGGGCGGCGTGCCAGCTGTCGGCGGCACGCCGCTCGAAGGCCGCGCGATACGTGGCCGCGTCTGTGATCGAGAGATCCATGACCGGCGTGTCTGGCCCGACGTCGCCGCGGCGCCCGAGATACGCGAAGTCGTCGCGCGAGATCCCGTGCACAAAGCCGGCCGCGTCGCGGTAATACACCAGCGACCCGTCGAGCAGCGTCGTGCCGATCCCGCTCTCGATGCCCTTCAGCGCGCGGAAGAGTCCGTCGATGGAACAGCCGGACGCGCCCTCTCGCGACGTGTCCACGCCGACCGCAAGGAACCGCTCGTCCCGCCAGTCGCGCGCCGCCCATAGCGGCTGGCCGTGCGCCTTCCACGTCAGCAGGAAGCTGTCCACCGCCGCGAGCACGCGCTTCTCGTCGACGTCATCGATGGGCGCGGCAGCGCCGAAGAGCCAAACGCGGGCGTCGACGGGCAACTCAGCGAACGGAACGATGGGCATGGTGATTCTCTACCGAACGGGAAGTGAGGAGGCAGGAGAAGTCTAACGACCTCTGATGCCTCGCCATAAGCTCGGTCTCGTGGCATCTTCCGCCCCAGTCGAGTACGGCGACCCCGCCCCTGTCCAAACCGCATGGCTCCGCAGGACTTGCCCGCCGAACACCACATGCCGCGCCGCACCCGATTCCGGGTGCCGCATAGCACGCCGGTCGCCGCCGGCGCGATCGCGCTGGCCGTGGTGTCGGCCATCGCCATCTGGACGGGGATCTGGAGCGCCATGCAGCGCCCGCTGTGGCTCGATGAGGTGGTCAGCCAGCTCATTGCCAACGCGCCACACGGGATTCTCCACGCCATGCGCAGCGGCGCCGACTTCCAGCCGCCGCCGCATTATGCGCTCGTGCGACTGGCCACCATCATTGGCGGCAGCGCCACGGCTGCGTCCGCCCGGTTGCCGTCGCTGGTCGCTGCCGCACTCAGCATCATCGTGCTCGCCACCATCCTGCGCCGGTCGCTCTCCCTCGGCGCCTCGCTCGCCGGCGCGCTGGCGCTGGCGGCGCATCCGCTGTTCCTCTCGCAGGCGTTCGAGGCGCGGCCGTACGCGCTGTGGATTCTCGCCACCGCGCTCCTCGCGGAGTCCCTGCGCGAGCGCGGCGCGGCAGGTGCGTGGTTCGCGGCGGCAGCAGCCGTGGCGCTCTGCACCGTGCACTACTTCGGCCTGCTGTCTCTGATCGCGGTTGGACTCGCCGCCATCCTGCATCCGCGCCTTCAGCGCGACCTTCCGTGGCCCGCCGTCGCACGCTCCGTGGCACCGCTCGCCGCGGGCGGTGTGGCCCTGCTTGCGCTGCTCCCGCTGGCGAGCGCGCAACTTGCCGCCTCCGGCGGTCGCAGCTGGGTCCCGCCGGCGACCGCCGAGGCCATCGGCGCGTTTCTCAAATTCCCGTGGGGCTGGCGTCCCGCCGCCCTGCTGATCGTCGCCGGCGCGGTGGCCATGGCGGCACAGCGGGTGCCGGTCATCGCGGCCCGTTGGCCGCGCGAACAACGACCGGCGCTGGACATCACGCTCACGGCGCTGCTCGCCACGGCGCTGGTTCCCGTACTGGTCGTGCTGCTCAGCATCACCTACAAGCCGGTGCTGGTGCTGCGCTATTCGGCGCCGGCGGCGCTGGCCGTTGCCACGCTCTGCGCGCTGGCGGTGGAACGCATGCCGGCCGCTGCGAGATGGGCCGCGGTGCTCCTGCTCATTCGCGCGTCGCTCTTCTCGTTCGACTCCACGGCGTCCGGCGCGCGCGCCAACACGGTGGCCGCTGCCGCCGAGGTGCAGGCGGTCGACACCCTGGCGGCGCGCGGCGTTCCCGTCATCTCGCCGTTCCGGCATGACGCGTACCGGATCAGTCTCCTCACCGCCGGCAGACCGGGCGTGGCGTGGATGGAACTCAGTGACACGCTGGTGGAGCTCGCCGGCGCCGCCGGCGCGGGCGGGCTCTCACGGGACATGCTCCTCGTGGAGCGCGACTTTGGACGCGCCGTGCGGCGCGAGTTCCTGTTCCCGGCCGGTGTCACAGTGGACGAGGCGCGGAGCCGGCCCGTGGTCGCGCTGCTGCGTGACGCGGCCTACGCGGACGCCGACACGATCTGGTTCCCGGGCCGGCAGTCCTGCGCGCTCACGGCGCGTCTCGTCGCCCTTGCCTCCCCGTCGGCGCCGTCGGATTGCGCGGCCCTGCGCACCGCCGTTCAGGGCGTGCCGGTTCGCCGGTAGTCGCCGCGCGAGAAGTACTTCTCAATCAGCGCGTAGAGGATGATGTAGACGTAGCGGCTCCCCATTTCCTTGATCAGGAACTTGGACTCGCCCGCCTCACGGCCGTACCAGTTGGTCGGCACGACGGTCCACGAATAGCCGCGCACGATCGCCTTGAGCGGCAGTTCGATGGTCAGGTTGAAGTGGTTCGAGAGGAGCGGGCGGCATCCGTCGATCACCTCACGACGGTACGCCTTGAACGCGTTGGTGAAATCGTTGTAGTGCTCGCGAAAGAGCAGGCGCACCACGCCGTTGGCGATGCGATTCAGCACCAGCTTGCTCCACGGGTAGTTGCGCACCGCCGCCCCCGGGACGAAGCGCGACCCGAAGGCGCAGTCGTATCCCCGCTCGAGCTCCCGGTAGTACGTGACGATGTCGCGCGGATCGTCCGACGCGTCGGCCATCACCACCACCACGGAATCGCCCCGGTACACGTCGAGGCCGTGGCGCACCGCAAAGCCATAGCCGCCCGGCCCCGGATTCACCGAGCCCCGCACCGACGGCAGCTGCTCGGCCAGCGACGCGACGATCGCCTCGGTGTCGTCCGTGCAATGGTCGAGCGAGACCAGGATCTCGTGCGGGATGTGCGCGCCCTGCAGCACGCCGTCGATGGCGTGGATCGTGGGCACGATCGAGGCGCCTTCGTTGTGCGCGGGGATCAACACGGTCAGAAGTCCCGCGCTGCGGGCCGTCGGTGGCATGGTCAGGCTCCGAAGACCGGCGCGAGGAGCACGGCGTTCTCGGTCATCCAGCGATGCAGGTCCTCGAGCACGGTGCGCGGCGTTCGTCGCGGCGCCCATCCGAGCGCCGCGGTGATGGCGCGCTGGTCCGTGAGGTAGACGCGCACGTCACTCGGATGCGTCGCCAGGTCGGCCGAGCACGGGATTCGCGAGCCGGTGATCTCCTCGCAGAGCGCCGTCGTCTCGGCGAGTGACAGGCTGTTCGCCAGCCCACCGCCGGCGTTCCACGTGCGCCCGGTGATCGCCGGCCACGCCCCGAGCTGCGCCAGCAGCAGGTCGCACGCGTCGTCGATGTGCAGGAGGTCGCGCACCTGTTTCCCGGTGCCGCCCCACCCCTGGTAGCGCAGCGCACCGCCAAAGACGAAGCGCGACATCCAGAGGGCAAAGACCCCCTGATCCACCTTGCCCATCTGTCCGGGCCCGGCGATCACGCCAAAGCGGGTGACCGAGGACTCGACGCCGAAGGCCGCATACTCGGCGAGCAGGAGCTCACCGGCAAGCTTGGTCGCGCCATAGAGCGTGCGCGCCCCGCCGAGCGGAAAATCCTCGGCGATGCCAAGCGCGGAGGCGCCGACCGCGCCGGGCTGGTCCTCGAGCACGAAGCGCGTGTCCGACTCGCGCACGGCGAGCGCGTTCACGCCGGCCACGGGATAGACCCGGCTTGTGGACAGGAACATCAGGCGCGCGTGGCGCTCCCGCGCGAGCTCGACGCAGTTCGACAGCCCGCCGAGGTTGGCCTCCACCACGTAGCGCGAGCCGCCGTCATAGCCCGCCAGCACCGAGGGCTCCGCGGCGCATTCGACGATGAGGTCGATGGGACGGCCGCCGAGCGCGAGGTCGGCCGGGTGACGCACATCGCCGAGGACGAACTCCACACCGGCGGCCGTCAGCAGCGGAACGTTGAGCTCGCTGCCGCGACGCCGCAGGTTGTCGAGGGCGATCACTCGCGCGCCGACGCCGGGACCGGCGAAGCGACGCGCAACGGCCGAGCCGACGAATCCCGCGCCGCCCGTCACTAGCACGGTGGCGCCGTTCAACTGTGCGTTGGATTCCAGGAGATCCGGCATGACGGCGGCTGAGGGAAGAACCTTCGGCGTCGCGGGACGCCCCATGGAATGTTGCATTGGGACGCACGCCTCGCCACACTCCCAGTCATGCACGGCGCCGGCTCCTTCCTCTATACGCTTGCGGTCGTCTGCTGCGTCGCGGCGGTGACGACCGTCCTGTGCCAGCGCATCCGGCTCCCGGTCGTCTTCGGCTACCTGCTGGCTGGCATGATCGTCGGCCCGCACGTGCCGGTGCCGCTCATCGCCGATGCCGCCACCGTCTCGTCGCTCGCCGAGGTGGGTGTCGTCCTGCTGATGTTCTCCATCGGCCTCGAGTTCTCGCTGCGCAAGATGTTGCGCCTCGCGCCGGTCTCCGGGCTCGTGGCCCTGCTCGAGACGAGCGCCATGTTCGGGCTTGGCGTCGTGGTCGCGGAACTCCTTGGGTGGTCGGCGGTCGAGAGCGTGTTCACGGGCGCGATCGTCGCCATCTCGTCCACCACGATCATCGCGCGCGCCTTCCACGACCGGCCGATGGAGCCGGTCGTTCGCGACACGGTCTTCGGCATCCTCGTCTTCGAGGACCTCATCGCCATCCTGCTGCTCGCCGCGCTCTCGGCGCTGGGCCAGGGCAACGCGCCCTCCCTCCGCGAGCTCGGCGGCACGGTCCTGCAGCTGGTCACCTTCCTCGCCGCGCTCATTGGCGTCGGGCTCCTCGTCGTGCCGCGCTTCGTGCGATCGGTGGCGCGGCTGCGCCGCGATGAAACGACGCTGGTGACGACGGTGGGGCTCGCGTTCGCGGCGGCGCTGCTCGCCACCGCGTTCGGGTACTCGGTGGCCCTCGGGGCGTTCATCATGGGCGCGCTCGTCGCCGAGTCCGGCGCGCGCCACATGATCGAGAAGCTCCTGTCGCCGCTGCGCGACTTCTTTGCCGCCGTCTTCTTCGTGGCGGTGGGCATCTCCATCGATCCCGCCCTCGTGGCGCGGCATTGGGTGGCGGTCGCCATCCTCACGGGCGTGGTGATGGGCGGCAAGGTGCTGAGCGTCGCCTTCGCTGTCTTCCTTTCCGGACGCGGCGTGCGCACGAGCGTCCGCTCCGCCATGAGCCTGGCGCAGATCGGGGAGTTCTCCTTCATTATCGCCGGCGTCGGCGCCGCCTCGGGGGCGGTGGGCGATCACCTGCTTCCCGTCGCCGTCGCGGCGTCGGCGCTGACGACGCTGGCCACGCCAGCCCTGATTGCGGCCTCCGCGGGCGTCGCCGCGCGCATCGATCGCACGCTTCCCGCGCCGCTGCAGACGTTCGTGGCGCTGTACGGATCGTGGTTCGAGGCGATGCGCGTCGGCAGCGCCCCGCACCAGCGGTCACGGGCGCGCCAGCTCACGGGATTCATCGCCGTGGATGTCGCCGGCCTCCTCGCCATCGTGATTGCCGCCGCGGTGGAGATGCCGCGGGGCGTCACGCTGCTGCGCGAGTGGCTTGGCACCGGACCGCAGGCGGCGCAGCTGCTCGTGCTCGCGCTCGGGGCGCTCGCGGCCGCCCCGCTCGTGCTCGGGCTGTTCCGCACCGCGGGACGGTTGGGGGACCTGCTCGCCGAGCGTGCACTGCCGATTCCGCAGCGCGGCGCCGACTTCGGCTTCGCGCCGCGCCGCGCGCTCTCCGTCTCGATGCAGGCCGCCATTCTCCTGCTCGCTGGCGTCCCGGTCGTCGCCGTCGCGCAGCCATTCCTGCCGCCGCTGCGCGGCGCGGCGGCGCTCCTGGTCCTCGTGCTGGTGATGGGCGCGCTGCTCTGGCGCAGCGCGTCCAACCTGCAGGGCCACGCCGAAGCCGGCGCCCAACTGCTCGTCTCGGCGCTGCGCCACCAGATGAGCGAGACCGGCGTGCACGCGATCCCGCAACCCATCGCGCACGTGGAGGAGCTGCTTCCGGGCATGGGCGCGCCGGTCGGTGTCGCCATCACCGCCGAGCATGCGGCCGCGGGTCAGACGTTGCGCGCGCTGAACATCCGCGCCCGCACCGGCGCCGGCGTGCTCGCCATCACGCGCGGCGAGGAGCGGATCCTGATACCGCGCGGCGGCGACGAGATCCACGCCGGCGACGTGCTCGCACTCGCCGGCACCCGCGAGGGCGTGGCGGCGGCCATCGCGCTATTGACCGAGCCGGCGGCTGGGGGCGGCGCGTCCTGAAGTAGCGGCAAGGACACTTCTGGCTCGCAATACCAGAGCAGTTTTTGGGCAATTACACGCCATCATCAAGCCAGCATCTAGTATTTATAGCGCCATTTAGATGAGTATTCGGACCGGGACCACGGAAGTTGGCTGGTTCGCCCGCGTTGCCTGAGTTACTCAGCACGCGCTGCTGCTCAGCGCGTGGGCGCTTCGCGTTGATGCCGTTCCGCGTGCACGCCAACGGAGTTGACGAGCGTCCGCAATGGCCTCCTGCGGAACCGTGACTCGCACACGAGAAACTCATTAGAAATCCGGCACCGCGCGAGCAGCGAGCGCGTGCTGCCACCGAGGCTGGGGGCGCGCACCAGACGCGCGGACGCTAATTTCCGGACGCGCCGCGGCGTGCGGTGCGACAACCCAAAGCAAACTCCGTATGTGGAACCGCCTGCCGTCCGCGCTCCAGCGCGTCGCCACGATCGCCATGCTCGTCTCGACCACCGCCGCATCGTCCTCGGCGCAGGGTGCCCGCGGTGAGGGCGTCGGTCCGGGCGGGACCTTCCCGTACGCCACGTTCTTCCTCGCCGCCGGCGGCAGCGTCGCGTACACCGGCGACCTCAACGCGCGCCTTGACACGGCGCGGTATTTCGCCGTTTCCAACGACGCCATCTCATACGGCGGCGGCGCCCGCATGAACTGGGGCCGGATGATCTTCGGCGGCGAGTACGCCGTGACGACATTCGGCGAAGAGGGCGATCCCGTCTCGGGGCGCACCTCCGCCCTGCGCAGCCGCTTCGCGCTCGGACAGGTCGGCTACGCCTGGTGGGCAGGGCGCCACCTGAACATCTATCCGATGATCGGTGTCGGCGCCGGCACCATGGTGCTGACGCTCTCGGATCGCAACGGCGGCGGCGCACCGCCGGCCGGCGTCGATCCGAGCTTCACCGACATCGCGCTCCATCCCAACTACTCGTCCAAGCTCGACGCCACGTACCTGCTCTTCGAACCAGCCATCGGCGCCGACTGGCTGGTGCTGCGGTCCGTCGGTGACCGCTTCGGGCTCACGCTCGGGGCTCGCATCGGCAGGAAGTTCGCGCCCAACCGCGCGGCGTGGAAACTCGAGGGTCGCCAGGTGATCGGCGGCCCGGATGTCGGTCCGGACGGGACCTGGTTCCGTCTCTCGGCCGGGATCGGCTGGCGGCGCTAGGCGCTGAGCAGGCTGAGCACGGCGTCGGTGAACGCCGCGGCGTAACGCTGCGCCGAGAAGTCGCGGGCGCGTTCGGCGGCGGCGGCGCCGCAGCGCGCGGCCAGCGCGGGGTCGTCCAGATATCGTAGCAGCGCCGCCGCCAGCGCGGGGGCATCTCCGAATGGGGCAAGCAGGCCGTTCTCCCCCGGCGTGATGACCTCGGCCGGCCCACCTTCCGCGCCGGCGACGACCGCCTTCCCCAACGCCATCGCCTCGACGACGACGATGCCGAACGGCTCGCGGTCGGAGGCATGGACGACGATGTCCATGGCCTGCATCCAGCGCGGCACGTCGGACTGGAATCCGGCAAACGTGACGGCGTCGTCCAGTCCGAGGCGTGTCACCTGGGCACGCAGCAGCGCCGGGTAGTCGGGCTCCGGTTCATGGGCGCCGCCGACGACCACGACGCGCGCCCCTGGATGGCGCGCGCGCACCAGCGGGAGTGCGTCGATGAGCACATGCATTCCCTTCCACCGCTGCAGGCGCCCGACGATCCCGATCAGGGGCCCGTCTGCCGGCAGCCCCAGCGCCGCGCGCGCGGCGGCCGGCGGTTCGTTGCGCGCGCGGACGTACCGCTCCAGCGACGCGCCGGGATACACGAGCCGCTGCGGACGGTGCGGCCAGACGCGTGCCTGGGCCGCCGCGCAGTCGCGCGAGAGCACCAGCACACCCCGCGCCGGCAGCAGCGTGGCCACGCGATCCATCCAGTCCGGCGTGGGGAGGCCCACCTGATACCAGGCGGCCGGCACGCCAGCCAGCAGTGCCGCGGGTCCCGCGATCGTCTGCGACGCAACCATCCATCCGAAGATCATGGACACACGCCGCTCGCGGGCGAGTTGCGCGATGGCGCGAATCACGGACCATCGCCGGCCGACTTCCCGCAGCCGTCCGGCGGGGATGAGATGCGTCTCGATGCCGAGGTCGCGGGCTTCCTGCACCATGGAGCCGTCGCGCGTGAACACGACGATCCACTCGACGCGGCCATCGCGGCCATGCTCGAGCAGCTGGCGAAACATCATCTCGCCGCCGCCGAGCAGCTCGCCGAGCGGCATGACCAGCAGGACGCGCGGGACGCTCATCGGCCCACCTCCCGCTCGACGATCGCGCGGAACCGCGCTTCAAAGGCAGCGACCGAGTGGCTCTCCGCATGCCGGCGGATGGCCGCGGCGTCCCACCGGATATCAGCGGCGCGCCGCACGGCATCGGCGAGCGACACCGCCGACTGCTCCGCGAAGAGCACGCCGGTGACGCCGTCCCGCACGGTCTCCATGGCGCCGCCCGCGCGGTACGCGATCACCGGACGCCCGCTCGCGTTCGCCTCGAGCGGCGTGATGCCGAAATCCTCCTCGCCCGGGAAGATCAGGGCGCGGCATTCCTGCATCGCACGGGCCACACCCGCGTCGTCCACCCGGCCGCGGAACGTGATCGTGGGACCCGCCATCGTCTCGAGTGACCGGCGGGCTGGCCCGTCGCCGATGATCTCGAGCGGCACCCCAAGCTGCGTGAACGCGGCCACCGCGAGGTCGATGCGCTTGTAGTGCGCGAGCCGCGACACCACGAGATGGGCGCGCCCTGCGCCCGACCCGACGGAGAAGCGCGCCGTCTCGACCGGCGGATGCAGCAGCTCGCTCTCGCGTCCCCAGCAGCGCTGCACGCGCTCCTGCACGACACGGGAGTTCACCACGATGTGCGTGGGCCGCTTCGCTGTGCGCACGTCCCACGATCGCAGCGCGGCAATCACCGGTGGGAGCGCGAGGCGCGTCAGCGCGCCAAAGCCCTCGCGCGACACATAGTGCTCGTAGTCCCACACCCAGCGCATCGGCGTGTGGCAATAGCAGACGTGCACTGCGCCGCCTGGCGCGCGCGCCGCCTTCGCCCATGCGCTGCTGCTGGAGATGACCACGTCGTACCCCTGCAGGTCGAAGCTCTCGATCGCGAACGGGTAGAGCGGCAGGAACGCGCGGAAATGCCGGCGCCACGCCGGAAGCCGCTGCATCCACGAGACGCGGAGGTCGGCGTCGCGCAGCGACGCGGGCATCGCGTCGCGATCGGCGATGGTCGTGAAGATGGGCGCGTCGGGCCAGAGGCGGTGGAAGCTCTCGACCACGCGCTCGGCGCCGCCGGTCTGGTTCAGGTAGTCGTGCACGATGGCGACGCGCATCAGCCCATCACCTCCTCGAGGACGGCGCGCACGCCACGCACCATCGCCTCCACGCCGAACGCATCCCGCGCGCGCGCCGCGCCCGCCTCGGCGATGGCCGCCGCGCGGGCGGGATCGGCGCGCAGCATGGCGACCGCGTCCGCCAGCGCCGCGGCATCGCCCGGCGGCACCAGCACGCCCGTCGTTCCATCGGCAATTATCTCGGTCACGCCACCCGCCGCCGTGGCGATGACGGGCTTCCGCGCCAGCATGCCTTCGACGACCACGCGCCCGAACGGCTCGGGCAGCGTTGAGGCGTGCACGATGACGTCGGCAGCGCGCATCAGCGGGGCGATGTCACCGCGGAAGCCGAGGAACCGGACGCGCGACGCGACGCCGAGTCGCTCCGCCTGCGCGTGCAGCGCGGCTTCGAACGCCTGTTCGCCGAAGAGCGGCGCTCCGACGACCCAGAGATGGCAGTCGCTCGGCAACTGTGCCATCGCATCGAGCGCCACCTGTTGTCCCTTCCAGGCATGCAGCCGCCCGAAGACGGCAAGCACGCACCCGGCGCCCGGTGCCAGTTGCGCGCGCAATGTTCGCAGCGTGTCGTCCGGCACCGCGTCGAACGCCGCGGCGTCCACGCCGTTGTGCACGACGCGCACCAGCTGGCGCCGACCGCCGGCGGCGACGAACGCGTCGGCCGTCGCCTGCGAGTTGGCGATGACGCGCGCCGCCCCCCAGTTCGCCAGCAGCACGGCCGCCCGCGTGTTGAGCGCGCTGAAGTGCGGCGCGCCCAGCACGTCGCGCAGGTGCCAGACGACCGGCCGCCGGCTGCGACGCCCGGCGAGCGCCGCGACGATGAATGCCTTCTGCGAGTTGGCGTAGAGCACGCGGGCGTCCGCTCCCTCTCGTGCCACCTCGCCCGCCATCCGCCACGCCGCCAGCACGGCGCGCGGTGACGGTGCAAGACTCTCCTTCTTCACGGCGGCGAGGGCGCCCATCGGCAGCACCTTCACGTCGACGCGGCGGCGTTCGAGCGCCTCGCGAAACGGACCGTCCACGAACAGGCGAACCGACACGTCATCGCCGAGCCCGGAGACGATATCCAGCATCGACAGCTCGGCGCCGCCAAGCACGCCGACGTGATCGAGGGCAAGCACCCGTGCGCTCATGGGCGCCGCACTCCTTCGTACACGCGCCGCACCTGCTCGGCCACGACGCGCCAATCGTTGCGACGTCGGGCGTACGCCCGGCATTCGTCGGCGGATGGCAGCGGCGCGACGCCGGTGAGCGCGTCGCCCAGCCCCCGCGCAATCGCGGGAGCCGATGCCTCGCTCAGGACGAGACCATCCGACAACCCCTCGACCGTCTCCGGCAGTCCGCCGACGGGAGTCACCAGCGCAGGGGTTCCCGCGGCCAGCGACTCCGGAACGATCAGTCCGTACCCCTCGAGGGCGACGGACGGCACGACCGTGAGATCCGCCGCGCGGTAGGCCGCGGGCAGGTCCGCCTCACTTATGAAGCCGGCCAGCCGGCAGTGCTCCTCGAGTCCCGAGCGCAGGATCTGCGTGCGCAGTTCAGCCTCGAGCGGTCCCTGGCCGGCGATCAGCACCAGCACGTCGGGGACCCGCTGGCGCAGCGCGCCCACCGAGGCAACGAGCTGGCTCAGCCCCATGCGGTGCGTCAGGCGCCGCACGCACAGCACGATGCGGCGGTCCGCCGGCCAGTCGAGACGCGCACGGCACTCGGCGCGCGACGCGGCGAGGGCGAAGCGGTCGCAGTCCACGCCGCCCGGAATCACGTGGATGCGTTCCCACGGCACGCCGAAGGACTCGTGCAGGATGCGGCCGAACGCGCCGGAGAGCACGATGCAGGCATCCGCGCGCTGGTAGACGGCGCGCTCGACGCGCGTCTTGATGCGCGGAACGACGCCGCGGGTGCGCTCTGCCGTCGCCTCCTGCCCCCACGGTCCCTGGAAGTGACAGACGAAGCACCGGCGCGGATCGCGCAGCAGTCCGAGGAGGGGCGCCACGTACAACGCGAAGTGTCCCACCACGATCGCGTCGCGCTCCTCACGCAGCAGCGCCGCCGCCTCGGCGCGCAGCCGGCGCAGGCGCTGCGGCAACGGCGCACCATGCGCCACGACACCTGCCACGCGCCCCTGCGATTCGACAAGCACGCGCTCCGTGCCGACGACGAGCCCGCGCACCTCGACGCCGACCGCGGGGAGATGCCGCACCAGCTCGTAGTAGACGCGGTTCAGTCCGCCCGGCTTCTCGCCGAACCACTCCATGCCCACCTGGATCGTGCGGATCGCGGGCGGCGGCGCGCCGTGTGCGCCGCCGCCCGCGCGCAGCGCCTCGAGCGAATCGTCGCGGTGCAGCGACCCATCCAGCGCAAGCCGCGCCCAGAGTTCAAGCACGAGCAGGGTAAAGAGCGGGTCTCCCCAGTCGTGCACGCCGCGCTGGTGCTCCTCGAGGATCCGCCGCGTGAACTCCGGCCGCACCCAGCCGCGGTCGTGGAACGACGCACTGTCGAGCGTCGCGCGCATGTACGGCGCCATGGCGCCGCGCAGCCATTTGGACGCAGGTATGACGAAACCCCGCTTGCGGCGATACAGCACCTCGCGCGGGACGAACCGCGACGCAAGTCGCTTGAGCAGGTGCTTGGTTTCCCAGCCCCGCAGGCGCAGCGCGGTTGGAATGGTGGCCGCAAACTCGATCATCTCGGTGTCGAGGAGCGGCGAACGCGCCTCGAGGGAGTGCGCCATTGACGCCACATCCGCCTTGACGAGCAGCTGATCGGGGAAATACGTGCTGAAGTCGCCGTACAGCGCGCGGTCCACGTCATCCACGCCGTCGGCGCGGCTCCAGACGGCACGGTTCATCGCATCGGGGTCGAAGTCCGCGACGGCCCGCAGCAGCGCCGGCGCATAGGCGCCCGCGCGCAGTTCCCGGAAGCCCCGGTCGTACGTGAACGTCTCACGCGCACTCGCGCGACCGGCGCGTGCCAGCAGCATCGCCCGCTTGAGCGGACCGTCCGACTGCGCACGCAGCGCCGCGTCGGCGAGCCGCCGCACCGGCGCCGGCAGGATCTGGCGATAGAGAGCAGCCGCCCGCGCCACCATTGGCCTGGTGTACCCGCCGAAGAGCTCGTCGCCACCGTCGCCGTTGAGTGCCACCACCATCACGTCGCGCGCCACGCGCGACAGGTCGTGGCTCGGCACGATGGATACATCGGCGAGCGGCTGCCCATAGTGCCAGATGATGCCGGGCAGGTCGTTCACGACGTCCGGGCGCAGCAGCCGCTCATGGAGCCGCACGCCCAGGTGTCGCGCGACGCGGCGCGCGAACGGGCGCTCGTCAAACTCCGGATCGTCGAATCCGACCGCAACCGCCTCCACCGGCGTGCTCGCACTCTGGGCCGCCAGCGCGGTGATGAGCGATGAGTCCACGCCGCCGGACAGGAAGATCCCGACGGTCCGGTCCGCGACGAGCCGGTCCTCCACGGCACGCCGGGCGATGCGCTCCACCTCGTCGAGCAGTTCGCCCTCGTCCATGGACGTCTTCTTCGCGTACGACACATCCCAGTACCGCTCGACGTGGCAGCGACCGCTGGCCGCGTCGAACGTCAGCCAGTGCGCCGGGGGGAGCGCCTGCACGCCCTTCCACACCGACATCGGCGCCGGCACGGCCTGATATGTGAGGTACGCGTCGATGGCACGCGGGTCCACGTCCGGCCGCTTCGGCAGCAGCGCCAGCAGGGCATTCAGGGTGGAGGCGAAGGCGAAGGACCCGCCGTCATGTGCGTAGAAGAACGGCTTCTTGCCCGCCCGGTCGCGCGCCGCGCGCAGGATGCGCCGCTGGCTGTCCCAGACGGCGAGCGCGAACTGGCCGTGTGCGCGGCGCACCGTCTCGTCGAAGCCCCACGTGCGGACGCCGTGCAGCAGCACTTCGGTGTCGGAGTGCCCCCGCCACTGGCGCTCCGATCCGAGTGACGCGCGCAGCCGCGTGAAATTGTAGATCTCGCCGTTGAAGACGATGACGTGCACTCCGTCCTCGCTCACCATCGGCTGGTGCCCGGCCTGCGAAACGTCGAGGATCGCGAGGCGCCGCGCGCCGAGGCAGATCCCCTCCCCCGGCCAGATGCCGCCGTCGTCCGGGCCGCGATGCACCATGAGCGCCGCAGCCGTCTCCACGCGCGTGCGCTCGTTTCCCGCCCCCGGGCGCACCAGGCCGCAAATGGCGCACATCGCTCAGCCCAGCCGCGCTGTCACGACGCCGCCCCGGCCAGGACGTCGAAATACTCGGACGCCACGCGCTCCCACGCGTAGCGGAGGGAGCGCTCCAGGGCCGCGGCGGACATCGCCTGGCGGAGTGCCGCATCGTCCCGCAGGCCGAGCAGCGGCGCGCGCAGCGCCTCGCCACCGAAGGCCGTGAGGTACCCGTTCACGCCCGGCGTCACCAGCTCCTCGGTGCCGTTGATGGCATGCGCGACGATCGGCAGCCCCGCCGCCGCCGCCTCGAGCACGACGAGCGAGAATGCCTCGTAGCGCGACGGGTGCAGGAGCACGTCCGCTGCCGCATACCATCGCTCCGGCGCGGTCGTCTTGCCGACAAAGCGCACCTGCGCGGTGGCCTGCCGCTCCGCCGCATGGGCGCGCATGGCCGCCTCATCGCCCCGTCCCACCACGCACAGCAGCGTGTCGGCCTGTCCGGCGATGGCGTCGATGGCGTCACGCAGTCCCTTGCGTTCCCAGTCGCCGCCGCAGAACAGGACGACGAATGTGTCCGGCGGCACGCCCAGCGACGCGCGCAGTGCGCGCTTGGCGGCGGCATCGGCCGCTGGCCGGAACACCGCGTGGTCCACGCCGTTCGGCACCACGCTGATCACGCGCTCCGGCACGCCGTAGTGTTCCTGCAGCTCCCGCGCCGTCCCCTGCGAGACCGCGATCACGCGTCGCAGGCGCCGTGCGCCGTACGCGTGCCGCTCCTGCTGCACGAAGACCTGCTGCGCCGCACGCTGCCAGGCGCGCCGCACCCCGCTCCCGCCCCGCAGCCCGCCGAATCGCGCCGTGAACGCGGCGTGGCAATACTGCGCGGTGATGACGTCGGCATCAAAGGCCGATGCGCCGATGCAATTGGTGAGCGTGCAGCCGGCGCGCCGCTCGGCCGTGCGCGCCGCGCGCGCGAACAGGAACGAACCGATTACGAGCGGTCGCGGCGCCGGGGCGATGCGCCGCCACTCGACGGGCGCGTCCGGCAGCTCGCATCGCGACGCAATCACCGTCACCGGAACCCGTCGCGCAACCCGCGACAGGATCTCGGCGGCGGCGCGCTCCTGACCACCGTGCCGGTGCACTTCGTGCGCGATGAAGGCGAGGGAGAAGCTCATGGACACCCAGAAGTTGCGTTCGGGGCGATCCGGACGGAATGCGTCTCGCTCATCGGATGGGAGGCGCTGGTACGGCCAATCCCCGTGGAGCGCGTCGTGCCGTGGCCATTCCCGCGAGGCGGCCGGCCACCGCGGCGCGCCAGCGGCGCATCGCCAGCCGGTCCCCCTGCAACAGGCGGCGGGCGCACTGGAGCGGTCCGGGGGCCTCGCCGGTGCCGATGAGGAACGCCCAGAGCAGGTAGCACGCACGCGCCGCACCGCGCCGGCCCTCGAGCAGCGCCACCGTTTCGTTGTGCACGGCGTCCACGAGCGGCGGTTCCGCAAAGACACCGCGATGCAGGTGGTCGGCGTCCAGCCGCGGCGCCACATCGTGATCCACCGCCACCGACGGGTCGTAGAGGAGCCGCCACCCTGCACGCCGCATGGGCAGGCAGACGCCGAGTTCCCAGTACAACTGCGCCCCGGCACCACGCAGCCGTTTGTCGAAGCCGACCGCTCGCAGCAACGGCGCGCGAAACGAGCAGTTGACGCCTTTCAGCACGTCCACGTCCCGCACCGCCCCCGCCCCGAGGTGGTGATTGCCGATCACGCGCCCAAACCACTGCACCACCCCCACGCGCCGCGCGTCGCCACGCTCGTAGGGCTGCCAGTCGCGTCCGCCCACGCCGCCCACGTCCGGCGCCGACTGAAGATGCGCGAGCAGCCCCGCGATCCAGGATGGAAACGGGCGCGCGTCATCGTCGGTGAGCGCCACGATGTCGCCGCGCGCCGCATCGAGCGCCGCCTGCATCGACGCCACCACGCCGGCGTCGGCGGTTGTCGCCACGCGCACGGGCAGCCCGGCGGCGCGCGCTTCCTCCACAACGGCGATGGTGGCTGCGTCACCCGTACGCACCCCCACTACGACTTCGTCGGGCGCGCGCGTCTGCCCGGCGAGGGCCGCCAGGCAGCGCGCCAGCGAAGCGGGCCGGCCGTAGCTCGGCACCAGTACGCTCACGCGCGGCGTCATGCGCGCCGCTCCGGCGGGAATTCCCGTGCACTCGCCCGCTCCCACGCGGCTCCGTGCCGCAGCACGTGCCACACCTCGGCGGCCAGCGCCCAGAGCGCCAGCAGCGAATCCAGCCCCTTCGCGCGCCGGCGCACGTTCACCAGCCGGCTCAGCGTGATGTCCCGCATGAGCCGCCACCGCACGGGGCGAGGCGCCCCGTGCTTGTAGAGGTATCGCACTTCCGCTTCGCGAAATGCGCCCATGCGCGTGCCCGAGGGGAGCCGTCGAGGTGGATGGTCCACCTGCGCCTCGGGCACCCACGTCAGCGCGTGACCGGCGGCGCGCAGGCGCTCGCGCAGGTCGACATCCTCCATGTGCGGAACGGCAAACCCCTCGTCGAAGCCGGCAATCGCCACGAACGTCGCACGGCGCACGGCGAAGTTGCACGACCAGAGCGCGCCGCCGGTCCGGTTCTCCGGCGCGTGGAAACGCGGCGACAGCAAGCCTGCATCGCAGGTCGTCTGGCCCTCGAGGACGTCCCCACGGGGTGCGGCGGCGGCATACGCGGCGAGCCAGCCCGGCGACGGCACGATGTCGTCGTCGGCGAAGACGAGCCACGTGCCGTGCGCGGCGCGCGCGCCGGCGTTGCGGTTGGCCGCCGGTCCTCGTCCCGGCCCGCGCACGTGCCGCGCCCACGGGCACGTCGTGCGCAGCCAGGCATCGGTCGCCTCGAAATCGCCGTCGTCGGTGACGATCACTTCGTACCGGCTCGCATCGAACGTCTGCGCGCCGGGCGCAAGTCGCGCGAGGCATGCCGCGAGCTCGGCCCGTCGATCCCGGGTCGGAACGACGACCGACCATTCCGGGCCGGCGGTCACGCGTCGCTCCAGGCTGGTCGTTGGCCGGCGGCGCAGGCGCGGAGCATCTCGGCGTACCGCGGTGCGAGGGTCTCCCAGCTGAACCGCTCGCGAACGGCTTGGTGCCGCGCGCGGCGCACGTCTTCATCGAAGGGTTCCGTGAGCGCGCGCCGAAGCAGCGCCGAGATGGCTGTCCTTTCCCGCACGTCGCCGAGAAACGCGTGGCGCCCGAAGAGGTGGCGCGTGCCGGTCGTCTCGTGCGCCACGCAAGGCAGGCCAGCCGCCAGCGCTTCCACGTACGCCAGGCCAAATCCCTCGCGCAGCGACAGCAGGGCGAAGGCGTCGGCCGCCTCGTAGGCCTCGGTCATGCGGTCCGCGGGCCACGTGCCCATCCAGAATCCGTCCGCCAGCAGCGCGCGGGCACGCTCGCGCACGCGCGGGGTCTCCTCTGTCTCCTGCCCCAGCACGACGAGGAACGGCCGCTCGGCGCCCAGATCGGCCACCGCCTCAACCAGCACGTCCATGCGCTTGATGGAGCAGTCGAGCATGCCCACGCTGAGCAGCATCGGCCGTCCGTCCGGCACGCCGAACGCACGCCGCGTTGCCGCCACGCGCTCGGCGTCGCGGGGTGCCACCGAGGCGGACACCGGCACGCCGTGCGGCAGCACGAACATGCGGTCGGCCGCCTCGCCCCGCGCGCGCGCCTCGTCGTAATGCTCGGGGGTCAGCTGCTGCACCCAGTCGCAGCGGGTGTACGGCTGCGTGGTCGCCCCTCCATTGTAGAACAGCAGCTTGAACTGCTGCCCGCTGAGGCGACGCCAGTGCCAGCACGCGTTGCCCAGGTTCAGGTCGGCGAAGTAGACCAGGTGTGGACGCCACGAGACCAGCTGCGGGAGGAACGCGGCGAAGAACGTGGCCTGCTCGATGTAGTAGGCGCCCCATCCGGTCAGCCGCGATGCCATCTGCGCGGCCGATGATGCGCGCGGGAGATTCCACACGGCGCGCTCGTCCTCGCGCAGCGCGCCGCCGCCGCCGAACACCGCCAGGTCCAGACCGGGTGCTCCGCGCAGCGCGGTGTGCACCTCGCGGGTGAAGGCCTCAAAGCCGCGATGCTGCCGCCCGAGGCCCGTGCACGGGATCGCCACGCGCATGACGCCGCTGGGCGCGGTCACTGCTTGCGCCCCACCCACATGCGGTAGTCGGTCACCCGGTCCCTCCATCGCTCCCAGGCCGTGCGATCGTAGTGCGCCTCGTACAGCAGGTGGTCGCGCACAAACTCCGGCACCACGCCCGCTTCGCGCGCGCGCGCCTCGACCCGCGCCCATTCGATGTGGTCGTCGGGCCAGATGTGCAGGTCGCCCTCCGGCATCCAGCGGCGGTCGAACCAGCGCTGCCATTGGACCAGCGGCCGGATGCGGTTCCAGTACCGGCGCGGATCGAGGAACCGCGTCCACCGCTTCGGCGGAAAGACGTGCAGTTCCTGCATGCACTGCGCGCGCAGCGGGTCGTGCCATGACGCGTCGTGCCGCTCGTGGTCGATGTACACGAGTCCGCCCGGCCGGACGACGCGCGCCATCTCGGCAACCAGGGCGAGGTAATCCGGCACGTGGTGCAGCACGGAGTAACACGCCGCGACGTCGAACGATGCGTCGGCGAAGGCGCCGAGCGTGCGGCCGTCGATCAGCTGCACGGCATGCCGTCCGGTGGCGCGGAAGCGTTCGGACATGACGCGCAGGCAGCCCGGCGACACATCTGCCGAGACGACGGTGGCACCGGCCTCGAGAAAATGCGCACTCAGGTTGCCGGTGCCCGCACCGACGTCGAGCACGCACGGTGCGCCATCCGTGCGGGCGCACGCCGCAAGCACGTCCCGCACCGCGCCGGCCAGCCGTGCCTGCTCCACCGGATTGAAGATCTCGGGATGCGACGCGTCGTAGGTCGCTGCCACCGCGTCGTACGCTCGCACGTTACGGGCAATGGCCGCGTCGGCCGGCGCGGGGCTCCCCGTGCGCAGCATGCGCTACCCGCCCGCGGCCGCCGGCCGCAGGGCACCGAAGTCGCGCGCGAGCTCGCGGGACCGCAGCCCGGTGCCCACCGCGTAGTTGTATGCGTGCGCGCTGCACGCGAACCCGTAGGCCGCCCAGAACATCGCACCGACGCTGCCACTGAAGATGTCGCCGATCAGGAGGACGCTCAGGAACGCCCAGAAGGCGGCGCGCGCCGCGTTCGCAAAGGCGTCCTGCCGAGAGTCGCGGAAGCGCGCGAGCGTCAGCAACTGCCCGAGCAGCCCCATCATCACCATGCTGCCGCCCGGCCACCCAAGGACGTAGAAGATCTCCAGGAAGCCGTTGTCGATGGAGGCTTGCCGCTCGACGTCTGACGAGATCTTGACCGCGCCCCCGGTGGAGCCGAGCCCCTCGCCCTCGGCGCGCCGGCCAATCTCCTGGATCGCGAGATTGGACAGCATGACGCGCTGGCGCAGGGAGCTGTCATCCTCGAGGGACGTGAACGACAGGAGGCGTCGCGCGATGGTATCGCGGAAGACGTCGAGCGAGAGCACCGGGATCGCCACGACGCCCATCAGGAGGATGAAGAACCAGTTGCGCGTCGCGCGGCGCAGCGGACCCATGAACTGGATGATGAACAGCCCGATGGCCAGCGCCACCCAGCCCGACCGGGTGCGCGTCAGCAGCAGCGCGATCAGCGCGAGAGTCAGCGAGATCACCATGCCGCGCCGCGCCGTGCCGAAGAGAAACAGCATGCCGATCATCAGGACCACGGCGTAGGGTCCGGGGGAGTTCATGGTCCCGAACGCGCGGAAGCCGAATGGCACGGGCATGCCGATGGACGCCACGTTTGCCGCCACCATCCAGTACTCGTCCCACGCGGGCAGCGCCATGACCTGATAGATGCCGTAGGCGCCCATCAGCGGGATGGTCCACTGGAGGAAGTCGAGGAATGCCTTGCGCAGCGCCGGCAGCATGCGCCAGCTCAGGATCAGGTGCACGGAGAAGCTGATCGGCCCGACCCATGTCAGCAGCGCGTAGGTCGCGGGGAAAATCCCGTTCTTCAGCACGCCGATGAAGTACCCATACATGACGCCGACCAGCGTGAAGACGAACGGGTACATCAGCGCGCCGCGCAGTTCACGCGGCCGGTACACAATGGTCAGGGCCGCAATCAGCGTCACCACGACCGGCGCCATCAGCACGAAGCTGGCCGGCTGGAAGCCGTGGTGCAGGTCGACGACGCGCCGGATGAACGGGCTGACGAACCAGAGGGCGAAGACGAACACCACGTAGCGGGTCGGCGCGCGATAGTATGCCACCAGCCCGGCCACGGCGGCCGCCGCAACGTAGGCCAACGCGAACATCCGGCCGCCCATGCCGCCGAGCCCGGCCAGGGTCACCCCGATGAACATCGCGAAGGCCACGGTGGACGCCGAGGTGCGGACGCCGCTGCTGCGCCCCGCCGTCAGCACGGGCGGATTGCCTGCCGTCACGACGTCCATCAGGTCCCCGCGGCGCTAGCGCGCGGCACCGTCATGCCGCGAACGGTGCCCCTCGGACTCGCGCGCCCGCCGCGCTCGCTTGATCCGCCGGCGGGCCGACTGGAACGCATACGCCAGCAGCGCCACCGCGATGGTGGAGGCCGTGCCGTGCGCAAAAAGCGAGAACGGCGCCACGCCACTCTCAAGCATCGCCGCTGGTTCCGGGCCGGTGTCCACGGGGCCCTGCATCCCGTTCAGCCGCGCCAACACCGACACGTCGAGCCCGACGATGTTCGGCAACGTGGCGCTGAACCCGGCATTCACCTGCGGGTCGCTGGCCCGGAAGACGAACATCGTGGTCAGCCAGAGTCCCACGAGCCAGAGGGTGCTCAGGTAGATCACGCGCGGCGCCGGAAGGTACCACTTGCGCGCCGCCCGCGAGGACCGCCGCCGCCGCCCCGCCCACGGGGCGTCGAGAATCCACCAGGTCAGCACCGACACCACCAGCGTGGTGCCGAGGATCAGCGGAGCCACCAGCGCCTCGGTTGCGCCCAGAAGGACGCCCGAGATCGTCGCGGCACTGAATTGCCCCGACGACGGCAACCGTTCCGTGCCCGTGTCGAAAATGTCGGGCACGAGCTCGGACGGTCTCGGTTCGGTGTCTGCGTGTCTCGTCATGGTGCGTCCCGGGCCTATCGGCCGTATTCGTAATAGTAGCCGTACCCCTGACGATAGCGCGAGCCGCGCCGCAGTTCGACGTCGTTCAGCACCGCACCGGCCAGCACCACCTTGACGTTGCGCAACTGCGCCACGGCGAACTTGAGCTCGTCACGATCCGTCTTGTCGGACCGCGCGACGAGCAGCAGCGCGTCCGAGTTGGCCGCGATCAGCGATGCGTCGGTGAACAGGTTGAGCGGCGGCGTGTCGAGCAGGACGTAATCGTACTGCTGGCGCAGCCGGTCGAACAACGGCTGCAGCCGCGTCGCCACCAGCAGGTCGGCCGGATTGACGCTCGGCGAACTGCCGAGGGGCAGCACGTCCACTGTGCCGCCCGTCTCCATGGACACGCGACGGATGCACTCGCCCGGTGACGCCTGGCCGTACATCAGGTCGAAGAAGCCCGGGGCGGGCGGAATGCCGAACGCCTCGTGCACCGTGCCGCGCCGGGTCTCGGCGTCAATCAGGATGACGCGCTGGCCCTGCTGCGCCAGCGTGATCGCCAGGTTCACCGCCGTCGTCGTCTTCCCGTCGCCCGGCAGGGCGCTGGTCAGCACGATGACCCGCGGTGCCCGCGGGGGCGTCAGGTAGTTCAGGTTGGTGCGCAAGGCGCGGTACGCCTCGGCGGCCGGCGTGTGATAGTCGCGCGACGAACCGGGGGCCGAACTCCCCGTGGTTGATCGATCGCGCGTCGCATCGGTGCGCGCTTCGCTTTCCGGCGGTGGCAATCGATACGCGCCGGCGCGGGCCTGCTGCTGCAGGTTGGGGATGATCCCGACCACCGGCACGCCGACGATGGCCCGCAGGTCCGCCTCGTCGTGGATCGTCGTGTCGAGCCAGTCGCGCAGGAAGGCAACGCCGATACCCACCAGCAGGCCCGAGAAGATGGCCACGGCGAAGATCAGCGACTGCGACGAGTTTGCCTGCATGTCCGCGGCCACCGCTTCATCCAGGATCGAGGCCGAGCTGTCCGGCACCGAGGCCTGGATCTCGGCCTCCTTCAGCCGGCCCTGCACCAACTGCATCGTCTCCTGCAGCACCATGCGGTCGCGTTCGAGCCGCTGGAAGCCCATCGCCTCCTCGGGCATCCGCGCGAGCGCCGCCTGCAGCGAGTCCACCCGGCGCTGGCGGTCATCCACCAGCGACGCGCGCTGCGCCAGGAAGGCGGCCGCCCGGTCCTGGATGCGCTCGCGCACCGTTTCCATGCGCGCCGTCACCGCCCGGACATCGGGGTCGTCCAGGGTGCGGCGCTGCAGCAGGGCATCCCGCTCGCTGCGCAGCGTCTGCAGGGCCGCCACTTCGCTCGAGGCGATGCCGAGGAACTCGGGCGTGGCCATGGCGCGCCGGAGGAACTCATCGGCACCGTCCGCGCCGCTCTCGCGCAGCGGCGCGATGGCGCGCGCGATGGCGTCGCGTTCTAGCGTGATGTTGGTCATGTTGCCGCGCAACAGGTCCAGCTCGGAGACCATGTCCTGGATCTTGCCGTCAATGCTCGACACGCCGCGCGCCAACAGGTAGTCGCGGATCGCCGCTTCCTGCGCGTTCAACTGCTCGCCGACCACGCTGACCTGACGTTGCAGGTAGTTCACCGTGGAGCGCGCACCGCTCGCCGCGAGGTCGATTCGCCGCGACACGTAGGCGCGCGACAGCACGTTCGGCACCTGCATGGCCTCCACCGGGTCGCGACCCGTGTAGGAGATGCGCAGGACGTTGGCGTCCCGGCCCGGTTGGCTCACCCGGATCGCGTCGCGCAGCGCCGACGCCACGTCGTTGCGCGGGAACACCGTGAAGACCAGCCGGTCGTAGCGTGACGCGCCGCCCGCCAGCTGGATCCACCCGCCGTCAATGGGGATCGGCATGGAGTCAGGGAACGTGCCCAGCATCTTCTCGCTCGGCAGCAGCCGCACCTCGCGCATGTCGCGCCCGACCCGGTCGAACCGGTAGGCCTGCGACGGCGCGTCCGCGTTGATCTGCGCCGAGCGCACCACCTCGCTCTTCAGGCGGCGCACGGGCTGGTACACGCCGAGCCGCATGCCCAGCGAGTCCACCACGTCGTAGGCCAGCTGGCGGCTCGTCAGGATCTGCGTCGCCGTCGCCAGCACGGTCGTGTAGTCCGAGGCGAACATCCCGAACGGACTCGAGCCGCTCTTCTCCTCGATGCGGATCGTGGTGGACGCCGAGTAGACGGGGTCGATCCGCCGCACGGCCAGCATGGCAGCGGCGGTGGCGAGGCCCACGCAGATGACGATGATCCACGCGCTGCGCGCAACGGTTTGCCACGCGCGCCGGAGGTCGATTTCCTGGTTCGCGTCGCCCGGATCAGCGAGAATTGGCAGTTGTTCCACGGTCTATTTCTTCGAGAGCAGGAGGATGGATGCGATGATCGAGATGGTCCCCACGAAGTAGTTCATCACCTGAAGCCGGGGTCCCCACCGCTCGAGGAACGACGGATCCACGACCACGATCGCATCGCCTTCATCGAGCGCTACGCGGTCGAGCCGGACGTCAGCCGCCAGCGAATAGCGCGTCCCATCGCGCCCCTTCTGCAGCAGGAACGTCGGGGTCTGCAGGCTCGTGCCGCGGATGCCGCCGGCCTTCGCGACGATTTGCTGCACCGACATCGTCGGCTCGGCCTGGTACACGCCGGGGCTATGCACCTGCCCGAGCACCGGCATCGACCGGAGCAGGCCCACATCCACGATCGCATCGATGATGCGCTTCGTGTAGCCATTGGTGATGTGGGCGGAGAGGGAGTCGGCCGTCATCCCGGCGGCCAGGATGCGGCCCAGCCCCGGGACGAAGACCTCGCCCTTCCCGTTCACGACGTACTGGCCGCTGAGCTCGGGTTCGCGATAGACGCGTACCCTGACCTCGTCGCCCGGGAGCACCGTCCACGGACGGTCCGGAAGCGGTGCGAGGACCACAGGGGCCTTCTGCGCGCAGGCGGCGAGCAGAACGACCGCCAGCGACAGGAGGCGCCGGGGGCATGTATGCTGCGGAAGTCGGACAGTCATCGAAGAGCCGGTCAAGTGTACAGGAGTCCGAGACAAGAACGATTGGCGCCGGAGTGGCGTCACCTTTTAGAACGCTCCCTTCATGGACAACACCGCAGGAACCGTGCGCAGCAGGATCACGAGATCGCGCCACAGGGTCCAGCCGCGCACGTAATCCGACTCGAGGCGCACCACCTCCTCGAAGTCGCGGATCGCGTTCCGGCCGCCCACCTGCCACGGACCGGTGATGCCGGGGAGGACCTCGAACCGAACGAAGTGATGGGGTTCGTAGCGCAGCACTTCCGACGGCAGCGCGGGTCGCGGCCCGACCAGCGACATCTCCCCCCGCAGCACGTTCCACAGCTGCGGCAGCTCGTCCAGGCTGGACCGCCGCAGGAATCCGCCGATGCTGGTCAGGCGCGGATCGTTGGGCAGCTTGAAGATCCGCTGATCGGCGTCGTGAATGTTGTTCTGTGCCACCGTCGCCAGCCGCTGCTCGGCGTCCGCCACCATCGTACGGAACTTCAGGCAGACGAACGGATCGCCGCCCAGCCCCACGCGCACCTGCCGGAAGAGAATCGTGCCCGGCGACGTCAGCTTCACCAGCACGCCCACCACGAGCAGCACCGGCGAGAGCACGATCAGCCCGACCACGGCCCCCAGCATGTCGATGAGGCGCTTGAGCACCAGCTGCGAACCCACCAGAGCCGGCCGCGAGAGGAGCATCAGCGGCTCCGATCGCCGCAGCACGAACGACGGCTCGTCGAACTGGCGGAAGGCCTCGCGCCGGGTCGCATACACGCGCGCCCCGGCGCTCGACGCGGCGATCATCACGCTCTGGAGCGCCACGTCCGAGACCGGGCCCACGAGCACCAGCGCGTCGGCGTTGGACTCGGCGATGTGGTCGTAAAGCTCCGTCATCCCCTCATTCCCCGGCTCGCCCCACTGCGGGCTCAGCTCGTAGACGGCGGGCATGACTCGGCTCGTGATTCCGGACTCGCGGTCGCGCCGCAACC
Source organism: uncultured Gemmatimonas sp. (assembly GCA_964416005.1). GTDB lineage: Bacteria > Gemmatimonadota > Gemmatimonadetes > Gemmatimonadales > Gemmatimonadaceae > PNKL01. Next base: position 118,153 of record CAYQCP010000003.1, read on the forward strand.
GCTCGATCTCGGCGGCAGGTCCGACCACCAGGGTGCGCGCCGCGTCGAGCCGCCGTGGGTCGATCGGGCTCAGCGCCCGCGCCAGCCCGCGCCGCTGGATGATCAGCACGGCCCAGCTCGCGGCGAGCACGGCGCCCACCGCGATCCACCGCCCGAACACGCCCGGCCCCCACACCTCATTCCAGCGGGGCAGCGCGAGGCCCAACAGAAGGGCGATGAAGACGCGCCACGGAATCGCCTCGCGATCGGTGTACGCGTAGCATCGCGTCGCCATCAGGCAGAACACCAGCGCAGTCAGGCGTCGCGCCATGGCCGGCGGCGACATCGGAATCAGGCCGGTGATGAACGAGCGACCATCGGGCCCCAGCATCGTCTGCACCTGCTGCAGCGGCAACATGGCAAACGCCGTGAAGACCAACGCCAGCGCCAGCACGTCGGCTGCCACGATGATCGCGCCATAGCTGACCTCACGCCAGAAGCGCCGGCGTTGCAGGTCGAGCGCGCGGTGGCGCAGCTCGAGCTTGGTCAGGTGGGCTTGCGTGGACATTGCGCGGCGGGGGCGGGGACGGGGATCAGAGAGGGCCGGTCATCGGGCGAGCAACAAGGCAACCGTCCGATTATCACATTCATATATAATGGGCGTGAAAACCCAAATTCCCCAGCCGCATAGAGTTCGCTGGCCCTCCAGCCATCAGAAAGGGCCCTCGGCGACTGCTTGACAGGAAGTTACCAAATTGTCTATCTTTCGTCCAGTATACAACAATAGTACAGTTCGCAGGCCTAGTGACCCCCCGGTGGCTGTTCACGCGGGCGGATCGTCCATAAGTGTCACAAGCCTTGCCCATCGCGGTCCCTGAGAGCCTGGATCCTACCCGTGCAGATGCCCGCCACCGTGAAAGCTGACGACGCGCCGACCGCAGGAGATGAACGCCGATTCCGCCCCGGCGGAAGCGCGGCGCAGGTCGAACGCCTCCGGCAGTTCCTCACTGAAGCCATCCAGCGGGGAGCGAGCGACGTCCATATTCGCGCCGGTGACGTGGTGTACGCCCGCATCCATGGCCAGCTCGTTCCGCTCGACACGCCGGTGCTTGGCGCCCTCGACACCCGCGAGCTCGCCATGCACATGCTGGCGACCGCCCCGAATGCGCCGACGCTCGACGAGGTCCACGACTACTCGGGCCCGTGGAGCGCACCGGGCATCGCGCGCTTCCGCATCAGCATCCTGAAGCAGCGTTCGAGCTACATGGTCGTCATGCGCGTCATCCCCGACGTGCTCCCGACCTTCGAGACACTCGGCCTCCCCGCGTCGCTTGGACGCGCCGTGCTCGCCGAGTTCGGACTGGTGCTCATCAGCGGCGTGCCGGGCTCCGGCCGCACCAGCACGCTGGCGGCGATCATCAATCACCTGAACACGCACGCCCCCGCCCGCCGCCACATCGTGTCGGTTGAGCCGTCCATCGAGTTCCTGCACAAGAGCCTGAAGTGCTCGGTGACGCAGCGCGAGGTGGGCATCGACACCGATTCGTACCTCGCCGGCATGCGCGCCGCGCTCGACCAGGACGCGGACGTCGTGGTCCTTGGCGAACTGTCGGGCCCCGAGATGATCGACATGGCCTTCCGGGCCGTCGAGCAGGGCCGGATGGTCATCGCCCGCATGCAGTCGAGTGACGTGACCAGCGCCATCAAGGCGCTGCTCGCCAACTTCTCGGCCGACGCGCAGGACCAGGTGCGCCTGCAGCTCGCGGAGTCGCTGCGCTGCGTGATCGCCCAGCGCCTGCTCCCGCGCGCCGACGGCAACGGACGCGTGCTCGCGGCCGAGTTGCTTTGCATGAACGCCGGCGTGCGCGAAGTGCTCAGCGATCCGGGCCGGCTGGGCGAACTGCGCGCCGTGCTCGCGGAGGGGCGTGCGCAGTTCGGCACGCAGACCTTCGACCAGCACCTCGCCGACCTCGTGATCGCCGGCCGCGTGTCGTTCGACGTGGCGGTGATCCTCGCGACGAACTCGCTCGACTTCGAGCTCCAGCTGCGCGGATTGCGGCGCTAGCAGGACCGTCGGTCGCGGACAGAGTCACGCCGCAACGGGGCGGCGATTCTACCCTGTTCCCTCAGGGCCTGTTTTGCAGCGCGTACACCAGCCAACCAGCGCCGTCGAAAGCCACCGCGAGATCCAGCGCGGGGGCGCCTGACTTTGCGAAGACGAGGTGTGTCGCCCCGGCGCGGCGCAGCGCGTCCGCGCCGGCGTTGTCGATCCGCAAGTATCCACTCGCGTCCGGTCGGCCATCCAACACGCGGACCCCTGTCAACGTCGCGCGCTCCTGCGCCTGAATGAACGCCGCGGGGGCGTAGGTCAGCTGCGCGAGGTCGCCGATCGTCACGAAGACGCCGCGTCTGGCACGCACCCGGAAGCTCTCTGACGCCAGCGCGTCGGGGGGCAGCACGAACAGCGCATCGCGTGGCGAGGCGTCACGCGCCCATCGCTCCACCTCGGCCATCTCGCCTGACGGCTCCTCGAACATCACGCGCTCGCGCACCGACGACCACGACGCAGGCAGGATCGTCTGCAGGCCCGCCTGATACGGATTGCCGGCAAACAACGAGAAGACCAGCGCGAGCGCGGCGCCAGCGAGCCAAGGTGCGCCGACTCGGTCGCGTTCTGCAGAAGTGGCATCCACGGCGGTCGCTCGCCGTGCCGAGAGAACCAGGGGAATGGCGAGCAGCGGCAGCACGCCGCCGCCGACCGCTAGCAGTGTGCGGACCGAATCCGGAGCCACGGGAATCCCCAGTCGCCGCCATCCGATGGACACCATCAGCGCGGCGGCGCACGCACCCAGCAAAGCGGATATCACGCGCGCCAAACTCCGGGAATCCCTCGCCAGGTGCCACGCGAGTGCAAACAGCAGGAAGGACGCGGACGCCGTCTCGTTCTGCGCGAACGCCGCCGCGAGCATCAGTCCGCCCAGCGTGGCCCGTCGCACCATGGAGCCCGGGCTGCGCCAGTCGTGGACGGCAAGCAGGACGCACGCGGGAATGGCGAGCACCTTCACATACGCCGTCGCCCGGAACCAGAAGAAGATCCCGATGAAGCTGCTCTGGAACGCTTCGATGGCGATGATGTAGAGCGCGACCAGTCCGTGGATCGCGACGAACGCAGACAGCACCTCGCGCCGCCCGCGCCGCACACCGGCTGCGATCCCGGCGAGCGCCAGCACCACCATGCCCGAGTAGAAGGCAAGTCCGTCGTTCAAGTGATCGGTGATCGAGTACTGCTTTTGGAACGGCGCGACCATCTCGAAAAGCCCCGCCGACGTGACCTCGGCGGCGCCGCCGTCAAAGAGATGGCGACTCATCGCGTAGACGTTGGGGAGCGCCGCGATGGCGCCGACGACGAGCGCTCGCGCCAGCTGCACCCGATCCTCCCTCCAGCTGGCGGTGCCCGCCGCCACGAGCAGCAGGAACGCGATGCTCCCGAGGCTTGGATGCAGGTTGCAGAGCAGGCCGGCCACGAGGCCGGCCAGGACCCAGCGGCGTTGCCACGAAAGCAGCAGCGCCAGCAGCAGCATGCAGGCGCCGAGAGACGCGATGACGAATTCGGGCCCCGGCACCGGCGACCAGACCAGCGTGCCCCGAAAGGACGGCATCGCCATCAGCACGGCCGTGGACATCAGCGCCACATCCCGCCGCCCGGTGAGGTGCTCGAAGATGAGCATCACCAGCCACGCCAGCAGGAACGTCGTGATGAGCAGACCCGCCTCCCAGATCATGGCGAGCGAGAGACCGAGCGCCGCCAGCTTCCCGATTGCGACGTACAGGTGGAAGCCGGAGTGCAGTCCGCTCTGCACCAGGATGTCCGTGGCCGGGTAGGTGCCGGGCCAGCCGCTCTCGATGGCGATCGGAATCGCGAGGAAGCGGCTCCCCTCCTTGGGAAGCTGGCCGTAGAACACGCGGAAGATCGTCAGCGCAGCCGCGACGACGACGGGATGCGTCATCGTCTCCCGCCACGCGCGAGGCATCAGCGGCCTCGCCGCAGCAGGCGGGCCCAGAACGAACGCGCGGGCGGCCGGGAACTCCCCACCGGAGGGACTCGCAGCGGAGACTCGTCGCGCACGAGCCGCGCCGGATTCTCGCAGAATAGCAGCTCGGCCTGCTCCCCCGCCCCGCCGGCCACAAGCGCCGCGCGCGCCGCGGCGACGGCGGGGGCTCCACGGCCGTGATAATCGCTCGACGCATACTCCACCCAACCCCGTGCCAGCAGCGCCGCAGCTCGGCGCTTGGGGCCGTCGCCATGGTAGCCAACCAGCGAACCGGCGTTGAGCTGGAAGTACGCCCCCGCGTAGCGCAGGGCGAGCAGCTGCTCCAGGGTGTCGTCGACGTTGCGATAGCGCTCGGGATGTGCGAGCACCGGCTGCCACCCCTTGTCGCGTAAGGCGCGCATCGCGAAGTCCGCATGAGAGAGCGGCAGCTGCAACCCGGGATACTCCACCAGCACGAACCGGCCGCCATTCAGGCGCACGCGCGGATCGCTGATGTCGGGATCGGGCACGTCAAGCATCAACTCGACACCGCGCAGCAGTCGCACGCCGCACGCGGCCACCTCGGCGTCGGCGGTCAGCAGCGCGAAGCCCACATCCAATTGTACCAGCCGCTGCTCGGCCATAGGCGGCGCGAGCGTGAGCGACCCGTCGAAATGCGGTGTGGTGATGGCCGTCGTCACGCCGTCGCGTCCCATCGCCGCCACGGCCTCGCGTGACGCAGCAATGTCCGCGGCCCCGTCATCGACTCCCGGGATCAGGTGGCTGTGGAAGTCGGTGGCGGGGCCTGCCGTCATTCGTTCACCGCGGCGCGCAGCGCCGGCTCGAGGGTGGCGTGCCGGAACGCATACCCGGCCGCGAGCAGCTGGCGGGGAATGACGCGCTGGCTCGCCAGCAGCGTGCCATGCGCCATCTCGCCAAACATCAAGTTGAGCGCGAACGCGGGGACGGGGAAGAGCGCTGGCCGGTGGACGACGCGCGCCAGTGTGTCCGTGAACTCGGCATTGGTCACGGGCGACGGCGCGACGGCATTCACCGCACCGGCGAGCGTATCGCGGTCGAGCGCAAACTGCACGGCGCCCACGGCGTCCTCCATGGAGATCCAGCTCATCCACTGGCGTCCGCTGGCGAGGCGCCCACCCCCGCCGAGGCGGAAGACCGGCAGCATGCGCGCCAGCGCCCCGCCTTGCCGTGACAGCACTACGCCAAACCGCAGGTGCACCGTGCGGATGCCCGCCTGCCGCGCGGGATCGGCGGCCGCTTCCCAGGCCCGCCCGACATCGGCGAGGAAGTCGTGACCCGATGGACTCGCTTCATCGAGCACGACGTCGCCCGCGTCGCCGTAGATCCCCACCGCCGACGCGCACACGAGCACGCGGGGCCGCGGCGTGAGCGCCGCGGCGGTGCGCGCGACCAGCGCGGTGCCAAGCACACGGCTGTCGCGAATCTCGCGCCGGTGCGCCGGCGTCCAGCGCTCGCCGACGTTTGCGCCCGCGAGGTGCACGAACGCATCGATTCCGGAGCATCCTGCGGCGTCGAGGGCGCCAGCCGACGGGTTCCACCGCACATCGGATTCCGCACCGCGGCCGATCCGCACGATCTGGTGCCCCGCTGACTGCAGCGCCGGCACCAGTCGCTGTCCAACGAAACCGCTCGCCCCTGTCACTCCGATTCGCATCGTTGCACCGCTCCGCACACTAGTCCGTTGGCAGTTCCAGCACCCTCCACAGGTACCAACTCGCAATCGTGCGATACGGTGCCCACGGCGCGCCACGCTTGAGCACCTGCTGCGGCGTGGGCAGGCGCCGCAGGCCGAACGCGAGCTGCATCCCCTTCTGGATGCCGAGGTCGAGTTCGGGCAGCACGTCCGGGCGGCCGAGGCGAAACATCAGGAACATCTGCGCGGTCCAGCGCCCGATGCCCTTCACCTGGGTGAGCGTCTCGATGACCGCGGCGTCGTCGAGCTCGTGCAGGCGTTCCATCGGGAAGCTGCGCTTTGCAGCGTGCGCCGCCAGGTTCTTGATGTACGCCGTCTTCTGTCCGCTCAGGCCGGCGGCGCGCAGCCGGGTGTCATCCATGCGCAGCAGCGCGCGCGGCGATGGCTCCTCGCCGCCAAAGAGGGCGAGCACCCGGCCGTGGATGGTGGCCGCCGCGGCTCCACTGAGCTGCTGATAGACGATGGACCGCAGGACGGCGCCGAAGTGGGTGCCTTCGAGGTGCGCGCGTGCCTGACAGGGACCCACGCGATCAATCACCCCGGCAATGACCGGGTCCACGGCGCGCAGGTGCGCGACGGCCTTGCGGGAGGGGAGCTTCATGGTCGGCGGAAGTTAGCTGCTCCCCTCGTGGCTGACCATGGACCGTATTCGCCAGACCCGCACCACGGGCTGTAGATTCATCGCCGACGCGCTGTCTTCCGCCGCGCGCGCCGTTCATTCCCTGCAGGCCCCCCAGAGGAACCCTGATGCGCATCACGAACGTGGGCGTCGTCGGCGCCGGTGTGATGGGGAGCGGCATCGCCGCACTCGCCGCCTCCGCCGGCTTCCCCGTGGTCCTGCTCGACATTCCCGGCAGCGAGGACGCGGCCTCCCCTGACCGTTCGGGCCCCGCCCGCAAGGGGTTGGAGAAGGCGAAGAAGGCCAAGCCGGCGGCGTTCATGGATCCCGACCGCGCGACGCTGGTCACCACCGGCAACACCGCCGACCATCTCAACCTGCTCGCCGACTGCGACTGGATCGTCGAGGTCATCATCGAACAGCCCGGTCCCAAGCAGGAGCTGTTCGCGAAGCTCGAGACGATTGCCCCCAACGCCATCGTCACCTCGAACACGTCCGGCATCCCGATGGAGATCCTGCTCAAGGGGCGTACGGACGCGTTCAAGCGGAACTTCCTCGGCACGCACTACTTCAATCCGCCGCGCTACATGCACCTGCTCGAGCTCATCCCGACGCCGTACACGGCGCCGGAAACGCTCGGGACCATTCGCGAGTTCTCCGAACGGTGCATGGGCAAGGGCATCGTGCTGTGCAAGGACGTGCCGGGTTTCGTCGCCAACCGCCTCGGCGTGTTCGGCATGTTCGCGACGTTCAAGCTGATGGAGGAGTTCAACCTCACCATCGACGAGGTGGACGGCCTCACCGGGCAGCTGATCGGCCGGGCGAAGACGGCGACGTTCCGCACCGGCGACCTGTCCGGGCTCGACGTGCTCGCCCATGTCAGCGCCGGGCTGTCGCAGGCCACCGGCGAGGATTTCACCCTGCCGGGCTGGGTGCACGAGATCGTGAAGCGCGGCTGGCTGGGCGACAAGACGGGCGGCGGCTTCTACAAGAAGGACGGCAAGGACATCAAGACGCTCGATTGGCACACGCTCGAGTACGTGCCGCAGGTGCGGCTCTCCACGCCGGAAATCGACGCGCTGCTCAAGCTCCCGGTGGCCGAACGCATCGCCAAAGTGCGCGACCTCCCCGGGACGTACGGCGATTTCCTGCGCAAGATGCTGACCGTCGTGGCATATCACACAGCGCGCCTGGCGCCGGACCTGGCGCATGATATCGCCGGCGTGGATCGCGCCCTCGAGTGGGGGTACGGCTGGGACGTCGGACCGTTCCGCGTCATGGACGCCCTCGGACTCGACTGGCTGCGCGCGCAGTTCACGGCGCACGGCTTCACCGAACCGGCGCTCTTCAAGCAGGCCACGAAGGGGTTCTATGCGGGGACCGGCAGCGCCGAGCAGCTCGTGACGACGGCCGGGTACGCGCCGGTGCCGGCCATCCCCGGGAAGATCGACCTCGCCGCGCGCCGCGCCGACGGACACGTGGTGGAGGAGAACAAGGAGGCCCGCGTCCTCGACCTCGGGGATGGCGTGCTCTGTCTCGAGTTCTGCGGCAAGATGAACACGCTCGGCACGGGTGTCGTCGACATGATCGCGCGGACGATTGACCGCGTGGCGAAGGGTTCGTACGCCGGGCTCGTCATCGGGAACGACGACCCGCGCACCTTCACCGCAGGCGCCAACCTCGCGCAGCAGGGACCGGCGCTGATGAGCGGCGACTGGAAGGCGATTGCAGCGGGCATCGCGCGTTTCCAGAACGCTTCCATGTCGCTGCGCCGCGCGCCGTTCCCGGTGGTCGCGGCACCGTTCGGCCTCACGCTGGGTGGTGGGTGCGAGTTCTCCATGCACTGCGATGCGGTGCAGCCGCATGCCGAGTTGTACATGGGGCTCGTCGAGGTCGGGGTGGGAATTCTCCCGGCCGGCGGCGGCACCAAGGAGCTCGCCTTCCGCTTCACGCGCGAGCTGGCGGCGTACGAGGAGGCCGACCCGTTCGAGGGGATCAAGCGCGCCTTCAAGCTGATTGCACTCGCGCAGGTGAGCACGAGCGCGCACGAGGCGATCAAGCTCGGCTACCTGCGCGTGAGCGACCGCATCTCGATGAACCGTGACGTGCTGCTCGGCGACGCCAAGGCGCGCGTGCTCGACCTCGCACCGGGGTATGTGCCACCGCCGCCGATGACGATGCGCGCCCTCGGCCGCGAGGCGCTCGCCAACCTCGACTACGCGCTCTTCTCCTTCCAGGAGGGGGGACAGGCCACGGCCCACGACGTGCGCATCGGGCACGAGATCGCCTATGTGCTGTCGGGTGGTGACGGGCCGCCACGCGAGGTCACCGAGCAGGACCTCATTGAGCTCGAGCGTGAGGCCTGCCTGCGGCTGCTCGGCACCAAGGAGACGCAGGCCCGCCTGCAGTACATGCTCGAGACGGGCAAGCCGCTGCGGAACTGACCCACACCACGAAGACTGCGGGCGCGCTGTGTTCGCGCCGGGAGATGATACGATGCAACTGAAGGACGCAGTGATCGTGAGCGCGGTCCGCTCGGCTGTCGCTCGCGGCAAGAAGGACGGCGGACTTGCCACCGTGCACGCGGTGGACCTGAGCGCCGAGATGCTGAGGGGCGTGGTGCAGCGGGCACACGTGGACACCGCGCTGGTGGACGACGTGATCTGGGGCTGCGCCTTCCCCGAGGGCACGCAGGGGCTCAACATCGCGCGGCTCGCCGCGCTGCGCGCCGGCTTCCCGGTGGACGTCTCCGGCGCCACCGTCAATCGCTTCTGTTCGTCCGGGCTGCAGAGCGTGGCATTCGCCGCGCAGTCCATCATGACGGGCCTGTGCGACGTGGTGGTCGCCGGCGGCGTCGAGATGATGAGCGCCGTCCCGATGTCGGGATTCCACACGCGGCTGCACCCGGAGATGACCGAGTCGAATATCGGCATGGGGCACACCGCCGAGCGGGTGGCCCAGCGGTGGGGGATCACGCGCGAGCAGGCCGATCAGTTCGCGCTGGCGTCGCAGCAGAAGGCGTCGGCGGCCATTCAGCGCGGCGCGTTCGTCGGCGAGATCGTCCCGGTCCCCGTGCAAAAGGTCTCGTGGAAGGGGACGAAGAAGACGGTCGAAGTGGTGCCGTTCGCCGTCGATGAGATGCCGCGCGCTGACACGACCATCGAAGGGCTGGCAAAGCTGAAGCCCGCCTTCTCGGCAAAGGGGGTATCGACTGCGGGCAATTCGTCGCCGCTGTCGGACGGCGCGGCAGCCGTGCTGCTGATGAGCGCCGAGAAGGCGAAGGCGCTCGGACTCAAGCCGCTGGCGCGGTTCGTGACGTTCGCGACGGCCGGCGTGTCGCCGGACATCATGGGTGTGGGGCCCATCAAGGCCGTGCCGAAGGCGCTCGCCAAGGCCGGTTTGTCGCTTGATGCCATCAAGATGATCGAGCTGAACGAGGCCTTCGCCGTGCAGGGGCTGGCAGTGATGAAGGACCTCGGAATGGACACCGCGCGCACCAACGTGAACGGCGGCGCGATCGCGCTCGGTCACCCCCTCGGCGCCACCGGCGCCAAGCTCACCACGCAGCTCGTGCACGCGCTGGGCGCGGCGGGCGGCGGACTGGGGATGGTGACGATGTGCATCGGCGGCGGGATGGGGGCGGCGGGGATCTTCGAGGTGTATCCCGCGTAGGCGTCAGGGAGAGAAGATATCCTCGATGCGGCGCTTGAAGAGCGCCGCGATGGTGAACGCCAGCGGGAGCGAGGGATCGTACTTCCCCGTCTCGATGGCATTTACCGTCTGGCGTGAGACATCGAGCCGCTCGGCCAGCTCTCCCTGTGACCAGCCGCGCTCGGCGCGCAGTTCCCGCAACAGGTTCTTCATACGTATCGCCGGCGCGCGATGAAAAGCCCCATGAGGTAGAAGATCGGCACGTAGACCCAGACGTGCATGTACGACCAGTCCTCGAACTTGAGGCCGACGGCGCGCTCCATCAGCGCGAGCGTCATCAGCAGCACGAGGACCAGCGGATAGGCAATGGCGAGCGCTTCGCCCTGGATGCGTCGCTCGAGTTCGTCGGCCGCACGCAGCTCGCGAATGAAGAACACGAGGAAGGCGGCGAAGAACGGCAGCGGCGTGAGGGCCGCCGCAATGCGCAGCGCGGGAGCGATGCCGGGCGCCTCGAGTGCGACGCGCGCGACGAAGAAGGTGATGAGCCAGAGCACGCCGGCGATCAGCGGTCGGCTGGAGTTCCTGGACGGCATGGTGGCCTCAGGTGAAGTGACAAGGATACTTTACACACCGTTCCGTGCGATGTCAAGTACCCTTTACACCACGACGTGCGGCAGCGCCGTCTCCGGATCGGCAGCGTCTACTTCTTCGGCGTCGGCTTACTCGTCGCCTTGCGCTTCGCCGGCTGCTTCGACGCTGTCTTCTTCGCGGGCCGCGTCGCAGACCGCCGCGGGGCCGCTTTCACTGCGACGGCCTTCCCGGCCGCGGCCTTCCGCTCCGGCTTCTTCTTTGGCGGCGGCAGCGCCGCATCCGTCGCCAAGATCAGACGCACGAGCCACTCGGGGTCATCGAGCAGGTCCGAGACGTTGAAGAACGGCTTCGCTCCGGGATACGGCGGCCCGTAGGTGGGCGTGCCGAGCACCGCCGTTCCTTCCGGCGTCGGCTTCACGAACAGCTGGTTGTCGGCGATGAGCGCCACGATCTTGCCGTGACGATAGAGCCCATACTCACCGAACATCTTGCGCGCGGTGATGCCGCCCGCGGCGTGGAGCTGATCGCAGACGTACTTGGCATATCCGGCATCGGTGGCCATGGGTGCCTCCCTCCTCAGGTCGACAGCCAGCCCTACCCCTCGCTCGTCATGATAAACAGCGGCGCGAGGTCGAAGCTGTGGAAGTGCGGGCGGTACCGCTGCGTGTTGTAGAACCGCTCCACGTCCACGACCTTTTTGGTGCTCGTCACGATGTCGAGCGGGATGTTCCCGTAGCAGCCGTTCTTCACCACCACGAGCCGGCCGTGCACGCCCTGCAGCAGCAGGTCGAGCGCCAGGTTGCCGTACGCCATCGGCACAATGGAGTCCATCGCGTCGGGATCGCCGCCGCGCACCAGGTACCCGAGCTTCTGGTTGATGATGTGGACTTCCTTGCCGTTGTTGAACTGCGCGGTGCGCTTCTGCACCTCGTCCGAGACGAGGTCGCCGATCCCGCCAAGCTTGGCGTGCCCGAATGCGTCGGTCACATTGCTCTTCCAGACGCGCTCGCCGCCCTGCGGCACCGCCCCCTCCGACACGAGCGCCACCGCGTACTTGCTCGGGTTGCGGTTGCGGTCGTACATCAGCATCTCGGTCAGGATGTCGAGGTCGAAGTTGTGCTCCGGGATGACGCAGCGCGTCGCCGCGCCCGCCATCGTCGGCAGCATCGCCGTGAAGCCCGCGTAGCGACCGAAAACTTCCATCACCAGCAGGCGCTCGTGCGACCCCGCCGACGTGCGGAGCCGGTGTGCCATCTCGATGGTGCGCGTGACGCACGTGCTGAACCCGATGCAGTAGTCCGTGCCCGGCACGTCGTTGTCCATCGTCTTCGGGATGGCGATCACCTTCACGCCTTCCTGGTGCATCCGCATCGCGTAGCTGAGCGTGTCGTCGCCGCCGATCGGGATGAGGTAGTCGATGCCCAGCCACCCGAGGTTCTTGAGCACCTCGGGCGTGAGGTCGTTCACCGGCTGGCTGTACGTGGCCTTCAGGTGCTGCGGCACGGCGTCGGCCTTCACGCTGCTCGGCCGCGTACGCGACGTGTGCAGGAACGTGCCGCCGGTGCGGCCGGCGCGGTTCACGATCTCTTCCGTCAGGAACTGGAAATTGTTGGAGTTGTCGTACATGTGGTCGCGGACGATCTCCATCACGCCCGCCCAGCCGCGCCGCAGGCCGATGACGTCCCAGCCTTCGCGCAGGGCACGAATGGTGACCGCGCGGATCGCGGGATTGAGGCCGGGGACGTCGCCGCCGCCGGTAAGGATGGCTATGCGCTTCTTGCCACTGATGATGCTGGCCATGAAATCGAACTCCCTGCAGGGTCAAAGGCACCGCGGCGGCGTTGCCGGCGGCGCTTCTGCAATTTAGGGGGTTCGCGGCTCGGTCGTGAACCGGTCGATGGCCCGTAGCTCGCACGCCGTGACACCGCTCCATATACTTGTCGGCGGGATCTCCACCGACCACGCTTCTCCGCCTCCCGGTTTGAACTCTCGCGCTGCCCGAGTTCTCGCACTGACACTCGCTGCTGCAGCCATGGCGTGCGGCGGCGACTCCTCCGGGCCGTCGCCCAATGCCGTGGCCACGGTGGAGGTCACGCCGTCATCGGTGACGCTGGGCGTCGGGCAGACACGGCAACTCGCCGCGTCGCCGAAGAACAGCACCGGCGCAATTATCGCCGGCAAGTCCGCCGCCTGGTCGACCTCAAGCCCGTCTGTTGCCACCGTTGATGGGGCCGGCCTCGTGCGCGGCGTCTCGGCTGGGTCCGCCACCATCACGGCCACCGTGGACAAGAAGGTCGGCACGTCGTCCGTGACCGTGACCGCTCTCCCCGTCGCGACGATCACCATCGCACCCACGACGCTCACCGTCGGCGTCGCCGCCAGCGCACCGCTGGTCGCGACGCTCTCCGACTCCCTGGGCACCACGCTGACGGGGCGCACGATTGCCTGGTCGTCGTCCAACGCGGCCGTTGCCACCGTCAGCGCCAGCGGCCTGGTGACCGGCGTGGCAACTGGGAGCGTCTCCATCACGGCGGCATCCGAGGGGAAGAGCGCTTCGGTGCCCGTCACGGTCATTCCAAACCCGGCGCTGACCTTCTCGGCGTCCGGTCGTGTGGTGGAAGCCGCGGGCGCGCCGGGTATCAGTGGGGCCAGGGTAACCGCGCGGGACGCTAGTGCCGCGATCATCGCGACGACGACAGCGGACGCGGGTGGCAACTGGGTGCTCCCCGGGCTCGCGATGGGAAGCGTGCTCGAATTCGCCGTCAGCGCCACGGGCTACGTGTCCACCACGGTGTCGGCCGTTACCATCGCCTCGTCGCTGACCGTCGAGAACGTGCCACTCGCCCGCACCAGTGCGGCGCTCGGCGGGGTCAGCGGCCTGGCGCGCAACGCCAGCACCAATGCCGCCATCACCACCGGTCTCGCGGTGGAGCTTCGCGAGGGAGTGAATGCCGTCACTGGGCTCGCGGCGCAGGCCACCACTACGGCCGCCGACGGCACGTACGGCTTTGCCGGCCTGGCCGCCGGCACCTACACGCTCGTGATGCGAGGCGCGGGGTACGCGCAGAGCTCGCGAACCGTGGTCATCTCGGGCGGCGCCACACTCGCCAACGCCGACCTCACGCTGTCGGCGAACACCAATGCCAATCAATGGCGTGCCGTACTCACGTGGACGGCGGCCGATCGCGACCTCGATTTGTATCTCACGCTCCCGGGCGCGGGCTCGGCACGGGAGCAGGTCTATTTTCTCCAGCCAGGCAGCTGTGCGGCGGCGCCGAACGCCTGCCTCGACCGCGACGCGTCGGCGGCGCCCGGCCCCGAGACGATCACCATCAGCCAGTTGGGCACGGGGATCTACCGTTTCTACGTGCACAACTACAACACGCCGAGCTCGGCCACCGACAGCACCTTGATGCGCTCCGGCGCGCTGCTGCGCGTCTTCCGCGGCACCTCACAGGTGGGGAGCTACGCCGTGCCACAGCAGGCGGGCACGCTCTGGACGGTGTTCGAACTCGACGGTGCCACCGGGAACGTCACGCCCCGCAACCTCATGGCGGCCGGCGGGCCGGGAGATCCCGTCGCGGCGCTGCGTGCGCCCGATGTTCGCGTGTCCCTGAGCGGCAAGCGCGATTCTGGCCTGCGCCTGCCCTAGTCGATTGCCTAGAGCTCGCCCCACCTGAGAACGCCGCCGCGAACCCTAGCCGTTGTGCCGCACGACTGCGATTATGATCGGATGACCCCCTCGCGCCTTGACCGTCGCGGCCTCACGCTCATCGAGATCCTCGTGGTCATCGTGGTGCTCGCGGTGCTGGCCACGCTCGTGGCGCCAAACGTCTTCCGTCACGTTGGCGCGGCGCGCGAGACGACCGCCAGGACGCAGATCGAGATGCTGGGCGCCGCGCTGGATGCGTACCGCCTCGACAATGGGCGGTACCCGAGCACCGAGCAGGGCCTGGTCTCGCTCTGGCAGGCTCCGACGATCGAGCCGCGTCCGGCCAACTGGCGCGGCCCCTACCTGCGAAAGGCAGTCCCGGCTGACCCGTGGGGCGCAGCGTACGTCTACCGTGCGCCCGGGATCCAGTCCGGGAGTGGCTTCGACCTGCTCACGTACGGTGCCGACGGCAAACCCGGCGGCGAGGGCGAGTCTGCCGATATCGTGAGCTGGAAATAACCGCCGGATCGCCCCCTGATGCCGGGCTTCGAATTCCTGTCAATCAGCGCCGAGGGCCGACGCGCCCGCGGTCGCGAGCATGCGGCCAGCGCCGACGCGCTCGTCCGCACGCTCGAGGCGCGCGGCCTCGTGGTGCTCGACGTGCAGGAGCACGGTGCCGTCGCGCCCGATGCGCCGCGCGCGAGCCGAGCCGCCGTGGCCGACGCAATGCGGGCGCTGGCCTCGCTGCTCCCCGCCGGTCTCTCGCTGGTGCGCGCACTCGACGTGGCGGCGGGCACCGCGCCGCCGGCCCTCGCCGACACTTTGCGCGATGTTCGCGCGCGCATCGAGCGCGGCGAGGGCGTGGCCGCCTCCTTCGCGGCGCACCCGCGGGCATTCAGCGCATCGGCGGTGGGTGTCGTGCGCGCCGGCGAGCGGGCGGGAGATCTCGACGGCGCGTTCGATCGCCTCGCCGCACAGCTCGAACGGGAAGGTGCCCTGCGCGCCCGCCTGCTCTCGGCGGCGATCTACCCCGCCATCCTCGCGATCGCCGGCGGCGCCGCCCTGATGGTGCTCCTGCTCTTCGTGCTTCCCCGCTTCGCGGCGCTGCTCGAAGGCACAGGCGTGCCATTGCCTGCGAGCACGGCCATGCTCCTCGGCGCCGCCACGGCCCTGCGCGCCAATTGGATGCTCGTCCCCGTCACCCTCGCCGCGCTGATCGCGGCGTTGGCGTGGCTGCGCTCGTCTGCAGCAGGCCGGCGCGCTTGGTCGCGCACCCTGCTCGCACTGCCGGTCGTGGGCGGCTTCCGCCGTGATGCCCTGGCGGCAGGTACGGCGCGCACGCTGGCCGTGCTGCTGCTCGGCGGCACACCGCTCCCCTCGGCGCTCGAGGATGCCGCCAGTTCCGCCGACGATCCCATGCTTGGCGACGCGCTGCACGAAGTGCGCGCGCGCGTCATCGCGGGCAGTACGCTGCATGCCGCCTGCGCCGCCGAGCGTGTCTTCGGCGACGTCTTCCTTTCGCTCGTCTCGACGGGTGAAGAGGCCGGACGTCTTGCGGAATTCCTCGAGCGGGCCGCTCTCTTCTTTGAACAGCGCACCGAGCGGGGGGCGCAACGGCTCGTGGCGTTCGCCGAACCGGCCATGATTGTCACGTTCGGCGTGGTGATCGGCGCCGTCGCGCTGTCGCTCCTGCAGGCGATCTACGGCATCAACCCGGCGGGGCTGCGATGAACCTCCGCCGCGGCTATACGCTCGTCGAACTGGCGGTGGTCGTGGTGATCCTCGCCCTCGCTGGAGCGCTTGCCGTTCCGGCCGTTGCCGCGTGGCGCCCGCCGAGTGACGTCGACGCCGCCGCGGCGCGTGTGGTCGCCGTGCTGCACCTCGCCCGCGAACGCGCTGTGTCCAGCGGTCACCAGGCGGAACTCACCATCGACGCCGCCAGCCAGCGCGCCTGGCTGCGGCCGCGAGACACGTCGTTCGTGCTCGAATTGCCGGACGGTTGTCAGTTATCCGGAGGCGCCCGCGACGTGATGCGGTTTGCTCCCGATGGCCCGTCGCACGGCAGTGTCCCCTCCATCGCGTGCGGCGCTCGACGCGCGCGCGTGCTCACGGACCCGCTGACGGGGACGCCGAGCGTGACGGAGGCGCCGTGAGACGCGCCGGATTCACGCTGCTCGAGGCCGTGGTCTCGCTGGTGATCATCGGCATCGTCGCCGTCGGCGCGCTCGAGGCGTTTGCCGCTGAGTCGCGTGCGGCACGGCAGGCTCGTCTCGCGACGCCGGCCGTTGCCGCCGCCGCGGAGCAACTGGCGCGGCTCGAACTCCTCGACGCTCCGCTCCTGACCGCGCTGCCCGACTCGCTGCGGGCGGGGCGGCTGGACTCCGGCGCACAACGATATGAATGGCGTGCCACTGTGGAACGCGTCCCGCAGGAACCGGATCTCTACGCACTGAGCGTCGAGGTCCGATGGGACGCCGGTGCGTACGCCCTGACGACCCATGCCTATCGGCCCATGTCGGCCGGGGTTCGATGAGAGCGCGTCCGGGCATGACCCTGCTCGAGCTGGCCGTCGCGCTCGCCGTCGGCGGTGCGGCTCTCGCGGCTGGTGGCGCCGCCGTGGCCACGATGCTCGACCGGCGCCAGGCGGTCCTCGAAGACGCCGAGGTCGACGGCCGCGCGCTTGCCGCTCGTCGCCTGCTGGTCGCGTGGGTCTCCGATGTCCGCGTCGGCACGACCTCCGACGGGGCGCTCGATGGTCGACGTGGGAGTCGCCCTGCGCCGTCGGGCGACATTGCCGATGATTCGGTGTCCTTCTTCACCACAGCCGGCGGCGGACGCACCGTGCACCTGTTCGTGGATCGCACCGCAGACCGCCCCACGCTCGTGGCTGACGGCACGTCGGCAGACCAGGCCCGGGAGCGGATTGCGCTCGCGCCGGACGTCGCAGGCTTCGAGGTGTCGTATCTCACATCGGCGTTCGGTCGACGCGAATGGCGCCGCCGCTGGACTGGCGCACTGCTGCCGACGGCGGTCGTGTTCCGGCTGCGCGCGACTGACGGCACGGTGTTGCCCGCACCCCTGCGCCTGCCTGTCACCGTCCCGCTGGCGAACGGCCAATGAGAACGCGCCGCGGCTTCGCCTTGGTGGCGACGGTCTGGCTGATGGCCGCGCTGGCGGCGGTCAGCCTGGAAGTCGCCTGGCTAGCGCGCGCGCGTCGCCTGGCCACAGCCAACGCCGTCGAAAGCGAGCAGGCGCGCGCCGCCGCGCGCGCCGGACTCGAACACGCGCGCGCACGACTCACGCGCGCGCTCGAGGGCGCGCGCAACGACGCGCTGGCCGACCCGTGGCGCGCAATGAACAGCCGCACGGTCGTCGTCGTTGGTGCAACGCAGGTGACCGTGGACCTGCAAGATGACGCGGCCGCGCTCGATGTGAACCACGCCAGTGTCGAGATGCTCGCGCGGCTGTTCGTCGTGTGCGGCGCCGACCTTCCGGCCGCCCGCGCGGCAGCCGATCGGATTGCGGACTGGCGTGACGCGGACGCCCTGCCGCGTCCGCAAGGTGCCGAGCGCGACGCGTACCTCGCGGCCGGCCAGCGCAGCCTGCCGCGTGACGGTCCGGTGCGCACAGTCGGCGAGTTGGATGAGGTAATCGCCCTGCCCGCCCAGCCATGGGCGTGTGTGCGTCCGCTGCTCGCCGTGGACGGCATGGCGCGCATCAACCCGAACACCGCGCCGCCTGCGGTGCTTCAGGTCCTGCCCGGCGTCAGCCCAGCGGCCGCGGAAGCCATCGTCGCGGCGCGGCGCACGGGCATTCGGTTGCGCGACTTACGTGAGCTGACAGCCGTCGTGCCCGCCGGTCTGCGCGCCGAACTGGAGCGTCACACCGACCTGTTGCATCGCCTGCTCGTATATGAGACTGAGGCGATGCGCGTGACGAGCACCGCGGTGGTCGCGGGCAGTCCCATCTTCGCCACGGCGGAAGCGCTGATGCAGCGCGGCGGACCTGCCCTCTTTGTGCAGTGGCGGAGCTTCCGGTGAGGGCGCGCACGGTGGGACTCGCCCTCGCCTCGGCACGCGGCGTCTTCGCCTGGGGACCGGCATCGCCGACAGCACCGGAGGGTGCGGGTACGGAGGAATTCAGGTTCGACGCCGACGCCCTGGCCGCGGGCGATGAATCAACGCTGCTGCCAGCGCTGCGCGCCGCGCGACTGGCGGCAGCGCAAGACGTGCCAGCGCGAGAGGGGAACGTACCGTGCGCGCTGCACGTGGCGCTGGCGTCACCGTGGACGTCGCCCCGCGAGCTCGCCCTGCCGCCGATGCGTGAGGCGGAGGCGCAGCGCGTGCTCACGCGCGACGCCGCACGCTACTTCCCACTCCCGCGCGCGGAACCGGTGGTGGCGGTGCGCGCGCTCCGCCGCGGCGTGTGGGTCGCATTTGACGCCGACGGCGTGGTCCTCGACGCCCTTGCGCGCGCCGCGCGTGCCGCGGGCTTCGCGGCG